>NZ_JBELQA010000003.1:274539-502339 GCF_046000495.1 Flavobacterium plantiphilum
TGCGAAAGTAGCTCAGTTGGTAGAGCTCCAGCCTTCCAAGCTGGTTGTCGCGAGTTCGAGCCTCGTCTTTCGCTCTTTAAAACCGAAACCTTAAAAGTTTCGGTTTTTTTATTGGATAAAACTCAATTCTGATTCTGCTGCAATATCAATTGGTGTTTTGTTTTTTTGGAATAATTTTGCCGATAAATCTCCTTTTAAAACTATTTTATTGTTCTTTATTTCAAGCCAGCTTCCTTCTTTCAATCCTAAAACGGGAAAATTGTTAAACTGATGAAATTCATTGATTCTGGTTTCCCGGGATTCTCCCATGTGTTTTGATTGTGTATCAGCTTCCAGGAAATGCACATTCAAATTAAACGGAATCAGACCTAAGGTCTGAAAACTTGGAGGATAGACGATGGGCATATCATTAGTAGTCTGCATTGTTAAACCGCTAATATTACTTCCGGCACTGGTGCCTAAATAAGGGATTCCTTTTTGCAGAGTTTCCTTCAGCGGAATCATGATTTTATTTTTGTACAATTCGCTGACCAGTAAAAAGGTATTGCCTCCTCCGGTAAAAATGCCTTCAGCATTTTGAATGGCTTCCACTGGGTTTTCATATTCATGAATTCCGCGTATCAGGAGGTTGATTTTGGCGAAAGCCAAAGCTGTCTTTTCGGTATATTTTTCATATGAAATACCGCTGGGCCTTGCATAGGGAATAAAAAGTATTGTTTTACAATTTTTAAAATGATGTTTTAATTCAGGAAGAAGATATTCCAGATAATCACTTCCGTGCAAGGTAGAAGTGCTTGCTAAAAGCAGGTTTTTCATTGTTTTTTTTAGATAAAGATATAAAACAGGCTTCGTTATTGTTTTATTTATTAACAAATATTTACCAGCTTTTAGTATCAAATTGGGATAGGTCTGGTTTATTTTTACTCCTTGCGGGTTTTAGAAAAATGAAATGGAAGTGGAGAAGAACGAGTATTATATGGCAGTGTTAGAAAAAATGATTGATAGAGTTCATTTTATTGATACTTTGCATTTACCTTTGGATTATAAAAAGACTTTGAATATTGTATGGTGGAGAATGAGAAATTTGCAAAATATTAGAGTAGAAAATAAAACAAACAATTGAATTCTTATTAGGAGAGTTAGCTGAAAAACACAAACAGATTTTAGCCTGTGAAAACGAATAATACTTACTTTTTATTTTTACTTTTTTTCTGTCAGATAGTTTTTTGTCAAAACTCTGACAGGGAAGAAATTCATGGAATTGTCCAGGTCGATTCTGCTGCGGTTGAGCGTGTAAATATTGTAAATAAAACAACTCAGAAAGCAACTTCCAGCGATAAAAACGGAAATTTTACTCTTTTTCTAAAAGAAGGCGATCTCATTGTATTTTCTGCAGTAAATCTTGTAACTTTACAAAAAGTGATTGTTCAGTCTGATTTAGAAAAGACGATTTTACTCGTACAGTTGCAAACAGAAAGGATACCACTAAAAGAAGTTGTCATTAAAGAAGAATCTAAAATTACTGCCGAAAGTCTGGGGATTATCCCTTCTGATCAAAAAAAATATACTGTTGCCGAAAGAAGATTGTATACGGCCAGATCGGGTTTGTTAGACCGGCCGTTAAACTGGATCTCCGGAAGAACTGCTCAATTGAAAAAGGAATTAGCAGTATCCGAAAAAGAACAATTAATGGTAAAATTGGAGTATCTTTTTGAAGAAAATTTTTATATTGAGACTTTAAAAATTAAGAAAGATTATATAAGGGATTTTCAGTTGTATTGTATTGAAAATAATGATTTTGTCTCAGCGTTAAAATCTAAAAACAAAACTCTGTCAAAGTTTTATATTCTAACTTTGGCTCAAAATTATAACAAAATAATTGTGTATGAAAACTAAAGTAAGTGCCTTGTTTTTTCTTCTTTTGGCTCAGATTTCTTTTAGTCAGACTGACAGAAAACCATTAGAAGGTCAAGTTCGTAATGAGTTAGTTCCTGTGGAAAATGTTATTGTTTTCAATGCTAATTCAAATACAGGAGTATTGGTTAATCAATATGGTTCTTTTACAATTCAGGCAAAGGTTAATGATACTTTGGTTTTTTCCAGTTTAGCATTTAAATCTAAAAAGATTGTACTTACCGAGAAAGAATTTATTATTCCAAGGCTTATAGTACAGCTGGATGTTTTTACAAATGAATTAGCAGAAGTACTTATCCGTGCTAAAAAAGAATTAAATCCTTTAGGAGGGAATTCTCAAAAATATGTAGACATGAAGTTTTTTGATGATGAGAAATCTTCTCCTAAAAATAAAACAATGCCACCTGTGGGAGGGATTGAAAACGGAATGGATTTTGTCAGGATTTATAAAGATGTTGTTGGGGTTTTAAGAAAAGAAAATCCCAAGAAAAATGATTTTTATAAAGACACCAGTTTCTCTGAATTTGCTTTGCAAAAATTAAATTATTCTTTTTTTTCTAATACATTGCATCTAAAAGATGATGAGATCAAACTGTTTTTGATTTATTGCGAAAATGATTCTAAATCCCGTGAATTGATGCAGCCTGGAGAGGAGTTTAAGCTGATGGACTTTTTTATAAATAAAAATAAAGAATATAAGCGAATTACACATTCCAACTAATTGTTTTTGAAATAGGATAATTGAAAAAGCATTGCTGAGTTATTAGCTTTTTTATGAAAAAATTAGAAGAAGCTTTTTTTGAAATTTGGTATATTTGCGCTAAAATTATAGAATATGTTTGGTATAGGAGGAGGAGAATTAGTCTTTATCATGTTTATAGTCCTGTTGCTTTTTGGTTCTGATAAAATACCGGAAGTTGCAAGAACTATGGGAAAAGCTATGGCGCAGTTAAAGAATGCTACTAATGATATCAAGAGTGAAATTCAAAAAGGAGCAGAAGAAAATGGTTTAGATTCTAAATCATTAACTGAAATGACTGGTGGTTTTAATTCTCAGATAAATAAAGTTAAAGACGACCTGTTAGGAGATTCAGTTGCTCAGGCAGCTAAAATGAAAGAAGATATTGAAGATATCGCAGGTCCGGTAAAACGTAGTCGATAATGCTGGAACAACTTCTCTCCTTAGATGTTAAGCTATTTGTTTATTTAAACGGATTAGGTTCTGAATCTTATGACGGGCTATGGCTTTTTATAACCAAACAGTTTAACTGGATTCCGTTTTTCTTGTTCTTGTTTTATCTTATCTATAAAAAAATAGGTGTTAAGCAAACTCTTTGTGTTGTTTTATTTATTGCTGTACTTATTTTAATCACTGACCAGTTTACAAACCTTGTAAAGTACACTTTCCAGCGATTACGACCATGTAATAATCCTGAAATTCTTTCGGTAATCCGGGTTGTAAAAAGTTCCAAGTCATTTAGTTTTTTCTCCGGACATGCTTCAAATACGATGGCAGCTGCTATGTTTATATACCATTTACTTAAGCAGTATTTTAAATACACCTACTTGCTGTTTTTATGGCCTTTGGTTTTTGCTTACAGTCGTATTTATTTAGGATTGCATTATCCTCTGGATATTTTATGTGGTTATGTTTTTGGAGCGATGACAGGATTATTTGTTTTTAAAATTTATCAGTTTACACAAATAAAATATTTCCCGCTTTAGTAGGATAGAAACGATAAAGAAAAAGCGCAGATTCTAAAAAAATCTGCGCTTTTTCTTTAGATAATAAAATTAAAGTACTCTGCTGACGGTTAATCCGTCACGTATGGGAAGTAAAACGGTTTCAACTCTTGGATCTTCCTTTAATAATCGGTTGTATTCTAATAAGACTTTTGTGCTAATATCTTTTGGATTTAAAGGTTCTAAAACTTTTCCGCTCCAGAGTACATTGTCTGATAATATGATTCCGCCTTTATTCATTTTTGGAATTATTAATTCAAAATAATTCAGATAATTTTCCTTATCTGCGTCAATAAAAACCAAATCAAATTTTAAATCAAGTGTTGGAATGATGTCAATAGCTTCACCAAGATGCTGCACAATTTGTTTTCCCCAGAGAGATTTATCAAAATGTTTTCTTTGAAAATCTACTAACTCTTCTTTGATGTCAATCGTATGAAGTTGACCGTTTTCCTGCATTCCTTCACATAAACACAATGCCGAATACCCGGTGTAGGTGCCTATTTCAAGAATATTTACAGGACGGATTAGTTTAGACAACATGCTCAGAACACGTCCTTGAAAATGACCGCTTAGCATTCGGGGTAAAAGAATTTTTTGATAGGTTTCTTTATTTAATGCTGCTAATAATTCGGGTTCTTTTTCAGAATGCTGTTCGATGTAGTCTTCTAATTCGGGGGAGATGAAATGCATTTTTGATTTTTTTTCAATTTCGAACAAAGTTATCAAATTATCAAAACAACAAATCAACAAATAGTCATTAAATTTGCAGCATGCAAATCGAGAAAAAAGACATACGAGCCTTATCTAAAGAAGAATTACGCGATTTTTTTGTTAATAATCGCGATAAAGCATTTCGTGGGAATCAGGTTTATGAATGGTTGTGGAGTAAAGGAGCGCACAGTTTTGAGGACATGACGAATCTGTCCAAAGGAACGCGTGCCATGCTGGAAGATAATTTTGTTATTAACCATATTAAGGTTGATGCAATGCAGCGTTCAGAGGATGGAACTGTTAAGAATGCTGTGCGTTTGCATGACGGTTTGGTGGTAGAATCGGTTTTAATTCCTACTGAAACCCGTACCACTGCTTGTGTTTCCAGTCAGGTAGGCTGTAGCTTGGATTGTAATTTTTGCGCTACGGCTCGATTAAAAAGAATGCGAAACTTAGAACCTGCCGAAATTTACGATCAGGTACTGGCTATTGACAGAGAAAGTCGCCTGTATTATAATCATCCTTTGTCTAATATTGTGTTTATGGGAATGGGGGAACCGCTTATGAACTATAATAATGTGATTAAAGCCATTGATATGATTACTTCAGAAGAAGGATTAGGAATGTCTCCAAAACGGATTATTGTTTCTACTTCAGGGATTCCTAAGATGATTAAGAAAATGGCCGATGATGAGGTAAAATTCAAGTTAGCAGTTTCTCTCCATTCTGCCATGGATGAAATCAGAGCCCGGATTATGCCTTTTAGCAAAAATTTTCCTTTGGCTGATTTACGGGAAGCATTGGAATATTGGTATCGAAAAACTAAAAGTAAAGTTTCCTATGAATATGTAGTCTGGAAAGGTATCAATGACAATAAAGCTTCGGTAGATGCATTAGTGAAATTTTGTAAATATGTGCCTTGTAAAGTGAACCTGATTGAATACAACCCGATTGATGATGGTGAATTTCAACAAGCTTCAGAAGAATCGATAAATGCTTATATAAAAGGGCTTGAGTCTATTGGAGTTGTGGTAAAGGTAAGAAGAAGCCGCGGTAAGGATATTGATGCTGCCTGTGGTCAATTAGCTAATAAAGAAGCATAAAAAACGACTTTCAGTTGTGAAAATTCCTGTTTTTTTATTCGGAAAACAGTATATTTGGACTCGAATGAATGTTACTTCTCAAATAAAACAGCCCATATTAAAAGAAATGGAACTTTTTGAAAAAAAGTTCTACGAATCAATGTCTTCACAAGTGGCGTTGTTGAACAGGATTACCTATTACATAGTAAACAGGAAAGGGAAGCAAATGCGTCCGATGTTTGTTTTTCTGGTAGCCAAAATGGTTTCAGAAGGAACTGTTAATGAAAGAACATATCGTGGAGCATCGGTAATTGAATTAATTCATACGGCAACTTTAGTGCATGATGATGTAGTGGATGATAGTAACCGTCGTCGCGGATTTTTCTCTATCAATGCCCTTTGGAAAAATAAAATAGCGGTTCTTGTTGGTGATTATTTATTGTCAAAAGGATTATTACTTTCTATAGACAATGGCGATTTTGATTTGCTCCAGATTATTTCTGTCGCTGTACGCGAAATGAGTGAAGGGGAGTTACTCCAAATCGAAAAAGCCCGAAGACTCGATATCACCGAAGCAATTTACTACGAAATCATTCGAAAAAAAACAGCCACACTTATTGCTGCCTGTTGTGCTTTGGGTGCCAAATCGGTTTCGGAAGATGCTATTCAAGTGGAGAATATGCGAAAATTTGGAGAACTCATTGGGATGGCTTTTCAAATAAAAGATGATTTATTCGATTATACCGAAGAGGCTATTGGAAAACCAACAGGAATCGACATCAAAGAACAAAAAATGACGTTGCCTTTGATTCATGTTTTGAATACCTGTTCAAAAAAAGAAAAATCCTGGCTCATAAATTCCATAAAAAATCATAACAAAGACAAGAAACGCGTTAAAGAAGTGATTGCTTTTGTGAAAGATAATAATGGTTTGACTTATGCTGAAAATAAAATGGTCGAATTTCAGCAGGAAGCGCTTCATTTGTTAGAGGATTACCCCGATTCTGATTTTAAAACAGCATTAATCATTATGGTTAATTACGTTATCGAACGGAAAAAATAGACAATAAAATAAATTACAATAACAATTTTAACAAGATGTATTCTAATTAAAATTATCATTGCTATTTGATTGATTTTTGACATTGGAATTGATATTGTATCTTTGATACTTTCTAACTTTATACCTTAAAAATTGATTTCAAAAGCGACCATAGATACTGTTTTCGAAACTGCCCGTGTAGAGGAAGTTATTGGCGATTTTGTGCAATTAAAGCGCGCAGGAAGTAATTTCAAAGGCTTGAGTCCGTTTTCTGATGAGCGTTCACCATCCTTTATGGTGTCGCCTGCTAAAGGAATCTGGAAAGATTTTAGTTCTGGAAAAGGCGGAAATTCCGTGGCATTCCTGATGGAACATTCGCATTTTACGTATCCGGAAGCGATTCGGTACCTGGCTAAAAAATACAATATCGAAATTGAAGAAACCGAGCAAACGGATGCTGAAAAAGCCAACATGGATGCCCGTGAAAGTATGTATCTGGTTTCGGAATTTGCCAAAGATTATTTCCATAAAACACTTTTAAATACTGAAGAAGGGCAGGCTATTGGACTGTCTTATTTTAAAGAACGAGGATTTACTACCGAAACGATTAAGAAGTTTAGTTTAGGATATTCGCCGGAAACCTGGGATGCTTTGACTAAAGAGGCTTTAGGGAAAGGTTACAAGTTAGAATTTCTGGAAAGTACCGGTTTGACAATTCCCAGAGAAGATCGCCCTTTTGACCGATTTAAAGGTCGTGTGATGTTCCCGATTCAAAGTATGTCCGGGCGTATTTTAGGTTTTGGAGGGCGTATTCTGATAAATGATAAAAAAGCAGCAAAATACCTGAACTCACCAGAGAGTGAAATTTATCATAAGAGTAAAGTTTTATACGGAATTTTTCAGGCTAAGCAGTCTATTGCTAAGCTGAATAATTGTTTTTTGGTTGAAGGTTATACGGATGTGATTCAGTTTAATCAGGCCGGAATTGAAAATGTCGTGGCTTCCTCAGGAACAGCTTTAACTCCCGATCAAATCAGGCTCATCAACCGACTGACCAGAAATATTACGGTGCTTTTTGATGGTGATGCTGCCGGACTTCGGGCCTCTGTTCGGGGAATCGATTTGATTCTGGAGGAAGGTATGAATGTTAAAGTGTGTACTTTTCCGGAAGGTGATGATCCTGATAGTTTTGCTAAAAAAACTTCTCACGATGATTTAGTCGCTTATTTAGAAAATAACGCTAAAGATTTTATACAATTCAAAGCTTCTCTTTTGATGGATGAAGCTAAAAATGATCCCATCAAGAAAGCTGATTTGATTAGGGATATGGTGCAAAGTATTTCTAAAATTCCGGATCGTATTCAGCGAGAAGTTTATATTCAGGAATGCTCCCGGATTATGGATATTTCAGAGCAGGTTTTGGTGAGTACTTTAGCGCAATTGATTCAAAAAGATGTTGCTGAAATTGCTAAAAAGCAAAAGGAGCAAAAACCTTTTGAAGTCCATAGAAATCAAAATCCACAAAATACAGGATATTCAGGCGGAGATCCTGAAGATCCCAGATTTGGACCTCCGGAGGATTATCCTGGGGAAATGGGATATCCTGGCGAGACCACAGAAAAAGTAGATGTTTTGTATCGTTTAGAACGCAAAATAATTGAAATTTTACTTTTGTATGGAAATAAAGAAGAGGAGTTTGAAGATGTTCTGATGAAAACCAATGAAGATGGTGAGATAGTATATGTTTCAGAAATGAAATCATATAAAGTTTTTCAGCGTATTTACCTGAGTCTTCAGGAAGATGAAGTCGAATTGGCAAATCCTTTATTTCGGGATATTTTTAATGATTTGATTAATTATTACCTTCAGCACGATAGTTTTAGTTTAGAGCATTATTTGATGCATCTGCCTGCTGAATATGCTCAGGAAGTGACGGATATTTTAATGGAAGATGAACGATTAGTCATGCACAATTGGGAAGGGCAGAATATTTTTCCAAAAACAAAGCAGGACACAATAGGCCAAAATGTTTCCGAAACAATTTTGACTTTGAGATGGTATCTGGTTGGTAGGATAATTGAAGAATTAAAAAACTCCATATCACCTGATGCAGATAATATGGAGTCTTTGATGATGATTAGAGATTACAATGAACTTACTCGGGCTTTTTCAAAAAAACTTGGTAGGGTCATGTCCCGATTTTAATTAAACGATCTCTAAACTTTTAGCTTTGTTTACTAAATCAACTAAATTGGTAACATTTAATTTAGTTAATAAACGCAATTTGTAAGTACTGATTGTTTTTTCGTTAAGGCCTAAGATTTCAGCAATCTCATGGTTTTTCTTTCCACCGCTTAAGTAGCGTAATACTTCTACTTCACGATTAGAAAGTTTACGGTATAAACGTTCACTTTTACTTTGTTTTGCTATTAAAGCCAGGTTTTTCTTAACCGTTTCGTTCATGATAATTTTACCCTGATCTACTTTGATTATAGACTGACCTAAAGTCTCTAATTTTTCTTTTTTATGAACATATCCTGAAACTCCAGCTTTAATAGCATTGGGAGCATAGATTTGTTCAGATAGTCCGCTAAAAATAATAATTTTAGTTTTAGGGAAATTTTTTAAAAGTGCTTTTACTTCAAAA
The DNA here is from genome assembly GCF_046000495.1 of Flavobacterium plantiphilum. NCBI lineage: Bacteria > Pseudomonadati > Bacteroidota > Flavobacteriia > Flavobacteriales > Flavobacteriaceae > Flavobacterium > Flavobacterium plantiphilum. Next base: position 283,682 of record NZ_JBELQA010000003.1, read on the forward strand.
ATACTCGAAAGACCTTCAAGTTCAAGGTCTAAGACCAGAACATCAACTTCTTTTGTTTGTAGAATATCCTGAATCATCGAAAAACTGCCCACATTGGCAACAATCGATATGTCTGAATGGTCTTTGAAGTACGATTTTACTCCAAAATGTACTACTGGAAAGTTATCAGCTAGACAAACTTTAATCATGATTTTATTTTTTTTAGGGTTGTTCTTGTGTGAATTATATATATAAAATTAGTAAAAAAATTGGAAATACAATTTTTTTATGGATAAAATCGTATTAAATCCGATTAATGACACAAACTGGTATCGGATTCATCTTGTGTTGGTTAATTTTGTTCAGTCTTTTATAAATTTCAAAGACTTCTTTTTGTCTGGTAGTGTAGTTGGTTTGAGGACTATTGTTCTCATCTTCAGTCATTGCCCATTCTAATTCGTCATAAGTGGCGCCTAATTGTTGCTCATCTGTTTTTTCATCGCCAAATAAACCATCGGATGGCTGGGCAATTAATATTGAATTAGGGACTTTTAAATAATCGGCTAATGCAAAGACATCTGATTTCATTAAATCGGCTATTGGACTTAAATCAACACCGCCATCACCATATTTAGTAAAGAAACCTACTCCAAAATCTTCTACTTTGTTTCCTGTTCCTGCTACTAACAGTCCGTGAACTCCGGCATAATAGTATAACGTAGTCATTCTTAGTCGCGCTCTTGTATTGGCTAATGTCAGGTTCAGTTTATTTTCTTCAAAATTTGCAGGAACTTCTTTTTTCAGAGTTTCAAATACCGAAGTTAAATCGCTTTGTACACTACTTACATTTGGAAAACGTTTTTTAAGTTGTTCAATATGTTCTTTACCCCGGCTCACATGACTTTCATGCTGATGGATTGGCATTTCAACACATAACACCTTAAGTCCGGTCTGAGCACATAATGTTGAGGTTACTGCTGAATCTACGCCGCCTGAAATTCCTACTACAAAACCATTTACTTTTGCAGTTTCGGCATAAGATTTTAACCAATTGACAATCTGAGTGTTTACCTGTTCAACTATGATAGTACTTTTTTTAGTCATAAATAGTTCAAATTTTAGTATTCAGGAATGTATCTTTGCGAACAAAATTCAGTAACATACTGGTTATCCTGATATAATCATGCAAATTTAAATAAAATAAAATGAAAACTTGTGTATTTTCCGTAGTTCTGTTATTCTTTTTTTTCTCCTGTAATACGACAACTAAGAAAGAAAAACAAATAGAGGCTGTACCTGTAGATTTAAAAGTGATTCGTTTTGATAAAATATTTTTCGAAACCAAACCTAATGATTTACCGAAAATTAAGAAACAATTTCCGTTTTTTTTCCCGGCAGGAAATGAAGATGCAGTTTGGTTAGAGAAAATGCAAAATCCGCTTTGGAGAGAACTTTATGCTGAGGTCCAAAAAAAGTTTTCTGATTTTGACATATATACATCGCAACTTAATACTGTTTTTAAACATGTAAAATATTATTTTCCAAAAACAAAAACACCTGCTGTTTATACTGTTATTTCTGAAATGGATTATAACAATAAAGTGATTTATGCAGATAGTTTATTGATTATTTCGCTCGAAATGTATTTAGGTAAAGAGCATAAGTTTTATCAGTTTCCAGATTATATTAAACAGAATTTTGAACCTAATCAAATGATGCCTGATGTAGTAGAAGCTTTATCGAAAAGAGTGATAAAAACTGATACAGAGAAAAATTTTATGGCAGCTATGATTCGGGCCGGAAAAATATTGTACCTAAAAGATGTGATGCTGCCGAAATATAATGACGAAGATAAAATAGGATATACCGCAGGTCAATTGCAATGGTGTCAGGAAAATGAAAGTTATATGTGGCGTTATTTTATTGAGAATCAACTGTTGTATGATGATGATCCTAAGTTGTTGCCACGTTTTGTGAATCCGGCTCCTTTTTCTAAATTTTATTTAGAAATAGATAATGAGTCGCCGGGTAAGGTGGGTGCCTGGACAGGATGGCAAATTGTTCGTTCTTATATGAAAAATAATGAAGTATCTTTGCCTCAGTTAATGCAGACTAATGCAAAAGAAATATTCGAAAAGTCAAATTATAAACCTAAAAAGTGATGTCAGATAAAAATAAATCAGAAATAAATTTTCTTGTAGAGTTAGATGAAAACCGTATTCCGGAAAAATTGTTCTGGACTGCAAAAGACGGCGGAATAGAATTGGAGGAATCTAAAGCAATTATGTTGTCTGTTTGGGACAGTAAAGCTAAAGAGAGCATGCGTATTGATTTGTGGACAAAAGATATGCCTGTTGATGAAATGAAAATTTTCTTTCATCAGACATTAGTAGCTATGTCGGATACCTTTCACCGGGCAACAGGTGATGAGAAAATGTCAGCAACGATGAAAGATTTCTGTGAATATTTTGCGGAGAAATTAGAGTTGACTAAATAAGTAAAAACAATAAAAAAATCCCAAATTTCAATTGTAAATATTGAAATTTGGGATTTTTTTATTGATAAGTTGGAATTGTTTAAAATCCGCCGCTGTTGTTCTTAAAGATCTCCTGATTTACTTCGTCAATATAGCTTAAAACTTCTTCTTTTCCTGTTCCTTCAGTTGAAGAAGTTACAAAATAAGGAGGCATTTCGGCCCAGTTGTTGGCAAACATCTGTTTCTTATAAGCCGCAACATGCGAGTCAATTTTTACTTTACTGATTTTATCAGCTTTGGTAAAAATAATACAAAAAGGAATTTCGCTTTCGCCCATATAGCTCATGAATTCAATATCGATGGCTTGGGCCTCATGGCGAATATCAATCAGAACAAAAGCACAGGCAAGTTGTTCTCTTTTTTCAAAATAATCGGTGATGAACTGCTGGAAAACAGATTTTGTCTTTTTGGAAACTTTAGCGTAACCATAACCCGGTAAATCTACCAGAAACCAATTATTGTTGATTAGGAAATGATTGATTAATTGTGTTTTTCCAGGTCTTCCTGATGTTTTTGCCAGTTTTTTATGGTTGGTCAGCATGTTAATTAATGATGACTTTCCCACATTTGATCTGCCTATAAAAGCATATTCGGGCAAAAAGTCTTTGGGACATTTGCTTACATCTGAGTTGCTAATTACGAATTCGGCGGTATTAATCTTCATATTTTTTAGGTAAAAAAGCTTTTTTATACTGATGAAGCAGCTTTTAAATTAGTTTTGTTAAGCCAGTCTTCCAGTAAATTGTTAAACTCATCCGGATGTTCCATCATGGCTGCATGTCCGCATTTGTCGATCCAGTATAAGGTTGAATTGGGTAGCAATTTGTTAAATTCAGTTGCTACTTCCGGTGGAGTAACCTTGTCGTTTTTTCCCCAGATAATACAGGTTTGCACATGCATTTTTGGTAAATCTTTAGCCATGTTGTGACGAATAGCACTCTTAGCGATGGTTAAAGTTTTTATTAATTTAATACGATCGTTTACGGTGGCATACACTTCGTCAATCAATTCAGGTGTAGCAATTTTGGGATCGTAAAATACATCTTCAGCTTTTTTTCGGATGTATTCGTAATCCCCTCTTTTTGGATAACTATCTCCCATGGCGCTTTCGTAAAGCCCTGAACTTCCTGTGATTACAAGTCCGGCTACTTTTTCAGGGTACATTTTAGTATGGTACAAAGCTATATGTCCGCCCAGAGAGTTTCCTAAAAGAATGACTCTGTCAAAACCTTTAAAAGTGATAAAGTCTTTTACATATTTAGCAAAGCTTTTTACATTGGTTTTTAAAAGACTTTGTGTGTATATGGGTAAGTCCGGAATAACAATTTTATATCCTTTGTCAGAAAAATAACGGGCTACTCCGTCAAAGTTGCTTAAGCCGCCCATCAGGCCATGCAAAATTACAATAGGATTTCCTTCTCCTGCTTCGTAATAGCTGTATCTGCCTTCTTTTTTATAGTTTTTGTCCATGCTCTTGGAATGCGAATTTCAATTTCGACAAATATAGGATATAATCAGTAAAAAAGAGTTTTTGAAAACTTTTTTTGAAGCTCTTCTTAAAGATTTACTTCAGTTTCTGAATAATAATTTTAGTTATGTTATTGATTATCTACTCTTTTTTTGTGAAATTTTTTGAATTGTAAGTTCGCAAAAATGATGCTTTTTTAGCTGCGTTTTTGGTTATTAAAACTTATTGTCTGTAAGAAAAGATGAGGAGGCTAATACATTGATTGTCCAAAAATTAAGGGTTTTTGTTCTAATGTGGTGAAACTTATCAACAAAGTGGTAAAAAGTGGTAAAAGGTGGTAAAATTTTTTATATTTTTGCTCTATATCATTTAAAGCGATTCTTTTGAATACAATTATAGGGACATATGAATGTAAAGTCGATGCTAAAGGGAGGGTTTTATTACCTGCGCCTTTAAAAAAGCAATTGGCTGCTTCACTTCAGGACGGTTTTGTTTTGAAGCGTTCGTTGTTTCAGCCGTGTTTAGAGTTGTATCCAATGGAAGAGTGGAATTTGATGATGCAAAAAATCAATAAACTCAATCGGTTTGTTAAGAAGAATAACGATTTCATTCGCAAGTTTACTGCCGGTGTTAAGGTGGTTGAAATTGATGCTTTAGGTCGTTTACTGGTTCCTAAGGATTTGGTCAATTTTGCCAGTATTGCTAAAGATGTGGTTTTTTCGTCTGCAGTGAATATTGTTGAAATCTGGGATAAGGATTTGTATGAACAATCGATTGATGACGGAGTTGATTTTGCAGATTTAGCAGAAGAGGTAATGGGTAATATAAATGACAACGACAATGGAATATCATAATCCGGTTTTGCTTAAAGAAACAGTTGATGGTTTAAATATTAAGCCTGACGGAATATATGTGGATGTTACTTTTGGTGGTGGCGGACATTCAAAAGAAATTTTAAAGCGTCTAGGGCCTAACGGAAAATTATTTGCTTTTGATCAGGATGAAGATGCTTTAGCAAATGCCCTTCCGGATGAACGATTTGTTCTGATCAATGAAAATTTCAGAAATATAAAACGATTTTTACGTTTTTACGGAGCAAGAAATGTAGATGGAATTTTAGCAGATTTAGGAGTTTCTTCTCATCAGTTCGATGTGCCGGAAAGAGGTTTTTCGACCCGTTTTGATGCCGAATTAGATATGAGAATGAGTCAGAAAAATGATTTGAATGCTTATAAAGTAGTTAATGAATATGATGATGCTAATCTGAGAAGAGTGTTCTTAGATTATGGTGAACTGAAAAATGCACCTGTTCTTTCAAGAACAATCATAGAGGCAAGAATGCGCAAGCCTGTAAAAACGACTGACGAATTAAAAGAAGTTTTAGTTAAATATTTACCGGAAAGAGTTCGTAATAAAGTATTGGCACAAATCTACCAGGCTATACGAATTGAGGTAAATCAGGAAATGGATGTTTTAAAAGAGTTTTTAGAACAATCACTTGAAGTATTAAATCCGGGGGGGCGATTAAGTGTAATCTCCTATCACTCTCTGGAAGATCGACTGGTAAAGCGTTTTATGAAAAACGGAATGTTTGAAGGAGAACCGGAACGAGACTTTTTTGGAAACTATTCGGTGCCCTTTAAATTAATTGGAAAACTGATTGTTCCTGATGAAGAGGAAATAAAAGTTAATAACAGAGCCAGAAGTGCTAAGTTAAGAATTGCCGAAAAGATTTAATAATTTATGAAAATGAGTATTTACAATCTGTTAAAAGCAAGATTTCTAATCGATGAAGATGCGGTTAAAAACTGGCGTTTTATTGTTTTTTTGATTGTTCTGGCAATTATAATGATTGCTAATACACAGCGCTACGAGCAAAAAGTATTTAAGATTGCAGAACTCACTGCTGAGGTAAAAGAATTGCGTTCAGAGTTTGTAGACAGACGTTCTGACTTGATGAAATTAAGAATGGAATCAACAGTTTCACAAAAAATGGTAGAAAAAGAAATTTTTCCGTCCACAGTACCTCCTGTAAAAATAAAAGTTAAAAAAGAAGAAGAAAAAAGTCTTTTGAAAAAAATATGGCAGTAGAAGATAAGTACATATCATATCGAATTTATCTGGTTGCTTTTGCTATTTTTTTAATGGCAATAGCAATTGCTGTTAAGCTGACCAATATTCAATGGGTTGAAGGTGATTATTATCGGGAACTAGCTAAGGAAAGAACGGTTAGGAATTTTGTTATTCCGGCTAATAAAGGAAATATTTATTCTTCTGATGGTAGTTTGTTAGCGACTTCAATTCCAAAATACAGTATCCGTTTTGATGCTTTAGCACCAAAAAAAGAAAATTTTGAAAAAAATGTTAATGCATTAGCGGATTCATTGGCTACTATTTTAAATAAACCAGCGACCTATTATAAAAACGAATTAAGAAAAGCGAGAGCCAATAATAACCGTTATTTTTTAATAGCACGTGATCTGAGTTATACCGATTATATAAAAATAAAGGGTTTTCCTTTGTTTAATCTGGGGGCTTATAAAGGCGGAATTATCATTGAACAGAAAACAGTTCGTGAACATCCGATAGGAAAAATCGCTGAGCGTACTATAGGTTATGAGAGACAATATCAGCAAGGGCATTCGGATGGAAAAGGAATTGAATGGGCATATAAGGATTATTTAAATGGTAAAGACGGAAAAATTTTAAAACAGAAAATTGCTAAAGGGCAGTGGAAACCTATTCGCGATTTAAATGAGGTAGATCCTCAGGACGGATACGATGTGATTTCGACAATTGATGTTTACATTCAGGACATTGCACATCACGCTTTGTTGAAGCAGCTGGAAGATTATGAGGCTGATCACGGCTGTGTTGTGGTAATGGAAACACATACCGGTCAGGTGAAAGCGATTGCTAATCTAGGAAGAGCTAGCGATGGAACTTATTATGAAACCACTAATTATGCGGTAGCTGAATCTCATGAACCAGGTTCTACTTTTAAATTAGTTGATTTGATGACTATTTTAGAAGACAAAGTAGCTGATACCAGTACGGTTTATGATACTCATGGCGGAATTATAAAATATTCAGGTAAATCTGTACGTGATTCACATACAGGAGGTTATGGTAAAATATCTTTAGCGAGAGGTTTTGAATTGTCGTCCAATACCGTTTTGGTTCAGGCGGTGTATGATAATTACAAAAACAATCCGTCAAAATTTGTAAACCGTGTTAATTCTTATGGTTTAAATAAAAAGCTCCACATGGATTTTAAAGGAGAAGGACGTCCTTTTATTCCGCAGCCTACAGATAAAAACTGGTCTAATATTTCATTGCCATGGATGGCTTTTGGGTATGGTGTTTCGGTTACGCCAATGCAGACTTTAGCGTATTACAATGCCGTTGCAAATAATGGAGTGATGGTAAAACCACAATTTGTTTCTGAAATAAAAGAATGGAACCGAACCATTAAGAAAATGGAGCCAGAAGTTATCAATCCTAAGATTTGTTCTGAAGAGACACTTTTGAAACTGAAAGAAGTTTTAAAGAATGTTGTTAAAAGAGGGACGGCATCTAAATTGTATTCTAAGGATTTTTCTATGGCTGGTAAAACAGGAACAGCTCAGGTGAATTATGGAAAAAGAGACGGTACTCCAATGCATTATGCTTCTTCTTTTGTGGGGTATTTTCCGGCAGATAAACCAAAATATTCCTGTATAGTAGTGGTTCATAAACCAAGTACAGCAAAAGGTGATTTTTACGGAGCTGGTGTTGCTGGTCCGGTTTTTAAGAGAATTGCCCAAAAGATTTTCACGGAAGTTCCATCGACAAATGAAATCAAAAAACTGGACAGAAAAGTTCCAAAACAGGAGAAAAACTATAATGAATATTTTGCTAAGCTTCAAAAATCACAACAACTGATTCCTAATGTTAAAGGGATGCCGGGAATGGATGCCATTGCTTTATTGGAAAATTTAGGAATGAATGTGAGGACAAAAGGAATTGGAAAAGTAAAAAAACAATCGCTTCAGGCGGGACAGAATATTATTAAAAATACAACTATAACATTAGAATTATTGTAGTCTTACCCGATTTTAAAGTCAGGGAAAAAATAAAAAAATGAATAGATTATTAAAAGACATATTATATAAAGTAGCAATTGAAGCCGTTCATGGTTCGACTGATATCGCTATAGGTAAATTGGATTTCGATTCCAGAAAAATCGAAGCCAATGATGTGTTTGTTGCCATTCGGGGTTCTGTTTCAGATGGACATGATTACATTCAAAAAGCCATTGATTTAGGTGCTAAAGCTATAATTTGCGATACTTTTCCGGAAAAATTCAGCAATGAGGTGACTTATATTCAGGTAAATGATACTAATAAGGCGCTTGCATTTATGGCAGCTAATTATTTTGAAAATCCATCTGAAAAATTAAAGCTGGTGGGAATAACAGGAACGAACGGAAAGACAACAATTGCTTCTTTATTATATCAATTATTTAAAAAAGCAGGATTTAAAGTTGGTTTGCTTTCTACTGTAAAAATTTTGGTGGATGATGAGGAGTTCAAAGCAACTCATACCACTCCTGATTCCATTACAATTAATCATTATCTAAACAAAATGATTGGTGCCGGTGTTGAGTATTGTTTTATGGAAGTAAGTTCACACGGTATTCATCAAAAACGTACCGAAGCATTGCATTTTACAGGAGGTGTTTTTACAAATTTGTCTCACGATCATTTAGATTATCATCCTACTTTCGCAGAATACAGGGATGTCAAGAAGTCTTTTTTTGATAATTTACCAAAATCTGCTTTCGTTATTTCTAACATTGATGATAAGAATGGAGCGGTAATGCTGCAAAATACAGTGGCTCAAAAAAGAACCTATGCTCTGAAATCGTATGCCGATTACAAAGCACAAATTTTAGAGAACTTATTGTCAGGTTCCTTGTTGAAAATTGAAGGGAATGAAGTTTGGGTAAAATTAATTGGTGTATTTAATGCGTATAATTTATTAGCTATTTATGCCACTGCAATCGAATTAGGCATGGATTCTTTAGAAGCGCTTCGTTTATTGTCTGAATTAGAAAGTGTTTCAGGCAGGTTTCAATACATCGTTTCGGATACTAACATTACTGCTATTGTAGATTATGCCCATACTCCCGATGCTTTAGAAAATGTTTTGAAAACCATTAATGAAGTGCGCACTAATAACGAACAATTGATAACGATTGTGGGCTGCGGAGGAAACAGAGATAAAGCAAAACGACCGCTTATGGCCGGAATAGCATCTGATTTGAGTAATAAAACCATCCTGACTTCAGATAATCCCCGCGATGAAGATCCGGATACTATTATCAGTGAGATGGAACAGGGCGTGCCGCCACAAAATCATAAAAAAGTTTTTGCTGTAACTGACAGAAAACAGGCTATAAAAATTGCGTGTCAATTGGCTCAGCCTAATGATATTATTTTAATTGCTGGAAAAGGACATGAAACGTATCAGGAAATCAAAGGAATACGAACTGATTTTGATGATATGAAAATTGTTAAAGAAATTTTAGACCAACTCCATAAATAGTAAAACTATGCTGTATTATTTATTTGATTATTTCAACAAAGTATTGAATCTTTCCGGTACAGGAGTGTTTCAATACATTACTTTCAGATCGGCGCTGGCCTTTATTCTTTCGTTGTTGTTATCTACAATTTATGGAAAAAGAGTCATTAGTTTTTTACAAAGACAGCAGGTAGGGGAAACTGTTCGTGAACTGGGTTTAGCGGGTCAAAATGAAAAGGCCGGTACACCTACAATGGGAGGTTTGATAATCATTTTTGCCACTTTAATTCCTGTTTTTCTGTTTGCCAAATTACATAACATTTATGTTGTTCTGTTAATTGTGACGACTTTATGGATGGGGACAATTGGTTTTGTAGATGATTATATCAAAATATTTAAAAAAGACAAACAGGGGCTAAAAGGAATTTTTAAAGTTTTTGGTCAGATAGGATTAGGATTGATTGTAGGAAGTGTATTGTATTTTAATCCGCAGGTAACCGTACGTACTGACACAGGGAAAACAGATGTATTTAAGGTGGCTACCACTACCGAAGCCGTTATTATGCCTGCTGCTGTAGAAGAAAAATCAACTGCTACTACGATTCCTTTTTTTAAAAATAACGAATTTGATTATGCCGAATTATTAGCCTGGACCGGTGAAGGATATGAAAAATGGGCCTGGATTATTTTTATTCCGGTAGTGATTTTTATTATTACTGCCGTTTCTAACGGAGCTAATTTAACCGATGGAATTGATGGACTAGCTGCCGGAACGTCGGCAATTTCGGTCTTGGCACTTGCCATTTTCACCTTCGTTTCAGGAAATATCATTTTTTCTAATTATCTCAATATTATGTATATCCCTAATTCAGGGGAAATGACGGTTTTTATTGCAGCTTTTGTGGGTTCATTAATTGGTTTTTTGTGGTATAACTCCTATCCGGCATCCGTGTTTATGGGGGATACAGGAAGTTTAACAATCGGAGGAATTATTGCTGTTCTAGCAATTGCAGTCCGAAAAGAATTATTGATTCCACTGTTATGCGGAATCTTTCTGGTAGAAAATTTGTCCGTGGTTTTGCAGGTGAGTTATTTTAAATATACTAAGAAGCGATTTGGCGAAGGCCGAAGAATTTTTCTAATGTCGCCATTGCATCATCATTATCAAAAGAAAGGCTATCACGAAAGTAAAATTGTAACCCGATTTTGGATTGTAGCCATCATGTTAGCGATACTTTCAATTGTCACCTTAAAATTGAGATAATATGAGATTAGTAGTTTTAGGTGGAGGCGAAAGTGGTGTGGGAACAGCCATATTAGGAAAGCAAAAAGGATATGATGTTTTTGTATCGGATTTTGCGAAAATAAAAGAAAGTTACAAAGAAGTTCTTATAAAAAACAGTATCGATTGGGAAGATGAGAAGCATACAGAATCTCTGATTTTGAATGCTGATGTAGTAATGAAAAGTCCCGGTATTCCGGAAAAGGCGCCCATTGTTAAGAAACTTATTGAGAAAGGAATTCCTGTAATTTCTGAAATTGAATTTGCAGCTTCTTTTACTAAAGCAGTTACAATTGGGATTACCGGAAGCAATGGGAAAACGACCACAACAATGCTAACTTATCATTTGCTTAAATCTGCGGGATTGAATGTGGGATTAGCAGGAAATATAGGGAAGAGCTTTGCGGAACAGGTTGCCGAAGATAAATACGATAGTTATGTGTTAGAATTGAGTAGTTTTCAGCTGGACGGAATTATAAATTATAAACCGCATATCGCTATTATAACGAATATCAGTCCGGATCATCTGGACCGTTACGATTATAAATATGAGAATTACATTGATTCGAAATTCAGAATCACGATGAATCAGACTGAAGAGGATTATCTCATTTATGATGCAGACGATGAAGCAATTTCAGACTGGTTACAAAAGAACAAAACAAGAGCAAAATTAATTCCTTTTTCATTGACAAAAACATTTGAACAAGGAGTCTTTATAAAAAATAATACAATGGAAGCAATAATCAATCAAGAGGAATTTACAATGGAAACAGAATCAATTGCCTTAGAAGGAAAACATAATTTAAAGAATGCAATGGCAGCAACTTCTGTAGCTAAATTGATGCAAATCAGAAAAGCAACAATTCGTGAAAGTTTATCAAACTTTCAGGGTGTAGAACACCGTCTTGAGAAAGTATTGAAAATCCAAAATGTACAATACATCAACGATTCGAAAGCAACCAATGTAAATGCAACTTTTTTTGCATTAGACAGTATGAATTCACCAACTGTCTGGATTGTAGGTGGTGTTGATAAAGGGAATGATTACAATGAATTAATGGCTTTAGTTCGTGAGAAAGTAAAAGCTATTATTTGCCTGGGTGTTGATAACAGAAAAATTATTGATGCTTTTGGGAATGTCGTGGACATTATGGTAGAGGTAAATAATATGAACGATGCTGTGAGAATGGCGCAACGTATTACTGAAAAAGGAGATACGGTTTTATTATCACCAGCTTGTGCCAGTTTTGATTTATTTGAAAATTACGAAGACAGAGGAAGACAATTTAAAGATGCTGTGCATAATTTATAAAAAGTTTGAAGTTAGGAGCTGGAAGTTAGAAGTATATAAGCCATTTAATTCATAACTCACAACTCATAACTCATAACTCACAATTTACAACTTGAAAAATGAAACAACTAATTAGCAGATTAAAAGGAGATAAAGGGATTTGGTCATTTGTGGCCTTATTGGCCCTGTTTTCCTTTATGCCTGTTTTTAGTGCTAGTAGTAATTTGGCGTATTTGGGGCATGGAACAGGAAATACTTTAGGGTATTTACTGAAACATCTGGCTCATATTGGCTGTGGTTTTGCTATTATTTATTACGTTCACAAAATACCTTATCATTATTTCCGTTCTATATCTAAATGGCTGTTGCCTGTTGTCTGGATAGTTTTAGCCATAACAATGATCAAAGGAACGGTAATTGGAGGAGCTAATGCCAGCAGATGGATTCAGATTCCATTTGTAGGGATTTCGTTTCAGCCTTCAGCATTTGCAGCATTGGTTTTATTTGTGTTTGTAGCGCGTTATTTGTCTAAAACAAGAACCGAACCGATTGATTTTGCAGCATCATTAAAGGAACTGTGGTTGCCTGTTTTTATTACGCTGATATTTATTCTCCCTTCCAATTTTTCTACTACAGCGTTAATTTTCTCAATGATATTAATGTTAGTTTTCATCGGGAAATATCCAATGAAATATATAGGTATTATAGTAGGTTCGGGAATTGTATTTCTTACTTTTTTTGTTTTGGTTTCCAAAGCCTTTCCGGATGCAAAATTCTTTAGCAGGGTCAGAACATGGGAAAGCAGAATTGAAAATTTCAGTACTGATAAACCGGATGAAGATGATTATCAGATAGAGAAAGCCAAAATTGCTATTGCATCAGGAAAAATATACGGATTAGGTCCGGGGAAAAGTGTTCAAAAGAACTTTTTACCCCAATCTTCTTCAGATTTTATTTATGCCATTATCGTAGAAGAATATGGATTAGTAGGCGGTTTAGGTGTGCTTTGTTTGTACCTGTTGTTGCTTTTCCGGTTTGTGGTTGCGTCGCATAAGGCTAATACTATATTTGGAAAATTAGTCGTCATAGGACTTGGTTTTCCTATGATTTTTCAGGCCATGATTAATATGGCGGTAGCAGTCGAATTATTGCCGGTTACAGGACAGACTTTGCCTTTGATAAGTAGTGGAGGGACATCTATCTGGATGACTTGTATTTCATTAGGAATTATTATTGGTGTAACCAAAAAAGAAGAAGAAATAGAGCTGGAACAGAAAGAAGCAGCTAAAAGAGAAGAAGCGCTTCAGCGATTGATTGATGCTGAATTGGCTTCTGAAGAAAAGGAAAAAGAGTCTTATTCGATAGAAGATAAAGTGGCAAATCCGATGAATGCTGTTTTAAATAAATAGATTGATAGTAATGAAACAATATAAATTCATATTAAGTGGCGGAGGAACCGGAGGACATATTTATCCTGCAGTGGCTATTGCTAATGAATTAAAATCACGATTTCCGGATGCTGAATTCCTCTTTGTGGGAGCTCAGGATAAAATGGAAATGCAAAAAGTACCGCAGGCAGGTTATGCTATCAAAGGCTTGTGGATTGCGGGATTGCAAAGAAAACTAACATTACAAAACGCGATGTTTCCGTTGAAATTAATGAGCAGCTTATGGAAATCCCGAAAAATAATTAAGCAATTTAAACCCGATGTGGTTATAGGAACCGGAGGTTTTGCCAGTGGTCCTTTGTTACAAATGGCAAATATGCTGGGAATTCCAACAGTAATTCAAGAACAAAATTCCTTTCCAGGAATTACAAATAAATTGTTGAGTAAAAAGGCTAATGCAATTTGTGTGGCTTATGAAAATCTGGAACGTTTTTTTCCAAAGGAGAAAATGATTTTGACAGGAAATCCTGTTCGCCAGGATTTGATTGCTATAGAAAGTAAGCGAACAGAAGCGATCGAATATTTTAAATTGGATTCCAAAAAGAAAACATTGTTGGTTCTTGGCGGTAGTTTAGGTGCCAGAAGAATTAATCAGCTGATAGAGAAAGAACTGAAGAATATTATTTCACAAGGGGTTCAGATTGTCTGGCAGTGTGGGAAGTTGTATTTCGAAGAATATAAAAAATACAATTCAGAAAATGTTCAGGTGGTAGCTTTTATTGAAAAAATGGATTTTGTTTATGCTGCAGCAGATATTATTATCTCTCGTGCAGGTGCTTCTTCGGTATCGGAATTATGCATTGTGGGGAAACCGGTTATTTTTATTCCATCACCCAATGTAGCCGAAGATCATCAGACTAAAAATGCAAAAGCTATCGTTGATAAAAAAGGAGCGCTATTGTTGAAAGAATCACAGTTGGACGCCGAATTTAGTTTGGTTTTTGAAGCTTTGTTAAAAGATACGGGAAAACAAACACAATTGAGTGAAAATATAAAAGAACTCGCATTGCCGGAAGCAACTAAGCAAATTGCAGATGAAATTGTGAAATTGATTAAATAGCATTTGACAATGACAATTTTATAAAGAATAAAATAAGAATAATTAATCCAATCATGATGTCAATTATTGAGTGTTGACATTGTAATTGATATTGACATTAAAAATGAATCTAAACCAAATACATAATGTTTATTTTATCGGTATCGGTGGTATCGGTATGAGTGCTTTGGCGCGTTATTTTAAGTATATTGGAAAGCAGGTTTCCGGTTATGACAAAACACCAACAATTTTAACAAATGAGTTAATCGAAAGTGGTATTGATATTCATTTTGAAGATGATATTAATTTGATTCCTAAGGATTATTTTGTGGAAAATACGCTGGTTATCATCACCCCGGCAGTTCCTAAAACACATGCACAATGGAATTATTTTTTAGAGCGTAATTATCAGGTCAAAAAAAGAGCCGAAGTTCTTGGGATTATAACCAAAGATACTTTTTGTTTTGCTGTAGCCGGAACACACGGAAAGACAACTACATCCAGTATTTTAGGACATATTTTGCACGAAAGCGGTGCTGATGTTACGGCTTTTATTGGTGGAATTGTAGAGAATTATAATTCAAATTTAATAGGAAGCGGAAAAACTGTAACGGTTGTTGAAGCCGACGAATTTGATCGTTCTTTCCTGCATTTGCACCCTAATATCGCTTGTGTGACTTCGATGGATGCGGATCACCTTGATATTTATGGAACAGATAAAGCAATTAAAGAATCTTTTACTGAGTTTGCGGATAAAGTAGAAGATAAATCTAATTTGTTTATTACTACTGATTTACCTCTTTCAGGAGTGACTGTAGGAGTAAATGAATCAGCAGCTTATAATGCTTTTAATATTAGAATAGAAAATAGCAGTTATGTATTTGATGTACAAACACCAACTACTCTTTTAAAAGATTTTCGGTTTGGATTACCGGGCAGGCATAATTTAATGAACGCTTTAATGGCTCTTGCAATGGCAGTAAATTTCGGCACCCCAACCGATGCCATTGCAAAAGCCTTAGCTTCATTTAAAGGAATAAGAAGGCGTTTCTCTTACCAGATCAGAACTGAAAATCTGGTTTATATTGATGATTATGCACATCATCCTACTGAGATTAATGCGGTGCATCAGGCGGTAAGAGAATTGTATCCGGGTAAAAAAGTACTGGCAGTTTTTCAACCGCATCTTTTTAGCAGAACTAAGGATTTTGCTGATGATTTTGCAAAAAGTCTTTCTCAGTTTGACGAAGTGTTATTGATGGATATTTATCCGGCTCGGGAGCTGCCTATGATAGGAATTACCTCAGAATGGTTGCTGTCGATGATAGAGAATCAGGATAAAAAAATAGTTTCTAAAGAAGGTTTAATACCAGCTATGCTGAAAAGTGATGCAACAATTCTGGTTACAATCGGGGCAGGGGATATTGGTGAAATGGTGGGAGCAATTAAAACAGCTTTAAATGAAAAAAATATTTAACTGGACAAACATCAGATTAATCCTAATGTTGGGATTAGTTGTTTTTCTTTTTTCATTCACTTCAAAGCGAAATGAAAAACGGAAAATAGTCGCAATCAAGGTCTTTTTTGTAGGAGAAAACAATCTTTTTGTTAAAGAGGAAACGGTTAATAAATTGTTAATAGAAAATACGAGTAACCCCTTAGCTATTGAAAAAGATAAATTAGATTTGAATAAGCTGGAAAGAAAGCTAAATTCAAATGCGATGATTGACGAATCTGATGTGTTTGTAAGTATTGATGGCGTGCTAAAAGCGGTTGTGAAGCAAAAGACTCCTGTAGCCAGAGTGGTGAATGATGTAGAATCTTTTTATATTGATTATAAGGGAGGTAAGATGCCATTATCGGATAATTTTACGGCTAGGGTTCCTCTGGTTTCAGGGAATATAAACAGCAGGAATGAAGCAGAATTAGCACAGTTATTTTGTGCAATTTATGAAGATGATTTTCTGAAAAAAAATATCATTGCTATTGAGGTAATGCCTAATGCCGGCTTAAAAATGTTCAATAGGAATTATGATTACCAGATAGATTTTGGTAGTATGGTGAATTTTGAAACAAAATTTAAGAACTATAAAGCTTTTTTTCAAAAAG
The DNA here is from genome assembly GCF_046000495.1 of Flavobacterium plantiphilum. NCBI lineage: Bacteria > Pseudomonadati > Bacteroidota > Flavobacteriia > Flavobacteriales > Flavobacteriaceae > Flavobacterium > Flavobacterium plantiphilum. The sequence goes on from NZ_JBELQA010000003.1 coordinate 300,405, forward strand.
CAGTTTTAGATAGTACATTGTATAAATATAAGAAGATTGACCTCAGGTTTACAAAACAAGTAGTTTGCACTAAATAATAGAAAATGGAAAAAGAGAATATTGCAGTAGGTCTAGATATAGGGACAACCAAAATAGTTGCCATGATTGGCAAAAAAAATGAGTATGGTAAGTTAGAAATTTTGGGTGTAGGAAAATCCAAAAGTCTGGGTGTTGCCAGAGGTGTGGTTAATAATATTACACAAACTATTCAGTCTATTCAGCAAGCAATAAATGAAGCGGAAACTAATTCAGGTTATAAAATAAAAGATGTCGTTGTAGGGATTGCCGGTCAGCACATTCGCAGTATTCAGCATACAGATTACATCAGCAGGAGTAATCCGGAGGAAGTAATAGGGGGTGATGATATTCAGTTACTGATTGATCAGGTGAATAAATTAGCCATGTTGCCAGGAGAAGAAATTATCCACGTATTACCTCAGGAATTTAAAATAGACGGACAATCGGAAATAAAAGAGCCTATCGGGATGTACGGCGGAAGACTGGAATCTAGTTTTCACGTTGTAGTAGGTCAGGCATCTTCAATACGCAACGTAGGACGTTGTATTCAAAGTTCCGGTATCGAATTGTCAGGATTGACTTTAGAGCCATTAGCTTCGTCTGATGCAGTTTTAAGCCAGGAAGAAAAAGAGGCTGGAGTTGCATTAATCGATATCGGTGGTGGAACAACTGATTTAGCCATTTTTAAAGATGGTATTATTCGTCATACCGCGGTAATTCCTTTTGGAGGGAATGTCATTACGGATGATATCAAAGAAGGCTGTTCTATTATAGAAAAACAGGCTGAATTATTGAAAGTGAAATTTGGTTCGGCATGGCCGGGAGAAAATAAAGACAACGAAATTGTATCTATTCCGGGATTAAGAGGCAGAGAGCCAAAGGAAATTTCGTTAAAAAACTTATCAAAAATTATTCATGCCCGTGTGGTGGAAATAATCGAACAAGTCTTTACAGAAGTAAAAGCCTATGGTCATGAAGATCCAAGAAAGAAACTAATTGCCGGAATTGTACTTACCGGTGGTGGTGCTCAATTAAAGCACATCAAACAGTTGGTGGAATATATCACTGGAATGGATACCAGAATAGGGTATCCTAATGAGCATTTAGCAGGAAATTCAGATGAAGAGTTTTCCAGTCCGCTATATGCCACTGCAGTGGGATTAGTGATGAACAGTATCTCGAATAATACACAGAGTGCAACCAGAAAAGAAGAGGTTGTTTCTCAAAGAAATGTTTTCTATCGGGAGCCGGTTGTTGAAACTGTAGAGCGTATTCAGCAGGAAGTAGAAGAGGTAGAAACGCAAAGTTATTCTAAAAAGGAAGAGTCTACAGGAGAAAAAATTAAGCGTTCTTTCTTTGATCGTTACGTGGATAAGATTAAAGATTTTTTGGATAACGCAGAGTAGAAAAATAAGAAGAATAAAGAGAAAATATATTAATATCAAAATACCAAATAATATGACGAGCAACTCAGAATTTGGAAGTATTTCATTTGATTTACCTAAAAATCAATCAAATGTAATAAAAGTAATAGGTGTAGGTGGAGGCGGTAGTAATGCTATCAATCATATGTTTAAGCAAGGAATCAAAGGTGTTGATTTCATTGTATGTAATACGGATTCACAGGCATTACAAAATAGTGGGGTTCCTAACAAAATTCAATTAGGTGTAAATTTAACAGAAGGTCTTGGTGCCGGAGCTAATCCGGATGTTGGGCAACAATCTGCTATCGAAAGTATTGCTGACATTGAAAAAATGTTAGACCGCAATACTAAGATGGTTTTTATCACTGCCGGAATGGGTGGTGGTACAGGTACCGGTGCGGCGCCGGTAATTGCTCAACTGGCTAAAGAAAGAGAGATTCTGACAGTAGGTATTGTAACTTTGCCTTTTACCTTTGAAGGAAAAGTGCGTCAGGAACAGGCACTTATCGGAATTGAAAAATTACGTAAACAAGTCGATTCCTTAATTGTTATCAATAATAACAAATTAAGAGAAGTATATGGAAATCTCGGTTTTAAAGCAGGATTCTCTAAAGCAGATGAAGTTTTGGCAACAGCCTCAAGAGGAATTGCTGAAGTAATTACGCATCACTATACTCAAAATATTGATTTACGTGATGCTAAAACGGTATTAGCAAACAGCGGAACTGCTATCATGGGTTCTTCTGTAGCTTCAGGCGAAAACAGAGCTAAAGAAGCAATTATTGCTGCTTTAGACTCTCCGTTGCTAAATGATAATAAAATTACAGGAGCCAAAAACGTATTGTTGCTCATCGTTTCTGGATCTAACGAAATTACCTTAGATGAAATAGGCGAAATTAATGACCATATTCAAAGTGAAGCCGGTTACAATGCTAATATCATCATGGGAGTTGGTGAAGATGAAACATTAGGTGATGCTGTCGCAGTAACTATTATTGCAACTGGATTTGATATTGAACAACAAAACGGAATTGTAAATACGGAGCCAAAAAAAATCATTCATACCTTGGAAGATGAACAAAAAAGTGTTCATAATCTAAGTAACAATACAGTTGCAGGTTTTGATTTAGATATTGATAAACCGGTAAGCAATGTTGAAGAAAGAGTTGTTTTTGACTTAATTGATGAAGAGGAAGTTGTTGCAGCTGCTCCAGTAGAAAAAGTTGTTCCTGTAGAGGGAAACGAGGAATTGATGGCAATGTCTGAATTTATTAAAAATATTGATGTTACTTTCGAAATTGTTTCTCCAATAAAAGAAGAAGAATTTACATTTTCTGCACCAAAAGCTGAAGAGGTAAAACAACCAACTATTGAAGAGCCTAAAGCAATCGAAAAACAAGAACAGACTTCTATTTCTTTTGATTTGCCTCTTTTTAAATCAGAGCCGGTTAAACCTGAACCAGTACAGGAAAAAGAAGAAAAGATTTTATTTGAACTGACAAATGAAACTAAAGATATTAAGGTAAACCAAGCTGTGCAGTTTGTTCCTGTAACTGAATTGTCAGACAAAGGAGTAATCAGATATTCTCTTGAAGAGTATATGGAAGCCGAAAACGAATTAATTTCGTCTAAACCGACGGAAAAAGTAGTTGAAGAAGTGATTCCTGAAGAACTGAATATTACTATGAAAAAAGTAGAAATGCCTTCAGAAGATTTTTCAAAAGCAGAAGATATTTCTCCTATCGAAATGACAATTGAAGAAACATTACGCTTAAGAGCTGATGAAAGAAGAAAAAAATTGAAAGAATTCAATTATAAGTTTCATAATAATGTTTCTAAGATTGATGAATATGAAAAAGAACCAGCTTATAAAAGATTAGGTATTGATATTTCAAATAATCAGACTAATAATAATGCGAATTCAAGAATTTCGGTTGGAACAGACAGTAATAATGATTTGCAATTGCGTTCTAATAATTCATATTTGCACGACAACGTAGATTAATCTATCCATTTTTGCATACAATAACCCGAAAGTTGCATTTAATTTTCGGGTTATTTTTTTTACCTTCGCAAAAAAAAACAGAGTTTCAGGATAAGTATTATCTCTTGAACTCTTTTTACAAAGAATGTCAAACACAGCATTATTGCTTAATAATAAGAAACCAATGAGTTTATCAGTACAGATCATGGAGGAGATCAAATCAGCCATGAGAGCCAAAGATACCGTAGCTTTAGAAGCCTTGAGAGCAATTAAGTCAGAATTGCTTTTAGCTCAGACTTCTTCAGGATCAAAAGAAGAAATTTCAGCAGATGAAGAAATCAAACTATTGCAACGTCTGGTGAAAACACGTAAAGAAAGTGCCCGGATTTTTACAGAGCAAAATCGTCCTGATTTAGCTGAACCGGAATTGGCTCAGGTTGCTGTAATTGAGAAGTTTTTACCAGCTCAGCTAAGTGAAGAAGAAATTGAAGCAGTCATTGCTAAAATTATTGCAGAAACAGGAGCATCCGGAATTGCATCAATGGGAAAAGTAATGGGATTAGCTTCTGCACAATTAGGAGGAACTGCTGAAGGAAAAACAGTTTCTACTATTGTAAAAAAATTATTAGTTTAAAATAATTTCAGTTTTAGACTTCGGATTTTAGATCTAAAATCTAAACTCTGCAATCTACAATTATAATGGCTGCGTAGTTCAACTGGATAGAATATCAGATTTCGGCTCTGAGGGTTGCAGGTTCGAACCCTGCCGCGGTCACATTCAAATAGCCTCAAAAATGATCTAATTTGAAAGATTGTTTTTGAGGTTTTATTTTAAAATCAATTGCATAATCCATTTAATGGAGATGAATATGGTGTTTCAATTTTTTGTTATTCTTGTTTTTGGTATACTCGCTTTTCAATTAATTGTGTTTAGAATTATAGAACCTGCTTATGTTCTGGCTTTTAAGAAACCCTTGTTTTTACATGTATATCATTTGCTGAAAAAATTGAATAACGAACAAAAAGCAATTTTAGAACATAATTTTCCTTTTTATAACCGACTTAGTTTGAAAAGGAAAAAGTATTTTGAACATCGGGTAAAGGAGTTTTTGTGTAAATATGAGTTTGTAGGCAAGGATATAGAAATTACCCAACTGATGCAAGTATTGATAGCAGGAACGTATGTAATGCTGACTTTTGGTTTCAGGAAATATTTGATTGAATTATTTTCAAGAGTTGTTATTTATCCTTCAAGTTATTATTCGTCTTCTAATGATGCGTATCATAAAGGAGAATTTAATCCCCGAATGAAATCTATTGTTTTTTCATGGGAAGATTTTGTTTTGGGTCATGAAACCTCCAATGATAATATTAATTTGGGATTACATGAATTTGCACATGCCTTGCATTTTCATTGTTTGAAGAGTAATGATCCAAGTGCTGTTATCTTTTATGATGAGTTTAATAAAAGTATGAATTATTATAAAGATGAATCGCTGAATGCGGAATTGCGTTCCAATGGGTATTTTAGATTATATGCTTATCAGAATCAATTTGAATTTTTAGCTGTCATTCTGGAACACTTTTTTGAAACACCGGCAATTTTTAAAAAACAGCATCCTGAGTTATTTACAATTATCGTTAAAATGATTAATTTTGAAGAAAAGGTTTAAATAAAAAGCTTCAAAAGCAATCAGATCTTAGGGATTGCTTTTGAAGCTTTTTTATTTTAAATAGAATCTTTTCATATTATTTCCTGTCAATTTTGTATAATCTACCCTGATCAGTAATAGCATATAAAGCGCCATCATTTCCCTGGGTAATGTCTCTGAATCTTTGATTTTCCTGAGCAAGAAGTCTTTCCTCTCCAATGATCCGATTTTCTTTAATGGCGAGACGAACAATATGCATACCACTTAAAGTTCCTATAAAAAGGTTATTTTGCCATTCCGGTACTTGATTTCCTGTATAAAAAGTCATTCCGCTTGGTGATACTACCGGATCCCAATAATAAGCGGGTTGCTCCATGCCCTCTTTTTGCTGAATTCCTTCACCAATAATTTCTCCACCGTATTCTATTCCATAAGTAATTACAGGCCAGCCATAGTTTTTACCTGCCTCTAAACGGTTGATTTCATCACCTCCGCGAGGTCCGTGTTCACTGAGCCAGATTTCGTTTGTAACAGGATGTATAGCTAATCCTTGAGGATTCCTATGTCCAATTGTGTACAATTCGGCTAATGATTGTGACTGATTAAAAGTTGGATTTCCAGGAGCTGCTTGTCCATTTTTTGTTATTCGGACGACTTTGCCCAAGCTTGTCGATGTAGATTGTGCTAATGGTCTTGTTTCAAGTACAGAGCGTTCTCCGGTACTGACTAAAAGGTTGCCTGTTTTGTCAAAAAGGATACGTCCTCCATAATGAAGCGTACTATTGTTTGCAGGAGTAGTTCGGTAAATAACAGTAGTATTTTCTATATTTTTTGAATCGCCGGATAGTTTGCCTTTAGCAACCGCTGTAATGTTTCCACCAGATACAGCTTCAGAAAATACCCAATACAGTAGTTTGTTGGATTCAAAATCTGGATCCAGGCAAAAACCTAATAAACCGCCCTGATTTGCAGCATTTACTGCAGGAATTCCGGAAATTGGGTCGCTTACTTCTCCTGCTGTGGTTACAATACGAAAAGCACCGTCTTTTTCAGCTATTAATAGTCTGTCATCCGGAAGACTTTTAATACTCCATGGTTTTGTCAGAGCGGTAGTAATTATTTTTGATTCATAATCCGTATTGGTTTGAATCCCATTTATACGGGTTTGCCCATTAAATGCCGGTTTGAAACTGGTGTTAGGGTTTTCGGTTTCTACCGGATTTGTAATTGTACCCGGGTTATTGGTTGAATCGTTATCATTTGAGCAACTGAGTATGCTAAATAATGCAGTGAATAAAATGGAGAGAGATTTAATTTTTATCATCTTATTGGAGAATTAAATTTGTAATTAAAGCTTATACAAAGCTCTGTAATTTAGATGATAAAGTTTTATAGAATTTGAGTGGGTTTTTATATAATTGTTTGTTTTATAGGTTTTTATAAGGCTGTGTGAATTGTTTTTGCATTTTCGAAATGTAAAAGCCTTCTCGTTTGAGAAGGCTTTGGTGGTTTTTTACAAATTGGTGATTTTTTTTAAATCTGCTACCGTTGCAATTGGATTGGAAGCGCTAAAAACATAGCTTCCGGCTACCAATACATCTGCTCCGGCTTCTGCTAATTGAGCAGCGTTTTTGTTGGTAACACCACCGTCAATTTCGATAATAGTTGAAGCTCCTTTTTTATTGATTAAAGCTTTTAACTTTCTGATTTTATCATAAGTATTTTCAATAAAGGATTGCCCGCCAAAACCAGGATTTACACTCATTATTAACACCATATCTATGTCGTTAATTACATCTTCGAGTAAATCAACATTGGTATGCGGATTCAGAGCAACTCCAGCTTTCATTCCTTCGGCTTTAATGGCTTGTAAAGTTCTGTGAAGATGGGTACAGGCTTCAAGATGAACTGTTAATATATCAGCTCCTAACTTTTTGAAAGTCGAAATGTAACGATCAGGATCAACGATCATCAAATGTACGTCGATAGTTTTTGTAGCATGTCTTTTAATAGCTTCTAAAACCGGCATTCCAAAAGAAATATTGGGTACAAAAACGCCGTCCATGATGTCGATGTGAAACCAATCTGCCTCACTGGTATTAATCATTTTGACGTCGCGTTCCAAATTAGCAAAATCAGCAGCTAATACTGATGGAGCAATAAGTGTGTTTTTCATTATGGTTGTGTTGTGTGTTGAATTTTTGCAAAGGTACAAAATCAAATTAGAAATTATGTTTTCCTGACAGAGCAGTTTTTGCGTGAGTGATAGGAGCACTCCGCCAAAGCGGAGCGGATAGCACGACAGCAGCTGGAAAAAAGAGCAAATACTCGCAAAGAGGCGTAGCTCTTTTTTTTCAGATGGTGGCACGCCCAAAATAAATGATTGTTGGTGTAAAAAAAAACTCCGGTCTGAGCCGGAGTTTAAGATAATAAAATTAGGATTAACCTAAATATGTTTTTAAGATTTTACTTCTGGAAGTATGCTTCAATCTGCGGATTGCTTTTTCTTTAATCTGACGAACACGCTCACGTGTCAGGTCAAAAGTTTCTCCAATTTCTTCTAAAGTCATAGGGTGCTGATCACCAAGACCAAAATACAAACGAACTACATCAGCCTCACGAGGAGTTAATGTTTCAAGAGAGCGCTCGATTTCAGTACGTAATGATTCATGGATTAATTCTCTGTCCGGATTAGGAGATTCACCTGAACGTAAAACGTCGTAAAGGTTAGAATCTTCTCCTTCCACAAGAGGCGCATCCATAGATAAATGACGACCGGAGTTTTTCATAGACTCTTTTACATCATTTACGGTCATATCCAGTTCTTTTGCAATTTCTTCTGCAGAAGGCGGACGCTCATTAGATTGCTCTAATAAAGCATACATTTTGTTGATTTTGTTTATAGAACCAATTTTATTTAATGGTAAACGAACGATACGGGATTGCTCAGCCAAAGCTTGCAAAATAGATTGACGAATCCACCAAACTGCATACGAAATGAATTTAAAACCACGTGTTTCATCAAAACGTTGTGCGGCTTTAATTAGTCCTAAGTTTCCTTCGTTAATTAAATCAGGAAGGGTTAATCCTTGATTTTGATATTGTTTTGCTACCGAAACAACGAAACGTAAATTGGCTTTTGTTAATTTTTCCAGAGCTCTTTGATCTCCGGCTTTAATTTTTTGTGCTAATTCTACTTCCTCATCAGCAGTAATAAGGTCAACTTTTCCAATTTCTTGTAAATATTTGTCTAATGAAGCAGTTTCACGATTGGTAACCTGCTTGGTAATTTTAAGTTGTCTCATGTTATTGTTGTCCCATTTTTTATAGTGTACAAATGGTTATACGTATGGAGTTATAAAAAAGTTACAAATCTTCAAAAGATTTTATTCTAATTTAATTTTATCGTTGTGAAAAACAAAAATCCCGTCTCGATTTTAGAACGAGGCGGGATTTTTTATAATTAACCTTTAGTAAACTAAGATCTGATTACTCTTGTTTTGTCTCACGGGGAGGTCTTGCGATAAGTGCTTTTCTGGACACTTTCTCTTTTTTAGTTTTAGGGTCAACTCCCAGGTATTTTATCTGGAATACATCACCCATATTTACTACATCAGTTACGTTTTCTGTACGTTCCCATGCTAATTCAGATACGTGTAATAAAACCTCATTTCCTGGTGCTTCAGTATATTCAACTACAGCTCCAAAATCCAACATTTTGATTACTTTTACTTCATAAGCTTCTCCAACCTGAGGTTTGAAAGTGATCGATTTAATTTTAGCTAATACTGCTTCAATTCCGGCAGGATCAGTTCCTAAAATTTCGATAACTCCTTGTTCGTCTACTTCGTTGATTACAATTGTAGTTCCGGTAGCTTTTTGTAATTCCTGAATTACTTTTCCACCAGGTCCAATTAATGCTCCAATAAAACTTCCAGGAATAGTTCTGGTGATAATTTTAGGAGAATGTGCTTTCACATCAGCTCTTGGAGCAGCGATAGTTTCAACTAATTTTCCTAAGATATGTAAACGTCCGTCACGAGCCTGAGATAAGGCTTGTTCCATGATGTCATAACGCAATCCGTCAATTTTGATATCCATTTGACAAGCAGTGATTCCGTCAGCAGTACCAGTTACTTTAAAGTCCATATCACCTAAGTGATCTTCGTCTCCTAAAATATCTGAAAGTACCGCAAATTTTTCACCATCTGTAATTAGTCCCATAGCGATTCCGGAAACCGGTTTCACCATTTGAACTCCTGCATCCATCAAAGCCATAGTTCCTGCACAAACAGTCGCCATAGATGATGAACCGTTAGATTCTAATACTTCTGAAACTACACGAATAGTGTAAGGACAATCAGCAGGAATCATATTTTTTAACGCACGTTGTGCTAAGTTTCCGTGACCTACTTCTCTTCTTGAAGTTCCTCTTAAAGGGCGAGCTTCACCGGTTGAGAAAGGAGGGAAGTTATAGTGTAAGTAGAATTTTTCTTCTCCTTGTTCTGATGGAGAATCGATTTGGTTCGCTTCTCTGGAAGTTCCTAAAGTTACTGTAGCTAATGCCTGAGTTTCTCCACGTGTAAATAATGAAGAACCGTGTACAGAAGGTAAATAATCAGTTTCACACCAGATAGGTCTGATTTCTGTTGTTTTTCTTCCGTCTAAACGAATTCCTTGTTCTAAAATTACGTTACGAACTGCTTCTTTGTTAGTTTTGTAGAAATATTTTCCAACTAAACCAGCTAAATCAGCATTTTCAGCGTATTCTTCTTCTGTAAATAAAGCTTTTGCTTCCTCTTTTACAGCAGCAAATTTTTCGCCTCTTTCGCTTTTTCCTGATGCTTCTGCTGCAATAGCATAACATTTGTCGTAAGCAGCAGCTTTTACTTTTGCATAAACCGCTTCATCTTCTACTTCACCTTCATAGGTTCTGTAGTCAGGATTTCCAACCGCCGCTCTTAAACGTTGTTGTGCTGCAATTTGTACTTTGATTGCTTCGTGAGCAAATTTAATTGCTTCAATCATTTCGGCTTCTGAAATTTCTTTCATCTCACCTTCCACCATAGCAACAGAATCCATAGAAGCGCCAATCATCATATCGATGTCTGATTTTTCCAATTCTTCTCTGCTTGGGTTGATCACTAATTTTCCATCCACACGTGCAACACGTACTTCGGAAATTAAGTTGTAAAAAGGAATATCAGAAACTGCTAAAGCGGCAGATGCTGCTAAACCGGCTAATGCGTCTGGCATAACGTTATCGTCATGAGACATTAACTGAATCATTACCTGAGTTTCAGCGTGGTAATCATCCGGGAAAAGCGGACGTAATACACGGTCAACTAAACGCATTGTTAATACCTCACTGTCGCTAGGACGTGCTTCTCTCTTGAAGAAACCTCCAGGGAAACGACCTGCAGCTGCAAATTTTTCACGGTAATCTACCGTCAATGGTAAAAAGTCAATACCTGGGTTTGAAGTTCTTGCAGATACTGCTGTTGCAAGCAACATACAGTTTCCTAAACGAACGACAACCGAACCATCGGCTTGTTTGGCTAATTTACCTGTTTCGATTGAGATGCTTCTTCCATCTCCTAAATCGATAATTTCTTGTTTTACTTGTGGAATCATAAGTTTTCCTTTAATTTGATTGTACAATGGGTTTTAGTTGTGTTGTTGTTGTGTAGTTGTTGTAATCTAAAACCAAATGAAAAACCAAACTTTTTTTTATGCAATACTATGTAAACAAAAAGAGGTACTTGCGCACCTCTTTTAATGTATTATTTTCTAATACCCAATTCTTTGATAATTTCACGATATCTGTTGATTTCTTTCTTTTTCAAGTAATCCAACAAAGATCTTCTTTTACCTACCAATTTTACCAGGGAACGCTCTGTATTATAATCGTGACGATTTTTTTTCAAGTGACCAGTTAAGTGGTTGATTCTAAATGTAAACAAAGCGATTTGCCCTTCAGCAGATCCAGTGTTTACTGCTTTTCCTCCGTGTTTTGCGAAGATTTCTTCTTTAACTTCTTTAGTTAAGTACATGCTAATATTATTTAATGATTATTATGTATGTCTCATCATTAGCTGATAGACGGCTGCAAAAGTAAAAAATAATTATCAATTATGACCCCAAAAAGTATTTTTTATTTTTTGAATCGGTAAAGCTATTATCAATTTTGAATTGTTTTGAGAATCTCTTTGTTATTTTGAAGCTTTTAATGTAATAGGTAGGCTATATAAAACTCTAACATATTGTCCTCTTTGTTTGGCAGGAATCCATTTTTCATAACTGCTTATAACTCTAATTGCTTCTTTGTCTAATGTTTCGTTTAATGATTTTATAATTTTAGGTTCCACTATTCTGCCTTCTTTATCTACAATAAACCGTATGTATATTTTACCGTTTAATGATTTGTATTCTTTTGGAATATTAAAGTTTTTTCCAATGAACTGATAAAAGTTTTGAATTCCTTTTATCGGTTCCGGTTTGCTTTCTAAAACAGTATAGTGATATTCATTTTTGTCTTTATCAGTACTTATGCCTGAAATTAGTTCTCCTTTTTGGTATTTTTCGATGTACGTATATTTCGTATTATATTTTCCTTGCCATACGCCATCTTTAAGACCGTTTTTTATATTACCTGTGTCAGAATGTTTTTCGCTTATTTCTTCATATTGACCATTTCCGTCGATAATAGTTTGTTGTCCGTCTTTATCCCAGAATTGAATGATTTTTTTGATGCTTTTTTTGTTCTTATCATCCCAGGTTATTTCTTTTTCTGATTTTTTTTGATTGTTTTCATACCATTCAATTTGCCACCCATTAAGTTTGTTGTCTATATAATTAGATTCTTGTTTTTTATTACCGTTTTTATGGTAATTAATACAACTACCATTAAGTTTGTTGTCTGTGTAGTTGGATTCTTGTTTTTTGTTTCCATTTTCGTAATAATCAATACGCAGTCCTTCAAATTTCAAGATGTCTTTGTCATTTGTGAAACCAGTCATGCTTAGTTTTCCGGATTTATAATATTCTAGGACGGTATACAAGTCTTTGTCGCTTTTATAATCTTCAATGATTCTAATGTAAGAATAGTTTTTGTCTGTAGTAACACTATGTAGAGAATCCAGTAGAATGGTTTTATTTCCTATATTCTGAGCAAAAAAAGATATCGAAATTAATAATAATGTGATGGTTAATAAGTTGGTTTTCATTGTTTACTATGTTAGTAGTTTGGGGTTTGGATTGTGATAGGTAAAGTATAGGATGCTTTAGCCGGGATGCCTCTGTATATTCCCGGAATCCAGTTTGGTGCTTTTTTTAATACCCTTATTGCTTCTTCTCCTGTACCAAGTCCAAGATCTTTTATTATTTTAATGTCTGTTAATTTCCCGTCAAGATCAACATTAAACTTTGCATATAGTTTTGGTTTAAGACCATTGGTACTAATGTTTTTTGGAAGCCTGAAATTTTTTCCTATAAATTGGTAAAAAGCCATCATTCCCTCTTTGTATTCCGGTTTTTTGAAAAGAATTTGATAAGGATGTTCCCTATTATTGTTATCAATACTGATTCCTGAAATCAATTCTCCATTTTCGTAAGTTTCTGTAAAAGTAGAATTTGTTAACTTGCTTTTTCCGGTCCATACTCCTTGTTTTTTGCCATTTTTTATTTCCCCTTTTTCGTATGTTCCTTCGATACTTTCTTCATAAAATCCATTGCCGTCAATAACTTTCTGTTCATTATTTTCGTTCCAGTATTGTAGTATTTGTGTTGATGTTTTCAGTGTTTTCAGATCTGTGTTGATTATTTTTTCCGATTTTTTATTCCCATTTTCGTACCATTCAGATTGTTTTCCATTTATTTGGTTTTTATGGTATTCGGTTTCTCTTTTTTTGTTTCCATTTTCATAATAATCAATGCGGGGTCCTTCAAGTTTAGGTTCTTCATTTTTTGTCGAAATGGCTTTCATGCTTATTTTTCCTGAACGATAATATTCAGTAAAAAGAAATAAATTGGATTGCTCTTTGTAGTTTTCTACTAGTCGGATGTATTTGTAATCATTTTTTGTAGTTGGGTAGTATAAAGAATCCAGATAGTATTTAGTTGGTTCCATAAGCTGCGAAGAGCAAGTTATAGAAGCTAGTAACAAAGTGGTGGTTAGTAAGTTGGTTTTCATACTGTAATTTTTTTTCAAATATAATGAAATGTACTACAGTATTATATTACAATTGTTGTTTTTTTTTAGTAAATCTTAATCTGGAAAGATTATTTTTATTTTCCATAAATTTGATAAAAATAAAAAGTTGAAAAAATATCTTATTCTGTATCGCCCTTTTTTAGTTTTTTTAGCAAAGTTTTTTTTGACTTATTTCATTTTAAGCCTTGTTTATCAGTTTTTTTTATCTGGTTTTGAGGGAAATAAAGTCGATTCAATAACGCAGTTAGTTGCTGAAAATACCATGCAGCTTCTTACTTTTTTTGGTGCCGATTTTTATATTAAAATAATTCCGAAAACTACTAACATTATTTTTTATTATAATCAGCAGGCCGCTGCCCGAATGATTGAGGGTTGCAATGCCGTAAGTGTGATTATTTTGTTTATTTCGTTTGTGGTTTCTTTTTCGGGAAAATTAAAACCGACTTTGTTTTTTATTTTTGGAGGGAGTATTTTTATTTATATTCTAAATGTAATCCGAATTGCTTTATTGTGTCTTGCTTTGTATTGGTTTCCGGAACATCAGTCATTGCTGCATGAAATTGTTTTTCCGCTGTTTATTTATGGAGTTGTTTTTATTTTATGGATAATCTGGGTCAATAAATTTTCATTATATGCTAAATAAAATTTATACTCATCGGCGGGAACTTTTGCTCGCTTGTGGGCTGTTACTTTGTTTTGTGTTCGTTCGTTTTTATGAAACTACATTGTTTTATGATCCGTTTTTGGCTTATTTTAAAAGTGATTTCAATAAAATGGATTTGCCGGAATTTGATGTTTTTCGTCTGATTTTTAATTTGCTTTTCCGGTATGGACTGAATATGATTATTTCTTTGGGACTGATTTATGTAATTTTCAAAGATAAAATGATGGTTCAGTTTTCATTCTTTCTATACCTCATTGCTTTTTTGGTTTTAATTATTTCCTTCTTTCTGGTTATCCGTTTTTACGGTTCTGACAATAATTTTTTATTGTTTTATATTCGAAGGTTTTTAATTCAGCCTTTATTTGTATTGCTTTTTATTCCCGGGTTTTATTTTCAAAAGCGAAATTCCTAATATTTTTTACGTAACTTTAAGTAAGTTGTTACAGTAAATAATTAGTAATTATGAAAGTAGTCAAACATTCCGGTGCTGTTGTTGATTTTAATCCTGATAAACTTAGACAATCTTTATTAAGGTCAGGAGCAGACACATTTACAGCAGATTTTATTTTAAAAGAAATCATTAAAGATGTTTATGAGGGAATTTCAACTAAAAGTATTTATAAAAAAGCTTTTACCTTATTAAAAAATCATACTAATTCTCACGCGGCACGATACAATCTTCGGGCAGCAATCCAAATGTTAGGTCCGGAAGGATTCTTTTTCGAAAAATACATAGCCCGTATTTTTGAATCCCAAAAATACCAGACGCAGACCAATGTTATTCTGCAGGGCAATTGTGTGCTCCATGAAATAGATGTTTTGATTAAAAAAAACAATGTAATTGCTATGGTGGAATGTAAATTTCACGGAGGTAAACAAGGGGTTTCGGATGTGAAAATTCCGTTATATGTATTTTCCAGGTTTAATGATTTACGGTTCAATAATTACACGCTTTTTTCGAATAAAGAGAAAATTTCTGATTGCTGGATAGTTACTAATACCCGTTTTACTGCTGATGCTATAGCTTTTGCAGAATGTTCCGGAATTCATTTACTAAGTTGGGATTATCCCGAAAAAGGGAATTTGAAATTGATGAATAATAACGATTGTTTGTATCCCGTAACCTGTCTGACCACCTTAACTAAGGCTGAAAAAGAAAAATTACTGCTGCTGGATGTTATTTTGGTAAAAGAATTGGTTGCTAACAGAATTAATTTAAAAGAAATAGGGATAAGCAATTTCAGAATCAAAAATGTGTTGAAAGAAGTAGCGGAACTCTGTAAATGCGGTTAAACTTTAAAAAATAATATCATGAAAATTAAATTTATAGGAGCAGCCGGAACAGTTACAGGATCAAAAACTTTAATAGAAACTAACGGAATCCGTATTTTAATTGATTGCGGACTGTTTCAGGGATTAAAGTCTTTGCGGGAATTCAATTGGGAACCTTTGCCCGTTTTGGCAGATACAATTGATTATGTTTTACTGACTCATGGGCATTTAGATCATTGTGGCTGGCTGCCAAGATTAGTAAGTCAGGGTTTTCAGGGAAAAATTTACTGTACCGGACCTACAATGGAAATTACAAAGTTAATATTAGTTGACAGTGCTAAAATTCAGGAGGAAGACGCTAAAAAAGCCATTCAGGAAAACAGTTCAAAACATGAAATAGTGAAGCCATTATATACTGTAGAAGAAGCTAAGAAAGTATTTCCGCTTTTTAATGTTGTTCCTCCTAACGTAAAAGTAAGTGTTGAGCCGGAAATTGAAGCTGTATTTACTACGGCAGGACATATTATAGGTGCCTGTAGTATAAGTCTGGAATTGGAAGGTAAAACTTTAGTTTTTTCGGGAGATTTAGGGAGAGATAATGATGTTTTATTGTATCCGCCGGTGAAACCTCAAAATGCTGATCTGGTTTTTTTAGAAAGTACTTATGGTGATCGTTTACATCCTGATAATGATCCAAAAACGGAATTAGAAAATAATATCAATGAAACTTTTAAAAAAGGAGGAACGGTTATCATTCCAAGTTTTGCTGTAGAACGGGCTCAGAGTATCATGTTTTTATTGTGGGAATTGAAAAAAGAAGGACGAATTCCTAATATTCCTTATATTCTTGATTCTCCAATGGGAATAGGAGCTTTTGAAGTTTTTTTTAATAATACTCAGTGGCATAAATTAAGTTTAGCCGATTGTCAGGCAATGAGTAAAATGTTTATTATTAATGCAGATTATGAAGAAACACTGGCTGCTATTACTAATAAAGGAGCTAAAGTGGTCATTGCTGCAAGCGGAATGATTACCGGAGGTCGTGTTTTGAGTTATTTAGAAAATTACATAGGGGTTTCTGAAACTACAATTATTATAGTAGGCTATCAGGCAGAGGGGACAAGAGGACGGAAATTAATTGAAGGAGCTAAGTCAATTAAGATATTTGGTAATTATTATAAAGTAAGAGCCAAAATAATAGAAATAAATGGTCTTTCGGCTCACGGGGATCAGGCTGATTTGTTGAATTGGCTTTCAGAACTGAAGAACAAGCCTCATAAAATATTTCTAGTTCATGGAGAGCATGCTGCAGCTGATGAATTACGAATAAAAATAAGAGAAAACTATGGTATAAATTGTTCTGTTCCACTGATGGGACAGGAGTTTTATTTTTGATGTTTATTAAACAGATGCATTTAGTAAATAAGAATTCATTTTTTATCGTTAATAAAACTTTAAAACAAATGAATAAATTGTGGTTAAACTAATTTATTCTTACTTTCACGCTCGAAATATTTTTGACTAAATCCTGACGAATGAATAGCTTTGATTGGAAAAACCTGATAGACCCGCTTTTTTATATTCATTTTGATATAAATGGAATTAAACTAGGTGTTTTTATTGTATTGTTTATTGTTTTTGCTGAAACAGGATTGTTTGCAGGTTTCTTTTTACCAGGAGATAGTCTTCTTTTTCTTGCGGGAATTTATAACAGAGAATTGATTGAAAATATCCTGTTTATTGAGAGTGATTTTATCAATGTCACCTTACTCTCGGTTATGGTAGCTTTTGCGGGTATTTTAGGCAATATTGTGGGCTATTGGTTCGGAGCTAAAAGCGGTTATTATTTGTATAATAAAGAGGATACTTTCTGGTTTAAGAAAAAATATCTGGTTCAGTCTAAAGCTTTCTTTGAAAGACACGGAGGAAGAGCTATTATTTTTGCCCGTTTTTTGCCTATTTTCAGAACTTTTGCTCCCATTGTTGCCGGTATTGTAATGATGGAGAAAAAAAAGTTTATGTTTTATAATGTAATAAGTTCCTTTTTATGGTCTTTTATATTAATATTTGCAGGACATTATTTGTATGGTTTTTTATTGAATAACTATCAAATAGATTTAAAAAATCATATTGAACTTATTATCATCGGATTGGTTATTGTGACTTTGTTGCCGGTAATATTAAAATTAGCTAAAAAATCAACAGAAACGAAAGAGTAAAAAAAAAAGTTACTGATTCTGAAAAATAAAAAAACCGTTCCGATAATAATCAGAACGGTTTTTTTATATCTGTGAGAATTTAGGAATTACATCATTCCCGGCATTCCACCGCCCATTGGCATTCCGCCACCGGCGTTTTCTTCTTTAATGTCGATTAAAGCACACTCGGTAGTTAAAATCATTCCTGAAACTGATGCCGCATTTTCTAATGCCACACGAGTCACTTTCTTAGGATCGATGATTCCTGCTTTTAGCATATCCACATATTCATTTGTTTTAGCATTGTATCCAAAATCACCGCTTCCTTCGCCAACTTTTGCAACTACAACAGAACCTTCAAGACCTGCATTTTCAACAATGGTTCTTAATGGTGCTTCAACAGCACGGGAAACAATCTGGATTCCGGTAGCCTCATCAGCATTTTCAGCTTTTAGATTTGCTAAAGCTTTTTTTGCTCTTAATAATGCTACACCACCACCGGCTACAATACCTTCTTCTACAGCTGCTCGGGTTGCATGAAGTGCATCGTCTACACGGTCTTTTTTCTCTTTCATTTCTACTTCAGAAGCAGCTCCTACATACAGTACTGCAACACCTCCAGCTAATTTAGCTAAACGCTCCTGCAATTTTTCTTTATCGTAATCAGAAGTCGTTACTTCCATCTGACCTTTAATCTGGTTCACACGGTTTTTAATCATTTCAGCTTCACCTGCACCGCTTACAATTGTAGTGTTGTCCTTATCGATAGCAACTCTTTTTGCAGTTCCTAACATTTCGATAGTTGTGTTTTCAAGAGTATAACCTCTTTCTTCAGAGATTACAGTTCCACCAGTTAAGATAGCAATATCTTCCAGCATTGCTTTTCTTCTGTCTCCGAAACCTGGTGCTTTTACAGCAGCAATTTTTAAAGCACCGCGTAATTTATTTACAACAAGAGTTGAAAGGGCTTCTCCGTCAACATCTTCTGCAATAATTAATAATGGTTTTCCGGATTGTGCAACCGGCTCAAGAACAGGCAATAATTCTTTTAAAGAAGACACTTTTTTGTCGTATAATAAAATGTATGGAGAATCTAGTTCTACTTCCATTTTCTCAGAATTGGTAACAAAATACGGAGAAAGGTATCCTCTGTCAAATTGCATTCCTTCTACAACATCAACAAAAGTATCAGTTCCTTTTGCTTCTTCAACAGTGATTACTCCTTCTTTACCTACTTTTGTGAAAGCAGTAGCAATTAATTCGCCAATAATTTCGTCATTATTTGCAGAGATAGAAGCAATTTGTTTGATTTTATCTGAATCACTTCCAACGACCTGAGATTGTTTAGCAAGGTCAGCAACGATAGTTTCGACTGCTTTGTCAATTCCTCTTTTTAAATCCATTGGGTTAGCTCCGGCAGCAACGTTTTTTAAACCTTCTTTTACAATAGCCTGTGCTAAAACAGTGGCAGTTGTAGTTCCGTCTCCTGCTAAATCATTAGTTTTAGAAGCTACTTCTTTAACCATTTGAGCTCCCATATTTTCTAATGGATCTTTTAATTCAATTTCTTTTGCAACAGAAACACCATCTTTAGTAACTGTTGGTCCTCCAAAAGTTTTTCCAATGATTACATTACGTCCTTTTGGTCCTAAAGTTACTTTTACTGCATTTGCTAATGCATCCACACCACGTTTTAATCCGTCACGTGCTTCGATATCAAATTTTATGTCTTTTGCCATTTCGTTAATTTTTTCCTCACCCCAGCTCTCTCCAAAGGAGAGGGAGCCGAGGTGGTTTTTGTTTGTAAATACTTTTATTTATTCAAATCTCCTCCCCTTCGGGAAGGTTGGGTGGGGATTTTTAAATTATTGCAAGAATATCGTCTTCTCGCATTATTAAATAGTCCGTACCTTCTAGTTTTAATTCGGTACCGGCATATTTTCCATACAATACGGTGTCTCCAATTTTTACTGTCATTGTGTGGTCTTTTGTTCCGTTTCCTACAGCAACAACAGTTCCTTTTTGAGGTTTTTCCTTTGCAGTGTCAGGGATGAAAATTCCTGAAGCAGTCTTCGTCTCGGCTGCAACTGGTTCGATAAGAACTCTGTCTGAAAGTGGTTTAATGTTTAATGCCATGTTTTTATATTTTAAATTATAATTTTTATTGATGCTGTTCTATTTTCAGAAATTGTGCCATTCCATTTTGACTGCCATTTTTTCTTAAAGAAAATGCCAGCTTTGACAGGCTGGCATTTTTTAATCTATATTAGAGACTAATTATTTTGCAGGAGCTGCAGGAACTACTGGAGTAGCAGGAGCAGGCTGTGTAACAGGAGCAGCAGCTTCAGTAGTATCAATAATTTTAGAATCGGTGTCGCTTAATGAACCCGTGAAACTTAAGCTTGATAATAAAATCAAAGCAATCAAAACGATGGCTAAAGTCCAGGTACTTTTATCCAAAAAGTCAGTGGTTTTTTGTACACCACCTAACATTTGTGATCCGCCAATAGTAGAAGATAATCCTCCTCCTTTAGGGTTTTGAACCATAATTACTACAATCAGTAGGAAACAAACTATTGTTATTAAAACTAAAAAAATTGAAAATGTGCTCATTACTTAATTATTATTGTTTTGTTGTAAAATCTTAATATCCGATATGCGGTCTGCAAAGAAACTACTTTTTTCCGGATATTTCAAAATTAATATTTCATATGCCTGAATTGCTTTTTGATATTTTTTTTGTTCTAAATACACCTTGGCCAAAGTTTCTGTCATTAATGAGCTGGTGTCCTCTTTATTGATATCTATGTTTATTGACGGTGTTCCGTGTTTTACTGCTGAAATCTTTGGATTACTTTCGATAAATTTATTAATAATAGACTCTTTTTTCTTTCTGAGCGCTTCTTCTTCTGAGTTAAATTGTGTGCTTTTTTCGGTTTCAGTTGCTCTGACTATAGGCTGTATTCTGGAGAGTTGCAGCCATTCCTGAAAAGAATGTGTCTCATTTTTAGAAAACTCTAATGGTTTTCCTAATTCTAATTTTTCTTCAGTCGTATTTGCAGTTTTTTCAGCATTGTCGGGTTCAGCATTGTTTATAACAGATGCTGTTTTTTGATCAGCACTAATTTCGATGCTGTCAACCACATCTATAGATAATAACGCATTATTTTTCTTTTCGAAGAAATCATTCTGAATAGCATTAAAATCATCCGAACTTATAAAATCAAATAATACGGCCCTGTCAGTAGTGTGAGCCGCCGTAACTTTTAATGCTGAATTATACTGGTAACTGTTTGCGTTATAAAGTCCTTTTAATCGCAGAGCTCTGGCACTTTGAAAATACGGAAACTCCTCCAGTACTTTTTCTAAAGCAAGTGTTTGCTTTTGCGTAATGGTATGAGGTTTATTGATTAAATAGGTATAATCGGTTACGTTCATAAGTTTTATTTGGTTATTTGGTTATTTGGTATCGAATATTCGAATCAACAAATAACCGAATCAACATTTTACCATTTAGCTAATGATTCATTAAAAATATCCTGGGTAATTCTTTCAAAAATTTCATCTAATGCTGTCGTTAAAACTGCGCCTTGTAACTGAGAGGTAGCCGGATAATCATAATAAAATTCAAAAGTTTTTTCAAAATCGTCAGACTCTTTATTTCTATTGGTAAATCGGACATTTACTCTGATTTTTAAACGGTTTTGGGCAGCTTGCTGATCAGCAGTGGCAGTCATTGGGCTAATTCGGTAATCTACTATTTCTCCTTCATAAATTAAATCCGCACCATTACTTATCATGTTCAGATTGGTTTGATTTTGTATCAGATCCTGCAATTCTCTGGTAAATCGTAGATCAAGTCCGGGTTCCACTAAGTCTGCGTTATTTTGAAAGAAATTAACCTGAAAAGTTTTTGCATCAATTTTTCCGGTTCCGGTAAAGTTATAAATACCACAACTGCTCAACATAAAGAGACTAATCAAAGCAAAAAAAGAAATTGTTTTTTTCATATTATTTATTGGTAAAATCCCAATGTCTAAATTCCAATTGGGTTCAAATATAATAATTGGAATTTGGAATCTGAGTTTTTATTTTTTTATAAATCGAATTGTTTAATTTTTCTATACAGTGTACGTTCAGAAATTCCTAATTCATCGGCCGCAGCTTTTCTTTTTCCTTTGTTTTTTTCTAATGATTTTTTAATCATTTCGATTTCCTTTTGCTCTAAGCGTAATACTTCTTCTTCTTCAATGGTCTCTGCAAAGAGGTAATTGTCTTCAGTATTATTATAATTTTCATTGTGATTTGGAGTCATCACAGCGGTTACGGGTTGCTCTTCAAATTCTATTTCGCTGTCTTCATTTTTAGAACCATATATTTTCTGAATTAAATTCGGATTGATGTCCTGAGTTTTGGCAGCGCCACTTTTCATCAGTTCCAGAGTCAGTTTTTTGAGGTCATTCAAATCGCTTTTCATGTCAAAAAGCACTTTGTATAAAATATCTCTTTCGGTACTAAAATCGCTTTCGCTTTTATTGCTTTTAATTACCGATGGAAGATTGCTGCCTTCTGTAGGCGGTAAATAGGATTGTAAAGTGGCACCCGAAATATCGCGATTGGTTTCTAAAACCGAAATTTGTTCGGCAACGTTTCTTAGCTGACGAATGTTTCCGCTCCAACGGTATTTTTGCAATAATTGTACTGCATTGTCATCGAGTTTTAATGGTGGCATTTTGTATTTATGAGCAAAATCGGCAGCAAATTTCCGAAACAATAAATGGATGTCGTCTTTTCGGTCTCTTAAAGGAGGTAATGTAATGTCTACTGTACTTAAGCGATAATACAAATCTTCCCGAAACTTTCCTTTTTCGATTGCACTAAATAAGTTGACATTGGTAGCAGCTACAATTCGAACATCGGTTTTTTGCACTTGTGAAGAACCTACTTTTAAGAATTCTCCGTTTTCAAGGATTCTTAATAAACGTACTTGAGTTGTTAAAGGTAATTCACCTACTTCGTCCAGAAAAATTGTTCCGCCATTAGCTACTTCAAAATAACCTTCACGTGTACTGGTTGCACCTGTGAAAGCTCCTTTTTCGTGTCCAAAAAGTTCACTGTCAATAGTTCCTTCAGGAATAGCACCACAGTTTACAGCAATGTATTTTCCGTGTTTTCTATGAGAAAGTGAATGGATGATTCTGGGAATGTTTTCTTTCCCCACACCACTTTCTCCGGTAACCAGTACCGAAATGTCTGTTGGAGCTACCTGAATGGCTTTTTCTATCGCACGATTAAGCTTTGGGTCATTCCCAATAATCTCAAATCGTTGTTTTATGTTTTGAACTGTTTCCATTTTTTTGTAGCGAGGTTTTTGTTAAACGTAGATTCGCAGATTATTCTTTATTACTAGTCAAAGTATCTTTGACGGTATTTGTTTTTTCTACTTTCTGTTTAGGAAAGTACGTTCTAATAATATAGAAAGTAGCTCCAAATCCAATGATGAAAGTGAGTATAACGATGAGTATTTGTTTTTTTGTCATTTTTCTAAACTTAATTCATTTCGCTCAAACCAACAGCTTCTCCTTTTAAAGTTCCGCTGGTGCAGGAATTAATTTTTACATTGACGAAATCACCTATTTTATAATTCTCTTTTGGGAAAACCACCGTGATACTTTGTGAATTTCTACCTGAGAATTCTTCCTTAGATTTTTTAGAAACTTTTTCAATTAATACTTCCACGGTTTTTCCAATGAATTCTTCCGATCGATACCAGGCGTGTTTTTGTTGCAAATCGACAATTTCCTGTAATCGCCTTGCTTTAGTTTCTTCAGGAACATCGTCTTGCATTTTTCTTCCTGCCAAAGTTCCCGGACGTTCTGAATAGGAATACATGTATCCAAAATTATATTTTACATACTCCATTAAACTCATAGTATCCTGATGATCTTCTTCAGTTTCGGTTGGGAAACCCGCAATCATATCCTGTGAGATGGCTGCTTCTGGAATAATGGTTTTTATTTTATCAATCAAAGTCATGTATTCTTCGCGAGTGTGCAAACGGTTCATTTCCTTTAGAATTCTGTTGCTTCCTGATTGTACCGGCAGGTGAATGTGTTTGCAGATATTAGGATATTTTGCAATAATATGCAATACACTTTCGTGCATGTCCTGTGGGTTCGAAGTCGAAAAACGAATACGCATTTTAGGAAAAGTAACCGCTACCATTTCTAATAATTGGTCAAAATTGACAGCAGTTGCTTTTTGCATTTCGCTGGCGTTTTCAAAATCTTTTTTCAGTCCGCCACCATACCATAAATAACTGTCTACATTTTGTCCTAAAAGCGTGATTTCTTTAAAACCTTTATCCCATAAATCTTGTATTTCAGTCATGATACTTTGAGGCTCACGGCTGCGTTCACGTCCGCGGGTAAAAGGAACTACGCAAAACGTACACATATTGTCGCAGCCACGGGTGATAGAAACTAAAGCAGTAATTCCGTTACTCATTAATCGTACAGGAGAAATATCACCATAAGTTTCTTCTTTAGATAAAATGACATTGATGGCATCACGACCTTCTTCGACCTCGCTTAACAGATTGGGTAAATCCTTATAAGCATCCGGACCAACAACTAAATCGACAATCTTTTCTTCTTCCAGAAATTGACTTTTCAAACGTTCGGCCATACAGCCTAAAACGCCGACTTTCATTTTTGAATTAATGCGTTTAACCGCATTGTATTTTTCTAAACGCTTACGGATAGTTTGTTCTGCTTTGTCACGAATTGAGCAGGTGTTTACCAAAACCAGATCAGCTTCTTCCAGAACTGTTGTGGTATTGTACCCGTTACCGGATAATATAGAAGCAACTATTTCACTGTCCGAAAAATTCATCGCACAACCGTAACTTTCAATATATAATTTTTTAGTATTCTCTGGTTTGTTTTCCAGTACAAGATTTTCACCTTGTTTGCTCTCTTCAATAATCTTTTCCATTGGAGTTGTTTCAAAGCACAAAGATAAGAGAAATCAAACGGATATGACAAGATGTCAGATGAAGAATTAACAAAATTTAAGGCTTTTGAATCCAAAAGGTTTTGTGGATATCTCAAAAATGAAAATCTAAAGTGAGGTTTTGAATTTTTGAATTTAAAATTAAATTGGAAAGGAATATATAATTTAGTGATAGTGACTAATTCTTTCAAAAAAAAAATCTAAAGCCGTTGTATTTAAAAAAAATAGATACTTTTGTTCCAGAAAAATATAGCAATGGCAAAGAATTTAGTAATAGTTGAGTCACCTGCAAAGGCAAAAACAATCGAGAAATTTTTAGGAAGTGATTACCAAGTAGAGTCAAGTTACGGGCACATTGCCGACTTGCCTTCGAAGGAAATTGGAGTAGATGTAGAACATGGATTTAAACCTAAATACGAAGTTTCTCCGGATAAAAAAGCTCTTGTTACTAAATTGAAATCTTTGTCCAAGAAAGCCGAAACGGTTTGGCTGGCTTCCGATGAGGACCGCGAGGGAGAGGCTATTTCATGGCACTTGGCGGAAGAATTAAAATTAGATAAAAACAAAACAAAACGTATTGTTTTTCATGAGATTACTAAGAATGCTATTTTAAAAGCAATTGATAATCCCCGTGAGATAGATTATAATTTAGTGAATGCGCAACAGGCACGCAGGGTGTTAGACCGTTTGGTGGGTTATGAATTGTCACCAGTACTTTGGAGAAAAATTAAAGGCGGACTTTCGGCTGGTCGTGTTCAATCGGTTTCTGTTCGTTTGATTGTAGAACGCGAGCGTGAAATTCAGGATTTTAATGCAGTAGCTTCCTATTCGGTTGTAGCAGAATTTACAAATGAAGCAGGGAAATCATTCAAAGCTAAGTTGCCTAAAAATTTCAACACCAAAAAAGAAGCCGAAGATTTTTTAAATAAAAATATCGGTTCTGCTTATAAAGTTTCAGATTTAGAAACGAAACCAACAAAAAAATCACCTACAGCACCATTTACCACTTCTACTTTACAACAGGAAGCAGCGCGTAAATTGTATTTGCCTGTTGGAATTACCATGCAATTAGCACAACGTTTGTATGAAGCGGGATTGATTACTTATATGAGAACCGATAGTGTAAACTTGTCTAAAGAAGCAATGGAAGCTGCCGAAGCTGAAATCATAAAATCTTACGGGAAGGAGTTTTCTAATCCCAGGACATTTGCTAATAAAAGCAAAGGAGCTCAGGAGGCTCACGAGGCTATTCGTCCTACTGATATGTCACGTCACACCGTGAATATTGATAGAGACCAGGCACGTTTGTATGATTTGATTTGGAAACGAACTTTAGCTTCGCAAATGAGTGATGCTAAATTAGAACGTACCAATGTGAAAATTGAAGCTAATAATCATTCGGAAATATTTACTGCTTCCGGAGAAGTATTGCTTTTTGAAGGTTTCCTGAAAGTATATTTAGAAGGTCATGATGACGATGAAGAAGAACAGGAAGGAATGTTGCCTGCAATGAAAGTGAATGAGAGATTAGAAAATAATTTTATTACCGCTACGGAGCGATATTCCCGTCCGCCAGCTCGTTATACTGAAGCTTCTTTAGTGAAAAAATTAGAAGAATTAGGTATTGGTCGTCCATCCACTTATGCGCCAACAATTTCTACTATTATTAATAGAAATTACGTGGAGAAAGGAACTTTGGAAGGAAGTGAGCGTAATTATACTCAATTAACTTTACAATCTGGTAAATTAGCAGAAAAGCTGCTGAAAGAAAACACAGGTTCAGATAAAGGAAAACTAGTTCCTACTGATATTGGAACTATTGTGACTGATTTTCTAGTGAAAAATTTCGGAAATATTTTAGATTATAATTTTACGGCTAAAGTAGAACAGGATTTTGATGAAATTGCCGAAGGAAATATTGAATGGGCAACCATGATGCAGGAGTTCTATGATCAATTTCATCCAACGGTAAAAGATGTTGAAGCTAATGCGGACAGAGAAAGTGGAGAGCGAATTTTAGGAAAGGATCCGGCAACAGGAAAACCGGTATCAGTTCGTTTGGGGAAATTTGGTCCAATGGCTCAAATTGGTGATGCAGAAGATGAAGATAAGAAGTTTGCCAGCTTAATGAAAGAGCAAAATATTGGAAATATCACTTTAGAGGAAGCTTTGAATTTATTTTTGTTACCAAAAGCTTTAGGGACTTATAAAGAGGAAGAAGTAGAGGTAAATAATGGCCGTTTTGGTCCTTATGTACGTCATGGTAGTGTTTTTATTTCTTTGCCAAAAGGAGAAGATCCACTAGCGGTTACTAAAGAGAGAGCACAGGAATTAATTGATGAGAAAATAAAAGCCGATGCTCCAATTGCTACTTATAAAGGTGAAGGAGTGCAAAAAGGAACAGGGCGTTTTGGACCGTTTATCAAATGGGGTGGTATGTTTATCAATGTGAGTAAGAAATACGATTTTGATAATTTATCACAAGCTGATATTGAGGCTTTGATAGAAGATAAAATTCAGAAAAATATTGATAAGGTTATTCATAATTGGGAAGAAGAAGGAATTGTAGTTGAAAAAGCAAGATGGGGACGTTCAGTAATTCTGAAAGGAAAAATCAAGATTGAACTGAGTAAAGATGTTGATGCTTCAAAAATGACTTTGGAAGAAGTACAGGCTTTGATTGCTGAAAAAACTCCTGCTAAAAAGACGCCGGCTAAGAAAACAACGGCTAAAAAACCTGCAGCTAAAAAAACGACAACTAAAAAGAAATAACCTTAGCTTTCCTGTTATTCTTAGGAAGTAAAAAGTTAAGCATAAATTATTATGATGGGATTTGATTTTCTGGAGCCAATAAATGATAATATACTTCGATGGATACAATCGTTAAGTTCTCAACAACTGGGCAGTAAAGTGGTTTTTCATACTAAAGATGAATTTCCGGATTTAGATACAATAAAAATAGCTTTAATAGCTGTTGCTGAAAACAGAGGTGGTAATGCTGAGAATTTTGTTGATTCATCAGTTTTCAGAAAGGAATTTTATAGTATGTTTCCGGGTAACTGGCATGCCGGTATTGCTGATTTGGGTGATATTTTACCGGGAAATTCTAAAGAAGATACTTATTTTGCTTTACGAAAAGTAGCTTCTGATCTGATTAAAAGAAAAATCATACCTGTTATTATCGGAGGTAGTCAGGATTTGACATACAGTATGTATCGTGCTTATGATGAACTGGAACAAATGGTAAATTTAGTCGCTATTGACAGTAAATTTGATTTTGGCAAAGAAGAGGAACTCATGTCTGCTAATTCCTATTTGTCTCAAATGATTATTGATGAGCCTAATAACCTGTTTAATTTTTGTAATATTGGTTATCAGACCTACTATAACTCTCAGGAGGAAATTGATTTAATTGAAAAATTATTTTTTGATGCCTATCGTTTAGGGGAAGTTTCAAATAATATTGCAATTGCAGAACCTGTTTTCAGAGATGCCGATATTGTTAGTTTGGATTTGAATGCCGTAAAATCATCAGATTCAGGAAATTTTACCTCTTTTGCTCCTAATGGATTTAACGGAAAAGAAATATGTGCCTTAGCAAGATATGCAGGAATCAGTGATAAGGTTTCTGTATTTGGGGTATTTAATCACCACAATTCACCTCAGGAATCTGTTTTAATTACACAAATTATCTGGTATTTTATTGAAGGATTTCATTATCGTTCTCATGAGTATCCTTTTGGGAGCAGAGAAAATTATATAAAATACAGCGTGCCTATTGAGGAGGAGACTTTAGTGTTTTACAAAAGTGATAAAACCGACCGTTGGTGGATAGAAATCCCTTTTGTTACTGATGGTAATAATAAATTAAAACGAAATACGTTATTACCTTGTTCCTATGAAGAATATTTAGGAGCCTGTAATCAGGAATTGCCGGAAAGATGGTGGAAGGCGCAGAGAAAAAATGTGCTTTAAAAAGGTTTTTTCTGTGTTTTTTGCAATTAAAAAGATACGTTTCGTCGGACAAATGTGTTTTTAATCGTATTTTTTTGCGTTTTGTCGATAAAATATTTTTTTTATAATTTATTTAACTTTACTTTTGGTTAAGGATTTAATTAAAGAAAAAAAATATTGTTTTATTAATAAATAATAAATACGTTTACACACTTAAAAAATAAAGAATATATAACCCGAATTTATATGAAGAAGTTCATTGCGTTTATGGCAATTTTGTCACTTTTAGTAAGCTGTGGTAAATCTAGTGATAAAGGAGAATTAGTCGGTGTTAAAGGTGCAAAATGGCATCCGGAGAAACCTTACGGTATGGCTTTGGTTCCAGGTGGAGCCTATATCATGGGTAAATCTGATGAGGATATAGCAGGTGTACAGGATGCTCAGACAAAGACAGTTACTGTTCGTTCCTTTTATATGGATGAAACTGAAATTACAAATAGTGAATACCGTCAGTTTGTAGAATGGGTAAAAGATTCTACTATACGAATGAAATTAGCCATTTTAGCCGATGATACCGGGGCTAAACCTGGTGATGGTAAGGGAAAAAGAGCAGGAAGCATTGGAGACTTTGCATTTAATGATGCAGATCCGGAGAAGATGACAGCCTATGATAAATATATGTATGATAATTATTATAGTATAGGGACTGATGAAGATCCGTATGCCGGTA
Source organism: Flavobacterium plantiphilum (assembly GCF_046000495.1). Taxonomy (NCBI): domain Bacteria; kingdom Pseudomonadati; phylum Bacteroidota; class Flavobacteriia; order Flavobacteriales; family Flavobacteriaceae; genus Flavobacterium; species Flavobacterium plantiphilum. Next base: position 329,566 of record NZ_JBELQA010000003.1, read on the forward strand.
GAAGACTGAACAGAAATATCAAACTAATTAAGGATCCCAAGTTGTATCCTGATGAATATTACACTGAGGTTATGGATTCGATGTATATTCCAATTGAAGAAGCATATAACGGTGAACGACCTATTGATGTTGATAAACTGAAATTCCGTTACTCTTGGATGGATATTCAGGCTGCTGCAAAAGCGAAAGTGGGTAAAAGAAAAGATTTTATAAGAAATGAAGAAGTAAAAGTATATCCGGATACCACAGTTTGGATTAAAGATTTTACTTATTCGTACAATGAGCCAATGCATAATGAATATTTCTGGCATAAAGCGTATGGCGATTATCCTGTAGTAGGAGTAAAATGGACACAGGCTAAAGCTTTTTGTGCCTGGAGAACTCTAAATAAAAACACCTATATTAAATCTAAAAAGAGTGGTCGCGACCTGATTAATTCTTTTAGATTACCAACAGAGGCTGAATGGGAATATGCTGCAAGAGGTGGTCTGGAATCAGCTACTTATCCTTGGGGAGGTCCTTATACTAAAAATGACAGAGGTTGTTTCTTAGCTAACTTTAAGCCTAACAGAGGAGATTATGCAGCAGATCAGGCTTTGTATACTGTTGAAGCTAAATCTTATGAACCTAATGGTTATAATCTTTACAACATGGCAGGGAATGTGTCGGAATGGACGGACTCTTCTTATGACCCAAATGCATACGAATATGTTTCTACTATGAACCCAAATGTTTTGGATGCTTCAAATAAACGAAAAGTAGTCCGTGGTGGTTCGTGGAAAGATGTTGCTTATTTCCTTCAGGTAGGTACCAGAGATTTTGAATATGCTGATTCAGCCAGAAGTTTTATTGGCTTTAGAACAGTTCAGGATTATATGGGAGTTCAGACTACAGGAACTGGCAGCGGCGCAGGAAAAACAAGATAATTAGAATACCCCTTTAATTTATTAATAAATAACACCTACACTAACTAAAAAAAACTTAAGATTATGGCATTATTAGGTAAAAAAGCAATGAATTTTGCTTACGGAATGGGAGCAGCAGTTGTAATTGTTGGAGCTCTTTTTAAAATTACACATTTCGAAATAGGACCATTAACAGGTACGTTAATGCTTTCTATCGGTTTATTAACTGAGGCATTTATTTTTGCACTTTCTGCTTTTGAACCTGTAGATGATGAATTGGATTGGACTTTAGTTTATCCTGAATTAGCGAATGGAACACCGAATGCCAATAAAAGACAAAAAACAGAATCTCCATCTGAAGCTCAGGGATTATTATCTCAAAAATTAGATAATTTACTAAAAGATGCTAAAATCGATGGTGAATTAATGGCAAGTTTAGGAAATAGTATCAAAAATTTCGAATCGGCTGCTAAAGGTATTGCTCCTGCTGCTGACGGAATTGCTGCTACAAAAAAATACAGTGATGAATTGTCTATGGCTGCTGCACAAATGGAAGCTTTAAACAGTTTGTACAAAGTACAATTAGAAAGTGCATCCCGAAATGCCGAGGCTAATAAAGAAATTGCTGAAAATGCATCTAAATTAAAAGAACAAATGCAATCGATGACAGCTAACATTTCTTCATTGAATAATGTTTATGGAGGTATGCTTTCTGCAATGAATAATAAAGGATAATAATTAGTCAGAAAATAGATATTGAAAAAAATTACTACACCTAATTATTAGAAAATATGGCAGGAGGAAAACTAACCCCTAGACAGAAGATGATTAACCTGATGTATTTGGTTTTCATCGCTATGTTGGCAATGAATGTTTCAAAAGAAGTAATATCAGGTTTTGGATTAATGAACGAAAAATTTGAAAGTTCTAATCAAAACTCAAAACTGTCTAACGAACAAATGTTAGGCGCATTGGATGCTAAAGCAGCTGAAGCTAAAGGAGAATTTGCTGCAGCATCAGTAACAGCTCACAAAGTAAAAGCAATAACAGATAATTTTTATAATTACATTGCTTCTTTAAAAGAGCAGGCAACTAAAGGTTATGAAGTAGATCCTGAAACCGGAAAACTGCCTTATGAAGAAATGGATAAAGGCGATAATATCGCAGATTGGTTTACCGGAGAAGGTTATGATAAAAAAGGTAATGAGATTATAGCCGCCATCAATCAATATAAAGTAGATATGAAAGCAGCTTTAGCTGATAAAAAGTATGCTGCTATTGTGAATGAAATTGAAACAAAATTTGATGTTTCTGATGTTAAAAACAAAGAAGGTATTGCTATAAAATTTTTATCGTACCATTTTAAAGATTTTCCTGCCATTGCTACGGTTGCAAAATTATCAGCATGGCAAAATGATATCAATAAAGCAGAATCTGATGTGTATAGTGCAGCTTTAGGAAAAGCGGCAGTAGCGGCGGCTTCTTATAGCAATTATCAGGCTATTGTTGTTTTGGATAAGAATGCTTATTTTCAGGGAGAAGCGGTTACTGGAAAAGTAGTTTTAGGGCGTTATGACGAAAATACTAAGCCAACCTCTTTTTCAGGACCTGGTAAAATTGTTAATGGTCAGGCAGTTATTTCTTTGACAGCTGGTGGAGTTGGTGAGCAGACTATTGGAGGTCAATTTACTTTTGTGGAAGATGGAAAAACAGTTCCATTAAAATTCTCCGGAAAGTATGTGGTAGTTCCAAGGCCTAATTCAGCTACTATTTCTGCTGATAAAATGAATGTAGTATATAGAGGGGTTTCTAATCCAATCTCTATTTCGTTTGCAGGTATTTCAGATAAAGATGTGAATGCTTCAGCTCCGGGTTTGTCTAAAGTTGGAAACGGAAAATACGTGATGAATCCGCAAGGAGGAAACGAAGTGGTAATTAACGTTTCTGGTAAAATGTCAGACGGAAAAGTGGCTTCTGACAAAAAAGTATTCAGAATCAAAGGAATCCCTGGTCCAACAGGTACCATCAGAGGAGAAACAGGTGTGGTAAAAGGGCCTAAATCGAATCTTGAAATTGCTACTATTGGAGCTAAATTAGAAGATTTTGATTTTGATGTAAATCTGGATGTTGTTGGATTTAATTTAAAAATTACCGGTCAGCCTACAGTGGTTGTTCAGGGTAATAAATTAAATGCGCAATGCAAAGCAGTTCTCTCTAAAGCGGGAAGAGGCGATCAGGTTACTATTTCTGAAATAAAAACAAAACTGGTAGGTGCAGGTAATTATTTATTGCCAAGAACAGCTCCGGTTATTTTTGAAATTCAATAAACGTTTTACCAATAGCGGTACGCGTCAATTCTTATTAATGACACTATGATGAATATGAGAAATTTTTTGATAATTGCAATCTCTTTGTTGGGAGGAATAGCTACTTATGCTCAGTCTAATTTACTGAATGCTAAGATTCCGGAGGAAATTGGTCTTAAGACTCCTGCACAACTTATTTCAGATAATGATAAGCCTCTGACTTATGGTTATGTTCATGATAGAGATGTATTAATGGGTAAAATGGTATGGGAAATTATTGATTTGAGTGAGAAAATTAATTTCCCTCTTTATTTCCCTGTGGATACCGCTAATATTGGTTCAAACAGACGTTCGCTATATGATGTTTTAACGCGGGCAATTAAAGAAGAAATGATAACTGAAGTGTATTCTGATAGTTATTTTAATACAAAAAAGACCTATAAAGATATTCAGGCTTCATTAAGCAGAATAGATACTACGGATGCCGGTCGGGAACAAATAAATGCCGGTCAGACTGTTTCTGAAGAATATGTTTTGAGATCTGATTTAACAGCTCAGGATGTAACGCAATACAAGATTAAAGGATTCTGGTATTTCGACAAGCGTCAAAGCGAATTAAAATACCGCTTACTTGCTATTTGCCCGGTTACTCCGGATGTGTACACGATGAATAGTGACGAGAAGGATTATATTGAATTGTTCTGGATTTTTTATCCTGATGCCAGAGAGGTTTTGCATGAAGCTAAAGCTTTTAATAATAAAAACTCGGCCATGCCTATTTCTTTTGACCAAATATTAAATTCAAGACGTTTTAATAGTGTAATTTACAAAGAAGAAAACGTTTATGGCGATAGAGAAATTAAAGAGTATATGAAAGATAATGCTCAAAACCAATTGCTGGAAGCTGAACGTGTGAAAGAAAAAATCCGTGATTTTGAATCGGATATGTGGAATTATTAATTTCAATGATATTTTTACAAAAACTCTTACCTGATGGTAAGAGTTTTTTGTTTTCTGTATTTTTGCGTTTTATTTAAAAAGTATGGTTGATTATTTAATTGTAGGATGTGGATTAGCCGGAATTTCATTTTCTGAAATGGCATTAGCAAATGCTAAAAGTATTTTGGTAGTGGACAATGATTCTCAAAATTCTTCTAAAATTGCAGGAGGTTTGTACAATCCGGTTATTTTAAAGCGCTTCAGCGAAGTCTGGCAGGCACGGGAACAACTGCTTGTGATGAATCAGTTTTATGCTGATTTAGAGCAAAAACTTCAGATTAAGGTTGATTTTAAAAAGCCTATATTACGTAAATTCTTTTCTGTCGAAGAACAGAATAATTGGTTTGCTGCTTCAGATAAACCTGCTTTGGCTCCTTTTTTATCTACTTCAATTGTTACAAAAAAATATTCAGGAATAGATTCTCCGTTCCATTATGGTGAGGTTTTGCATACGGGTTATGTAGATACTGCAGCCTTATTAGAAAATTATAAAAAATATCTTTTACAGGAATCACTGATGCTGCTGGAATCGTTTGATTATGAAGCTCTGGAAGTTTTATCAGATAGTATTCGTTATAAAAATATTGAAGCAAAACACATTATTTTTGCTGAAGGTTTTGGGATGCATGCTAATCCTTATTTCAGTCATTTGCCTTTGGATGGAACTAAAGGTGAACTTTTTATTATCAAAGCTCCTAATCTGGATTTAGATGTCATTATAAATACCTCTGTGTTTATTCTTCCGCTGGGTGATGGATTATTTAAAGTGGGTGCTACTTACAATTGGAAAGACAAAACCGATTTGCCTACTGAAGAAGGAAAACAGGAATTAGTAGATCGGATAAAGGAAATTATCAATTGCGAATTCGAAATTATTTCTCATTTTGCTGGCGTTCGTCCAACAGTAAAAGACAGAAGACCATTAGTGGGAACACATACTGATTATGAATCCATTCATCTTTTAAACGGTTTAGGAACTCGTGGTGTAATGCTCGGACCGGCAATGGCCAAAGCATTATTCGAAAATATTGAATATGGAATTCCTTTGGAAAAAGAAATCAATATAAACCGATTTGAAAAACGTAAAAGATAATTTCAGGCTTTAAAATTCGGATCGTAATGTACAAACATATTGATGTATATATTTCTTGACCATCTTAATACCAGCGGTCCCAGAATAATAAGGGTTGCTAGGATGGCAATAAATGATGTTTTTAAGCTGGTATTAAAAAATAAATAAGAAACAATGAAAGCTGCAATTCCTATGGCTACATTCACACCATAACTTACATACATAGCTCCATAAAAGAAGGAAGGTTCAATTTGATACGTCAGACCGCAATGTGAACATTTGGTATTCATTTTTAAAACATTAGCCAAATGAAACGGATTTTTATCTACATACATGCTCTCATTTTGACATTTAGGACAAGTTCCTGTTAAAATACTATTTAGTTTGGATCCTTTTTTTAACATTTGCAAAAATTTTTATCAAAGGTACATTTTTATAGAAAGTACCCATGTAACATTAGTCACAATATATGCTTAATATACACAATTTATCGGTTTCGTTTGGAGGTACTTATTTGTTTGAAGAAGTAACTTTCCGATTGGGAGCCGGAGACAGAGTTGGTTTAGTCGGAAAAAATGGTGCAGGAAAATCAACCATGCTAAAAATGTTAGCTGGTGATTTCAAGCCTGATTCAGGTGTGATTTCTCAGGAAAAAGACATCCGAATGGGATTCCTGCGTCAGGATATTGATTTTGAAAGAGGAAGAACAGTGCTTGAAGAAGCCTACGAAGCTTTTACAGAAATTAAAATTGTAGAGAAAAAGCTGGATGAAATCAATCATCAGTTGGTTACCCGAACCGATTATGAAAGTGAGGAATATACTAAAATAATCGAAGACTTATCTGATTATACGCATCGCTTTGAATTGCTAGGCGGTTATAATTATGTAGGGGATACCGAAAAAATTCTGTTAGGTTTAGGTTTCAAGAGAGAGGTTTTTGACAATCAAACGGAAACTTTTTCGGGAGGATGGCGAATGCGTATTGAATTGGCCAAATTATTATTGCAAAATAATGATGTGTTGTTGCTGGATGAGCCTACCAACCACCTGGATATTGAAAGTATTATCTGGTTAGAAAATTTCCTTCGCAATTATCCCGGAGTAGTGGTGATTGTTTCGCATGACAAAATGTTCTTGGATAATGTAACCAACAGAACCATTGAAATTTCCTTAGGCAAGGCTTATGACTTCAATAAACCTTACTCGCAATATTTAGAATTGCGTCAGGAACTTCGTGAAAAGCAATTGGCTACTCAAAAAAATCAGGCTAAAAAAATTGAAGAAACTCAAAAACTGATTGACAGATTCCGTTATAGTGCGACCAAATCTTCGATGGCACAATCCTTAATTAAAAAATTGGATAAGGTTGAGCGTATCGAAGTCGATGAAGACGATAATTCAGTGATGAATATTTCGTTTCCGGTTTCTAAAGAGCCCGGAAAAGTTGTTATTGAAGCTGAAAACGTGACTAAAGCTTACGGTGACAAAACGATTTTAAAAGACATTTCTTTACTGGTAGAACGAGGCAGTAAAATTGCTTTTGTGGGGCAAAATGGTCAGGGAAAATCTACTTTTATCAAAGCATTGGTGAATGAATTTGAATACGATGGAACAATCAAATTAGGGCACAATGTTCAGTTGGGGTATTTTGCTCAAAATCAAGCCGAATATTTAGATGGCGAAATTACATTGTTGCAAACGATGGAAGATGCTGCATTGGATACGAATCGTTCAAAAGTGCGCGATATGTTAGGTTCGTTTCTGTTTCGTGGAGACGATGTAGAGAAAAAGGTAAAAGTACTTTCAGGAGGGGAGAGAAACCGTTTGGCTTTGTGTAAACTGTTGTTGCAGCCTATCAATGTGTTGCTAATGGATGAGCCTACCAACCACTTGGATATTAAGTCTAAAAACGTGTTGAAAGCGGCTTTACAAAAGTTTGGAGGAACTTTATTATTGGTTTCTCACGACAGGGATTTTCTTCAGGGCATGTCTAATATTGTTTACGAATTCAAAGACCAAAAAATAAAAGAATATTTAGGCGATATCAACTTTTTCCTGGAACAGCGTAATATGGAAAATATGCGTGAAGTAGAGAAAAAAGAAGTGGTTAAAACGGCCGCTCCTAAAGAAAATAAAAAAGTCTCCTACGAAGATCAGAAAAAAGGGAAGACCTTGCAAAACCGTTTGAGTAAAATTGAAAGCCAAATTAGTCATTTAGAAAAAGACATTCAGCACGATGATAAAATGCTGGCTTCCAATTATGATAAACATATTGAAGACGCTGCCTTTTTTAAAGCATACAATAAAAAGAAAGCCGATTTAGATCAATTATTATTAGATTGGGAAATCGTTCAGGAAGAGATTGATAATTTGTAGTAGGATTTATTTCCTAAGCTCCGCAGGGTTTGTAACTTTATGACTGTAATTTTAGGTTTTAACCGACTAATTTTTCTGTGACAGAATAGATTAAAATATTTTTAAAGTTGGAGATTTTGCGGAGCTATATGGTTTTAAAATTTTACTGGATCAATCCTATTCTTTTAGAATGCGCAATCGCTTCTTTACTTTTCTTAAAATAACAAACTTCTACTTTAAGACTTTCGAGATTTTTAAGCGTATTAATCACTTTTTGTTTTTTGCGTTTGCTTGTTTGTCTAATGTAGATTGCCTGAATCGTTAAAGGGAAAATCTTGGCAATAGCTTCATACAAAAAAGGATCTTCCTGAGAATCATCACCTATAAGAACATATTTTAAATTAGGGTAAAATTCCAAAATATGTTTGATTTTTTCAAATTTATGATTGTGACCGCCTCTGCCGGTCCAGAAAAATTGTGACAAACTGGTTTTAATGTCTTTTAATAATAAAACAGCTTTGGGTAAATTATGGATTTCAGTGAATTTTACAATGAAACGGTACAAATTCCATTCACTGCTGGAAACATAAAAGAAAGTATTTAATTCTCCATTTTGCTTTCTGCCCGCCTCACTTAATGCCTGATAGTGCGCCGTTACATCTTCAAAAATTTTACGTCTGTTGATATTATGAAATAATAAGTTATATAATTTTTTTAGAGGATTCATGGTATAAGAAACTAAAAAAGTATCATCAATATCAGATATGATTCCTAGATGGTCGATTTTGGGACGAATATAGCTGTCTTTTGCGGTAATTGTTTCTTTTTTATAATTAAGACTTACCTGATATTTAACCCATCCATATTCATCTTCGGCAAGCGGAATACAGAATTTAAAATAACCGTCACCTAGTGTCTTGGTATGAATAACGGTATTATTATGTGTTAAATAAATATCGGCATTAGACCAGGTTTTCATTCGATACATTCCTATAATAGAACTTGCATTTTTAAAATGTTTATCCTGAAAGTCATAATCTTCGCCTTTTGTGGGCAGGAATACATGTCCCATTACAATTAATTCCTGATCATTGGCATAACCGCGATATAATTTTAAAATGGGTTTCATTTATAGTGTTTCTTTTGTATTGTACTCCAAATTACTTATTTTTAAGCATAAAATAAAGCAAAATGTCAAAAAAAAATGTGATAATGGTTGTTAATCCCATTTCGGGAGGTGTTAATAAAGCTGGCCTTATTGATCAGGTATCGCATTATGCAAAATATCTGAATATCAATTTGTATTGTTTTGAAACGACCGGAATTGATGATTTGGAAAAATTGAGAGACTATTATCAGCAATTTCATCCGGAACGGGTCATTATAGCCGGAGGGGACGGAACCATAAAGCTGGTAGCCGAAGCGTTAGAACAATACGATGTGATTTTTGGAATTTTACCGGTAGGATCTGCAAACGGTTTAGCAACGGATTTGGGACTGACAAAAACTCAGGAAGAGAATATAGCGATAGCCTTTGAAGATAGTTTTGTAGAGATAGATTACATCATGATTAATGATAAAATGTGTATCCATTTGAGTGATTTAGGACTAAATGCTGATTTAATTAAAAATTATGAAAAAAGTGCTGTCAGAGGGAAAGTAGGTTATGCGCTGCAAATATTTAAAACCTTGATGAATGCCGGAAAATCTTTTCACGTAAGTATAAAAAATGATGAACAATTGATTGAAACTAAAGCCCAAATGATTGTTATTGCTAATTCCCAGAAATACGGAACAGGGGTTGTCATCAATCCTATAGGAATTATGAGTGATGGAAAGTTTGAATTAATTATTTTAAGGAAGATTACTTTTAGTGTTTTTTTTAAAATAGTTATGGGTAAAATACCCATCTCATCCGGACATGTAACCGTTATTTCTACTGATAAAGCAATGATTTCTATTAATAAGCCAACAAGTTTTCAAATAGACGGAGAATACTGTAACAAAGAAACACAATTGAAGATTGCTATTTCAACTAAAAAACTGAAAGTGGCTATTTTAAAAACCGCAGTTACTTGAAAGGATTTCGTTCCTGCCATTCTATCTTTGGCTCAAAATAACTAAAACTTTTAGAAACAAACAGATTAAGAATAGGGTTATTATGTCTGATAAGTCCATACATGGGAACCGCTTTGGCACCCACAGAACTTTTTATCTCTAATGCTGTTCTGGCAAAAATAATCCGACTGTATTTTTTATTGACAGAGTATCCTATCATATCATAAAGCATGTTTAAATACAGCATTTTTTCTTTTTGGCATGTGTCATCATATCCTAGAAAATAAGTATCTATATCGTCACCATTTTTAATTAGGGTGTTGAAACCTATTAATTTGTCATCACTAAAATATCCGTAAAATAAAAACTTGTCTTTTAAGTTTTTTTTGAAGGTTTCAAAATGATGTTCACCCAGATAAAAAGTATTAAAAGCAGCTTTTTGAGCCACATTCAGATAGAGTTGATGGATGCGTCGGTTATGATGAATAATGTCATTAAGACTCATTTTTTGTTTGGTAATATCAGATGATTTTTTCTGAGCTCTCTTATATTGATCCCGGTATTTTTTGCTTAAATCTGCAATATAATTATCAAAAGAATGCCAGGAGTCCTTAATGTTAAAGATCATGTTAGGTTGCGTGGAGAACCTGTAAAAAGAACGAAAGACAGGAATATTAAAATCTTTAATTTCAGTTTCTGAAAAATCTTTAAAAATAGTAAGATGCGGTTTATTACCCTGCCTGATAAAGTATTTTTCTAAAGAATCCGTGGCTTGTTTTAATAGAGTTATGACCGTAGTTAAATCTGTTTCTTTATCAAATGCAATTCCGTTTTGTCCGGTCAGCATATTATTACCTATAATAAGTACTTTTGAGCCCACTCTTTTAAAAACAAAATTTCTGATTTTTGTTCTCAGGCAACTATCTCGGTCTCCAAAAGAAGGGATTTTGCTTAAGTCTAAAAATTGAGAAATCGCAATTCCAATATTCTTTTCATTATGGAATAGAGCGATAAAATGACAAGTCATGTTCTCCGGAGCAGCAGTTTCTAAAGTCTTTAAATAATCTCTGCTAAGGAAAATGTTTTTCGCTGCCAAAAGATCCCATTGCGTGCTGAGTGCATCAACAGTATTGTATATTTTAAATGAAAAATCTGATTTCAAATGCTGCGGAATTAATAGCGTCGAAGATACTATTTTAAGTGAAAGAGTTAGTCTAAAACCTCAAAATTAACTAAGTTTATAATAAAAAAACAGGCGTATGAAAATTTATGATAAAATAACAGCACAATCTTTTCTGTCGGAACTAAAGGACTGGATTTTTGAGAATGACGGAATCGAAAAGAAATTTGAGTTCAAAAATTTTAACCAGGCATTAGCTTTTATCGTTCAGGTGGGAGTGCTGGCAGAAACTAAAAATCATCATCCTGAATTATTTAATGTATATAATAAAGTTAATATCCGATTGTCAACTCATGATGCTAAAGGGGTTACAGAGAAAGATTTTGATTTGGCTAAAGCCATAGAAAAATTATTTTAAAGCAAAAAAACTTCTCTGCTGCTAACACAGAGAAGTTTTTTGTTTTTTATTGCCAGGCACAAATAATCCCACCCATAATTATGAAACAGATAATCCAATAACCACCATTTATAAAAGTATATTTCCAGCTTTTTCGTTCAAATAAGGCATTGGTTGCAATCATAGGGAAAGCAAGAAACAAACCAGTCAGGAAACCATGTAAGGCTCCGTGTTTAAAAGTACGGAATGCAGTGCCATAATCATTCATGAAAGCAGCGTATGAAGGTTTAATGTCTGCGGCAGCTCCACCGCCAATCATACCAAAAGCACCCCATTGATGAATGGTTAAAAATTGTAAAACCATTGCAATCAGAAATGCAAAAAAAACTGCCATGATAAAAATTAAAGGCATATTGGCTCCTTTCATTTTTTCTTCTGTCAAACCGGATTCCTTCATCCACAGGGTTCCAAATACTTTTGGATTATACCAGATAAACCCAACGACTAGTGTTGATAAAGCAGCTACAAATAGTGCTAAGAAATTAATTTCCATATAATTGTTTGTTTTGATTAGTTATTTCAAATATAAATAAAAATTCTTTTCCTTAATAAAGGAGTGTATTTGTAAGTTTAATACCTTTTTATTTTGTTTTTATATGCATTTCGTCGATTATTTTAGTGCTTTAATCGTTTTTTGTGTTATATTTAATCTCGATATCAAAAGCAGGAAATATGAAAAATATCTTTACTTTAATCTTAGCCTTTTTTGCTTCATTTTCTCTGATGGCTAATGTGTCACTTTCAGACAAAGAAATTCTAATAAAATTGTATGAGGCTACAAATGGTAGTCAATGGAAAATAAAATGGGATTTATCTCAGGATGTTACTGCCTGGTCAGGTGTTAAAGTGATAAATGACAAAGTAATTGCTTTAGATTTACAGGATAATAACTTAGTAGGATTCATTCCGGCAGAGTTAGGGAATTTGCAAAGTCTGGAAGAATTAAATCTGCATAAAAATAAGCTTTCAGGAAGTATTCCTAATAGTCTTGGAAATTTAAAGAAATTGAAAGTTTTAGATTTATCTTTTAATAATTTATCAGAAGCTATTCCGTCTTCAATATGTAATTTAAACCAATTAAGAAAATTAGAATTGTACATGAATCGGCTATCAGGCGATTTACCTTCTAATTTAGGCGATTTACAAAATCTGGAAACTTTAGCTGTTTTTAATAATGAAATTGAAGGTGTTATTCCGTCTTCTTTTTACCAAATGAAATCACTAAAAGTAGCGTTGCTGAACAGTAATAAATTAACCGGAACTTTAAGTCCGGATGTTGCTAATCTGACTCAGTTAGCAAATTTTAGTTTATTCGAGAATAATCTTCAGGGACAAGTGCCTCTGTCGATAGAAAAATTAGATAATTTAAAAGAAATGAATATTTCTTATAATAAATTCAATGGTCTGGTGACAAAAAAGTTAGCCATGTTGGATACGCTTAATATGACTATGATTAATGATAGTGGTGTGGCGTATCTTATGAATGTTGCTGTTGAAATGGATAAAAGACCTATCGTGTCTGAAGAATAAAATAATTTTTTTGGTTATGAAATTGTTTTTTTTATTAAGTTAGTTTTAAAATAAGTTTAGTGTTTAGGAGAACCTGTGAAATTATTTTCACAGGTTTTTTTATATCTGAAAGCAGTTTTAAATTATAATTTTATTGAGAATCATTTACATTCTAATTATATCGAAAGTGTCATTGTAAAATAATAATACCGATATAGTATATTATTTTAAAAGCTGTGCAAATTATCTAAATTCACACAGCTTTCGTAAAAACTAAATGGAGTATTATTTTAAAATTTCCATCTTACAAAGGCTTCCATTGCGGCATAATTTGATAAACCAAGCTGATCATATAATTCAGCAGTTTCTTTATTTCGGTCTTCAGCTCTTTGCCAAAATTCTCTGGAATCTGTACCTTGGAATACCACACCATCTTTTTGAGATTGATGTTTAAAAATTCCGTGTCTTTTTGCCAACACCTGATCAGGGCTCATTGGTACAGCCATTTCTATTTCGTCAATTCCCCATTCCTGCCAGGCACCACGATAAAGCCAAAGCCAACAATCTTTCATAAAATCTTTAGACTTAAGATTTTTTACAGCTTCCAGAATGGCATCTAAGCAAACTTTATGTGTTCCGTGCGGATCGGCCAGATCACCGGCAGCAAAAATCTGATGTGGTTTTATTTTTTCAATAAGATCCATTGTTAGTTGGATATCAGCTTCTCCTAAAGGTTTCTTTTCAATAGTTCCGGTTTCATAAAAAGGTAAGTCCATAAAGTGGATTTGATCGTCAGTTAAACCCACGAAATGAGCTGTAGCGCGAGCTTCTCCTTTTCGAATAAGCCCTTTAAGATGTCTTACTTCAGAAATGTCTTTTTGACTTGTTTTTTTATGGATAAGAAACTCATGCGCCTTACGGTAAATGGTAGCTGCTTCCGGACTGCTTATATTGAATTTTTCATTATAATCGCATACAAAACGGGCAAATCTCTCGGCTTCGCTATCGGCTACAGCGATGTTTCCGGAAGTCTGATAAGCTACATGCACTTCGTGACCCTGCTCCTGCAAACGCATAAAAGTTCCTCCCATGCTAATAATATCATCATCTGGATGCGGACTAAAAATAAGCACCCTTTTTCGGGCCGGTTCCGCACGTTCCGGTCTGTTGCTGTCATCGGCATTGGGTTTTCCTCCGGGCCATCCGGTAATGGTATGCTGTAATTTATTGAAAATATTGATGTTAATGTTGTAAGCAGGACCTGAATCAGCTAATAAATCACTCATTCCGTTTTCGATATAATCGGCATCGGTAAGTCTTAGAATGGGTTTTTTAAGATCCAGAGCCATTCGTAAAACAGCTTTCCGGGTTAATTGATCGGTCCAGACAATTTTCTCAACTAGCCACGGAGTATTGATTCGGGTTAATTTAGAAGCGGCTTCCTGATCTAAAACAAAAACAGCGTTATCATGTTCCTGCAAGAAAGAAGCCGGAATCTGATTGGTCACTGTACCTTCAGCAGAGGCTTTTACAATATTTGATTTTCCTTCACCCCAAGCCATTAAAATCACCTGTTTAGCTTCCATTATTTTTTTTACTCCCAGAGTTATAGCAGTTCTTGGTGTATTAGTTAATCCGGAGAAATCTTTACTTGCAGCTACTCTTGTAATATGATCTAAGGCAACTAATCTTGTTTTTGAATTTTGTAAAGAACCCGACTCGTTAAAACCAATATGTCCATTTCCGCCGATTCCCAGAATTTGCAAATCGATTCCGCCCAAAGCTTCTATTTTTTCTTCATACTGAGCACAATAATCCTGTATTTTTTCTTTAGACAAAGTACCATCCGGGATATTATAGTTTTCAGGTAAAATATCTACCTGATCTAATAATAATTCCTTCATAAAGCGTACATAGCTATTGATGGAATCCGGTTCCATGGGATAGTATTCATCCAGATTGAAGGTAATTACATTGCTGAAACTAAGACCTTCTTCTTTGTGCATTCTTACCAGTTCAGCATATAAACCCTTTGGAGATGATCCGGTTGCAAGTCCCAGAACACAAGATTTATTTTGCTGTTGTTTCAATCGGATTAATGCTGCAATTTCTTGTGCAACGGCTACAGAAGCTGTTTTCGAATTTTCAAAAACTACCGTGTTGATGTTTTCAAATCGTTTTTCAAATCCTGTAGCTTTATCAATATTGCTTTTTATCATGGTAATGTTTTTTCGTGTTTTGAAAATGAATTAAATCTATTATGACAGTAAAATATAAATCAGGATAGTCAGGAACACTAAAATGCTTCCTGCAATATTTATTCCTGACCAGGATTTCTCGTAATTATTAGCTAAATTTTCTTCGTATTCTGTGTTTGATTTTGAAGTTGCATACATTTTTGAAAATACAAACATAATGATGAAGTTTAAAACAAATTCAATTCCCCATAAATGGACAAAATGAATATCTATTTTGAATACAAATGAGGTTAAGATATAGAAAACAAAACCAAAAAATAATCCGGCTTTAGCACCCACAGCATTGATTTGCTTAAAAAATAAACCGGCTACGAGGATTGAAGAAATCGGAATAAAAAAGATTCCGTTCAGCTCCTGTAATAAAAAATACAATCCCGAAGGAGCATAAGCCACTAATGGTGCTACAGAAATAGATAAAACAGCAAGCACCACCGATGAAATCTTCCCGTAATACACCAGTTTTTTGTCTGATATGTTTTTGTTAAAACTTTTTTTGTAAATATCCATACAAAAAATAGTACTTGCAGAATTTAATACGCTGTTAAAAGTACTTAGTACTGCTCCTAAAATTACAGCTGCAAATAATCCATACAGGTAGGTAGGTAAAACTTTTTTAACTAAAAGTGGGTAAATTAAATCAGGTTTGTCATAATGTTGTTCCTGAAAATAATAATAACCTATTAGTCCGGGAAGTACAATAATCAGCGGCATAAATAATTTGAAAACACCGGTGTATATCAATCCTTTTTGTGCTTCCACTAAATTTTTAGCACCAAAAGCTCTTTGAATAATGGTTTGATTCATGCCCCAAAAATAAATCTGGTTGATCATAAGTCCTGTAAAAAGTGTTGAAAAAGGCAATACTGAATCTTCGCTTCCTATAATGTCGAATTTTTTTGGAGCAAAGTTATAAATGGTACTTACACCTTCAAAAACATTCCCATTTCCAATTTGGTACAAAGCAATCGCGGGAACTAATAAACCGCCGAGCATTAAGCCAACTCCGTTAAGGGTGTCAGAAAACGCTACAGCTTTCAATCCTCCAAAAATAGCATAAGCTGAACCAATGATACCAATTACTAAAACCGTGTAAACCAAAGATTGTTCTTTTGAAATTGAAAATATCGCAGAGAAATCAAAAATGCTTTCAATATTAATAGCTCCTGAATAAAGAACAATAGGCAATAAGGTAACTACAAAAGAACTCATTAATAAAAAAGCTACGATAGAGCGAATTTGAGAATCAAATCTTTTTTCCAGAAACTCAGGAATAGTGGTAAGTTTCATTTTCATAAACCGCGGAATTATAAAAATAGCAGCTATAACTAAAGCTATTGCAGAGGTAACTTCCCAGGCAATAACGATAATTCCGTTTTTGTATGAACTCCCATTCATTCCAATTAAATGTTCGGTAGAAATATTTGTCAGTATCATCGAACCGGCAATGATAGGAGCAGTTAAACTTTTTCCAGCCAGAAAATAGCCGTTTGAAGTGTCAAGATTATCTTTTCGGAGTTTGTAACTGGTGTAAATTATGACTAGGAGCGTGAATCCAAAAAAGCCTAAATAGGTGTATAACATTTCAAAAGGATATTAAGTTTACAGGATAAAAAATTAGAATTTCAGTTTGGCAGGTAAATATTTAGCCACTAATTCTTCGTAATAAGGACGTAAAGCTTTTGAATCCGGTTTGACAGGTGCTTTGGTGTATAAATCGTAAGGATTAAACTTTTTTACCCATTCAAACATTTCTATGTCATGTTCTGTCATCAAATGAGCATAGGCATTTTCTCTGTGTTGGGAATAAAATGAATGATAACGAATCATGTACAATGCCGGTTCCGGTAAATAATCTTTCATGATTTGGTATAAATATTCGTCATGTCCCCAGCTCATTTTTACATGATCCAGTCCGCAATTAGGAGTATAAACACCGTATTTTGTATTGTATTTTTCATTAGTACTGTCAGGATTGGCTGCAAAAAATTCTGGATATACAATCTTGTCTGAGAATTGACAGCCTACCGGGAATGTATCTCCCACAACAGCCCACTGAGGTTCTCCAAAAAGGCACAGCACTTTCCCAATATCATGTAAAAATCCGGTAAGTACAAACCAATCCGGATGACCATCGGCACGAATGGCTTCTGATGTTTGCAGTAAATGCTGGAATTGGTCCAAATCAATATCCGGATCACTATCATCGACTAAAGTATTCAGGAAATCTACGGCTTCCCAAAGTGACATTTCTTTTCTGTCAAATTTTAAGAACTCTTTTTCTTTCTCACATACAAAATCATAAGTTTGATAGGTATGATTAATTCGATAAAACTCTTTTACCGTTTCTACTCTTTCTGAATCCACGTAATTACGGAATTCCTCTTTTTCTTTTGTAGCTTCAGCTGGATCCGGATAACGTTCGATTAGATTTTCTTCCCAATCGTCAATTTGATGCATTGGGTTATTGAATTTGTCTGAGTTATTGATTTTTTCCATTTTGGGTTTGTTTTTAAATAATGGTAAATAGTTGTAAGAGAAGATGTTCTTCTGAATTAATGAATATCAAAATTAAACAGATGTCCGTTTCTTAAAATGGATAAATGATTCAAAAACATGGATAAATTTTTCATAGTGATAATTTTTGGCTTAATAAATTACATAATGTTTATTTAGAAGGAAGATTTGTTTTTATGGATTTAAGAAACAATTGAGATGATTTATTAAGTAATGATGTTGTGAAGTAAGAATTTAGGTTGTTTTTAGGTTTTTTAAATGTTAAAAACGTTTAGAAAATCTACTTCATATTTATAATAAAGCTAAGGGTTGTTAAAATGAATAAATCTTCTTAATTAGGAGTGTTTATTGGTTATAATTAAAAAAATACTGCTATAAAAAGTGTAAAATATATTTTAAAAGCTTTTTTGTTGTGCTTTTTTGACTGTATTTTATATGTTTTTGACGAATTTATCCATTCCGAAGATTCACAATACTGTTAATTTTACCATAATATTATTAACTAATACTAATTAAAATGAAAAAAACCAATTTCAAATTATTGACGTTATTTTTCTTAATAGCGTTTTCAATTAATTCGTGGGCGCAAAAAACACAGGTGTCCGGTAAGGTGGTAGACGATCAGAATCTGCCTTTACCCGGTGCAAATGTTTTAGAAAGCGGAACGAAAAATGGTGTGGTAACAGATTTAGATGGAAAATTTAGACTGGAAGTTTCTAATCCAAATGCTGGAATAGTGGTTTCTTATGTTGGTTTTGCTGATCAAAGTGTTAAATTAAGTGGGGCAAAAACGAATCTGACCATTAAATTACTTTCAGGAGCTAATAATTTAGAGCAGGTAGTGGTTGTAGGTTACGGTAAAGGATCCCGAAAAAATTTAACTACCTCTGTAACTTCTGTTAAAGCAGAAGATATGAATAAAGGAGCGATTAGTGATGTGGGACAATTGCTTCAGGGTAAAGTTGCCGGTTTAAATATTTCATCCAGTGGTGATCCTACAAGAGCTGCTTCGGTGGTGATGCGAGGTGTTTCTACTTTAAACAGTTCTCAGGGACCATTTTATGTTGTAGACGGAATTCCGGGTGTAGATATTTCGATGATTTCACCGGATGATATTGCAACTATTGATGTACTTAAAGATGCTGCTGCGACTGCAATTTATGGGAACAGAGCGGCAAATGGAGTTATCATGGTCACTACTAAAAAAGGAAGTAAGGAAAGAACTCAGATTGCTTACAACAGTTATTTTGGTATTGAAAATGTTTCTAATCAATTGGATATGATGAATGCTGCTCAATTAAGAGAGTTTACAACCAAAAATAATTTGAATTTTACACCTGAAAATGATAAAGGAGCAAACACAAACTGGCAAGATGAGATTCTAAGATCAGGAGCACTGTCCAGTAGCCATAATTTATCTATAAGTGGCGGAGGTGAAAAAAGTAGCTATTCTGCCAGTCTTACTTCTATTAAAAGAGAAGGTATTCTTAAGAAAAATGATTTTGGACGTGTAATTGCCCGTTTATCTGTTGAACAATATGCATTTGATGATAAAGTAAAATTTGGATTAAATGTTACTAATTCTGTTAGTGAATACGTAAATGTTCCTCAACGTAATACGGTTCTTTTACAATCGATAAATCATCTTCCGGTTTCTCCGGTAAGAAATGAAGATGGCAGTTTTTTTGAAAATTTTACCAGTACAGGATATTTCAATCCGGTAGCTTTAATTGAGCACGGGACTGATGAAACTAAGACAAATAATCTTATTGGAAATTTTACTACAGAAGTAAAACTTCCATTTGGATTTACATATAATTTAAATATTGCTCATCAAAAACTAAGTACTTCTCACGGAGAGTTTTATGACAGCTATTATTCACAATATAATAGTGCTAACTTTTACAACAATCCAGATCCACCTTTGACAAAAACTTTAGTAAATTTTGGTGTAAATGGTTCAGCATTAAGAAATTACTACGAAAACACCAATAATATTATAGAGAGTTTCTTGAATTGGGATAAAGAATTAGGAGATCATAAAATTAAAGCTGTCTTAGGATACTCATGGCAGGAGAATACTTTAGGTAATGGTTTTCAGGCTACTACAACTAATTTTCCGGTAGATAATGTGGGCTATAATAATTTAGCTTTAAGTAATTATACTTCAGTAGGAGGTTATGTGGTGAATTTTGGAGACAGTCAGGCATATCAAAAGACACGTTTGATTTCTCAATTTGCGCGTGTAAATTATAACTACAATGACAAATATCTTTTGCAGGGAACAGTAAGAAGAGATGGAGGTTCTGTATTTGGAGCAAATAACCGTTGGGGATATTTTCCTTCTGTGGGTGGTGCCTGGAGAATTGATAAAGAAAACTTCATGCAAAACCAGAATGTTATCAGCGATTTAAAATTGCGCGCCAGTTATGGTGTTACCGGTAATTCTTCCGGATTTAATGCATACACTGCTCAATTTATCTCAGGAAGTGCCGGAACATTCTATTATAACGGTCAACAAATAGGAGCTTATGGTCCAATACAGGCTGCTAACCCGGATTTGAAATGGGAAAAGACAGCAACAACTAACCTGGGACTTGATGTTTCGTTATTACAAGGTACAATTACAGCTTCGGTTGATGTTTACGACAAGAAAACTACTGACATGATTTTTAACTATCAGGTGAACCCGGTATTAGTTCCTGTAGGATCAATTGTGGCCAATGGAGGTATTATGTCTAATAAAGGTATCGAAATTGCTTTAGGTGCTACACCGGTTAAGACGGCTAATTTTACCTGGTCTACTAATTTAAATATTGCGAGTAACAAAAATAAAATAGTAAAATTAACAAATCCATTCTTTATCGGAGGAGATTCTATCCGAAGAGTACAACCTGACGGAGGAGGGCAAACGGGAGCTACTTTGCAAATTTTCAAAGAAGGCAAACCTCTTGGGCAATTTTTTACTCTTGATTATGCCGGAAAGAATGCTGATGGTGTTTCTCAGTATTACGATAAAGACCGTAACCTGACCACAAGTCCATTAAATGGTGTTGATTATCATTATGTAGGGAATGCACAACCAAAAGTGCTATTAGGATGGTCCAATAATTTCCAATACAAGAATTTTGACTTAAGTGTTTTCTTCAGAGGAGTATTTGGTAATAAAATTTTCAATGCTACCCGCGCCGATTTATTCAGACCTTCTACAGCAATGACTACAAATATTTTGGTAGATGCGCAAAATGAATCTCCGGAAGATTTTAATTCATATCGCTATTCTTCCCGTTTTATAGAAGATGGCAGTTATATCAGATTAGATAATGCAACACTTGGATACAACTTTAAAAACATCAACAAGTTCGTTAAAAGTTTACGTATGTACACCACTGTAAATAATTTATTTGTGATTACAAAATACAGCGGTATTGATCCTGAGGTAGAACAGGGTGGTACGGCACCAGGGGTAGATTCAAATAATTTTTATCCAAAAACCAGATCATTCTTATTAGGTTTTAACGTGGTATTCTAAGAAAATAATAATTGTAATAATTGTAAATATTATGAAAAAAATAATAAAATATTTTGGGCTTCCAATACTGGCTATTGGTTTATTCGGGTCCTGCGAAAATTTAGATGTGCCAATTACGACACAACTGACACCGGAGGTTTTTCCTCAAAATTCAACACAGTTTATTCAGACTACAGGACCTGTTTATGTAGCTTTTCGAGGCGATTTTTCATTCTCCTGGTGGTGGTCACAATCACTAACTACCGATGAAGCAATTTTGCCTGCAAGAGGAGGAAACTGGTTTGACAACAGAAACTACATTGCGATGCATTTCCATGATTGGACAATAGATAATGGTATCGTAGGAAGTTTATGGAACTGGTCTTCCGGAGTTATAGGAAGAAGTAATCAGGCTATTTCGATTTTAGAAGAAGCTATGCCTGCCGGTGCAGAAAAAGCTACTTTGATTTCTGAATTAAAAACCATGCGTGCGATTTCTTATTTTATAATGATGGATAATTTTGGAGCAGTACCATTGGATACTGTTTATGGTGACTTTTCTTCTCGTGCTAAATCAAGCAGAATAGAAGTTTTTAATTTTGTTGAAAAAGAATTGAAAAAAGCAATTCCTAATTTGAATCCGGCATCCGGAGTAGCAACTTATGGCCGACCAAATAAACAGACAGCTAATGCTTTGTTAGCTAAAATGTATTTGAACGCACAGGTTTATACAGGGACACAACGCAATAACGAATGTATTGCTGCTTGCGATGAAGTAATTAAATCAGGTCTTTATACTATTGAAGGCAGAAATACTTATTTACAAATGTTCTATCCAAATAATGGTCCTCAGATGAAGGAATTTATTTTTGCAGTTCCTTATGACCCGGCTGTTGGTGGTGGCGGATTGATGTATCATGCCCGTTATGATGTGCCTCGTTCTTTAAGAACCAGATTTGGACTTCCGTTTACTCCTAGTGCACCAAGAAGTACATTGCCGGAATTCTATGCTCATTTTGAAAATGATGCAAATGATATTCGTAACAGACAATGGTTGACAGGAAAACAATTTTTAGCTGATGGAGTTACCCCTGTAACAGTTACTACAACTAAAAAAGGTTATGACGAATATTATACAGGTGCAGATGGTGGAGCTTCATTTACTTACCAGGTAGAATTAAGCAAAGAAATCACCTATAGAGGAAGTCAGGCAAATGTAAAAGGCCTTGATTTAGGTAATGATGAAATAGCCTGGAATATCGGGTATAGAAATATTAAATTTTATCCGGATGCTACTTCAACAAGTAGAAATCAGAATAATGATGTAGCATTTTTACGCTACTCAGATATTCTTTTAATGAAAGCGGAAGCTATTCTTCGTGGGGGAACGGCTACTTTGGGCGACACACCACTTTCGTTAGTAAATACTATACGTTCTAATCGTACCACTTCTGCTCCATGGACTGCTGTAACGTTAGAAGACCTTTACAAAGAAAGGTCCCGTGAATTTGCCTGGGAAGCATGGCATAGAAACGATATGATTCGATTTGGAAAATTTGAAGGACAATGGGGTTTCAAAACAGATACAGATGTAAAACGTCGTCTTTTTCCAATTCCAACAAATGCATTGGTACTTAACCCTGCTTTAGTTCAAAATCCGGATTATATTAATGATTAAGTTATTTATTGTTGATTGGTTAATTTAAGTTGGTGATTTATTTAACCCTGAAAAAGAGAAGAAGTTAGTTCTTCTTCTCTTTTCTTTTTCTAAATAATAATTCGGTTATCATAGACTAGTCGTCACAGAATCAGTTTTGTTTTGATCAGATACAGAGTATTAGCTTATTTCAATAGTTTAATTTTTTTATTAAAAGAAATTCAACTGTTTTAAAAGAAAAAAACTTTACCGGATTAATCCCTTCAATTGGTTTGACAGAATTCTGTTTTTTCCGAATACAATTTTTTTACATGCAGTCAATAGTAAAAAGCCCCGAATATAAATTTATTTCTGTTGAACAGGTCTCAGAGTCTTATAAAACAATTGGCCTTCAGCAAAAAGCAAACCGATAAACATGGATTTACACCGTTTATTAAAATATAAATTAACAGCAATAATCGTTTTATTAGTCCTGTTGTCCTGTTCCGTTAAACGGACAGAGAGCAAGTATGTAGATTTTGTTAATCCGTTAATTGGTACGGCACCTTCTACTACAATTAGTGCTTTACAGCATGGAGAAGATGAAAAAGAGAACAATGCTCAGGTGGTGCCTTATGTTACCGTTCCTTTTGGAATGACGAACTGGACAGCACAAACTAAAGCAACGGAAACCAAATGTGTAGCGCCTTATTATTATACAGATACTAAGATTTCGGGTTTTAGAGGAAGCCACTGGCTCAGTGGTTCCTGTGTTCAGGATTATGGAAGTATGACGATTATGCCTGTTACAGGAAAATTGAAATGTCAGGCTGACGAAAGAGCTTCTAAATTTTTTCATGATACTGAAGAAACAACTCCATACAGTTACAGAGTCAATCTTGCGGATTATAAAATTGATGTGAATATGACAGCTACTAAGCGTTGTGGATTGTTTCGTTTTACTTTTGAGAATTCAGGTGAAGCACACATCATTGTGAATCCAAACAGCGACGAAGGAGAAGGATTTATCCAGATTAATGCTGATAAAAATGAAATTTCAGGATATAATCCGGTGCATAAAATCTATCAGGGTTCGGGGGAAAGAGCGGGTTTTAGCGGATATTTTGTGGTAAAATTGAGTAAAAATTCGGAAAACTTTGGTGTTTATCAGGATAAAAAAATACTTAATGGACACACACAAATTGCTAATCAGGAAAACATAGGAGCTTATATTTCTTTTGTGGTGGAAAAAGGAGAAACTATAGAAGCTAAAATTGGAACTTCATTTACCAGTATCGAACAAGCCCGAAAAAATTTAGAAACCGAAACCAGAATAGTGGATTTTGACGAAGCAAAAGAAAATCTGAAAGATATTTGGGAAAATCTGCTTTCAAAAGTAAAGGTAGAAGGAACAAATAAAGACGATAAAGTAAAGTTTTATACAGCCATGTATCACAGTTATTTGCATCCCAGAACCTTTAATGATGCTGATGGAACTTATTTAAGTTTTAATGGAGGAAAAGAGGTAATGAATAGTGGTAACGAAAATTATTTTACTGATTTTTCGATGTGGGATATCTACAGATCGTCGCTGCCGTTGTTTAATATGCTAACGCCTAAAACAAACGGACAAATGATGAAAAGTCTTTTTGCTATGGCAGAACAAGGTGAATGGATGCCCATTTTTCCATGCTGGAATAGTTACACTTCGGCGATGATAGGAGATCATGCGATAGCTGCAATAGCGGATGCTTATATGAAAGATAACATTGAAATTTCAGATAAAGAATATGGTTATTTATTGAAAAATGCTTTTAAAACTCCAGCAAATCATGCGGATTATGTAAATGGAAAAGGACGTCGCGGTTTGACTTCTTATTTGAAATATGGTTATGTTCCATTGGAAGATGAGGTAAAAGAATCCTTTCATAAAGGAGAACAGGTTTCCAGAACTTTAGAATATGCCTTTGATGATTTTGCGCTTTCTCAAATTGCAGCTAAAAGAGTAGATACGTTACATGCCGGACTCTTGAAAAAAAGAGCCTTGAATTATCAAAATGTCTATAGCGTAACCGATTCCTGCGTAAGAGGTCGTTATGCTGACGGAACTTTTACCCAAGATTTTGACAAGTTTATAAGAAAATCATACATAACCGAAGGCACGCCTTATCAATACACCTGGTATGTGCCTCAGGATATTAAAGGGTTAATGAATTTAATGGGAGGAGAAGATGGGTTCAATACCAACCTGGATCGTTTCCATGCCGCCAACCAATACTGGCATGGAAATGAACCGGGACACCAGATACCGTTTTTATATAATTATTCTGGTCAGCCTTGGAAAACTCAGGAATTAGTTAGCCAGATTATGAAGACTGAATACAGCAATGCAGTCGGTGGATTGAGTGGAAATGATGATGCCGGGCAAATGTCGGCATGGTATGTTTTTTCAGCTTTAGGATTTTATCCGGTAGCACCATCCGTACCGCAATATGTGATTTCAGGACCTCATTTTGATAAAATTACACTGAGTTTAGAAAAAGGAAAAAAATTAATTATTAATGCTAAAGGCGCTTCATCTGGGGCCAATTATATTCAAAAAATGAGCTTTAACGGAGAGGCTTATGATAAAACCTACTTGGATCATTTTTCAATTATGAAAGGTGGAACATTAGATTTTGAAATGGGTAACAAACCGAATAAATCCTGGGGAACTGCTAAAGAAAGCAGACCTTTTTCTTTGTCTAACTAATAAAAAAAGAGTATGAATCCAATCAGTCGTGGCAAATTTTTAAAACTAGGGAGTCTATCCTTGCTTGGAGCTTTGGTTAGCGATGCTGTTTTGGCAAATGATCATTTTTTGAGTGCCCCGGAAACTAAAAAAGATGCTCTTTTAATGAAAAAATTACTCTTACATAATGATGAAATGGCAGAACAGTTTCTTCAAAAAGAATGGGTTGATTCCGCTGTTCGTTTGAGTAGTTACCGTTCTTTGGCAGGCACTATCGCAATATTTGTTGCTTCGGTTTCTCATAGGGAATCTAAATTTTATAAGTCAGAGACTGTAGCCGAGCGTTTGAATCAATCGGCTGATGTATTATTAAAAGGGCAATACAGTGACGGAACTGTTGATGCCGGAGGAAACCGGCAATCGCCACCGGATACTGCTTTTGTTTTAGAATCTATTTGTTCCGCAGCTACCGTTTTAAAAAACAATAAAAATAAGGATTTAGATGGGGTTAGAAGCAAACTTAAAAAGTTTATTCAAAATGCCGGAGAAGCTATGATAACAGGTGGTGTGCATACTCCTAATCACCGATGGGTGGTTTGTGCGGCTTTGGCTCATATCAATTCGCTTTATCCTGATGTTCGTTACATCAATAGAATCAATCAATGGTTAGCTGAAGGGATTTATCTCAATGAGGACGGACATTATTCGGAACGAAGTGGAGTGTATTCGGCTGTAATTGACAAAGCTCTGATAACTATAGCCAGATTACTAAATAAACCGGAATTGCTGGATATTGTTCAAAAAAACCTGATCACGTATTATTATTACACAGAACCGAATGGTGATTTGGTTACCGTAGATTCTAAAAGACAGGATCAGTTTATGAATTTAACGGTGTCCAAGTTTTATTTGCAATACCGTTTTATGGCTATCCATACAGCGAATCCTAAGTTTATCGATATGGTCAATTTGATTGAAAAGAGCGCTGATTTTATTCATTCTGTTTTATCGCATGCTTTGATTGATTTTATGGAAAACCCGGTGTTGCAGCAGCAAATTCCTGTGCAAGCAAATAGTGAAAATGACTTTGAACAGTTTTTCGCTGTCTCAAACCTGGCTCGAATCCGACGCGGAAAAATTTCGATAACTTTATTTGGAGGAAATGATAAACCTGTTATGATAGTTTCCGGAAGATCATCCAATCCTAATTTTTTAATGTATCGAAAAGGAGATGCAGTTTTAAAGTACATGCGATTGTCTTCTTCATTTTTCAGGATGGGGTATTTCAGCAGTGATGGTATTGAAAAAACAGGGAATAAATATATTTTGAAAGAAACCAAAGAAGCGGATTATTATCAGCCATTAGCTCCGGAATTTCTTAAATCAGATGGCGATTATCAATTGTCAGAATCTCAGGATGGACGATTTTGGAACAAAATGGATTTTGAACATAGAGTTGCAAGTAATGTGAAAACACAAAATACAGTAATTGCAGTAGAAGAAAATAATGGAGAACTCAGTCTGGATTTTAAAGTAGATGGTCCTCCAAATGTGGAAATAACTATTGAAATGTGTTTTAAAGAAGGAACTGAAATTGCAGGTGCAACATTGGACGAAAAAGGAAATTATTTCCTGAAATCAGGATTTGCGAAAGCAAATATGGGTAATGATAGCATAGCATTAGGTCCGGGATTAGTGGAACATCAAAACCTAAATAATTTAGATAGTGAAGCATATACCTATCATCAGGGGACTTTACATACAAATGGTGTACACGTTTACATCACTGGTTTTACGCCTTTCCATCATAAAATGAAAATTTCTTAATTATAAAGGAAAATTTCGGGCATTGTAGAAAGTTTACTTATTTTTACGAAAATTAAGTTTAATCTATAAAATCGAAATTATGAAATTATCATTTATGGCTGCTTTGCTGTTGGGAGGTATTTGTTTTGGGCAAAATAATACAGATGCAAGTTTGTATATGAAAGCCGATAAAATAAGTTACCTGACAGATATTGGTTCTGAATCAGGGGATTTATACAGTACAATTGGACATCACGGACCGGCAGTTGAAAACGAATGGATGGCATTGCGAATCTATTTTAGTGATAAAGTAGCGATTGATGTTTACAATAAAGCAAAAAAAGGTCTGGAGTTGAAAGCAGCACATTGGTATCCTACGGCTGAACAACAAAAAGAAGGATGGGGAGCTGATTATTATAAAGTAGCTGCGACTGTTGGTTTAGGAGGTGTACGCCTTTGGGATGGAGAAAAAGTAGTGCCGTTGAATCCGGTAACGAATCGTTTGGCTCATGTAGGTAAGACAGAAAATACTTCTTATATGGAAATGATATCCAGAGGAGTGCCTTACAAAGGGAAAAAAGTAGATATCAAAGTTCGGGTAACTGTTTTTTCAGGAAAGAGAGAGGCTAAAGTGGAAGCTTTTAGTTTAAACGGAGAGAAAGTGCAGTTTGTAACGGGAGTAAATTATTTTAAAGGTTTTGAAACTAAAAAAGGAAAAAACTATATCGCAGTTTGGGGAACGCATCCTGAGGATGTAGCAGCTGAGGTAGTTGGAATTGGAGCAGCAATAAAATACAATCCAAAGGATTATGTGAAAAACACCGATGACGGAACACAGTATTTATTAATCTCTAAACCGGCTAAATATTTAACAACTGAAATTGTTTCGGCCAGTGCCAAAGAAAAAGAGATCAATGACTTAGATAAGTTAGAAGCTTACATAAAATAAAGCATACATACGGCGCTTGTTTTTTGTAAGATTTAAAATTTTGAAACACAAAAAAGAAGTGCACAGATGATTCATCCGTGTCATCTGTGCACTTTTTTTGTTCTTTTTTTTGAAAAAAGAGTGTGGTTTATTAAAAATAATTATCTAAACAGAATAATTAAAATAGTAATTATGACAAAGAGCCGGAATGTAATTTTTATTTGTTTAGCATTATTGACAGTCAGTCAGTCGCATACTCAAAACCATCAGTTTGTTGATCCAATGATTGGTTCGGAAGGTCTTGGAAATGTTTTCATCGGACCATCATGTCCTTACGGGATGATCAAACCGGGACCGGATAACGACTTGAATGCCAATAGTGGTTTTACGACCGATATGACGAAACCAATTTACGGTTTTAGTCAGGTGCATGTAAGCGGAACCGGTGGCGGAGCTAAATATGGAAATGTTTCTATTATGCCTATTTCGGGGGATTTTGAAACCATCAAACAGGAATCACTTCGTGAAAACGAAAAAGTTGCTTTAGGATATTACAGTGCTTTATTGAAAAAATGGAATATTCAAACAGAAATCACGACTTCAGACAGAGCTGCTTTTTACAAATTTGTTTTCGATTCGAATGCAAAAAATGCCGTTAAAATTGATTTAGGCAGGTATCTGGACGAATCGATTATTCCTGATGGGAGAGAAGCACAGCAGTTTGTAGGTTCTCAGGTAGAAGTAATTTCAGATACCGAAGTTCGCGGTCATACTAAAGTTCGTGGTGGTTGGAACAACGGGGGAACTTATACCGTTTATTTTTCAGCAGTTTTCGATCAGCCATTTACTTCTTTCTCAACCTGGAAAGGCTCAACGTTTTTTCCTAATGAAAAAAATCAGGTGGATAACGGCAAGAAAACCGGAGCGATGTTATTTTTCGAAAGTTTAGCTAATAAAACGCTGAATATGAAAATTGGAATTTCGTTTATCAGCAGTTTAAAAGCCAGAGAAAATATCGATAAAGAAATTCCGCATTGGGATTTTAATCAAGAGCTTGCCGAAACCCAACAAAAATGGGATAATTTATTGCAAAGAGTGGAGGTCGAAAAAGAAGCTTCGACAGAAAAGAAAACCATGTTTTACACCGGTTTGTATCATACCATGTTGATGCCGGTAGATCGTACAGGAGAAAATCCGTTATGGGAAAATGATTCTCCTTACTATGATGATTTTTATGCTATTTGGGACACTTATCGTTCTTCAAGCCCGCTAATTACACTTTTAGATCCTAAACGGGAAATTGATATTGTCAATGCGATGTTGCAAATCTACAAACGCGATGGTTATTTGCCGGAAGCCCGAAGCGGAAATTCGAATGGACGTACTCAGGGAGGTTCGAATGCTGAGGTGGTTATTGCAGATGCCTTTGTAAAAGGATTGGAAGGAATTAATTATAAGTTGGCATTGGAAGCGATGATGAAAGATGCGCTATTTCCTCCGGGCGGAAATGAAGAAAAAGAAGGTCGTGGCGGATTAGTAGATTACAATAGATTAGGCTATGTTTCTACCGATTATGTGCGTTCCGGTAACCGGACTTTAGAATATTCGTATAATGATTATTGTTTGGCAATTGTAGCCAAAGGAACGAAACGCAAAGGAGAATACTGGCGTTTTATCAAGCAATCAGACAACTGGCAAAACCTATGGAGAGATATTGAAGACAATGGTTCCCGTGGATTTATCATGCCGAAAGATTCCAATAAAAAATGGGTGGACAGTATTCAGTGTGCTGCTACCAACGGAAAAATTTCTTATGTTCCCTACACGCCTTTGGCACAGGATTGGCCTAATTGTGTTTGCTGGTGGTGTGGTGTTTTCTACGAAGCCAGTTCTTGGGAATACTCCCTTTCCGTTCCTCATGATGTGGCGATGTTGATTAAAAAAACAGGTGGGAATGAAGCTTTCAAAAAACGTTTAAATACACTTTTTGACAAAGGATTTTATAATGTTGCCAATGAGCCTTCGTTTTTGAGTCCAAATTTATACCACTGGATTGGTCGTCCTGATTTGAGTAACGACCGCATTCATCAAATTATTGATAAAAATTACAACAGTTCCAGAAACGGAATTCCAGGAAATGACGATTCAGGGGCCATGTCTTCGTGGCTGGCTTTTCACATGATGGGCTTGTATCCTAATGCGGGTCAATCCTATTATTTAATCAATTCGCCTTATTTCAAACAAACGGTGATTCATCAGGAAAACGGAAAAGATTTTACGATTAAAGCCAAGAATCTTTCGGATAAAAACAAATACATCAAATCAGTAACTCTAAATGGTGTAGCATTCGAAAATGCCTTTATTGAACACAGTGATATTATTGCAGGTGGTGTATTAGAATTTGAAATGGCAGCAACGCCATCTAAAACCTGGGGAACAAAACAAGTTCCGCCTTCAAAATCAGACGAAGTAATTGAAGAATAGTAATTTTTATTGATGATTAAAATAAGTAGTAATGAAGAATTTTAAACCGGGCATTTTTATTTTGCTGATGAGTATGTTGTTGATTTCTTGTAAGCAAGCAGCGAAGAAGGAAGAACTAAAGCATAAATTAAAAATAGTAAATCCTATTATAGAGGGCTATTTTGCAGATCCCTGCATTGTAAAAGAAGGGGATACTTTTTTTATTTATGCCACAATTGATCCTTGGGGTGGTGATGAACTGGCG
Source organism: Flavobacterium plantiphilum (assembly GCF_046000495.1). Lineage (NCBI taxonomy): Bacteria > Pseudomonadati > Bacteroidota > Flavobacteriia > Flavobacteriales > Flavobacteriaceae > Flavobacterium > Flavobacterium plantiphilum. The sequence continues at coordinate 360,460 of NZ_JBELQA010000003.1, forward strand.
GTATTTTCAACAAAGGATTTCTTGAAATTCGAACGCCATCATTTAAACTGGCCAACCAAAAAAGCCTGTACAAGCCCGAATTCTAAAGATTCAATGGTCTGGGCACCTTCGGTTAAAAAAGCAGCTAACGGAAAATATTATATGTATGTTTCTGTTGGAAGCGAAATTTGGGTTGGTGTAAGCGATGCTCCGTTAGGGCCTTGGAAAAATGCTAAGGAAAATCAATCTCCTTTAATTTCGTCTAAAGATTATCCTGCTGTACATAATATCGATGCCGATTGTTTTATTGATGAGGATGGTCAGGCTTATTTATATTGGGGTTCCGGATTTAATTGGATAAATGGTGTTTGTATGGCGACTAAGTTAAATCCAGATATGATTTCATTTGATGGAAAACCTAAAGCAGTTACTCCTAAAGATTATTTTGAAGCACCATACATGATTAAGCGTTTTGGGAAATACTATTTAATGTTTTCGTCAGGAAAAGCAATAGATGCGACTTACAAAGTAGGATATGCGGTAGGGAATTCTCCGTTGGGTCCATTTGAAACAGCTAAAAACAGTCCTATTTTGGAAACTGCTGCGGATAGTACAACTTATGGACCGGGACATCATTCGGTGTTTAGAGAAAAAGGGCAGGATTATATTTTATACCATCGCATTTTTCCGCAAAAGGAAGAATATGTTTTACGCCAAATTTGTATTGATAGTTTGAATTTTGATGCAAATAGCAACATCCTAAAAATAAAACCAACTGGTATTTCCAGTTTCTGATTTTCTATAATATAATCTTAAAATAGATGAAAACCAATCTAAAATTAATCCTATTGTTTGTTGTTTTTGTTTTTGAAGCAGGAAACTGTCAATCGACAAAACCGGAAACAGAAATAGCTACTACTGCCAGCCAGCTCATTGCTCGTATTGTACCAAATCATGCTTCACAATTTAGTGTCGAAATTGATGCTTCAGCAAAAGAAGACTGGTTCGAAATTGTGTCTAAAGGAGATAAAATTCTCTTACGAGGAAACAATGGGGTTTCGGTAGCATCGGCTTTGTATTATTATCTAAATAATTTTACCAACAGCCAAATCACATGGAATGGGACCAATTTAAATTTGCCTAAAAAATTACCAGCAGTTCCCAAATTGATTCATAAAAAAACGCCTTACGAGTACCGCTATTATTTGAACTATTGTACGTTTAATTACAGCATGAGCTGGTGGGACTGGAACCGTTGGGAAAAAGAAATCGACTGGATGGCTTTGCACGGAATCAATATGCCGCTGGCTATTACAGGAGAAGAATACATCTGGGATGAAGTCTATAAAGCCTATGGTTTTTCAGATGAAGATTTAAGTACTTTTTTCAGTGGACCAGCTTATTTCTCTTGGTTTTGGATGGGGAATTTAGATGGTTGGGGAGGTCCGTTGTCTAAAAACTGGAAAGATACACACCGTGATTTGCAAATTAAAATCTTAAAAAGAGAACGCGAATTGGGAATGAAAACAGTTTTGCCTGCTTTTACAGGACACGTTCCAGCTTCTTTCAAAAAGTTTTTTCCGAATGCCAAATTAAAGCAAACCAACTGGGGTAATGATTTTGAGGATACGTACATCTTAGATTCTGATGATCCGTTATTTGCCGAAATTGGCAAGAAATTTTTAGAAAAACAATCTGAAGTTTACGGAACGGATCATTTGTATTCAGCAGATACTTTTAACGAAAATACACCACCGTCTAATGATCCTGCTTATCTTTCTGAATTGAGTAAGAAGATTTTCGAAGGCATGAAATCAGCCGATAAAGATGCGGTTTGGGTAATGCAGGGTTGGCTTTTTTACAGCCACAGAGAATTTTGGGAAGCGCCACAAATCAAAGGAATGCTGGATGCAGTTCCTGATGATCGTATGATTATTCTGGATTTGGCTACAGAAATTGAACCCGTTTGGAAACGTACCGAAGCTTTTTATGCTAAACAATGGATTTGGAATATGCTGCACAATTTTGGTGGAAATATTTCGATGTTTGGTCGAATAGAAACCGTAGCCAATGAGCCTGCAAAAGCTTTGAAAGATCCTAAATCAGGAAAATTAAAAGGAATTGGATTAACGATGGAAGCCATCGAACAAAATCCGGTTTTGTATGAGTTGATGACTGATAATACCTGGCGGGACACCCCAATAGAATTGAATTCCTGGTTGGATAAATATACTTTAAACCGCTACGGAAAATCAAATGCTGATATTTCAAAAGCCTGGGATATTTTGGTAAAAACAGTTTATAACGGACAAGTAATTCGTGATGGTGCGGAATCGATTATTGTTTCCCGTCCTACTTTTGAAGGCTATCGTCGTTGGGCGAGAACTAAATTAAATTATGAACCAAAAGATTTACTTCCGGCCTGGGATCTTTTTATAAAAGCCATTCCTGTTGCTCAAAAATCAGATGGTTTTCAATATGATTTGGTGGATGTGAGCAGACAAGTTTTGGCGAATTATGCTTTGCCTTTGCAGCAAGAAATAACAAAGGCGTATCAAAATAACGATAAAGTAGCATTTGATAAATACAGCAAGGAATTTTTAGAATTGATTGATGATATGGATTTGTTATTAGCCACACGTCAGGATTTCCTTTTAGGACCTTGGATTGCCGATGCAAGAAGTTGGGGAATTGATGAAAAAGAAAAAGCATTGTACGAGCAAAATGCTCGTGATTTGATTACGCTTTGGGGTGGAGCTGATAACAGATTGCACGAATACAGCAACCGTCAGTGGAGCGGACTGTTTACTGATTTTTACAAACCGCGTTGGCAACAATTTTTTACAGATGTAAAAGCCAATTGGGGAAAATTCAATCAGGATAATTTTGACGAAAAAATAAAAGAATGGGAGTGGAAATGGGTAACGGAGATAAAAGATTTTCCTGTAAAAGCTAAAGGAAATCCAAATGAGATTGCCAAAGCATTACATAAAAAATACCGATCCCGCATTATTCCCGTAACGGAACGAATGGCACCAATTAAATACGATTACTAAACATGAATGCAATTTCTAACCCAAATTCCAATCGTTTTTTGTCCCTTGATATGTTCAGGGGACTCACGATTTGTTTAATGATTGTGGTCAATACTCCGGGTACGGGAGCTCATTTCTATGACTATTTGACTCATGCGGAATGGTTCGGATTTACCTTAGCTGATTTGGTATTTCCTTCCTTTCTTTTTGCAATGGGAAATGCCATGAGTTTTTCGATGGGAAAAATGAAAGAAGCACCAGCAAATTTGTTTTGGAAAAAAGTAATTAAACGTAGCGTTATCATTTTTCTGTTGGGATTTTTAATGTACTGGTTTCCATTTTTCAGACAGGGTGTTGATGGTGTTTTGGAATTAAAACCATTTGCCGAAACCCGTATTATGGGGGTTTTACAACGTATTGCTTTGTGTTATTTTGTTACTGCAGTTATTTTTTACTATTTATCACAGAGAACAGCAATAATTTTATCGGCATTTTTTTTACTGGGATACTGGGCTATTTTATATTTATTTGGACAACCGGGAGCCGAATTAGAAATGGCTACCAATGCCGTAACTCGTTTTGATTTGTTTGTTTTAGGAGAAGGGCATATTTACAAGCGCGATAGCATTCCGTTTGATCCCGAAGGAATTTTAAGCACTTTGCCATCCATTGTCAATGTAGTAGCCGGTTTTATAGCCGGAACATTTATTCAACGAATTGGTAAAACATTTGAAGGGATAGCCAAATTATTAATTGTTGGTTTTCTTTTAATGGCTTTAGCCCGTTGGTGGGATTTGGTTTTGCCTATTTCTAAAAAATTGTGGACGGGTTCTTTTGTGTTGTATACTGTTGGAATTGATTTATCCATTATGGCTATTTTAATTTATTTTATCGAATTGAAACAGAAGCATTTTGGAGTAGAATTCACAACTATTTTTGGTAAAAATCCTTTGTTTATATACTTATTTTCAGAGTTGTTTTTTATCACTTTACGTCTCATTCCGGTAAATTCGGAGATGGATGTTTTCGAATGGGTGAGCGAACGTATTTTTCAGATGATATTTCCGGGAAGTTTTGGTGCTTTTGTCACTGCTATTGTATTTATGTTAGTTTGCTGGTCTTTAGGTTGGTGGTTGAATAAAAAACGCATTTACATTAAAATTTAATGAGGCTATTTCGATAGAGATAGTTCTGAAAGAATTAAAATATATAATTATGTTCAAAAATAAGTGTAATACCATTTTTCTGGTTTTGATTGTTCTTTTTGCCAACGCAATAAAGGCGCAAAATAGCAATTTTACTATTGTTTCAGGAAATCAAAAAGCGAGCATTTCAGTTGAAGATAAAGAACCAAAAGTAGTTCATATTGCTGCTAAAATATTGGCTGATGATGTTTTTTCGATTACCAATCAGCGATTGAATGTTTCGAAAAATAATACTCAAATAGCTATTATGGCGGGAACTATTGGACAAAGTAAATGGATTGATGCTTTAGTTTCGAAGCAAAAAATTACTATTACTGACGTAAAAGGAAAATTGGAAACTTATAAAATTCAAGTAGTCGAAAATCCAACTTTAGCAATAAAAAAAGCATTGGTAATTGTAGGGTCTGACAGAAGAGCAACTGCTTACGGCTTACTGGAAATTTCCAGAATGATGGGTGTTTCACCATGGGAATGGTGGGCTGATGTAACGCCTGATAAAAAAACGGATTTAGTTTTAAATATTGAAACTAAAGTTTATGGTTCGCCATCGGTAAAATACAGAGGGATTTTTCTAAACGATGAAGATTGGGGATTACAACCTTGGGCAGCTAAAACTTTCGAACCGGAAACAGGTGATATCGGACCTAAAACTTATGCGAAAGTTTTTGAATTATTGTTGCGTTTGAGAGCCAATACCATTTGGCCAGCCATGCACAAAAGCACCAAGGCTTTTTATTCGTTTCCAAAAAATAAAGAAGTTGCTGATGATTATGCTATTGTGGTAGGAACTTCGCATGCAGAACCGATGTTGAGTAACATTAATGCGGAGTGGAATCACAACACAATGGGGGAATATCGTTATGATACGAACTCAGGGGTAATCAAAGATTTTTTTAGAAAAAGAGCCAAAGAAACCGCTCCTTTTGAAAATATTTATACCGTAGGAATGCGTGGCGAACATGATTCACCGATGATTGTTGGTGAAGATGATTCAGATTCTCAGGTTAAATTACTGGAACAGCTAATTACCGACCAAAGAGCGATTTTGAAAAAAGCGACTGGAAAAGATGCTACTAAAATTCCGCAGACATTTATTCCGTACAAAGAAGTATTGGATTATTACCAAAAAGGATTGCAATTACCGGATGATGTACAATTGGTTTGGACCGATGATAATTACGGTTACATCCGTCAATTGAGTAACCCTAAAGAACAAAAACGCATTGGTGGTGCCGGAATTTATTACCATACTTCGTATTGGGGACGTCCGCATGATTATTTATGGCTGAATTCTACAAATCCGGTTTTGATGTGGGAAGAAATGTCAAAAGCATTCGAATTTCAATCCCGTGATTTATGGATTTTGAACTGTGGCGATATCAAACCACATGAATATAATATCGAATTGTTTCTGGATATGGCTTGGGATATGAACCCTTTTGATAAAAGCCAAAGCGTAAAAACGCACATGCAAAATTGGGCTTCGAGAGAATTTGGAACTCAAAATGCTATTAAAATAACTGATTTGTTTTTCGAATATTATCGTTTGGCGTTTGAACGTCGTCCTGAGTTTATGGCTTGGAATCAGGTAGAACCGGAAACCAAATCTAAACCAACAGCGTTGACTCAAATTCATTATGGTGATGAGGTTTCGAAAAGAATTGACGAATACCAAAAATTGATGGATAAGGTCGAAGAATTAAAAAACAGCATTCCTGAAAACAGAAAAAATGCGTTTTATGAATTGGTTGAATATCCGGTTATTGGTGCAGCAAGTCTCAATCATAAATGGTTGTATTCGTATAAAAATAAATTTGTAGCTGAACAGGGAAGAGGAAGTGCAGCATTTTTTGCAAAAAAATCAGCAGAAGCTTTTGAACGAATTCAAAAAGAAACCAATTATTTTAATAATGAATTGGCCGGTGGAAAATGGAAAAATATCATGAGTATGGCTCCGCGATATTTGCCAGTTTTTGATCAGACAACTGCCGTAACTGCCGTTTCAGGAACAAAGCCTGAGTTTAAATTGGCATTAGAGAGTTATGAAATGGAAGTCAATCACAGAACGGAGAATTCGTATGCCGATGTGTTGCCTGTTTTTAACGCTTACATAAAAAATCAATATTATATTGATGTGTTTATGAAAGGTGCTGGCGAAGTTTCGTGGGAAGCAAAACCAAAAGCCGATTGGATCAAAATTTCCGAAAAGAAAGGTGTTTTGGATAATAATAAAAACAGTCAGCAACGCATTTGGGTAAGTATCGACTGGACAAAAGTGCCAAAAGGAGAAAACCAAAAAGAAGCACCACTAGGGCATGATTACCAGTTGATTCCGCCCAGTTATAAAGTCAATTCGGCAATTGATTTTGTAAGCAAGGATACAATAATTACTATTGGGGTTTCGGTATTTAATCCTAAATATGAAGCTTTAGAAAACTTTAGAGGTTTTGTGGAAGACAAAGGATATGTATCTATTGACGCAGCAAATTATTCGAATAAAAAAGCAGGAAATGAAGCTCAATGGGAAACTTTTGAAGGTATTGGTTATGCTGGAAAAGTGAGTGTGGCTTTGCCAAGAACGGCTAATTCTGAAGTGGATTTAAAAAATATAAAAAATAACAGTCCGGTAATGGAATATGATTTTTATAGTTTTAATTTTGGTCAGGCCAATGTGAGAGTTCAGGCGATTCCAACTCATGCTTTTTATGAAGGAAAAGGAGTGCGATGTGCGGTTGCTATTGACGATGCGGAACCAGTGATTTTAGATTTTCAGACTTTTGGGAGAAGTGACGAATGGTTGCAAAATGTACTGAAAAATGCAGCTGTAAAATCAGCATCCCAAATTATCAATAAAGCAGGAAAGCATACCTTGAGAATCTGGATGGTGGATCCGGGAGTGATGATTGACCGCGTTTTAATTGATTTAGGTGGCTGGAAAGATTCCTATGCTTTTCCACCGGAAACGAAGATGTAAATTTGAAAATAATTTTAAGAATGAACTATTTTAAAAAAGGATTTGTTTGCGTAACTGCTGTTTTAGCTTTTGTTTCCTGCTCCTCAATTAAAAATGATAAAGTAAAACACACACAAATTGCCTTTTTATCCGATGTTCATTTATTGGATATTTATGGGACATTTTCCGATTCGGATTATAAAGGAATTCGAAATCCGGCAGATGGGAAATATACGTTATTACGTACGATGAAATCCCAGTTAGAATCGACACGCTTATTTAATGAAAATTACTTTGCGTTTATAGCTGCGCTGGATGATGTAGTCAGAAGAAATATTAAAACCGTCGCTCTTCCGGGAGATTTCAGCGATGACGGACAGCCGATAAACATTCGGGGATTAAAAAAGATTCTGAATGAATATTCGAATAAATATGGAATCCATTTTATAATCACTACCGGAAATCATGATGTAGCAAAGCCTTTTTTGACTGATGCCGGAAAAAAGGATTTTTTAGGTGAAGGAGGAAAAGAACAAGTGATTATGAGCAAAGCAGGAATGTATGTTCCAAAAAATGCTGATGAACTTCCTGTAGTAATTACAAAAGATATTGGGACAATGGGTTACGCCGAAGTTTTAGAAGAACTGGGTGATTTAGGTTTTTACCCGCAACAAAGTAATTTGTATTGGGAAACGCCTTTTACTTCCTATAATCCTGAGAATTATACATTCGAAAAAGCATTGGGACAATCCACAATCGAGAAGAGAAATTATGCTATTCCGCCTTACAATTCGCAAATTCCTGATTTGAGTTATTTGGTGGAAACGCAAAAAGACGTTTGGCTTTTAGCTATTGATGGGAATGTATATATTCCAAAAGAAGCGGCAAGAAATAATCCGGAAAATCCGGTTAATTATAATAGTCCCGGAGTAGGATACAATCAGGTTTTAACGCATAAAAAACATCTGATTGCCTGGGTTACTAAAGTAGTTCAGGAGGCTAAAAAGAGAGGGAAAACCTTAATCGCTTTTAGTCATTATCCGATGGTGGATTTTAATGATGATGCCACACCGATGATGAAAAAATTGTTTGGAGAAGACAAAATGCAATTGTATCGGGTGCCAAGTAATGAAGTGAGTGAACTTTTTGCGGAAGCGGGAGTACAACTTCATTTTGCTGGACATATGCACATTAATGACACGGGAGTTAGAAAATATAAAAACGGAAAAGGTATATTCAATATTCAGATTCCGTCATTAGCAGCTTATATTCCGGGTTATAAAATACTGACTATTCGCAATAGAAATAAGATGCAAATTGAGACCGTCGTGATTGATTCTGTTTCCGGTTTTAAAACCTTATTTCCTTTATACGAACAGGAATATGCATACTTGCAGCGTAATAAAAATTCTGAAATTTGGAATAAAGAAATCCTGAAATCTAAAAATTATCAGGAATTTGCCAATTGGCATCTTAAAGAATTAGTAAGAACACGTTTTCTGGATAAAGATTGGCCTGTAGCTTTTAAAAATTTTATGCTAAAGGCATCTGTTGATGATTTACTGGCTTTCGCCAAAGTGTCTCATTCGAAAAAAGAAAAGTACAGCTATGAAAAATGGACTGGTTTTGATATGATTTTTGATTATCATCGATTGCGTTCAGCTGATGAATTAGCAATAAAGGACATAGGAGAACAGAGAATTCGTCAGTATAAAATTATTATCGATTCGTTTATTGAGAATTATAACAGATTGTCAAATCCGTCAGCGAATGAAACTTCTTTTTTTGAGTTCTGTTCTATTTTTAAAAGTTCTTTAAATGGTGCGCCATCAGATAAATTTATTATAAATTTGAGGAGAAATACCATCCACAATTAAAAGTTGTCCAAAACAAACTCTTTTATGAAACTTAAATTATTTATAGTTTTCATTCTCTTTACCTGCCTGCCTGTTTTGGGACAGAACATAAAATTTGAACATTATAATGAAAATAATGGTCTTTCGTATAACTCGGTTCGGCATATTGTTCAGGATGAGCATGGTTTTATGTGGCTGGGTACTTTTTTTGGGCTGAATCGTTTTGACGGTTACCAGTTTAAAACCTACATGAGTTCGGAATTTGGTAAAAACAAAATATACAATGATGATATTACCGCATTAGAACTGGACAAAGACGCTAACAATTTATGGATTGGAACCAGAAAAGGACTGACGCTTTATCAGATGGATAAAAATGTTTTCAGAACTTTTTTTAATGAAAAAAATAATTTTAACAGTTTGCCTGAAGATGAAATCCGTTCAGTACTGGTAGATAAATTTAAAAAAGTCTGGGTGGGTACGATGAATCAGGGTCTTGCTATTTATTATCCCAATACGCAACGTTTTTCCAGAGTTAATCTTAAAGGTTTTAATTATATTAAAGAAATTTTTGAAGACAAAAAAGGAAATATCTGGGTTGGGAGTTTTGGAACAGGCTCGGTAGCAAAAATTATCTTAGGAGCAAAAGGGGAGATCATAAAAACCACTGCATATACGTTGTCAATTCCTAATTCGAATCAAAAAAATCCTTACATCAATTTTATATATGAAGATGATAAGTCGGATATTTTTGTGGGTACCAGAGAAGGACTTTATAAGCTGAATAAATCCAAAAACACATTTGAAAATTTATATATAAATGATGCCATTTTAAGAAATAAATTAGGACCTTATTTTATTGCAATTGCTCAGGCTCCTGATGGTAAATACTGGCTGGGTACTTTAGGAGGGTTGTTGGTCTGTAACCAGTTAGAAGACGTAGCGACAGGGAAATTTCAGCGTTATTTTTCTAAACTTACTGATGAGAATTCATTAGTTGGCAATATAGTAAATTCTCTGTATTTTGATAAATCAGGTGTTTTATGGGTTGGTACCGAAGATGGTCTGGATAAATACAATCCTTATGGTAACCAGTTTAAGATTAACAAGGATATTTCATTGTATAATGACAATCAAAAACCTAATCTGAGAGGATTTGCAAAAACTTATGATGGAAATGTCATTGCTGCTACAAGATATAATGGGCTTTTTATTTCCAGAGATAAGTCGTTTGCCCCTTTGCATAATAGTAAAAATGATATTGCCAGCGTTTATTCAGCAGATGGAAAAATTGTATATTGTGGTTTATGGAATGGAAAAGTACTGGTTTATAATTATGTGTCGAATAGTTCTAAAATAATCGATGTTGGTATTAAAAATTCCCCGATAATCTCTTTTTTAGTAGTTGATGAAAATTCGCTGGTTGTAGGATCTTTTGGTGAAGGAGCTGTGATTTTAGATTCAGAAACATTAGAAATTAAAGTTCCAAAAGGTGTACTGTTGCCGGATTTTCAAATTAATAAAATAAAGGAAGACCGTTTTGGCCATTTATGGTTTGCAACAGAAACGGGAGTTGTAAAGTATAATTTGAAAACCAAAGCAGTCAAAGTTTATCTGAAAGGTGATGATGAAAAAATAGGTCTCCCTGCTAATCACGTCAGTGATATTTTGATTGATACAAATGGAGATATTTGGGTAGCAACCGTAAAAGGAATAGGAATTTATGATGCTGAAAAAGATAATTTTATTCCCATTTTAGAACCCAGAGAACTTTATGGTAAGTGGATTACTGATTTAGAAATGGATAATGACGGCTATTTGTGGCTAAATATTAATAATAACAGTGTAGCCAGATATAAAAGAAAATCTAAAAAAATAAACATTTATTATGTAGACAGTGGCAACAGATTAGATGTTTTCAGTTCCAAAGGATTTTATAGTTTAAATCATTCGACGATCTATCTGGGAGGAAAAAATGGCATTATTTATTTTTCTACCGATAATATAAAAGAAAATAAAATTTCACCACCACCGGTTATTACGGAGTTTAAGGTTCAGAATGAAGAGGTGTTTCCGGGAGTAGAAATCAACGGGCAAATTCCTTTTTCCAAAGATATCAATACCGATAAAAAGATTGAACTTAATTACAACAACCGAAATTTTTCAGTTCAGTTTTCGGCTCCTTCTTATACTAATGAGAGGCTTAATAAATTTCAGTATATTCTGGAAGGTTTTGATAAAGAATGGATTACTACTTCCAGTGATGCAAGAACCATTCAGTATACAAACTTAAACCCGGCAGAATATGTATTTAAAATCCGTGCACAAAACAGTGACGGAATCTGGAGTAAAACCACAGCCTATAATATTACTATCTTACCTCCTTTCTGGACGAACACTAAGATTTTTCTTTTAGTGATTATGATACTGTCCGTTTCTTCATATTATATCAGAAAAGAAATCAAATCCCGGATTAAGCTAAGACAAGCGCTGTTGTTAGAAAGAGTAAAGAGGGATAGTGATGAACGTTTATCAAACGAAAAATTAGAATTTTTTACCAATATTTCGCATGAATTAAGAACACCTTTAACCTTAATATTAGGACCTGCCAAACAATTATTAGAACAAAAGGAAGCTTCGGATTACGATAAAACCAAACTTTATCTGATTTATCAAAATGCCGCCAGACTGTTGTTATTAGTGAATCAGATTTTAGATTTCAGAAAAGCACAATCAGGAGAATTGAAATTAAAGGTTTCTAAAACTGAAATTGTAGCCAATACTCAAACTGTATTTGATTCTTTTACACAATTAGCTCAGGAAAAAGATATTAATTTTCATTTTAATTGTGAAAATGAAAGTCTTGAAGGTTGGGTTGATATTGATAAATACCATAAAATTTTATACAATTTGCTTTCTAATGCTTTGAAGTTTACAAATAACTACGGTAATGTCGATTTGTATATTGGTAGCAAAGAAGAAAATGGAATCACCCAATTAATTATTGAGGTAAGCGATGATGGAGTAGGAATTCCGGTAGAAAGTCAGGAAAAAATATTCTCCAGATTTTATCAGGTTAAAACGAGTAAAAAAAATAATACAGGTTCAGGAATTGGTTTGTCGCTGGTAATTTCTCTGATTGAAGTGCACCGAGGACAATTGAGACTGAAAAGTGCTCCTGCTAAAGGGAGTGTTTTTACAGTGGAATTACCAATAGACAAAAGCAGTTATAAAAAATCGGAAGTTTTTGATATCGAGTACAAAGAGCCTGAAATAACGTATACTGCAATTGATAAAACAAAAAAAACAAATCAAAGTGCAGAGCTCAGGCAGCCTATTTTGATTATTGAAGACAATGCAGAACTTCGTTATTTTATATCTGATTACCTATCTGAATTTTATAAGGTATATCAGGCTGAAAATGGTGATGAAGGATTGAATCTTTGCAGAAAAATCAAACCGGCACTTTGTGTAGTTGATGCAATGATGCCTGTCATGGGAGGCTTTCAATTTGTAGAAGCTTTAAAAAGCGATGAAAACATTAGCCATACGGCACTTATAATGTTAACTGCTTTATCTGAAAATGAAGATAAAATGAAAGGATACAGCCTGGGGGTAGACGGATATATGGTAAAACCTTTTGATCCGTCTTTATTAAAAACCCGGATTGACAACATTATAAAGACCCGTAGTGAGTTAAAGCAAAAATTCTCGGGAGAGATTGAAACGGATGTTTCGACATTGACTCATTCTCAATTAGATATTGATCTGATTTCAAAAATTACCGGTTTAATTGAACAAAATATCAGTGATACAGAACTTACAACGAACTTTTTGTGCTCTGAATTAGGGATGAGTTCTTCTAAATTATATCGAAAAATTAAACAATTAACAGATTTGTCCCCTAATGAGTTTATAAGAACCGTTCGCTTAAAAAAAGCGGCTCAGTTATTAAAATTAAAAACCCATAATGTTTCTGAAGTTGCTGATCAGGTGGGGTTTAATGATCCTTTATACTTTAGTCGCTGCTTCAAAAAGCAATTTGGCTATTCTCCAAGCCGATTGATTAAGTAGTATTTTTAATTATTTTCAAAGCATTTGTCTGTTGCCTTTAAATTTTTATTGGTACATTTTCACTTTTAACAAATATTCAATAAAAATCAGACTTTGGTATAATTTTGCCCTTTTTCGTTGGCTTATTTTATTATTTAATACATATATTAGCAAATATTTAAATTAAGAATCTTTTTTTTATAAAAAGTATTTAAATTTGTTAGTTTTTTGAAATTTAGTACAAATTTTTTGTGGTTACCTTATTAAGAATTATATTTGTGTAATCGATTACATTTATTTTGTGTTGATTACTATTTAATGTGTTGATATTTAGTGGTTTACGGTTGTTTAAAGCGTTTTGGAAATGTTTTTTTATAAACCAAATATCACTTTGAAAATTTAAGAATATTTAACTTTAACTTTATTTATAAACATTTTAATTATGAACCAAACGAACAAAGCTGTTGGAAACTATCGCTGGACAATATGTTCTTTACTGTTTTTCGCAACAACTATAAATTATTTAGACAGACAGGTTCTTTCTTTAACATGGAGTGATTTTATAGCTCCTGAATTTCACTGGACAAATAATGATTATGGGAATATTACTGCTTTATTTTCCATTTTCTATGCAGTGTCATTATTGTTTGCAGGAAAGTTTGTGGACTGGATGGATACTAAAAAAGGATTTCTTTGGGCAATTGGAGTTTGGTCAGTAGGTGCTTGTTTGCATGCTTTTGCCGGAATTGCAACCTCAGGAATTATTACCGGAAACTGGTTTGTTGGATTTGAAGGAGCTAAAGACATTATTGAAACTGTAGATGATACGGCTTTGGTAATTAATGTAAGTGTTACGTTGTTTATTTTTGCCCGCTTTGTTTTGGCATTAGGGGAAGCTGGAAATTTTCCTGCAGCTATTAAAACTACTGCCGAATATTTCCCTAAAAAGGACAGAGCTTTTTCTACCAGTATTTTTAATGCTGGAGCTACTGTTGGAGCTTTAGCGGCGCCAATCACCATTCCTTTTATCGCCGAAGCTTATGGTTGGGAAATGTCATTTATCATCATCGGAGCTTTAGGTTTTATCTGGATGGGCTTTTGGGTATTTATGTATGAAAAACCGGAAAAACATCCAAGAGTAAGTCCGGCAGAATTAGAGTATATTCAGCAGGATATTATTGCAGATAGTAAGATAGCAGGTTATGTTCCTGAGACGACAACAAGAGTTACCTTTAAAGATTGTTTCAAATACAAACAAACCTGGGCATTTGCTTTTGGAAAATTCATGACTGATGGTGTTTGGTGGTTTTTCTTATTCTGGACGCCTGCTTATTTGAGTTCAGTTTACGGAATGGATTCTACTGAAGCTGCGTTTCCTCTGTTTGTATTATATATGATAACATTGTTGTCTATTATTGGAGGTTGGCTGCCAACTTATTTTGTAGATAAAAAAGGGATGAATCCATATGAAGGAAGAATGAAAGCCATGTTGATTTTTGCATTTTTCCCTTTATTAGCCTTGGTAGCTCAGCCATTAGGACATATTAGTTACTGGTTGCCGGTAATTATTATAGGTATTGCAGGTGCAGCTCATCAGGCGTGGTCCGCAAATATTTTTACAACAGTTGGAGATATGTTTCCTAAAAAAGCCATTGCTACCATTACCGGTATTGGTGGTTTAGCAGGAGGAATTGGTTCTACAGTTATTAATAAAGGCTCGGGAGTTTTGTTTGATTATAGTAAGAACAGTGAAATGGATTTTATGGGTTTCCATGGAATTGAAGCGGGTTATTTTATCATCTTCTCCATTTGTGCAGTTTGTTATTTAATAGGCTGGACGGTTATGAAATCCTTAGTACCTAAATATGCACCAATAACAGATTTATAAAAAAAAATGTAAGCTCTCCTGTGTAATGCCGGAGGGCTTTTTTCTTTTTTTTTTTAACTTTTTATGAAAAACTTGTTTTCATAAAAGCATACAATAAAATAAATTAAATTAAATTAATACCTTTGTAATCGATTACATTAAAATAAATACTATTATGACAAAATACAGTTCAAGATATGCATCAAGTCCTGATGCCGTTAAGAAATATGATACCAAACAATTAAGAGATGAATTCTTAATTGATAATTTAATGGAAGAAAATGAGATTGTATTAACCTATTCTCATTATGACCGTTACATTGCAGGTTCAGCTGTGCCAGTTAAAGATTTAGTTTTAGAAACTATTGACCCTCTTAAATCAGATTATTTTCTGGAAAGAAGAGAAATAGGGATTATTAATGTAGGAGGAAACGGTTCAGTAGTTGTTGAAGGGACTTCTTATGAATTAGGTTTTAAAGACGCTTTATACATCGGAAGCGGAAATAAAGAAGTGATTTTTAAAAGTGCAGATGCTAAAAACCCGGCTAAATTTTATATTAATTCTGCTCCGGCTCACACAACATATCCAACAGTTAAAGTGAGTTTAGCGGAAGCAAATAAATTGGAATTAGGATCTATGGAAACGGCTAATCACCGTACAGTTAACCAAATGATTATTGGAAGTGTGGTTACTACCTGCCAATTGCAGATGGGAATGACTGAATTGCGTCCGGGAAGTGTTTGGAATACCATGCCTGCACACGTTCATGATCGTCGTATGGAAGTATATTTCTACTTAGATATTCCTGAAAATCAGGCGGTATGTCATTTTATGGGACAGCCACAGGAAACAAGACATATCTGGATGAACAATCATCAGGCAGTAATTTCTCCGCCTTGGTCTATTCACTCTGGTTCCGGAACTTCAAATTATACTTTTATTTGGGGTATGGCAGGTGAAAATTTAGACTATGGCGATATGGATGTATGTAAAATCACAGATTTAAGATAATAGACAATGAATTTATTTGATATAAAAGGAAAAGTTGCCCTTATTACAGGAAGTACACACGGACTTGGAATGGCAATGGCAAAAGGTTTAGGGGAAGCAGGAGCAACAATTGTTGTAAATGGAAATTCTTCACAACAAAAAATTGATGATGCTGTAGCGGCACTTAAAAGTGAAGGCATTAATGCGGTAGGTTATAAATTTAATGTAACCGATGAGCAGGAAGTAAAAACTGCAGTTGCTAAAATTGAAAGTGAAGTTGGTGCTATTGATATCTTAATCAACAATGCCGGAATCATCAAAAGAATTCCATTAATTGATATGGAAGTAGCTGATTTCAGGGAAGTTGTAGATATTGATTTAGTAAGCCCGTTTATTGTTTCGAAGCATGTTGCTAAGGGAATGATTGAAAGAAGAGCTGGTAAAATCATCAATATTTGCTCTATGATGAGTGAATTAGGCCGTAATACAGTTTCGGCTTATGCTGCAGCCAAAGGTGGTTTGAAAATGCTGACTAAAAATATGGCGACCGAATGGGCGAAATATAACGTTCAAATCAACGGAATTGGACCTGGGTATTTTGCTACAGAACAAACAAAACCAATTCGCGTTGACGGACACCCGTTTAACGATTTTATCATTAGCAGAACACCGGCGGCAAAATGGGGTGATCCATCTGATTTAGCCGGAGCAGCTATCTTTTTGTCCTCTAAAGCAAGTGATTTTGTAAACGGACATATTCTATATGTTGATGGTGGAATTTTGGCTACCATTGGGAAACCATCAAATGAAGATTAATATTTTAAGTAAATTATAATGAGCACTTTTATAAACGATAACTTTTTATTAGAAAATAAATTCGCAGAAGAATTATACCATAATTATTCTAAAAACCAACCGATTATTGATTACCATAACCACCTGAATCCTCAGTTTATTGCCGAAGATAAAATCTTTAACAATATCACTGATGTGTGGATTAAAGGAGATCACTACAAATGGCGTGCAATGCGTACATTAGGGATTAATGAGCAATTTGTTACAGGAAATGGTTCTGATAAAGATAAGTTTTTGAACTGGGCAAAAACAGTTCCTTATACCATGCGTAATCCTTTGTATCACTGGACACACCTGGAATTAGCTCGTTATTTTGATATTACTGATTTATTAAACGAAAAATCAGCGGAAAGAATTTATGACGAAACTTCGGCTAAAGTAAATTCTGCTGAATATAGTACAAGAAACTTGTTGCGTAAAGTAAATGCTGAATTAGTTTGTACAACTGAAGATCCGATTGATAGTCTGGATTTTCACGAGCAATTAGCTAAAAGTGATTTTAAAACTACTGTAAGTACAGCTTTCAGACCTGATAAAGCGATTTTGATTGCTAATGATGGTTACAACGAATATTTGAATGTTTTAGGACAAAAAGCATCTATTGAAATCAATACTTATGCTGATTTACAAGCGGCATTGAGAAACAGAATTGAATATTTTAATGCGAATGGTTGCCAGCTTTGTGACCACGGATTAGATCAAATTTATTTTGAAAATTATACAGAGACTGAAGTAGCCGCTATTTTCAAAAAGAAAAGAGAAAACCAAGCTATCAGTAATGAAGAAGCATTGAAGTTTCAAAGTGCTATCTTAGTGTTTTTATGTGAAACTTACCATGAATTTGGATGGGTTCAACAATTTCACTTAGGAGCTTTAAGAAATAACAATGCCCGTATGCACCGTATCTTAGGTCCTGACACCGGATGGGATTCTATTGGTGATTATCCGCAAGCTCAAAAACTATCTGCGTTCTTGAATGCATTGGATAGTAAAGATAAATTGACTAAAACAATTATCTATAATCTTAACCCTGCTGACAACGAAGTGATGGCTACTATGATTGGTAACTTTAACGACGGAAGTGTCAGAGGTAAAGTGCAATTTGGTTCTGGATGGTGGTTTTTAGATCAAAAAGACGGAATGACAAAACAATTGAACGCATTGTCTAACATGAGTTTGATTAGCTGTTTTGTGGGGATGTTGACGGATTCCAGAAGTTTCTTGTCTTTCCCAAGACACGAATATTTCAGACGTATTCTTTGTAATCTTTTAGGAGATGAAATCAAAAGAGGTGAATTGCCTGCTTCTGAAATGGAATGGATTGGAAAAATGGTTTCAGACATTAGCTACGGTAATGCTAAGGAATATTTTAAATTTCCGGTAAAAGGCTAAAAAAATAATAACGTATAATTTATAAAAATTGTTCACTTGAAAAAAGTAGTCACTTTTGGAGAAATTCTACTGCGTTTATCTACTGAAAGGCATTTGAGATTTGCTCAGGCCGATTCGTATAAAGCAACCTATGGAGGAGGAGAATTTAATGTTGCTGTTTCGCTTGTAAATTACGGGATGAAAGCAGAATTTGTTACTAAAGTACCTAATAATGAATTAGGGAATTGTGCTGTTCACGAAATGCGCAAACTGGATGTAGATTGTCAGAACGTAATGAAAGGTGGAGATCGTTTAGGGATTTATTTCCTTGAAACAGGAACCAGTACCCGTGCCAGTAATGTAATTTATGACAGAGCGAACAGTTCGATGTCTACTTTGAAAAAAGGAGAATTTGACTGGAAGGAAATCCTGAAAGATGCAACCTGGTTTCACTGGAGCGGGATTACTCCTGCACTTTCTGAAACGGCTGCCGAAGCTTGTTTTGAAGCTATAAAAGTGGCACACGAATTAGGTTTGACTATTTCTACGGATTTAAACTATCGTTCCAAACTCTGGAATTATGGCAAACAACCGAAAGACGTAATGCCGGAAATGTTGAAGTATAGCAATATTATCTTAGGGGATATTGATACAGCTAACTTCATGCTAGGTTTGGATAAAGTAGATCCTGATTATCAAAAGCCAGAAACTTTACCAGCTGTATATGATACTGTTTTCAAATTGTGTCCTGAATTAAAATTCATGGCAACTACTTTGCGTTATTCAGTAAGTGCTTCTCACCAACGCATTGGAGGAATCCTTTATGATGGAAAAGAAATTTTCAAAGCTGCTGTTCAGGATGTAACTCCTGTTGTGGATAGAGTAGGTAGTGGAGATGCTTTCATGGGTGGTTTAATTTACGGATTGAACGAAGAACCTTTGGATAAAGAAAGAGCATTAAACTTTGCAGTTGCTGCTTGTTGTTTAAAACACACAATTTTCGGAGATTATAATTTAATTACTAAAAATGAAATTGAAAAATTACTGGATGGTGATTTCACAGGTAAGGTTTCAAGATAAAAGAAAATAAAATGGCTCAATTTACAAGAATAGAAGTTGCAACAGCAATGAAAGAAACAGGGATGATTCCTTTGTTTTTTAATAATGATATTGAAGTAAGTAAAAATGTTTTGAAAGCTTGTTATGATGGTGGCGCCCGTTTGATGGAATTTACAGCAAGAGGAGATTTCGCTCACGAAGTTTTTGCTGAATTGACTAAATATGCTATCAAAGAATTACCGGGAATGATCATGGGAGTAGGTTCAGTAACAGATGCTGCAGCTGCTTCATTGTACATGCAAATAGGTGCTAATTTTATTGTAACTCCTGTTTTTAGAGAAGATATTGCTATTGCCTGTAACCGTAGAAAAGTATTATGGTCTCCGGGTTGTGGTACTTTATCTGAGATTGCAAGAGCTGAAGAATTAGGTTGTGAAATTGTAAAATTGTTCCCGGGAGAAATCTACGGACCACAATTTATAAAAGGGGTAAAAGGACCATGTCCTTGGACTAATATCATGCCTACTGGTGGTGTTTCAACTGAAAGAGATAACCTGAAATCATGGTTTGATGCTGGTGCAACTTGTGTGGGGATTGGATCTCAATTAATTTCTGCTTCTGTTTTACAAAGCAAAGATTATGCTGGTTTAGCTCAGAAAGTGAAAGAAACGTTAGCAATTATTGCTGATTTACGCAAAAAATAACATTAAGTACAATAAGATTTTAGAAGAGATAATGGAAAAATTAAATAGAAAAAACAGAGGGTTAGAAAAATTAAACCCAATAAAAGTAGTTCAGTTTGGTGAAGGTAACTTCTTAAGAGCTTTTGTGGATTACGCTTTTCAAAGATTAAACAATGAAGTTGATTTCAATGCCGGTATTGCAATGGTTCAGCCTTTGGCAGCTGGTATGGTAGACATGATTAACGATCAGGATGGATTGTATACCTTGTTCATGAATGGAATCAAAAAAGGAGAGAAAATTCAAGATATTCAGCTAATTAATAATGTGGTAAAAGCTATAAATCCTTATAGTAATTTTGCAGATTTTTTAGCTTTAGCAAAAGAAGAAGAATTACAATTTATTGTTTCTAATACTACTGAAGCCGGAATTGAATTCGTTGCAACTGATACTCCGGATATGCAGCCACCAGCTTCATTTCCTGCAAAGTTAACTGTTTTATTACACGAAAGATTCAAACATTTTAACGGAGATGCTTCTAAGGCAGTAACTATTATTCCTTGTGAATTAATTGATTACAATTCTGAAGCCTTGAAAAAATGTATCTTACAATATTGTGATTTATGGAAATTAGAGGAAACATTTGTGAAATGGGTTTCAGAAGACTGTACATATCACAGTACTTTGGTTGACCGAATTGTTCCGGGTTATCCAAGAGCTGAAATTGAAGAATACAACAACAAATTGGATTACCAGGATAATTTAATTGTTGCTGCTGAGCCATTTTTCCTTTGGGCTATTGAAGGTGGTGAGGATTTAAAAGCAAAATTACCATTCCACAAAACAGATTTGAATGTGAAGATTGTTGATGATATTCGTCCTTTTAAAATGATCAAAGTGCGTATTTTAAATGGTGCACATACAGCTATGGTTCCTGTTTCACTTTTATTTGGTAACAAATTAGTTATGGAAACGGTTAATGGTGATTTTACCGGACCGTTTGTTGATAACGTAATCAGTGAAATCAGCGAAACACTTCCGATGGATAAAAACGAAATTACGGCTTATGCTGAAGAAGTAATGGACCGTTTTAAAAATCCGTTTATCAAGCATGCTTTAGCTGATATTGCTTTAAATTCTATTTCAAAATTCAAAGTAAGAGTATTGCCAAGTTTATTAGGGTATTATAATGCTAAAAAAGAACTTCCAACTAGTTTGACTTTTTCATTAGCTTGTTTAATCCAATTTTATAAAGGAAATTGGAATAATGAGGCTCTGCCGGTAAAAGATACTCCGGAATTAGTGGAAGCATTCAAAAAAGCTTGGGAATTAGGAAATTTAGAATCAGTGGTAACTACAGTTTTAGCGAATACTGATTTCTGGGATGAAGATTTAAACAAAGTAGATGGATTATCACAAGCTTTAGTGCTTGCTTTAAACGAAATTGAAGCCAATGGGATTGAACAAGGCTATATCAATTTTTCTCAAAAAAAATAAGACAAAAAACAAAAAAAAATCAAGTAAAGTAAGATGCAAAAGAAATTAATAAAAGTAGATCCTTCGGATAATGTGGCTGTAGCTCTGGTTGACCTGGTTGCTGGAGAAACTATTTCATTTGAAGGAGAAGATGTTTTAGTATTATCAGATACTAAAATGAAGCATAAAATTGCGATGAAAGATTTTGAATCTGGAGACAAAATTTATATGTACGGTGTTATCGTAGGGAAAGCTAATCAGAAAATTGCAAAAGGAGATGTGATTACGACTCTTAATGTGAAACACGAAAGTGCTAAGGTTACTGGTAAAACAGAAACTATTGGTTGGGAAGTTCCTAATGTGGATAAATGGAAAGATAAAACTTTCATGGGGTATCATCGTGCAGATGGTCAGGTAGGTACTGAAAATGTTTGGTTGTTTTTTCCTTTGGTTTTTTGTGAAAACAGAAATATCGAAATCTTAAAAGATATTTTTGAAAAAGAATTAATGAAGCCAAAAGAAAACGATTATCAATTGTTACTGCGTTCTTTAGTGAAATCAGAAACAGGAGGAGCTGGTAATGAAGCCGCTTCAAATGATGCTGAATTATTCAATAATATAGAAGTAAAATTTATCACACATCAGGGTGGTTGTGGAGGAATTCGTCAGGATGCTCACAGTTTAGCTAAATTGCTTGCTGGTTATGTAAACAATCCTAACGTTGCCGGAGCTACTGTATTGAGTTTAGGTTGTCAAAACCTGCAAATCTCAATTTTTAAAGAGGCTTTAGAAGCAATTAATCCTAATAACCAAAAACCGGTTTTAATCTACGATCAACAATCTATCGGTACTATCGAAGCGATGTTGAACAGTGTAGTGAAAGATTCGTTTGAGGCTATCAAAAAAGCGAATGAAATTAAGAGAACTCCGGCTCCATTATCTAAATTAAGAATTGGATTAGAGTGTGGTGGTTCAGATGGATTCTCTGGAATTTCTGCTAACCCAACATTAGGAGTATTATCAGATAAATTAGTAGCTCTTGGAGGAACAACTATTCTTTCTGAGTTTCCGGAATTATGTGGTGTGGAGCAGGAATTAGTAAACCGTTGTATCGATGATAAAGACGGACAACGTTTCTTAGACCTGATGAAATGGTACGAAAAAACTGTTGTTGATGCAGGTTCCGGATTTGACATGAATCCTTCTCCGGGTAATATCAAAGACGGTTTGATTACGGATGCGATGAAATCAGCCGGTGCTTCTAAAAAAGGAGGTACTTCTCCAATTGTAGGAGTATATGATTACGGTGAATACATCAATGAACCAGGATTTACATTATTATGTACTCCGGGTAATGATGTAGAATGTACTACAGCAATGGTTGGATCAGGTGCTAATATGGTATTGTTTACAACAGGTTTAGGAACTCCGACAGGAAATCCAATTGCTCCGGTTGTAAAAGTATCGTCTAACACACAATTGGCTCAAAAAATGTCAGATATTATCGATTTCAATACCGGTGGAATTATCACTGGAGACAAATCGATTGAAGAAACAGCTGACGAAATGTTAGAATATATTATAAAAGTAGCTAGTGGTGAAGTGAAAACTAAGGCTGCAATATTAAATCAAAATGACTTTATTCCTTGGAAACGTGGAGTATCGCTATAAAGACTGTTTTTAGATTTTGTTTTTAGTTAAAAAGGGAGGTGTTTTTTATAATGCCTCCCTTTTTTTATTCTCTTATTCTGGTAGATGATTGCCTGACGAATAATTTAGGCATTAAAACGACAGTTTTCCCTGTTTTTTTTATTTCTACACTGTTTATTTTGTCTAAAAAGACCTGGGCGGTTATTTTTCCCATTTCCAGAGGTGCCTGGTCAACTGTAGAAATTGTTAATTCCATAAATTTAGTAAAAGGTTCGTTTCCAAAACCGAAAACGCAAAAATCTTCCGGAATTTTTATATTACGTTCCTTTAGTTTCTGAATGGCGCCTAGTGCAGCAAAATCACTCGTAGAGTAGATAGCATTTGGAGGATTTTCTAACGCTAATAATTTATCTACTGCGTCGCGGCCTTCAACAACGTTACTTTTTATCGGAATAATATAAGCTTCATTTATTTCAATATTATGGTCAGTTAATGCCTGTTGGTAACCCCGAAACCGGTCTTCGTAAATTTCTAAAGTACGATCACCCGATAAAAACGCAATTTTATCGCAACCCTGTTCAATAAGATGCCGGGTGATTTGATACGATGCCTGATAATCATCTATAATCACGGAACTCACATTGTCCATTTCTTTTTTTCTGTCAAAAAAGATCAGAGGAATGTTTTTTTGAATTATACGTTCCAGATAATGGTTGTTTTCTTTTGGGAGATTGGAAATTGACATCAAAATGCCGTCAACCTGAGCGTTTAATAGAGTGTTAATGTTTTCAATTTCTCTGGTTTTGTCTTCATGACTCTGACATATAATTACCTGATATCCTTCAGGATGCAGGGCTTCTTCAATACCTCTGATTACTGAAGCAAAAAAATTGGTATTAATACGCGGTACAATTACGCCCACATTATTGCTCTTGCCACTTCGTAATGCTAAAGCTAATTTATTTTGCTTGTAATTCATTTTATTAGCCGTTTCAAGGACTAATGTTCGAGTGCTTTGACTTATTTTCGGGTTATTATTTAATGCTCTCGATACAGTTGCTGCTGTTATATTCAGCTCTTTAGCAATGTCATAAATTGTTGTTTTTTCACTCATTATAATTAGTCTGTCTCGGTAAAAATAATATATTTTTTAATATATTATTTTTCTCTTTGGTATGTATATTGATAAGGTTTTGAAAATTAATTGATTTTTTTAATACAAAGATGGTTTTTTTAGATTTTTTTACTAATAAAAGCATTCTTTTTTTATTAAATAAAAATAAATATTCTTTTTTTGTGTAAATCTGTTTTTTTTGTGGAATTTTATAGTTTAATATGAAAAATTGCTATAGCTTTGTGTAATCGATTACATAAAATAGTCGGTTTCAAACAGTAATTGTTTTCCGGATTTTTAATCTTCTTTAATTTTTTATCAATGAAAAATAAAATTTATAATTCTCTTTTCTGTTTTTCAACCGCTTTGGTGTCAGCTTTTTTTGTTAATTGTTCTGCACAAAAAGCTACAGATGTTTTGGCAAACCCATGGAAAGTAAAAGAACAAATAGAAAAATCAGTTGTAGTTCCGGTCTTTGCTAATAAGACCTATAATATTGTTGATTATGGCGCTAAAAGTGGTGGCACATACAATAGTTCTGAAGCTTTCAAAAAAGCTATTGAAGCCTGTACAAAAAATGGAGGTGGTAAAGTTGTAGTTCCTGCAGGTAAATTTTTGACTGGTCCAATTCATTTAGATAATAATGTAAATCTTCACTTAGAGGACGGAGCGGAAATTTTGTTCAGTACTAAATCTTCAGATTACCCATTAGTGAAAACTACATTTGAAGGAACAGAATGTATGAACCATTCGCCATTAGTTTATGCTTACAATAAAAAGAATATAGCTATTACGGGTAAAGGAATTTTAAATGGTCAGGCAGATAACGAACACTGGTGGTATTGGTGTGGTGCTAAAAAATACGGCTGGACAGAAGGTAAAGGAAATCAGAATGATCCCCAAAATCGTGTCCGCTTAATTGAATCAGGAGAACAAAATGTTCCTGTAGATGAAAGAATTTATGGCGAAGGATCTTATTTAAGACCTAGTTTTGTAGAGTTTTTTGAATGTACAGATGCTTTAATTAAAGATATAAAAATTATAAATGCTCCATTTTGGGTTATTCATCCAATGAAATCTGTGAATGTAACTGTAGATGGTGTTACTGTTGAAAGTCATGGACCTAATAATGATGGTTGTGATCCGGAATATTCTAAAAACGTAATTATTAAAAATTGTACTTTTAATACCGGAGATGACTGTATTGCTATAAAAGCAGGAAAAGATGGTGACGGTAGACGCGTAGCAATGAAAAGCGAAAATATAATTGTAAAAAATTGTAAGATGCTTGACGGACACGGAGGTGTAGTGATGGGAAGCGAAATGACCGGAGGAATCAGAAACGTATTTGTTGAAAATTGTGAAATGGATAGTCCTAATCTAGACCGGGCTATTCGTATCAAATCAAATTCCAGAAGAGGTGGTATTGTAGAAAATGTTTTTGTCAGAAATATTGAGGTAGGACAGGTTAAAGAAGCTGTTTTGAGAATTAACATGTTCTATAATGTGTATGGAAATCAAACAGGTAACTTTATACCTCAGGTAAAAAACGTGTTGCTGGAAAACATTACTGTTAAAGATGGTGGTAAATATGGAGTATTAGCAAAAGGATATGCAGAATTGCCTATTGAAAATGTCACTTTAAAAAATGTCACTATAGAGAGAGTCAAAGAAGCATTTTCAATAGAAAACATAAAAAACATTCAATTTGTCAATACTTATATTAATGGGAAAAAAGCAGAAAGTCCTCAGTAATATTTTACTTTTAAAAAAATTAAAACATAATCAATTTAAAAATAAAACAGAATGAAATTAATGAAAAGAAATCAGTTTATTTTCGCATTTATTTTAATGGCTGCGTTTGGTTTTACAAGCTGTAAGTCACAGTCAAATGCTACTTCGGCTCCAAAACAGTTAGGTGCTCCGAATTTAAAATGGTCAGAAAAAATGGCCTTAACTTTAATGAAGCGTCACCCTAATGCTTATGAAATTGATGACAGAACTACTCCTAAATGGGATTATGTTCACGGTTTAGTAGCGAGTTCTATTCAGGAGCTTTACAAAAAAACTGGGGATGAAAGATATTATGATTATGCAAAAGGATATGCTGATGCTTTAATTGATGAAAACGGTAAAATTGCTACTTATGATATGGATAAGTACAATATTGATATGGTAGTAGCAGCAAATATCTTATTTGATATTTATGACAGGACAAAAGAAAAAAAATATTTAATTGCTATGCAAACCATCAGAAAGCAATTAGATGATCAGCCTAGAACTCCAAGCGGGGGATTCTGGCATAAACAAATTTATCCTAACCAGATGTGGTTAGACGGATTGTATATGGGACAACCTTTCTATACGCAATACACCACCACTTTTGAAAATGGAAAAAAACTGGATGATGTTGCAAAACAATTTGAATTACTGGAAAAAAACGACAAAGATCCTAAAACAGGCTTGTTATATCATGCCTGGGATGAAAGCAGAAAAATGCCGTGGGCGGATAAAGTAACCGGTAAATCGCCTAATTTCTGGTCACGTGCGTTAGGCTGGTATGCAATGGCTTTAGTTGATGTATTGGATAATTTCCCTAAAGATCATCCAAAACAAAAAGAATTAGTAGGTTATTTAAATGAATTAGCTGTTGCTTTAGAAAAAGTACAGGATCCTAAAACCGGATTATGGTATCAGGTTACTGATATGGCAGGAAAAGAAGGAAACTATCTGGAAGCTTCCGGTTCTTCAATGTTTGCTTATGCTTTGGCAAAAGGAGTAAACAAAGGATATTTGCCTGCTAAATTTAAAAAAGTAGCGAATCACGCTTTTGACGGATTAACAACTAAATTAATCAGAACTGATGCCGATGGCGGAATTACCTTGACGCAATGTTGTCAGGTAGCAGGTTTAGGAGGAAATCCATACCGAGATGGTTCTTATGAATATTATGTAAATGAGAAAAAGAAAGACAATGATCCTAAAGCAACAGGGCCTTTTATCTTAGCCGCTATCGAATTAAACCGATAAACAATTTCTGTTACAAATATATTAACCAACCACTTTTTTACTGTTATGAAGTTTATAAATAATGCTGTAGCAATAGGATTAGTTGTGATTTCCAGCCAAGTAATCGTAGCGCAAAAAACAACCGAATATTCTAAAGTCTGGGTTGCTGATAATGGCGACGGAACTTATAAAAATCCAATTATACATGCTGATTATTCTGATCCGGATGCCATTAGAGTCGGTGACGATTATTATATGACTGCTTCTTCATTTAACTGTATTCCGGGATTGCCTGTTTTACATTCTAAGGATATGGTCAATTGGGAATTAGTAAATTATGCGCTTCAAAAACAACCTCCTTTTGATGTTTTTGATAAACCACAACACGGAAACGGAGTCTGGGCACCTTGCATTCGCTTTCACAATGAGGAGTTTTATATTTATTATCCGGATCCTGATTACGGAATTTATATGGTTAAAACCAAAGATCCAAAAGGACTTTGGTCAGAACCCGTATTAGTAAAAGCCGGAGTAGGATTGATTGATCCGGCTCCTTTATGGGATGATGACGGCAAGGCTTATTTAGGATTTGCTTTTGCAGGAAGCCGTGCCGGAGCCAAAAGTTTATTAGCTGTTTGTTCTATGAATCCTGAAGGAACTGTGGCTAATGATGACGCTGTAATGGTTCTTGACGGTCATCTTGATGAAGCCACTGTAGAAGGACCAAAATTCTATAAACGTAACGGATATTATTACATATTTGCTCCGGCAGGAGGTGTTCCTACTGGCTGGCAAACGGTTTTACGTTCTAAAAACGTTTTTGGACCGTATGAAAAACGAAAAGTTTTAGAGCAGGGAAAAACAGCTATTAATGGGCCTCATCAGGGAGCCTGGGTACAGGCACAAACTGGTGAAGACTGGTTTTTTCACTTTCAGGATAAAGGTGCTTATGGAAGAATTGTCCATTTACAGCCTATGAAATGGATTAATGACTGGCCTGTTATCGGGATGGATAAAGACAAAGACGGAACAGGAGAACCAGTGGCTTTTTATAAAAAACCGAATGTTGGAAAAACGTTTCCAATAATGACGCCGCCGGATTCAGATGAGTTTAATACACAAAAATTAGGACTCCAATGGCAATGGCATGCCAATGCGCAGGTGTACTGGGGAATGCCAACATCCATGGGGTATTATAATTTATTTTGTCGCCCAATGCCTGAAAAAGCAGTAAACTTATTTGATGTTCCTAATATTTTAGCTCAAAAATTCCCCGCTAATGAGTTTAAGGCTACTGCCAAAATGACTTTCAATTCTCGTTTTGACGGTGAGAGCGTAAGTCTGGTAATTATGGGGCTGGATTATAGTCATCTAAAAGTGAAACAACAAAATGGCGAATTGTTTATCTCTCAGGCAACTTGTAAAAATGCCGATAAAAAAGGAGTGGAGACAGAAAGTAAAGCTGTGAAATTAGGAAGCAAATCATTTTATCTTCAGGTACAAGTGAAAGAAGGAGGAATTTGTAGTTTCTCCTACAGTTTAGATGGTAAAAAGTTTCAATCCATAGGCGAAGATTTTAAATCCCGTGAAGGAAAATGGATTGGTGCAAAAGTTGGATTTACGGCCCTTAGGGAAGGAAAAATTAATGATGCAGGAAGTGTAGCGATTGACTGGTTCAGATTTAATAAAATATAGTATGACTTTTTTAAGGAAAATTAGAATAGCTCTTTTTCTTTGTTTTACTTTCGTAATGAGTGTTCAGGCACAAATTCTGGATAAATCATGGAAGAGTATTACCGAAATGGATAATGATGCCTGGTTTGTCTCAGCAGAAGCTAAAGCTGTTGCGGAGAATGTCTTATTGTACCAAAGAAATATTGGTGGCTGGAATAAAAATATCCAAATGCAGAAACCGCTTTCGAATGCTGAAAAAAAAGAACTTCTGGCTTTGAAGAATGATCCTGATCATTGTACAACCGATAATGGTGCAACGAGTCAGGAAATGCTTTTTCTTTCCAAAATTTATGAGCAGCAGCCGGATGAAAGGTATAAAAAAGCATTTCTTTCAGGGGTAGATTATTTGCTTAAAGCACAATATGACAATGGCGGATGGCCGCAGTTTTATCCATTAAGAAAAGGATATTATACACATATTACTTATAATGACGATTCGATGGTGAGAATTCTTAGTATTCTAAAAGAGATTAAGGATAAAACGGGGTATTACTCCATAGAACCATCTGAAGCTATTGTTGAAAAATGTAAGATTGCTTTTGATAAAGGAATTGATTGTATTATAAAAACACAATTCAGACAAAATGGAATTTTGACTGCATGGTGTGCTCAGCATGATGAGAATACTCTGTTGCCGGCAAAAGCCCGTGCTTATGAGTTGCCTTCCTTAAGCGGAAAAGAATCTGCTAAGATTGTACTCTTATTAATGGATATTAAAAATCCTTCGAAAGAAGTAACTGCTGCTGTTAATGCAGCGGTTAGCTGGTTTGAAAAAGTGAAAATTACAGGATTAAAAGAAGAGCGTACGGTCATAAACGGCAAAATAGCCGATAAAAAAATGGTAGTCGATGCGGATGCACCTCCTATTTGGGCTCGTTTTATGGAATTGGATAATAACAGACCGTTTTTTTGTGATCGAGACGGCATAAAAAAATATTCGTTATCTGAAATAGGTGAAGAGAGGAGAAACGGATATTCCTGGTATACTAATGAACCAAAAGAAGTGTTGAAAAAATATCCGAAATGGAAAAAAGAGCACAGTCTTAAAGTGGTTAAAAATACTGCTAAAGATGAGTATAATGTAATAGTTGCACAAGACGGCAGCGGAGATTATACAAGCATTCAGGAAGCAGTTTACAATTCACCTTCTTTTCCTTATAAGAGAGTAACCATTACAATTAAGAATGGTGTATATCATGAAAAAGTACGTATTCCGGAATGGAATACTAAAATTTCATTCGTGGGTGAAAGCAAAGAAAAAACCATTATCAGTTATGATGATTATTTCGGGAAAATCAATTTAGGCCGAAATAGTACTTTTATGACACCCACAGTATTAGTGGAAGCAAATGATTTTGTTGTTTCTGATTTGACAATAGAAAACAGTGCAGGTCCTGTGGGACAGGCAATTGCTTTGTCTGTTGTTGCTGACCGAGTAGTGGTTTCTAATTGTAATATATTGGGTAATCAGGATACTTTGTATACTTCTGGTGAAGGTTTTAAAAGCTATTTCAAAAATTGCTTTATTGCAGGAACAGTCGATTTTATTTTTGGTGGTGCAACTGCAGTATTCGATAATTGCAATATTCATGCTAAAAGCAATGCTTATTTAACTGCGGCTTCCACTGCTGAAAGTTCTGAATATGGATTTGTGTTTTTAAATTGTAAACTTACAGCTGACGAAAAAGCTACTGAGGTTTATCTTGGCAGGCCTTGGCGTATCTATGCTAAAACAGTTTTTATGAATTGTGAAATGGGAAGTCATATTCGAAAAGAAGGTTGGAACAACTGGTCAAAAGCAGATGCTGAAAAAGCTTCTTTTTATGCTGAATACAATTGTTCCGGTCCGGGATTTCAGCCTCAAAACAGAGTGAGCTGGTCGCATCAACTTAAAAGATCAGAAGCTAAAGAATATACTTTAGATAAAATTCTGGCAGATTCAAATGCGAAAGAAAATAGAAATTGGTATTCAAATTTTAAATAAATAAAAAAGATGAGAATTAAATTAGTGCTTTTTTTATTGATAGCCACGAGTTGTTTTGCTCAAAAAATAACGGTTTATGGTATTGGTGATTCTACAATGGCTAATAAATCCAATCCGGCAGAAAATCCCGAAAATGGATGGGCTCAGGTTTTACAGCAGTTTTTTGATGATGATGTTGTAGTTGATAACAGAGCGATGAATGGGCGTAGTACGCGTAGTTTTATTAACGAAAAACGTTGGGATTCCATTTTAAAAACCCTGAAAAAAGGCGATTATGTTTTGATCCAATTTGGACATAATGACCAGAAAGAAAATAAACCTAGTGTGTATACCAATCCACGTACGGCTTATCGTCAGAATTTAATAAAATTTGTGACAGAAACCAGAGCTAAAGGAGCAACTCCTATCTTGTTATCTTCTATTGTCAGAAGAAACTTTAACGAACAAGGAACTTTGGTAGATACCCATGGACTTTATCCATTAGAAACCCGATTGGTAGCTACTGATTATAAAGTGACTTTTATTGATTTGCAGTATTTAACGGAATTATTAGAGGAATCCTACGGTGTAGAAGGTTCTAAAAAACTGCATTTGCATTTTGCTGCAGGCGAAAGTCCTTTTTACAAAACTGAAAAGCATGACGATACCCATTTGTCAGTATTAGGAGCAACTGAAATTTCTAAATTGTTCATTTCCGAATTGAAAAAAACGGATTTAGATTTAAAAAAACATATCAAATAAAGTATTAGATTATGAAAAGCAATTCTTTCTGTATCGTCTTGTTATTGTGTTTTAATGCGCTGTTTTCGCAAACTAAAATTGTGGATAAAAAGCTTGAAATGGAAAGAATTGTCAATCGTATTCAGCTGCCAGTTATTCCAGCTTATAAAATTAAAGTTACTGACTTTGGTGCTAAGGGGGATTCGGTAACCAATTGTAAACTGGCTTTTGATAAAGCTATGAAAGCTTGTTCTAAAAACCATGGAGGAACTATTGTGGTTCCTAAAGGTGTTTATACCATCAATGGACCTATCCATTTTGTGAGTAACGTAGAATTGCATTTAGAAACGGGAGCTAAAATTCGTTTTGGTTCTAATCCAAAAGATTATCCTTTAGTTTTAACCAGCTGGGAAGGTACTATGCTTTATAATTACAGTCCGTTGATTTATGGCAATAATGTAGAAAATGTAGCTATTACAGGAAATGGAATTATTGATGGTGAAGCTAAAAATACCTGGATAAAATGGAAGCCCCTTGAAGAAAAAGACAAGTTGTTAAGCAGAGAAATGAATCATACGAATGTGCCTTTAAAAGAGCGTGTTTTTGGTAAAGGGCATTTCTTAAGACCGCAATTAATTCAGTTTTTAAATTCTGAGAATATACTTATTGAAGGTGTAACTATTGAGGATTCTCCGTTCTGGTGTGTACATCTGTTGAAGTCAAAAAGTATTACCTTGAGAGATTTAAAATATGATGCCCACAATAACAATAATGACGGAATCGATCCTGAATATTCCAGCGATATCTTAATCGAAAACATTCAGTTTAATAATGGAGATGATAATGTGGCTATAAAAGCCGGACGCGATGATGAAGGTCGTGGAAATTCTAATAGCCCGTCAGAAAATATTGTTATTCGAAATTGTGAATTCAAAGGGTTGCATGCTGTAGTTATTGGTAGCGAAATGTCGGCCGGAGTTCGCAATGTGTTTGTTGACAATTGCAAAGCAGGCGGATATTTAAAAAGAGGAATTTATATCAAAACAAATTCGGACAGAGGTGGATATGTGAGGGATTTGTATTTTTCAAATATTGCATTCGGTCAGGTAGAAGACTGTATTTACATGACAGCAAATTATCATGGAGAAGGTAGCGGTTTACATCCTTCTAAAATTTCGGATGTTTCTATTTCTAATATCAGTTGTGAATCGGCTTCTAATGCTGCCATTGTTATCGAAGGCTTTCCGGAAAAGAAAGTCGAAAATATTGTTTTAGATACAATTACTGTTAAATCGGCTAAAAACGGAATGACTTTAACCAATACACAAAATATTAGTGTAAACGAAATTATAATTGGTGATAAAATCGGAGTTCCCAGCTCTGTAAAATAATCTTTTACGATTAGTTAATTATGGAATAAAAAATACAATACTATCGTTAATGTAGTTGTGTTTTCAAATTCTCTTAAAAAAGCATAAGCTCTCTTCATTTGTGTCTTCACTGTATTGACAGATATGTTGTACATCTCTGCGATTTCTGCATAACTGTGGCCTTCTACAATATGTGACATAAAGATTTCTCTTCTCGCCTGAGGGATTCGATTTACTAGTGTAAGTATTTTAGGACTGTTGCTTTCCTCTGCTTTTTCAAAAACATCTTGTTCTTCTGATTTTGGAAGGACAATTTTTTTTGTTTCTAAGCTGATTGTTTTATTTTTTTCTAAATATTGCAAGCTTAAATTTTTAATTGCTCTTGAGGCATAGGCCTTAAAAGAAATAGTGAAATTTATTGCTTCCTCTTTTTCCCACAGATAAATAAAAAAATCCTGTACAACGTCTTTTGCGACATCTTTATCTTTAGTTATGTTAAAAGAAACTAAAGATAAAAAGGCAAAATGCTCTTTGTATAAGTCTTCAAATATTTTTAAATCTCTGTGATTTGGCATCTGAAAATAGCGTTTATTCTTATTGTAATGGATTACATTAATTCAAATGTAAAATAAAAACTTGGTTTTTTTTCATTATCTGTAAAAATAAATAAAAAATATTTAATAATCTTGTCACCCTAAAATAATATTTCCCTAACATAACTTTAACATACAAGAAAAATATATGGACTCTGACCCAAATTTGGTTAATATTCTTAAAGAAATAGTAAGTAATGGCAGTATTGATACTGCTAGGATGGAATTGTTGTCTCAGGAAGAGCAGGAATTGATAAAAGAGATTCAGGACAATGGTTTGTTGAAAGAAGCATTAGTATACGTTGAATCACTAAATGCTGAAGAAAACTGGGAGGAATTAAAAGAAAAAATAAATGTTAAGAAAAATCCTGTTTTTATTAACTGGAGAAATATTTTTCAGTATGCAGCAATCTTTATTGGTTTATTAAGTCTGGTTTATGTCTTTCAGTATAAAACAGATACACAAACGAAAACAGTAATTCCGGATGATGCCATCCAGTTGGTTTTAGAAAATGGTGATATTCAGATTTTGAATCCTAATGGAGTACAGCAAATTATAAAAAAGAACGGAGCTGTTGTTGCTTCTCAAAAAGAAAATAAGATTAGTTACCGCTCATCTGGTTCTGTAGATAAATTGGTATATAACGAAATAAAAATTCCTTATGGAAAAACTTTTGAAATAACATTGTCTGATGGTACACAGGTATTTATGAATGCAGGTTCGTCTTTAAAATATCCGGTTCAGTTTATTAAAGGTCAAAACAGAGAAGTTATTTTGGAAGGAGAAGCCTTTTTTGATGTTACCAAAGATAAAATGCATCCTTTTGTAGTGAAAACAAGAGGAATGAATGTTAAAGTTTTAGGGACAAAATTCAATGTGAGTTCCTATAAAGAAGATGCTGATATCAATGCGGTATTGGTTGAAGGATCAGTTAGCTTATCGAATGTTGGTATGCCGGACAAAAATACAATGCTTGTTCCTGGAGAAAAAGGAACCTGGAATAGCCAGAAAACAGAAATAGCAGTTAAAAAAGTAGATACCCGAAACTATACTGAATGGATGACAGGTGAAATTGTTTTTAGAAAAACAGCATTTAAGGACATTATTATAAAGCTGGAACGAAGTTATAATGTTACTATAAATAATCAGAAAACAGATCTTTTCGAGAAGAAATTTAATGCCAGCTTTAATAAAAATATAGAAAGTATTGATGAAGTGCTGATGGCAATGAGTAAGATTCAGAATTTTAGTTTCAGCAAAGAAGGAAAACAAATAACAATAAACTAACTAATTAATAACGACTAAAACTAATTTATGAAATGAGAGTGTAATTTTTTAAAAGAAGAAGTACATAAAAAAAAATCGGAAAATAGTACCAGTATTTCCCGATTTAGTAATGTGCTTTCAAACGACGTGTAGAAATCAAATCATTTAAAAAACAACCAAAATTATGAAAAAAATAATTAAAGGTGAATGGCTTTGTCCGTATTTGCCTAAAATTAGCCTGAAAATGAAACTAACCACACTATTGTTGATATTGTCTTTGGTGAGAATCCAAGCCAGTACCTATTCACAAAACACAAAGCTGACATTGAATGTGACTAATACTTCTGTTGAACAGTTATTCAATAAAATAGAGTCTGTTTCAGAATATCGATTTTTATTTGAAAGCAGTTTGATTGATTTAGACAGAAAGGTTTCCCTGAATGTTGAAAAAAAGAAAATAACTGAAATTTTAGAAAAAGTATTTAAAGGAACTGACATTGTATATACTATCAATGATCGCCAGATATTATTAGTAAAAAAGAAAGAGCAGCTCGTTCCGGTAAAAATGAATACAGTAGTGAAAACAGCTGATGAGCAGGATGCTATTTCGGTATCTGGAGTTGTAAAAGATGAAAATAATATGCCAATGCCAGGTTTAGGAGTTGTCGTTAAAGGTACTTCTGTTTCAACAAGTACCGATATGGATGGTAATTTTAAACTTAATTCAATTAGTCCAAACGCTACTTTGGTTTTCTCTTATATTGGTTATAAAGATCAGGTAGTTGAAGTAAAAAACCGAACTGTTATCAATGTTTCCATGCAGGTAGATATTAGCGAATTAAATGAAATAGTTGTTAATTATGGTTATGGAAAAGTAAGAAAGGCTGATATGACTGGTGCAACAGCTAGTATTACCAGTAAGGAGCTTTCTAAAATACCGGTAACTAGTGCGGCAGAAGCATTAAAAGGCAGATTACCAGGTGTGAATGTTACTTCAGCTGATGGTGAGCCTGGCGCAAGTATCAGGATTAGAGTTCGTGGAGGGACTTCAATTTCTCAATCAAATGAACCTTTATATATCGTTGATGGACTTATTGTAGGTAGTATTGATAATATTCCGGTGAATGATATTGCCAGTATTGATGTTTTAAAAGACGCTGCAGCTACTGCTATTTATGGAGCTCAAGGTTCTAATGGTGTAATTGTAGTAACAACTAAAGATCCAGTAGCAGGAAGGGTAAATGTATCTTATAATAATTTTTTCCAATTTAGTGAATTACCTAAAAACAGAAAATATGATGTATTAAGTCCGTATGAATTTGCATTGGCTAATTACGAATATGCAGCAATTCAGGGAACCACGCAGTTGGAGAATTTTGAAAAATTCTACGGAAAATATGATGATTTAGAATTGTATAAACAAAAAAGAGCGACTGACTGGCAGGATAAAATTTTTGGTGCTTCCAGACTTTCTCAATCTCATAATTTAAGTATTGGTGGAGGTAATGAGGTTACTAAAGCTAATTTAAGTCTTACAAATAATAAAGATGAAGGTTTGTTGAATGGCTCCGGACTTGAAAGAACAGCAATTAACTTTAAATTGAATCAACAGGTATTTAAAAACCTTAAAGCTGATTTTACGGCAAGAATTACTAATACAGTAATAGATGGTGCTGGTACTTCTACAAATGCACAGTTAAAAATAAAAGATGCAGTGCAGGCAAGACCTATAAATGGTATTGCAGATGATCTGGATATTGATCTTACTCAATTAAACAGTGATGATGATTTTCAACAATTTATCCTGAGTTTAGTAGATCCAAGCGAATTAATAAAACAGGATTGGAGAAAAAGAACAACCAATCAATATGTTTTTTCGGCTGGATTAACCTGGTCTATCTTAAAAGACTTGGATGCTAAATCAACTCTTACGACATCAAGATCATATTCTGAACAATTAAGATTTTACGGACCGCTTACCGGTGAGTCTTTTAATAATGGTGGAAGTTTGCCATTAGGGGAAAGAACGATTGCAGAAAAGCAATCTTTACGCTTGGTAAATACCTTAAATTATAGAAAAAAATGGGATGCACTTAAATTAGATATTTTAGTTGGTCAGGAAATTTATTCAGAAAAAGGTAAGGATAATTTTTTGAGAGGAGAAGATTATAGATTATCAATCACTCCTGAGGAATTATTTGCAAACATGCAATTCGGTAGAGTTGACAGAATAGCTGGTGGTGAAGACACTCCTTTTAATAGAAAGTCTTTTTTTGGAAGATTTGATTTCCAGTTAAACGAGAAGTATATCCTGACACTTACGGGAAGAGCTGATGAATCTAGTAAGTTTAGAGGCAGTAACAGGTTAGGACTTTTTCCTGCAGTCGCATTTGCATGGAAAATGAATAATGAAAATTTCTTGAAAGATGTAGATTTCTTAGATGAATTAAAGTTGAGATTAAGCTATGGAGAAACAGGAAATGATGGTGTATCAACTCAGGCATCTCAATTTTTATTTACCGGTTCTACATTAAGAGGTCCTGGTTTTGGAAATGTTGACAATCTGTATTATACCCCTTCTAATACATTGTATAATCCGGATTTGATATGGGAAAGTACAGCAACTACAAATATTGGTTTAGATTTTGGTCTTTTAAACAGAAGATTGAGCGGTAGTTTTGATTATTATAAAAATATAACAAGAGATTTATTGTATCAGGTAGATATTAGTCTTAGTTCAGGCTTCGATAAACAATATGATAATATCGGTAATACCTCAAACAGAGGTTTTGAATTTGCACTGAATGGTATAATCGTTGAATCGGACGATTTCAATTTTTCAGTTAATGCTAATATTGGAAGAAATGATTTTAGAATTGATAAACTGGATGGAAAAATAACTGAATTGAATAATATCAGATCCAACTGGGCAAGTACCGATTTAAAAAATATAAATGATTTTTATTTAAAATTAGGCGGTAGAATCGGAGATTTTTATGGATTTGTAACGGATGGATTTTACTCAACTGATGATTTTCAAAGTTATGATGAAACTACTCGAAAATACATTTTAAAAGAAGGTGTGCCAAACAGTGGAGCTCTTGTAGGGAATGCTAATATCAGACCTGGTTTCATGAAAATCAAAGATTTAAACGGAGATGGAGAAATTAATGATAATGATAGAAAAGTTTTAGGAAATGCTACACCAGATTTTCAGGGTGGTTTTGGTTTTAATGTAAGTTATAAAGGTTTTGATTTATCTACATTTTTTGACTACCAGGTTGGTAATGAGGTTTATAATACAGGGAAGATTCAATACAATCAATTCAGAAGAGTTACTTTTGGTAATTTATTATCAACAATGAGCTCAGATAACAGATTTACTTATGTTGATATAGACGGTCAATATACCGGAACTCCGGGAGGTATAGTGACTGACCTGACGCAATTAGCAGAAATGAACGAAGGGAAGAATATATGGTCGCATAGTAGTTTTGGTATTGCTCAGGCGGTTATTAGTGATTTTGCTATTGAAGATGGTTCATTTCTGAGATTAAATAACTTGACGTTAGGATATAGTTTACCTAAAAAGCTGATTTCGAAAATAGGTTTGTCACAATTTAGAATATTTGGTACAGGTAGAAATTTACACATTTGGACAAAATATTCTGGCTATGATCCGGACGTTAATTCTCAATCTAGTAATCCATTAACACCAGGTGTAGATTATTCTTCTTTTCCTAAAAGCCGTTCCTACACGCTTGGTTTAAACGTAACATTTTAAATAAAATATTTTAGATATGAAAACAAAATATATAATGGCCCTTTTAGCAATTTTGCTATTAGCCTCCTGTGAAAAAGATTTTTTAGACCCAGATTCTCTTTCAACTGTTGATAATAAATATATCTTTTCTAATGTTGATGATGCCAGAAAAGGCGTTAACGCAGTGTATTCTTATTTTCAACAGGATGCCTTTAGATCCAGACTATCAAATAATATGTGTGGTAATACTGACATTGAAAGAAATTCCGGATGGAATAGTACAGCAGACAGATACCAAATTTGGGATTTAAATGCTTTAGATACAAATGGGGATTTAAATATTGTATGGACATACGCCTATAGAGCTATCAGAGATGCTAATATAGCTATTGACGGAATAAAGCAAAGCGGTAATTTAGAATCTTCAGATGCAAGTGTAAAAAGAACTTTTAATCAATTATTAGGGGAATGTTATGTACTCAGAGCATATTGGTACAGTATGTTAGCCTATTATTTTGGAGATGTACCTTATTTGACGCAGGCTCCTGTCTCAGGGATGAATTTTAATCTTCCTAAATCAAACAGAAATGAAATTTTAACTCAGGAAATTCAAAATATAATTGATATAGAAGAGAGTATGTTATGGGCTGACCAGCTTCCATACGGTATTGAACAAGTGAATCGCGAATATGCTTTAGGGATGATTGCCAGACTGTCATTACAAAGAGGCGGATATTATTTGACTCCGGAATTGAATATGGTAAGAGATAGCGATTATTTAGATTATTATCAAATTGCAAAAGATTATACTGAAAAATTAATTACATTAAAGGACAGAGTCTTACCTACAGATTTTAGAAAGATATTCATGAATCAATGTAAGTTTTTAACTCCTTTAAATGAAGAAATTTTATGGGAAGTTCCATTTCCTAAAGGAAGTGGTGATGTAGCATGGAATATCGGAATAACAGTAGATGGAGGACCAACTTCCAAACATGATTATGGTTCGGGTGGTAACTACATGGGAATCCCTGTTACTTATTATTTGTCTTTTGATAGTAAAGATAAACGTAGAGAAGTTACTTGTGCTTTATATAAAATTAATACAGATTTTGTTCCGGAATTTATTTCCAATGTAAATAACATTGCTCAAGGAAAATGGAGCAGACACTTTTTAGATACACCTCCAGGGAAACAATCTGCTAAAGGTACAGGTATTAACTGGCCTATGATGCGTTATGCAGACGTTCTATTGATGTATGCTGAAGCTGAAAATGAATTAAATGGTCCTACTGCTGAAGCTCAATATGCACTTAAAAGAGTACGTCAAAGAGCTTTTGATCAAACGGATTGGATTACTAAAGTGGATGGATATGTTGCTCAGGTATCAGGATCTAAAGCAGCTTTTTTTGATGCAATTGTTGATGAGCGTGCTTGGGAATTTGGTGGAGAAATGATACGTAAATATGAATTAATAAGATGGGGTATTTATTCAGATAAAGTGAAAGAAACTGTGGAAGGTCTGAAGAAATTAGCAGATGAGGCAAATTCAGGTACAGGTACAGGACCTGATTATATGTATTGGAAGTTGAATGAAAATGGTGATTTTGTAGTTTTAAATCCAGATACTAAAGTTGCTACTGCTCCTGATGATACATGGAAAAGACAGCCGTTTTTAATACAATTGTATAACAGTACAACTACTTATCAAGAGTGGATTACTAAGGATTATGCAAAATATTATTTAGATGGACCAAAACCAGGTGTAGCTAGATATATCTTTCCAATACCTGCAATTAATATAGCAAATAGTGATGGTACACTCAAAAATGATGGGTACGAATTTAAATAACCAGTTATAAAAATATAAAGATGAAAAATATAAATAATATTTTAAGTGTAAAGATAATTCTGTTTTTATGCTTAAGCGTTATAGTCTTTAATGCTTGTCAGGCAGATGAAGAAGTATTTGCAAAGACACGTTTGTTTCGACCAGTTCTTTCAGAAGATTTATTTGCTGAAGGTAATGTTGTAATTGTTAACATGGGGAAATTAAAAGAGGCAATTGGTTATACTGTAGAAGTAAGTAGAGATACTTTTAAGACCATTGATTATACTATAAATACTGAAGTAAGCCGTATTGAAATTAACGAGGAACTTATTGGTGAAGAATTATTTTGGAACACCTTGTATCAGATTAGAGCAACTGCTCATGCACAAGACCCTCAGTATGATAGTAAAGTTTCTGACCTAGGGAATGTGAAAACAGAACGTTTTCCAACAATATTAAATATTCCGGCTACTTTTGATGTGACTGATATCGCTGCCAGAGTATCATGGACAGTAGCAGGTGAGGCTGTGACAGGAATCAAAGTTTTTGCAGGGGACGATTTAAAACTTAAGACACCTCTGTTTCCTCAAAAATCTGTTTCTTCTGAAGAACAATTAGCCGGAGTTTCATTTGTTGAAGGATTATCTCCGGAAACAAGTTATCAGATTGCTATTTATAGTGGTACGACACTTAGAGGTTGGGTTGATTATAAAACCAAGGTAGCTGATATAGACCCTAATGGTCCGGGAGTTATTGATATTAGAGCGGATACGAGTCCTTCAGCTGTAAACAATGCGTTGACAACTGCTCCGGAAGGTGCAATTATATTAGTAAAAAGAGGGATGACTTATGATATGCCATCATATGCCATCAATAAATCAGTAACTATTAGAGCGGCTTATGGATTTGGGGAACAAAAAGCTAAATTATATAAAGACGGAAATATGAATATAGCATCCGGAACTAATATTGATCATATTCGTTTTATCGATTTGGAAATCAGGGGTAAGAATTATGCTGGAAATTATGTCTTTAATCCATCTAGTGGGAACACCATCATAAATGAATTGACATTTGACAATTGTAAAATAGGTACACTTAGAGGAGTGGTAAGGATGAGAGGTAATAATGCCGTTATTAATACTTATGAAATTAAAAATTCCATTGTCGACAGTATCGGAGGGTATGGAGTATTAACTGTAGGTGAAGGAACGACACAAACGGCAAATGTTAAGAATATTAAATTAACAAATAGTACCTTTAATAAGGTTACCTATTTAATTGTTTCAACTAATAATTCTGAAACAATAATGATTGACGGTTGTACATTTGCAAATGTGACAAACTATTTCCGTTATACTGGTGACGCAACTAAAAGTAATGTAATTAATGGTGTTTCTATTAAAAATTCTATTTTTGGTCATGCCTGGGATGAAACCGGTGCAGCAACGACCTGGACAACAGTAGGAATTCCTAATGGTTTAGCTAATACCAGTTTTGATGTGAGTAACAGCTATACTACATCTGATATTACCTGGAGTAAAGAGGTTCCTAATTTGACTCCAAAAACATACTCTAAAAATCAAAGCGATTTATGGGTAGATCCACAAAATAATGATTTCAATTTTAAAGATAAATCTTTTATAGGAAGAATAACTGCGGGTGATCCTAGATGGAGATTGAAATTATAATTATTGGTTTGTATCACTTTTAGGTGAATTCTAAAACAAATCATTTACTTAGTTTCTGCAATACTTTCTAGTATTGCAGAAACCTTAAAGACCTATTAATAACAATAATTAGTTTGTTAGTTTTTTTATTGAGGCATGCTTATTTAATATGCATGCCTCTTTATATATGCCCCAAATTTAAATAATTTAAATACCTAAAAAAGATGAAATTAATAAACCTTATTTTTTTAGTATTATTAACCACTAACTGTACCAAGGACTCCGGCTCCGAAAAAGAAACTGTTATTGAGGAAGTAACAGAAAAGCCGGTACAAACTAATGAAGAAGCCTTTGCTTTTCCGGGAGCTCAGGGATTCGGACAAAAAACAACCGGAGGAAGAGGTGGAAAAGTTTTATTTGTTACTAATTTAAATGATTCCGGTACAGGGAGCCTAAGAGCCGCTGTAGAAACAAACGGAGCACGTATTATACTTTTTAAAGTATCAGGAAATATCAGTCTTAAATCAGCCTTAAAAATTAACAATCCCGACATAACTATAGCAGGTCAATCAGCTCCGGGTGACGGAATCTGTCTTAAAGATTATCCTGTTACTGTAGCTGCAGATAATGTTATTATTCGCTATATACGGTTCCGAATGGGCGATGAAGCTCAGCAGGAAGGTGACGCATTAGGCGGACGGTTTCATAAAAATATCATCGTAGATCATTGTTCTATGAGCTGGTGTACCGATGAATGTGTTTCTTTTTATGCCAATGAAAATACCAGTGTTCAATGGTGTATTATTTCCGAAAGTTTAAAAACTTCCTTTCATGTCAAGGGTTCTCATGGTTATGGTGGCGTTTGGGGCGGTAGAGATGCGTCTTTCCATCATAATCTTTTAGCACATCACGATAGCCGGAATCCAAGATTAGGCGAAGAAGCAGGCAAAGCATTTGCTTTGACAGATTTAGTCGATTTGAGAAATAACGTAATCTACAATTGGGGAGGAAACAGCTGTTATGGAGGCGAAGCGATGAATGTAAACATCATCAACTGTTATTACAAACCCGGTCCAATGACTTCTAAAACAACGCGTATTGTATCCATTGATAAAAATAAAATTTCAGGAACTGAAGTCTACGATATTTGGGGCAAATTTTATATCAGCGGAAATTATGTCGATGGAAGTCCGGTCACAACCGAAAATAATTGGGATTTAGGAGTCTACAATCAATTTCACTCCAGTTATGGGACTGTTTCTGATGCAGATAAAACAGCAATGAAATTAGCCCAGCCATTAGATATAAAAAATAATGTGACCACCCATACTGCTATTGTTGCTTATGACAGAGTGCTGGCCTACAGTGGGGCTAATTTAGTACGGGATGCTGTTGATAAACGTATTGTAGACAATGTTAAAAACAAAACTTATTCATTTGAAGGTTCAAATGGAGGAACTAAAGGCGCTATTGATTCTCAAAAGGATGTAGGCGGATGGCCTGAACTAAAAAGTACAACTCCTTTGTTAGATAGCGATAATGACGGAATGCCGGACGAATGGGAAATTAAAATGAAACTCAATCCTAAAAAGGCTAATGCTAACGGAAAGGAACTCAGTACCGCTTATGATAATATAGAAGTATATGTTAACAGCTTAGTTGACGCAGTAAATTCAGGACAATACAATTAATTGATTTTAATAATATTTAATAATAAAAAATATGAAAAAAAGTATAGCTTTATTAGGTTTAGTATTCTTGTTTTTGTTTTCCTGTTCGAAAGACGACGATATGGATAAAGAAGTACAAGTAAAAA
Organism: Flavobacterium plantiphilum; assembly: GCF_046000495.1. Taxonomy (NCBI): domain Bacteria; kingdom Pseudomonadati; phylum Bacteroidota; class Flavobacteriia; order Flavobacteriales; family Flavobacteriaceae; genus Flavobacterium; species Flavobacterium plantiphilum. The sequence continues at coordinate 404,362 of NZ_JBELQA010000003.1, forward strand.
CAATTGTAATTAATGGTAATAATGCACTGACCAGTACACCTAAGCCGCTTACAGTGACTGTGCTTCCTACAGATGCCAGTCAAAAAGAAGTAGAGTGGAGCGTTTCTGATTCTGAAGTTGCAGTAATTACCGAAACCGGAATACTAACCGGAATAAAAAACGGAACAGTAGAGGTTACTGCCACGGCTACAGACGGATCAGGGGTTAAAGGAAGCAAAACGTATACTGTTTCGGGTATAACAACACCTACAGTATTTGTAGAAAATATAACGATTACAGCAGCTACAATCTCCAACGGTCAGCCATTACAGTTAACAACACAGATTACTCCTGCAAATGCGACTAACAAAACGCTTACCTGGACTATTTCAAATCAGGCTATAGCAACTATTAGTGCTACGGGATTATTGACCCCTAAAACCAATGGTACGGTAACTGTAACAGCAACCACTACTGATGGAAGTGGAAAAAGTACTCAAATTGATATAACTATTTCGGGCGTTTCGTTCCAAACGACAGTAAGAGGCGAAAGCATTTTGTTATGGCAAAGAAGTAATGGAGGCTGGGGAAAAGCTATTCCTGATTTAAATGATTACAATGTAGCACCAACAGCTCAGGAAAAAACTACTGCATTGGCTACAAAAAATAATACCGATACAACCATCGACAACGGACATGTGGTAACGGAATTGAGATGGTTACTGGCCGACTATAAAACAACTCAGAACCCGAATTATTTGGCTGCTGCCGAGAAAGCGATTGACTGGCTGTTTTTAGCACAATATGCTAATGGTGGCTGGCCACAATACTATCCGGACAAAAGTGGTTACAGACATCAGATAACCTATAATGATAATGCTATTGCGAATGTGATGAATTTGATGTGGGATATTATAAAAGGAAAAAACAATTTAGATCTGGTAAATACAGCTTATAAAGAGAAAGCAACTACCGCTTTTAACAAAGGAATTGATATTATATTGAAAACTCAAATTACGTATAAAGGCAAGAAAACAGTGTGGTGTGCACAACATGATGAAGTAACGCTGCTGCCTGCATTAGCCAGATCCTATGAACTGCCATCTTTTAGTGGCTCAGAATCTGTAGCTATTGTACGTGTTTTGATGCTTGTAGAACAACCATCTGCAGCAGTAAAACAAGCGGTGAAGGATGCCGTTGACTGGTTTAACGGAGCCAAAATTTTTGATATCAAGACAGAAAAAATTAATGATTCTTCTCAGCCGTCAGGTCAGGATGTTGTGGTGGTTGCTGCACCCGGCAATGTAATCTGGGCAAGATTTTATGATTTAACGAATAATTTACCAATGTTTTGCGGTCGAGATGGAATTCCAAAAACTACATTGGCAGAAATTGAAAATGAGAGAAGGGTAGGGTATTCCTGGTACGGTAACTGGCCATCCGGTTTAATTGGTTCAGAATATACCAATTGGAAAGCGAAACATGGCTTATAAATGAATCTACTCTAAGATTTTTTTATAAAATTTGACCAACTAAAAACCATCATTAACCAACCAAAAAGAGAATAGTAATAGCTCAATACTTTTTTTATGCTATAAAGTTATTTTTATAAGCCCGGTATCCCGGACTGCTATTACTATTCTCTTATGTTTATTTTCAATCAATTATGGGAAAAAACATTACTTTTTTTAAAATCGGAATACTCTTTCTGATTTTGGGTTTGCATTGTCAATCCTTTGCTCAATCGGTAAATGCCACGGCAACAGTCAGCTGGGCATTTAATTCAGGAACGGCAAACCAGCTTCCTACTTATGGTTCCGGAACTGAGAGTTATTTTAAACCGGCTTTGGTTACACTGGCAAGCAATTATGTTTATAACGGTACAACCACTCCCAATGCGTCCACTGTAACAGCCGACCCCACTTTAGTGGGCGTGGTTTTTACAAATATAAAATGTGCCTTAGCATCAGGTAACTCTCCAGTAGGAGCAGTAGCAGAAAATCTATTAGCTTATAGTGTTACACCGGTAACAGGATTAGATTTTAAACCTAGTTCGATTTCGTTCAATTGTCTGCGTTTTGGTACTGGCTCCGGTCTTATTGATTTGTATTGGAAATCTAATGACGGAACTACTACAACCTCAACATTAATACAGGCTAATATTAAACCCGCACGTGATGGAGCTATAGTAGCGGGAGATAATACCACCTCCGTAAATATTGATTTAGCATCATTGGCTTTACCAACATCTACAAAAGAATGTACTTTAGAGGTCTATATACATAGTCTGGGTTCCGGAAAATCAGTTGGTCTGTCCAATATAAAAATCAATGGAACTATTAAAGGAAGTGTTGCTGCTGTAACAACTTATACCTTAACAGCCTCAGCTGTTCCAGAAACAGGAGGGAGTGTCAGTAATCTTCCGGTAGGCAGCATTCATGATGCAGGAACTTCGATTACAGTTACTGCTGCTAAAAACTTTGGTTATGCTTTTTCACATTGGGAAAATCCGGCTGGCCAACAAATATCGACAGACAATCCTTATACCTTTGCCATAGCAGCTGATACATCGCTAAAAGCAGTTTTTAATGTAAGAAACACCTATGCACTTAACCTGACGGTGAACGGTGGTAAAGAGTATATGGTAACTGCGACTCCCGCAGGTACTGAAGTGGGAGCTGTGATGAAATATGAAGAAGGGACCAATGTTTTGATTAAAGCATCCGCTAATCCGATAATGAGTTTTTCTAATTGGGGAACGGGGGAAACTACATCGGAACTGTCAGTAGTGATGAATCAGGACAAGACAGTCAATGCGGTATTTAGCGTGGTTGATTATGTAGTGGGCTGGGATTTCTACAAAACGGGAAGTTCAGGACGTGTGGCAGATTTTGCTTCAAAAACAGATAATACTGCTTCAGCATTGGTGTTGAGAAAAGCAGATGGAACAAATACTTCCTGGTTGGGCAAATCAGTGTCAGAAGGAGGTAATTATGGAAGAGGTTCCGCTGTAAACTGGAGGCTTATAGATGATAAATATTATTATCAGATTAGCTTTAATGCCACCGATTTTATCAATATGAGTGTTCGTGCAGGTATGTTGTTTAATTATGTTGCTTATTCTGTGCAAAATGTGGAATATTCTCTGGATGGAACCAATTTTACTCCCATTGGTACTTATACACTGACTACTCCACAAGTTTGGAATGACCAGACTTTTAATTTGCCTGCTGATGCTAATAACGCTCCGTTAGTTTATATCCGCTGGATTCCGGATTATACATCGCCTAGAATTGGTGCCGGAACAACTAATGACGGCACCTCCATTTCTGATATTTATGTATTAGGTTCACAGGCTATTGTTAATGATGGTGTTGCTCCTGTTTTGACCGCGAGCATTCCTGCAAATGGAGCTGCAACTGCATCAACAAGCGGGAATATTGTACTTAATTTTGACGAGAAAATCCAAATAACAGCAGCTGTTACTGCTATGCTGGGAAGTAAAACTTTAACCCCGGTAGTTTTTGGTAAAACAATAAGTTTTCCTTATACAGGCTTAGATTATAATACTAATTATACTTTTACACTTGCTGGCGGTGTAGTGTCTGATTTATCAGGAAATACGTTAACTACTCCTGTTTCTTTCTCATTCACTACTTTAAACAAGCCGGTGGTGACTAAGAAAAAGTATGATTTTATCGTAGGTGTCAATGGTGATTTTGCGGCAGCAAAAGCAGCAGCTCAGGCTAATGCTTCTACCGGAGAACGTTTCTTTATCTTTTTCCCTGATGGAGAATATGATTTGGGTAATACAACTGGAGATGCTACACAGCAAACCTCTATTGGTATTCCAAATGTATCTTACATCGGACAAAGCGCAGATGGAGTTATCCTGTTTAATAAACCTTTGGCAGCAAATGAAGGTATTGGAACTACACCAACTATTAATTTCCTTTCTTCGTCAACCAATATTTATATGCAGGATATAACGCTTTTGAACAAAATGGATTATCGTACAGGAACTTTCACAGGACGTGCTGTTGCTCTTCGGGATCAGGGCGACAGAAATATTTATAAAAATGTAAAACTGCTAAGCAATCAGGACACTTACTACACCGGAAATAACAGATACTACCTTGAAACAAGTGAAATTCACGGAACTGTAGATTTTATATTTGGTGGTGGTGATGTGTTTTTTAATGAATGTACGATGTATTTAGAGGATAGATCAGGCAATGTTGTTACTGCAAATGCAAGCAGTGCAGATCGTAATTGGGGATATGTTTTCAGTAATTGTACTATTGATGGTTTTGGTGTAAATAACAGCTCTTACAGATTGGGTCGTCCGTGGAATGGTCAGCCTAAAGTTGCCTATATTAATACAAAAATGAAGGTGCTTCCAACAGCAAATGGCTGGGGTGATCCTATGAATGTTGTTCCTTATCGTTTTGCGGAGTACAATAGTCAGACTGCCACAGGAGGAATTGTAGATTTGAGCAATCGCCGTACTTCTTACACAAAAGATGCCACTACAGTGGTACTCAATCCTGTATTCACCGAAACACAGGCATTAACTTATACTATTGAGAATGTTTTGGGAGGAAATGATGGCTGGCAACCTAAACTATACACAGATCAGGCCGCAAAACCTAATAACGTAGTGCTTAACGGAACAACACTTGCATGGGACAATAATAATTATGTATTGGGTTGGGCTGTTTTCAAGGATGGACTATTTGTTGATTTTGTTACAACAAACAGTTACCAAATCCCTGCAGCAACGGTATCTGGTAAATATACAGTCAGAGCAGCTAATTCTATGGGAGGGCTGGGTTCAGCATCAAATGAAATTACTATTAGCTGTCCGGATGTTTCAGCTTCTCCAATTGTTACTGCAGCAAATACCTCGCAAATAGCAGTAGGTACTACACTTCAATTATCGCATCCCATTGCTGGTGGAACATGGACAAGTAGTGCAACTGCTACAGCAACAATAGATGCGAATGGTTTGCTTACAGCTTTAGCCTCGGGAACTACTACTATTACTTATACTTTATGTACTAATTCTATAACAAAACAAATTGTAGTTGCAGCAGTGGAATCAGATAGTGATAATGACGGAGTGCCTGATAGTAAGGATTTATGTCCAAATACTACATCCGGTGGTGTAGTAGATGCGAATGGTTGCTTTACTTTGGCTTCGGATAATTTTTCAATAGAAGTTATTGGAGAAAGTTGTAAGGATAAAAAGAACGGAAAAATAATTATTGCTGCTAAGAAAGCATTGAATTATACTACAGTGATTAACGGAGTACCCCATAATTTTACTACTGCTAAAACAATTGAAAATGTCACACCCGGAATGTATGATTTCTGTATTGCTGTTGCTTCTGAATCCTATAGCCAATGCTTTAATGTAGCGGTGGAAAGCGGAACGAATATAACTGCTAAAACTGCCATGGTTTCGGATAAACTTTCAGTAGATATTGAAAAAGGTACAGCACCTTATACTGTTTTGCTAAATGGAAAAAATGTATTAGAAACTACTGCTGCTTCTTTTTCAATTGATGTAAATCCCGGAGATTTAGTTCAGGTTCAGACTGCAATTGCCTGTGAAGGAACAATCAATTCAAAAATCGATAATGCTTTGTTGGTGGCTTATCCAAATCCAACTACAGCAGCTTTTGATATTGATATCCCTCTTGGGCTTGATAATGTAAAAGTGGACTTGCTGGATGTTAAATCGCAATTAATTTCCTCTGACAGCTACAAAGTAACTGATGGGAAAGTACAAATGAATCTGGAATCTAATCCTGTAGGTATTTATTTTGTCAGGGTGTATTTATCTGAGGAGCCAGCAGTATTCAGAATTATAAAAAAATAATAAAATGAGAAAATATTTATTCCCTATATGTTGTGCTTTGTTATTAATGTCTTGTGGAGGCGGAGACGATAATTCAGATCCTGTTACTGAAAATAAAGCACCTTCAATCCCCGGTTTAGTGACACCAGCAAATAATTTATTGTGTATTGATAATGCAGTGGTTTTTGAATGGAATGCTGCATCTGATCCGGATTTTGATGCTATAACTTACCAAATTGAAGTTGCTAAAGACAATCAGTTTAAACAAATTGATTACACTAATTCCGCATCAGGAACAACTAAAAGCATTTCATTAGAAAAAGGGATGCGTTATTATTGGAGGGTAAAAGCAGTAGATTCACAAAATTTATCCGGTAAATATTCGGAGGTATTTCAGTTTTATACCGAAGGTGTCGGATTAACCAATCATTTGCCTTTTGTCCCGTCGCTTGTAAAACCGGAATTGTCTTCGGTTTTAACGACTAATTCAGTTATTTTAGAATGGGATGCTTCGGATGTAGATGCAAATGATGTACTTACTTATGATGTGTATTTTGGAACAACAAATCCGCCAACTGCAAAGATTTCTTCTAATCAAAGTCTGAAAACTTATACTCAGAGTCTGAATTCTTCAGGAACATACTATTGGAGTGTGGACGTAAAAGACCAAAAAGGAGGGATTTCAAAAGGGCAGGTTTGGAGATTTGTTAAGAATTAGCTATTCTTAAAATTATATAAAGCTATTCGGGATTAATTTTTCGAATACAATCCTTTTTTCCAAATTTCCACAATCAAAGAACCGCTAATTTCAGAAAAAGCAAATTTAAAAGGATTTAAAATTCCTGAAACCAAGGAATACGATTTTAATATCCTTGCCGGAAAAACCTATAGTTTTAAAGCGAAATAATTAAAAAAATCAATAGGGATGGGCTTTAGCCTAATAAATGGGTTTATGTTTTAATTTATAAAGTGTTTTTTATAAATTCATTCCAAGAAATATTAATTTAAAAATTACCGATGAAAAAATTAGGATTGTATTGTACAAACAAAAAATTAAAAACTATATCGTTTTTGTTTTTTGTGATTTGTTTTCAAAATCTAAACGCACAATATTTAAAAGGTCTCACCCAAGTAAGCGATACATCTTTTGCGACAGCGAGTGCTTTTAAAAAAACATTGAAATACCATCCTAATACCACGATGGTTCCTGAAATGCATTTTGAAAATGTAAAGCAAAAAAACAATGTTACCTATTGTAGTTATGGCAAACGCAAAATGAAATTGGATGTTTTTTATGATAAAAATGCAACGCAAAAGCAAACTGCAATTATCATTATCCACGGTGGAGGCTGGCGTTCCGGGAACAGGCAACAACACCATCCGATGGCACAAAAATTAGCTAGTTTAGGGTATGTGTGTTTCACTCCGGAATACCGACTTTCGACTGAGGCACTTTTTCCTGCAGCTATTTACGATATCAAAGCTGCCATACGTTGGGTTCGAAAAAATGCCAGTCAATACAATGTTGATCCTAATCAGATTGTAGCATTGGGGTTCTCTGCCGGAGGCGAAATGGCAGCATTTATGGGAACAACAGCGAATATGCCTTTGTTTGAAGGAGTGGTAACTAATTCGGATTCGCAATCTCAGGTAAATGCGGTAGTCGATATCGATGGAACCTTGTCCTTTGTACATCCTGAAGGAGGAGAAGGGGATGAAAGTAAAAATGTTTCTGCAGGAACTTATTGGTTTGGTTATACTAAAAAAGACAATCCAAAACTCTGGGAAGCCGCATCACCTTTAAGTTATGTAAGTGCACAAACTCCTCCCTTTGTTTTTATCAATAGTTCTGTAGCGCGAATGCATGCCGGCAGAGATGATTTTAGAAAAGTGTTGACCGAAAACGGGATCTATTCTGAAGTGCATGAATTTGAAAACTCACCACATACTTTTTGTTTGTTCGAGCCTTGGTTTAGTCCTACCATTGGATATATTGATAGTTTCTTGAAAAAAGTTTTTAAGAAATAAAAAGTAAGTTTTATAAAATAACAAAGCCTCAAAATTATTTTTGAGGCTTTGTTATTTTAGTTTGCACGGGCGGAGGGATTCGAACCCCCATCAACGGTTTTGGAGACCGCTATTCTACCCTTGAACTACGCCCGTAGTAAAAGTTTTGTGGGCGCAAATATAGCTTTATTTGGTAAAATAACTAACGCTAAAGCCCACTATCACGAATAAAATTCAGTTGTTTTTTATAATGATTTGGTTATCAGTAAAATGATTTTTTAAATTCATCTTACCTAAGAATCCTATTGTAAGCAAAACCATTTTATGTTTGCTAATTGACTTTTTTCTCCAAATAGAAAAAGTTTTTACGATATAGAAAAACAAATCTTCAATTTAGCACTAAACCTGCATCTTGCCCAGATAAGATGTTGACGGTAGTTTTTAGTACTGCTTCTTGAATCCTTACTCTTTATTAAATATTTTCTTTCTGTGATTTATACCCCAATCTTTAAGCGCAAGGATTATCGGATTTAATGTAGCTGCATAAGGCGTCAGTTTATACAAGATTTTTACTGGATAATCGTCTATCACAATTCTTTTGATGAGCAGGTGTTCCTCCAAATCCTTCAGCTCTTTTGCCAAAACTTTTGGTGTTAAGCCATCGATGCTATCCTGAATATCCGTAAATCTTTCATTGCCAAAACCCAATGAAATAATAATTTGCAATTTCCATTTGCCATTGATAACCTCTAAGGTGTCGCGCACGGGTATCACAGTTTCCAGACAGTTATTGTATCCTTTTTTTACAGCCATACTTATTTGGTTTTTACTTTCCTTTAGGAAAGTACTATACAAAGGAAAGTTATTTTTAGTAAATTTGCAAGAGAAATTATAAGACAGACTACATAGATAGATACTGCGGTATTAACTCTTTAAAAATAATAGTCAATAGACACGGTCTTAATATTTGGTATCGGACCGATTGGTAAAGATGAAGACCAGGATTTTGAGAATCAGATGCTATTGGGGCTTATTGTTAGAATTTCTTAAGTAAAGATTAACAGCATCTCAGAATATATGAAGAAAGAAAAAATAGGATATTCCATTTTAGAACTAGCTGTAGTTTCCCAAGATGACACTATACAACAAACGCTGCACAAGTCATTGGCGCTTGCTAAAGAGGCGGAAGCTTCAAACTACAAACGCATTTGGTTTGCAGAGCACCATAATTCAGATAATATTGGCAGTAGCGCTACCTCTTTGCTTATTGGGTATGTCGCAGAAAACACTAACAGCATAAGAGTAGGGTCAGGAGGGATTATGCTTCCCAACCACTCTCCCCTAATTATAGCGGAACAATTTGGAACTTTGGCGCATTTGTATCCTGACAGGATTGATTTAGGTCTGGGGCGGGCACCGGGTACAGATCCTCAAACTGCCCAAGCTATACGATCTGATTTTATGCAGGCAGCGCATTCATTTCCCGGGGAGATAAAGAAAATTCAGCAATACTTTTCTCTGGAAAATAAAAACTCGAATGTACGAGCTACCATTGCGGAAGGTACAAATGTGCCCCTTTATATATTAGGCTCCAGCACAGATAGTGCTCACTTGGCAGCAAAAGAAGGCTTGCCTTATGCCTTTGCGAGTCATTTTGCATCCACACACTTACAGAATGCTTTAAGGATATACGAACAGGAGTTTCGACCTTCTGAATTTCTCCAGCAACCTTATAAAATTGCAGGAGTCAACGTTTATATAGCAGACACAGACGAAGAAGCCGAACGCATGTTCACCAGCTTAATCAGAATGTTTATGTCAGTATTAACGGGAGCCAGAGAGCCCCTGCATCCGCCAACAGCAATGACAGAGGAATTGGCTGCCATGTTTAATCACCCTTCTTTAAATCAAATGCTGAAATATTCTTTTGTAGGAAATAAACAGACCGTGAAAAGTCAGATTCAGGTTTTTCTTGATGAAACTGGAGTGGATGAACTGATAGCGGTATCTACAGCATACGCCTTAGAAGACCGGTTGAAATCTGTTAGACTATTTGCAGAAATTATGACCGAAATAAACCTCAATGATAGCGAGCTGTATAAAGCCAAATAGCTCTTTTTGCAAACGATTGAAATTCTTTTTCATTCAAAGAAATTCAATAAAACATTCATTTAAATTTTAATAAAAAAAGCATCAACTATGGAAGAAAATAGTTTAAAAAATAATCTTCATGGATCTATAGCCGAATCGCCATCTTTTCACAAAGTGGTTCGAGAAAGAACATCTTGTCGAGGCTTCCTACCGGATCAAGTACCTTCAGACATCCTAAATTCTGTCCTAGAAGAAGCTTCTTTAGCTCCCTCAAACTGCAATACACAACCTTGGGAAACCCACGTGGTTTCTGGAGACAAGCTTGAACAATTATCGGAAGCCATCTTAAAAGCGGATGAGGCAGGAAATATGTCGCCTGATTTCAGCTTTGATGCAGCTGAGTTTTATGGGCGCTATGATGAACGTAGGTTTGACCAAGGCAAAGCACTTTATGAAGCGTTTTCTGTTAAACGTGAAAATAAAGAAGGTCGAAAAGAAGTTTCAAATCAAAATTATAAATTTTACAATGCGCCACATTTAGCCATTCCATTCATGCCTTCATTTGGTGATAATGTACGTGTTGGCGGAGATATTGGAATGTATGGTCAAAACTTTCTTTTGTCTCTTACGGCTCACGGATTAGCAGGAGTACCGCAAACGGCTGTAGGTTTTTTTGCTGATACTGTAAGGGAAATATTGAATGTTCCAAAAGAACTTAGAATGTTATTCGGAATTTCTTTCGGTTATGCAGATCCAAGTGCACCCGGTAACAGCTATAAACTTGGCAGAGACCCGATTTTCAGAACAGTTGTTTTTCATCAGTAATACAGTTTTTTCTAATGGATAAAGCAAAAATGAACAAAAAGAAAATGATACTGGGTGTGGTTCTGGGGAACAACTTCGGAAATAATCCCGCCACCTGGCGAAAGTCACACATTGATCCCAGCTCATACACGAACATTGATGCTACGGTAAAGCAGGCAAGGACAGCGGAACGAGGCGGAATGGATTTTATTTTCCTACCCGACCGTCTCTTCATGCGTGGAAACCCTGCCTTGTCACCTCCCATATTCAACATTGACCCGATCATCACTCTTTCGGCAGTAGCCCAGGCGACCGAACGTATTGGGCTGATTGGTACGGCATCCACCACCTTCACAGAGCCGTATCTCTTGGCCCGTCAACTCAAGGCACTCGATGTTATTAGTCGAGGCAGGGCAGGATGGAATGCCGTCCCAAGCTACGAACCCGAAGCCTTCGCCAACTTTGGTATGACATTGCCACCACGGGAAAAAAAGTATGAGCGGCTCCACGAAGTGATACACCTCGTACAGGCACTCTGGGGAAGCTGGGGCGAAAAGGCAGGGAAGCCCGACCAAGCCGGCATGTTCGCTAACCCAGCTTATATTCGACCTGTCAACCTTCAGGGAAGACATGTTGGGGCACGCGGACCACTACCTGTCCCTCCATCAGAGCAAGGTCAGCCAGTCATTATGATGCCTGTAACCAGTGGTTATGGACTAAAGGCAGCTGGCATGTACGCCAATCTAGTTATTGGAATGCCATCTAGTATGGAACAACACCGGGCTATGCGCCAAACCTTGCAAGAGGCAGCGGTTCAGGCTGGCCGTGGACCAGAGGAAATAAAGTTTATCGTATTTGCCCCTTATACGGGTTTAACGGCTGAGCAGGTAGCTGACCACCTACAAGAATTGTTTGAGGCTGAGGCGGTAGATGGGTTTGTGATGAACTTTGACGATTTTCATACTGAAATAGATGAATTTGTTGAACGTGTTATACCTATTCTGCGCAAACGCGGTCTAATTCCCGACGGCTACCAAGGAAAGACCCTCCGCGATCATTTGGAACTGCCATCACAGTACGGACTCGATCCTCGTATCGTGTCTAATTTATAAGTTAGGTACTACAGCTACAGCATAAATTCTTGAGGAATCAATGCTTTCAGTTTTATTTGTCAAATTATTACAAATGGTTCAGATGCAACTTATTGAAAATGAGTTTCTTTGTATTTTATTTTGTTGTAAAATTTCATATATTTGAAATACTTAAAAAATAAATCAATATGGATGAGTTAGTTACTTTAACAGAAGAAGACTTGCAAACACGCTCTTCCTATTTGTGTAAAATTGCAAGCGAGAAAAAATTCAGTTTTGGTTGGGAAGATATGGAAAGCCATTTTGAGCTGTTCATTGAAGAAGAGACGGGATTGCGGATTTTTGATGAAATTGTATTAGTTAGTGGTGTACCAACCTTAGAAAGGACACGTCGGTTTTATGATATTATCGAAAATGAACTGGATAAATACTAGTTTTTTGCCGCTGCAAAAAAAACGAGCCATAAAGATTGTTTATGACTCGTTTTTTTATTTCAAAATTTGATTGATTGCATCCAGTTCTTCTTTAGTAAAACTAATATTATCCAATGCCTTAATAGAATCGGTAATTTGTTCCGGTTTACTGGAGCCAATAAGTACCGAGGTAATCCGTTCATCTCGTAATAACCAGGCGAGTGCCATTTGGGCTAATTTTTGACCTCTTTCTCTGGCAATGTTGTTCAGAGCGATGATTTTTTCTACTCTTTCAGGAGTAATATGATCAGCTTTTAAGAATTGTCCACTGGTAGCAACTCTGGAATCGGCTGGGATTCCGTTTAAATATTTGTCGGTTAGTAATCCTTGTGCCAACGGAGAAAACGGTATGCAGCCTACTTTTTCTTTTCCTAGTAAATCTAAAAGTCCATCTTCAACCCAACGCTCAAACATCGAATATTTGGGTTGGTGAATCAGGCAGGGAGTTCCCATTTCTTTTAAAATCTTGAAAGCTTTTGCGGCTTCCGCCGGACGGTAGTTGGAAATACCAACGTACAACGCTTTTCCTTGTTGAACAATCAAATTCAAAGCTGCCATTGTTTCCTCTAATGGTGTTTCCGAATCGGGTCTGTGATGGTAAAATATATCCACATATTCCAAGTCCATTCTTTTTAAACTTTGGTCTAAACTGGAAACCAGATATTTCTTCGAACCCCAATCGCCATACGGACCGTCCCACATGGTGTAACCCGCTTTTGAAGAAATAATCATTTCATCTCTGTAATTTTTGAAATCTGATTTTAAAATTTTCCCAAAACAAGTTTCAGCTGATCCCGGTGGTGGTCCGTAATTATTGGCCAGATCAAAATGGGTGATTCCATTGTCAAAAGCTGTTTTTATCAGGTTTCTGCTGTTTTTAAAATCGCTGTTTTCCCCGAAGTTGTGCCATAATCCTAATGAAAAGGCAGAGAGTTTTAATCCTGAGTTTCCACATCGGCGGTATTCCATTTTATCGTATCGATTTGTCGCTGGTTGATATTCCATTTGTTGAATGTTTTCCATAATCGTTTACGAAAATAGAATTTTATTTTGGAATAATGGAGCAGGTTTTTTTATATTATAGTTCGGTTTATAATTTGATTCTTTTTTTTATTTGCTAAAATTTTTATGTTAAAATTTTAAGATATTCGAAAATTGATTATTTATTTTTAGATTTGACCCACTAACCCCTAAACTATATTTTAATGGCATTTGTAAATAAATACAATGACCTGGATCTTGTGAAGCGTCTTCAGGAAAACGATGAGGGGGCTTTGACAATTATCTATAAAGAATATTGGGAAATCATGTATCTGGCAGCTTATAACCTTGTTAAAGATAAGTCCGTGTGTGAAGATATTGTTCAGGAAGTATTTATTTCATTATGGCAAAGGAGAGAAAAGTTACAGATAAAAGCTTCTTTGAAAAGTTATTTGTACACCAGTACGGTTTATAAGGTTTATGATCATTTTAATAAAAATAAAAAAATGCTGAAGGATGAGTTGTTTGATAATTTCGAAAATAAAATTGAATCTTCTAATCCGGAAACCAAATTAATGCATGAAGAATTAATGCATCATTTTGATACTATTGTAGATTCTTTACCGGATAAATGCAGGGAGGTTTATAAGCTGAGCAGAGAAAGTATGTTGTCTAATAAAGAAATAGCGGAGCAGTTAAATATTTCGCAACGTACAGTTGAAGGACATATTTCTAAGGCACTTAAAATTTTAAAAGAATCACTTGGAGTGGTTGTTAGTATTGAGTTTATCCTATATTTTTTCAGATAAAAATTTAATATGTGTAAAAAAAAGTAAAAAAAAATACAAATAGAGCAGGTGTGAAACGTTTTTTTGGAGACTTAGTATTATAAGCATACAAAAAAAAGCGAACAAATGAGCTCAGGTCCCCAAAAATATTTTTCAGAATTACTTACTAAACTTCAGGAAGGTTCTATCACTAAAACGGAGTTGGAAAAACTATTACATTTCTTTTTAAACAATCAGGAAATCAAAGATTGGCCTGCTTATTTAGGCTCCAAAGAAGAAGTAGAACAAAGAATTTATGAAAAAATCCAATCAGAATTAAATTTTGATAAAAAGAAAGTAGTCCCAGTACTTCCGTTGTATAAAAAACCGCTGTTCAGATATGTGGTTGCAGCTTCCGTTATGCTGTTTATAACATTTACTGCCGTATTTGAAAATCAAACCCGGAAAACTCAGCCTGTAATAGTGGCTAATACGATAGAAACCGGAACGGATAAAGCCACTTTAACCTTAGAAGATGGTTCTACTGTAGTTTTAGAAAAAGGAAAAGTTTACAATAATAAACATGTAAACAGCACAGGAAAAGAATTGCTGTATAAAAATAATAAATCTTCTGCGGCAAAAGCTGCTTTTAATTACTTGACTATTCCGCGAGGCGGACAGTTTGCCATTACTCTTGCAGATGGTACAAAGGTTTGGTTAAATTCTGAAACCCGGCTTAAATTTCCAGTCCATTTTGAAGAGGGTAAAACCAGAAGTGTAGAATTAGTTTACGGAGAAGCCTATTTTGATGTGTCTCCAAGTACAGAACATAACGGAGCAGGTTTTACAGTTTTACAAAAAAATCAGCGAGTTCATGTGATAGGAACTGAATTCAATATAAAAGCATACAAAGACGATTCAAATATTGCGACAACATTAGTTGAAGGAAAAGTCGAAATGCAGTTTGGTTCTGTCAAGCAAAAATTAATCCCAAATCAGCGAGCGAGTCTGGATCTTGCCACCCATACAGTAAAAATTGCTAAGGTAGATGTCTACAGCGAAATATGCTGGAAAGATGGTGTTTTTAGTTTTGAAGATAAACCACTGGATGAGATTATGAAAGTATTGTCAAGATGGTATGATATTGAAGTAGTTTTTGAAAACGAATCCATTAAAAAAGAACAATTTAACGGTGTTTTAATAAAAGACAGAAAAATTGATGAGATTTTGAAATCAATTAAAAATACAGGAATTATAAATAAATATGAATTTAAAAATAAAATTTTGATACTAAAATAAAAGAAAAGAGAGGTAATAGTTTAGATATTTTGCGGTGTCCTGACTATTTCCCTCTCCCTATATTAATTAAACCAATGTCCAATTAACTCAAACAAAATTATGAAAATTAATTCTATTAATTGTCGTTTTGTATTTCAAAAACGGCTGCTATTGATTATGATGAGAACTTTTTTAATCCTATTCTGTACCACTGTCTTTAGTTTCAACACCGGAACCACTTTCTCGCAGGAGAAAATTGCTGTTGAGCAAAACCAATTAGTATCAGTGAAAGAGGTTTTTAAAATGATACAAAAGCAAACCGATTACAGCTTTATCTATCCGAATGATTTCTTTAAGGATGCTCCAAAAGTACAATTGAAAAAAGGAACTATTGAAGTGTCCAAATTATTAAACCAAATTGTGACTTCCAGTAATTTACGTTTTGAAGTAACAGCTAATAAAAATATTATTATAAAGGAAGTTTTACCTACTCCAGAAAAACAAAATACAATTGAAAAAGTTGCTCAGGATACCAGAGTATCCGGTAAAGTAACCGATGAAAACAATCAGCCTATTCCGGGAGTGAGTATTCTTGTAAAAGGTACTCAGATTGCTACACAAACTGATTTTGATGGTAACTATGCGATAAAAGTACCATCAGCTGAAAGTGTTTTAGTGGCTTCATTTATAGGCTATGGTACTAAAGAAATAAAAATAGGTAATCAGTCAGAGATTAATTTTCAGCTTTTACCGGAGACCGCAAATTTAAATGAAGTAGTAGTTGTAGGATACGGTACTGTTAAAAAGAGTGATATAACAGGTTCGGTTGTTTCAATTGGAAATAAAGAACTTAATAGTGTAGGTTCCACAAGTCCGGTACAAGCCTTACAGGCACATGCGGCAGGAGTAAATATTTCACAAAAAACAGGTTCGGTAGGTGCAGGATTTGATATTACGATTCGTGGAATTAACTCTTTTGCAGGGCAACAACCTCTTTTTGTTGTAGATGGTATTATTACAGAGAGTATTGATTTTTTAAATCCACAAGATATTCAACAGATAGATATACTTAAAGATGCTTCTTCTACCGCTATTTACGGTTCTCGGGGGTCTAATGGAGTAGTTATAGTAACGACTAAATCAGGTGAAGGTTTAAAGAATAGAAAGCCATCCATTATTTATTCAGGTTATGTAGGGATAAGAAAGGTTGTTAATATGCCTGATTTTTTGAACGGTTATGACGAAAGCGTTTTATGGCAAAGAGACAGACAGGTAGCTAGAGATTTAGTTCAGGGAACTCCAATTGTGAATTCGCCAACTTATGGTTTTCCAACTGTTCTTAATCCTGATGGGAGTGATTATTGGGCTGAAAATCTTGCAAGTAGAAACGGAACCAATTGGTTGGATTCTTTTTTGAAAACAAGTACACAACAAAATCATTTTATTTCGGCTAATGGAGGTACTGATAATATCAGTTATGTAGTGGGATTTGGTTATCAGGGAGATGATGGAAATGCTGTTGGACAATCGTTTAAAAAATATAATTTTAAGGCGAGTGTAGACGCTAAGGTTAATGATAAGTTTTCTATTGGAACCAATATCAATTTGGCATTTTCTCAGCAGGAATTAGTGTCCAGACAAGGTTATACATTACAATTATTCAGAATGCCTACTTTTGCTCCTGCTTTTAGTGCCGATGGAAGTGTGATACAGTCTCCAATGAATGGAATATCAAGTAATGTAAGTCCTTACACTTTTGCCGATGGTAAGTCCGGATGGAATGTAGAGCAGTTCAATATTATTTCTAATTTTTATTTAAAATTTAATCCTGTAAAAAGTTTAACTTTTAAATCTACTTTTTCCCCAAATGCGAGGATGCAAAGAGATGGTGAGTATAAGGATAGATTTGCAACCAGATCAATTTCAATTGCCAGATTTTGGACCAATAACAGACTTTCATATGTTTGGGACAATCAGGTGAATTATACAAAACAATTTGGAGATCACAATATATCCTATGATTTTGTTCAATCTGCCACTTTTGACAGAACTGAAAGATCTTTTTCTTATGGTAGGGATGTTCCTTTTAATTCATCATTTTATAATGTTCAAAGTGCACCACAACGTGATGCTGAGACCGGATTTACTAAAAGTACTATACTTTCCTACACTAATCGTGTGAATTATTCCTATAAAGATAAATACTTATTAACCGGTACTATTAGATGGGATGGTGCTTCAAGACTTGCTGAAGGTAATAAATGGTCTTCTTTTCCTTCGGCTGCTGCTGCCTGGAAAATAAGTGAAGAATCATTTTTACAGAATGTGTCTGAAATTGATAACTTGAAACTGCGTTTAAGTTATGGTTATACAGGTGGTTATGGGCCTATTGGGGCTTATGCTACTCAGTCATCATTAAATAAACAAAAATATTATGACTGGGATGGTACTACTGCAAATGGATTTGTTCCAAGTGAATTAGCAAATACTAATTTAACATGGGAACGCACAAGAGAATGGAATTTTGGAACTGATTTTGGTTTTTTTAATAATAGAATCTCCGGAGAAATTAATCTTTATGACAGACTTTCGAAGGGAACTATTTTAAATAGAAAACTGGCAGTACCAACTGGTTGGGCATCAATGTTTGATAATGTAGCTTCTATCAGTAATAAAGGGGTGGAAGTTCAACTGAAAACAGTCAATATTGATACCGGTGATTTTAAATGGGAAACCAATTTTATTTTTTCTAAAAATGATAATAAAATTGTTGATTTATATGGAGAAAAGCAAGACGATGTACCTAACAGATGGTTTATAGGGCAACCAGTAGATGTTGTTTACGGGATGGTATTTGATGGTGTTTGGCAAAAAGATGAATTGGCGCCAGCTGACCAACAGGCAATGGAAGGAACTGCAAAAGTAAAAGATTTAAATGGAGACGGAGTAATTGATATTGACAACGATATGAAAGTGCTGGGTTCTCCTAATCCGGATTGGATAGGAACATTTTCGACTACTTTTACGTATAAAAATTGGGATCTTTCAGCTACCGTATTTACTAAACAGGGAGTGTATGTATTGAGTCCGTTTCATGAGGAATTCACTGATTTTAATAGTAAGGTAATTTTAGATGTACCTTATTATGTGAGAGAAAATCCTATAACACCTGCCAGAGCTTCCAATACTTATCCTCAAGCATCATTCTCAGGTCAGTACTGGGGTGAAGATGCAGAAGAATACGGCTATCCCGGATTTAATAAAGACGCTTCTTTTGTACGTATTCAAAATATTACTTTAGGGTATAATTTTAGTCCGACGATTTTATCAAAAGTAGGATTGTCATCCATGCGATTGTATATTAATGCATTAAATCCTTTCACGTTTACTAAATATGACGGATTTGATCCGGAATGGGCTGGTGCATCAATGGATGGTGTTGATGCTTCAAATACCGGTTATGCTATTTATCAATTAGGTGTTAATATTAAATTTTAAGATTATGAAGAGTATAAAATCAAAGATATATGCAATTTTTTTAGGATTATTAATGGTAAGTTGTTCCGGATACTTAGATGAAGAAAACTTAGGAAATACAACTGCTGAAAATTTTTATAGTACAAAAGATGGTTATGAAGGCTTAGTTAATGCAACTTATGCAACTTTACGTGATGTTTATGAACCCACTCCTTATATCTTTTGTGCCGGTACCGATTTGTTTTTTGCGGCCCATCCTGAAGTTCCGTTAGGATTAGCATCTTATCAAACCCTGACTCCCGGAGAGGCTAATGTAGAAAAGTTGTTTAGAAGTTTGTATCAAAGCATACAAATAGCCAATCTTGCATTGTATTATGCTGATAAGGCTGAGGATTTTCCTGAACTACAAAGCAGAATAGCAGAAGTTAAAGCAATTAGAGCTTATTATTATTTTATGCTCGTTCAGCAATTTGGTGATGTTTCAATTGTTGAGAATTTGGTAAACCAGCCCATAACCCATTTTGAAAGAGATTCAGCAAGCGATGTTTATCAGTTTATTATTAATCAAATGACAGAAGCTATTGTAGATTTACCACCTACCCAGTCTAATTTTGGAAGGGTTACAAAGCGTGCTGCTCAGCATATTTTAGCCAAGGTTTATTTAACAAGAGGTTATGAATCATATGGTGAAGGAGTGGCCGATTTTACGAAGGCAGCTACACTTGCAGATGAGGCCATAAACGGACAAGGACTTAATTTGGCTTTTGGAGATTTATTCAAATATAAAAATGACAAAAACGAAGAAATTTTATGGTCTGTACAATATAATAAATCTAATTCAGGGGAAGTTTCTCATAATTGGGATTATCCATGGGGACCTTTGGTACAAGGAGCTAATGATGGAGTAATTAAGAAGAATACTTTACATCCTACGGAATATTTGTTTACACTATTTGATGATAATGACACAAGATTTGAAGGTACTTTTTTAAACATTAAAACGGCTCCATACACAGGCTATATTTTGAATCCAACAACAACACCAGTGGAGTATTATTATCCAAGAACAGCAGCTCAAATTGCGGATGTGCCTAATTGGAGAGCTGCCGATCCGGTTAACAGGACAAATACAATTATTTCTCCTATGGATCCACATTGGTGGGATGGTTTGAATCAAACAGATTATCCGGCATTGAAAAAATTTGATAGAGTTCAAACAGCTGTGCCTTCAGTTCAATATACTCATGATATTTATTTAGCCAGATTAGGCGAGACTTATTTAATTGCAGCCGAAGCCTATTTGCAATCTAATAATCCGGGAAATGCAATTGCCCGGGTAAATACAGTTAGGCAAAGAGCTGGTGCTTCAGTTGTTGGAAATGTAGATGTTGATTTTATTTTAGATGAAAGAGCTCGTGAATTAGCAGGTGAGGGATTTAGATGGCTTGATTTAAAAAGAACAGGAAAATTAATAGATTACACTAAGGTGAGAAATCCCGATATCAAAGGGCTTTTTGATGGAGGAACAAATCCGTTTTTAGGTATTGACGGACAATTGAAAATATTACGCCCTATTCCCCTGGCTGTTATATCGCTAGATAATGGTGAATATCCACAGAATCCAGGGTATTAATTTGTTTTTTGGTTAGTGTGTTTGGTGTCGAAGGCAGGTCGTAAGATCTGCCTTTGACTTTTTGTGTATAATTATTTTTAGCAGTTACTTCTGAATATTTTCAATATTTATGATAATAAATAATTTTACTTGTATTTTAGAGGCTTAATTTAAGTGCTATAGATAATTTGTTTGCTCTCTTGCATTTATTCTGAAGTTCATGAATTTGAAGGGGCACCACATTCATTTTGTTTGTATGATCCGTGGTTTAATCCCACTATTCAATATACAGACGCTTTTTTGACTAAAGTTTTTAATAATTAAAATAATACTATAATGAAACAGTTTTTTCGAAATATACTTTTAGGAACTCTTTTCGTTTCTTTTTATGCAAATGCGCAACAGAAACCAATTCAGATTCCAAAAGATACTACTTTCACCGTAAAAAACGAGTATAAAAAATACCTGAAAAAATTTCCGCAGATAAAACCCGCTAAAGATTCTTTGCCGGAAAATATAAAAGAAAACAGAAATATAATCTATACTACCTTAAAAAACACTCCTTTCGGAGACCGGGATTTACATCTTGATGTTTTTTCGCCAAAGAAAAAAGGGAAATATCCCGCATTAATTATGGTTCACGGCGGAGGGTGGAGAGCAGGAGATAAAATATTACAAGTACCCTTGGCTCAGAAATTAGCAGCTAAAGGAATTGTAACCATCTGTGTAGAATACCAATTGTTGCAGGAAGCCAAATATCCCGCAGCGGTTTTTAATATAAAATCGGCAGTGCGATGGACTCGTGCCAATGCAGATAAATACGGGATTGATCCTGATAAAATAGCGATTTCAGGTTGCTCGGCGGGTGGACAGTTGGCTTTGCTGACCGGATTGACAAACGGAGTGGAAAAAATGGAAGGGAATCAGGGAAATTCAGGTTTTTTAAGTGATATACAGGCTATCATAGATTTGGATGGGGTGGTCGATTTTATGGCACCACGGTCTCTTAATTTGAACAGAACACCAGAATCGGCTGATATACAATGGCTAGGAGGTTCTTTTTATGAAAAACCGGAAATTTGGAAAGAAGCTTCACCTATTTTCTGGGCCAATGAAAAATCCTGTCCCATTTTGTTTGTCAATAGTGGTTTTCCAAGATTTCATGCCGGACAGGATGAATTAGTGGGGATGATGAAAGATTGGGGAATATATACCGAAGTTCATAAATTTGATATCCAATTGCATACATTTTGGCTGTTTGAACCCTGGATTGATTCAACGGCTAATTATATCAATGATTTTTTATTTAAAGTTTTTGATAAGCAGTCGAAAAAATAAAATAATAACATTTAAAAATAGAATATGATGGCGCTAATTAAAAGTCCTAAAATTGCTTTTGTTTCCTTAATGACCATTGGTTTATCTCTGGTAGCTTGTAAAAACGGATTTAATAATTCCACTAACAAAAAATCAGCTGAAAAAATTGTTCCTGAAAACCTGAAATGGTCAGAAAGAATGGTGCTTTCAGAAATGCATCGTTTTCCTGAGGCAACAAAGTTAGATTTTGCTTCAGTACCAAGATGGGGTTATACTAATGGATTAGTTTTAGGTGCTTGTGCTCAGGTATATGAAAAAACTAAAAATCAAAAGGTGTATGATTACATCTATGCTTACGCTGATGCGATGATTGATAAATCGGGTGACATAAAAACATACAATTTAGAAGATCATAATCTGGATATGATAAAATCAGGAGATGTGTTGCTTTATTTGTATCCAAAAACAAAAGAAGAACGTTTTTTTAAAGCGATGACAACTTTAAATAAGCAAATGGAATCTCAGCCTAAAACGTCTGATGGTGGCTATTGGCATAAAAAGATTTATCCGTTCCAAATGTGGCTGGATGGTTTATATATGGCAGAACCATTTCATGCCCGTTATGCAAAAGAATATGAAAAAGATGCTGCTAAAGCTATAAAGATTTACGATGATGTGGTGCATCAGTTTGATTTAATTCAAAAACACAGCCGTGATCCCAAAACAGGATTATTATATCATGGTTGGGATGAGAGCAAAGAACAGCGTTGGGCAAATAAAGAAACAGGAACATCCCAGCATTTCTGGTCAAGAGGAATGGGATGGTACGGAATGGCTTTAGTAGAAGTTTTGGATTTTTTACCTAAAAATCATCAGGGACGAGAAAGACTGATTAAATATTTAAATCAATATGTTGAGGCTGTGGTTAAGGTTCAGGATTCATCAGGTTTATGGTGGCAGGTTTTAGATCAGGGGAGCCGAGAAGGAAATTACTTGGAAGCTACCGGTAGTGCGATGTTTACATACACTATAGCTAAAGGAGCTCATAAAGGATATATATCCAATAAATATTTAAAAAATGCCAATAAAGGATTTGATGGCCTTATAAATAATTTAGTTAGTGTTGAGGAAAATGGAGTAGTAAACTTGAACAAATGTTGCGCTGTGGCCGGTTTGGGTGGAAATCCATACAGAGATGGGTCTTACGAATATTACATTGGCGAAAAAATCAGATCTAATGATCCAAAAGGGACAGGGGCTTTTATTCTGGCGAGTTTGGAACTGAATAAATAACTATCAAATTAACCAACTAAAATCATGAAAATTTTAAAAGAACTTTGCCTGATTCTAATAGTATTTTTAATCATGGCATTTAATAGTATTGGAGAAAACGATTCGGAACAAAAAACGATTGTTTACTTAATTGGCGATTCCACTATGGCAGATTATGCTAATAATTATGATCCGGGCAAAGATTATATGAAAACCAGATATCCTGTTACGGGTTGGGGACAGGTTTTTCAGCGATACCTGGTAAAAGACAGTTTACAGAAAGTGAATCAACTTATTAAAACCGATAGTGCTTTTGTAGATGACAGAGCAAGAGGCGGACGCAGTACGCGAACTTTTTTTCAGGAAGGAAGATGGCGTGCAGTATATGAAAATCTTAAAAAAGATGATCTGGTTCTGATGCAATTTGGACATAATGATGCCGCTGAAACCATGACTGAAAGATATGTGCCAATAGAAGGCTACAAAGAATTTTTAAGATTGTTTGTTAACCAAACCAGATCTAAAGGTGCTGTACCCATTATCTTAACGCCGGTAGCCAGAAATTATCCATGGGTAGATGGGAAATTGCAAAATGTGCATGGACTGTACGATCAGGCGGCAAAAGATGTGGCGAAAGAATTAAATGTGATGCTAATTGATTTAAATAGAAAATCAATGGACTTTTTTACCCAAAAAGGAGAAACTTTTTCAGCTGAAAATTATTTTATGAATTTACCAGCCGGAAAATATGAAGCCTACCCGGAAGGTCAAAAAGACAACACTCATTTTCAAACTAAGGGAGCAATAGAAGTCGCCCGGCTTGTTTTTGAAGGAATGAAAGAATTAAATGCTGCAATTAAAAATTAATAAAGTACTCCATGAAAAATACAATCAGACTAGCTTTTATAATGATTTTGCTATTTGCAACACAATTGTTTATTGCGCAAACAGCAAATTCAAAAAAAGACAAATATGATTTTGTGGTTGCAAAAGACGGAAGTGGTAATTTTAAAACGATTCAGGAAGTTATTGATGCTGTTCCTTTTTTGAAAACAACCGAAACAAAAATTTTGATTAAAAATGGTACCTATAAAGAGAAGCTGGAAATCCCGGAAAACAAGAATAACATCACTTTTATAGGAGAAGATAAGGATAGCGTTATTATTACTTATGATGATTTTGCATCCAAAAAAAATAGTGCGGGAGAAAATATAGGAACATCAGGATCGTCTAGTTTTATTGTTACAGCAAATGATTTTAAAGCTAAAAATATTACTTTCGAGAATGCAGCAGGACCAGTGGGTCAGGCCGTAGCGGTTAGAGTTGACGGAGATAGAATCATTTTTGATAACTGTAAATTTATGGGGTTTCAGGATACCTTGTATCCGCGAAGTACCACTAGCAGACAGTATTATAAAAATTGTTACATAGAGGGAACAACTGACTTCATTTTTGGGGCTTCCACTGCAGTTTTTGATCAGTGTGAGATTTTTGCAAAGCCGGGAGGGGCTTATGTCACTGCGGCAAGTACTCCCGAAAATCGTGAATATGGTTTTGTATTTTTGAATTGTAAACTGACTACAAATTCAGAAAATGACAGCTATTATTTAGGTCGTCCCTGGAGAAATTTTGCTAAAACAGTATTTGTTAAATGCGAAATGGCCGGACATATCAAACCGGAAGGCTGGCATAACTGGGGGAAACCGGAGGCTGAAAACACTACTTTTTACGCGGAGTATTTGTCAACAGGTCCGGGAGGCAACACTGCTTCACGTGTGAGCTGGTCTCATTTGCTGACAGCAGAACAATTTGCAAATGACTATACTATTCAAACCATATTTAAGGATTGGAATCCAAATTAAATTTTAATATCAGAAAATAGTTTTATGAAAAAAACAGCTCTTGTACTCCTGTTGTGTTTCTTTAGTAGTGCTTCTTTTGTGATGGCGCAAACATCGAATCCTGAGAAATACAAATATAATTTTGTTGTTGCTAAAGACGGAAGTGGTGATTATAAATACATTCAGGATGCTATCAATGCGATGCGGGTTTTTCCTTTGGCACCGATAACTTTGTATATTAAAAACGGTACTTATAATGAAAAAGTAGAACTACAGGCCATTAATACTGATGTAACTTTTATTGGGGAAAGCGTAGATAAAACCATCATCAGTTTTAACGATTATTCCGGCAGGGGAAAAATGGGAACTTTTGATTCGTATACCGTAAAAATTAGCGGAAACCGGTTCAAAGCGGAGAATATTACTTTTGAGAATGCTGCAGGAAGAGTAGGTCAGGCGGTTGCTTTGTTTGTTGATGCTGATAAAGCGGTTTTTAAAAATTGTAAGTTTCTGGGAAATCAGGATACTATTTACAACGGAGGAGAATATGCCAGACAGTTTTTTACAGATTGTTATATTGAGGGAACTACCGATTTTATTTTTGGACCTGCAACGGCTGTTTTTAAAAATTGCGTGATTCACTGTAAGTCTAATTCCTATATTACGGCTCCCAACACACCTAAAGACAAGGATTTTGGGTTTGTTTTTTTAGACTGTAAAGTTACTTTAGCTGATGAAGTAACCAAAATGCATCTGGGGCGTCCGTGGAGAGCCTGGGGAAAATCAGTATTTATAAATTGTGAATTACCCAATCGCATAGCTGCCGAAGGATGGGATAACTGGGGGAATCCTGAGAATGAAAAAACGGCTTATTTTGCCGAATACGAAAATAAAGGCGAAGGTTTTAAACCAAAGCAGAGAGCTCCGTGGACACATCAGTTAACTAAATCGGAAGCAGCAAAATATACACTGAAGAATATTTTAGGAAACAACTCTAAATCAACAGAAAAGGAATGGTATGATTTGTAATTTTCTGAATTTTATATTTTAAACTAAAAACAGCCGCAGGAAATTATTCTTGCGGCTGTTTTTCTGGCTAATAAAATGAGAATAAACTACATCAGTACTAATTTACAAGATTCAAATCTGTAAAACCGGATACTTCGGTAGAAACTTCTCCCAGCCATCCGCCTTCAGCACGGTTGGAAGTGTACACTTTCACAAAATCGATTCCCTGTAATTTCACCGCTTTACCATCTTTATCTACAGCCCAGTCGATGTTAATTTGTGCTTTTTCATTAGTGTTTGCCCAGTTGTCGCTATAACCCCATTCATAAGGAAGATTAGACCAACTATTACCACTACCTGCAATATTAGATTTTAAGAAAGTACCTTTAAACGTGATGCTTTCTCCTTTCCACAGTGGATAATATGCTTGCGTATTGAAAGCATTTTTAGAAATATAACCTGTTTGTCCTTTGTTATCCGTCCACCGAATATACTCGGCAAGGCTCGCTTTAGTTTCTACTTCAGGTTTGTAATACGTCATTTCATAATTTTTAAGGGTCGTTTCCTTATTGTATTCAGAACCTGCAATTTCATACCATTCGTCATCGGCTTTTCCATTGCCATTAGCATCATAAGAAACCATGATAGTTCCCGGTTCTGCCCATGTAGTAAGTGCGTTTCCGTTTACAATGAAATCATTTCCTTCTTTATTGATTACAGTATGGTCAAAACCAAATGTAACATAACCGCCAAAACCACCAAGACTTATCATATTTCCTGCTTTTAAAGCAGTTTCAGCCTTTACACGCATCGTTTCATCTGTGTCTTTGTCTGTGGCTGCCGGAAGTTTATTGACTGATTGTCCTGGTGCTGGTAAAAAGTCAAATACCTGAGTGATTTTATTCAAATACGTTTTTTCGTTAACAGTTACTGTAAAGGTTTTAGTGTTTTCGCCACCATCATTTTTTGCTTTTAATTCAAGACTGTGTGTTCCTGCTTCTGCAAAAACATAGTTTAAATTAGCTGTTGCAGCTATTTCTTCTCCGTCTAATGACCATATAAATGTAGCGTTATTGGTGTTTTTAATTTCGGGCTGAATGCGAAGCCATTGCATTTTGTCTAAAGTAAAACCATTTTCAGGTTCCTGAATTTGGATTTCAGGAGAACTTATTTCGTCATCAGAACATCCCGTTAGTGATAAGATTGCTAAAGAAAGAGCAAATAGATTTTTTTTCATTTTTTTCATTGTAAAGGTTATTGTTTAATTGTTGTTTTGAATTTAAAAGCAATATGTGCAGGAATGTCTCCGGTAGTAACTGTGAATTTGGTATTACCTTCTTTATCTATGCAGTAGAGTTTTCCGGGAGAAACATAATCTCCGGCATCAGTGATATACACATTTAGTGAAACAGGATCTACAGCAATTCCATATGGCGTTTTAATTGCATCTCTGATAGTCTTAGGCAGGAATGATTCGTTAAGCAGGGTTTCCGTTTTTATATCGATTACAGAATAATTAATAATGTAGTCGAAAGTGGTATAACTGAATTCAGATCCAATGACATACGCTTTATTTCCAGCAATAGATAGATTGGAACAGGCAATATCAAATACTTTTTTAATCTGATCTGTTTTAGTATCGATAACATATAATTGAGAAGGAGTTTCATAATAATCGCCACGGGAACTTACATATAAATCACCATCTTCATCGGCTTTAAGACGGTGTAAATTGATAGCAACATCAATATCTTTTGTTTTAGTAAAACTGTTTAGGTCAATTACTGAGATTGTTCTTTCATAATTCGGAGGACTGTATCCACCTGAATTGGCAACATAAAGTTTATTGTCTACTACAGCCATCTCTTCGGGTTGGCGTCCCACTTTTACCGTTCTGGTAATGCTTAGTGATGTAGTGTCAATCTCGGCAACAAATCCGTTTGGTGAATTATCACCCAATTGGGCTTCACCATCATAGGCACTGGCATAGGCTTTTCCATTGGAAAATGTGATATAGCGACAGTTTTTTACCTCAATCACTTTTATACGTTTGGTAGTTTTGACATCCATAACTTCTATTTTGTTTGAGTTATTGATTACGGCATATACTTTTGAACCATAAACACCTATATCATTTCCTACGTCACCTAAACCTAAAGTAGCTTCCGGGTTAGCTTGTGAATAAATGTTTCGTCTGTAATTTCCTGTTTCGTAGTCATAATAATCTAATGAAGCTTTGTTCATGCTCATATTTCCTTCGTTAAGAAGATAAAATCCTTCAACAGAAGTAATCGTTTCAGGAGGTAATGCTATGTTGTCTTCCGGGATAATAGCATCATCTGTTTGGCATCCTTGAAAAAGAAATACCAACAAAGTGAATAAATAATAAAAATTGAGATTTTTTTTCATTTGTAATAGGAATTTATTTAAAAATTTAGAGACAGATTCAGTCGGTAGTTTCTTCCGGGCATGGGGAAATTGAGTACTACGTCATAATATTGATTGAAAAAATTGTTGACTTCTACACCCATTTTTACAGGAAGATGCGCTAGTTTACCATTCCAAATTACGGCCATGTCACTGGTGTACCAAGGTTGCACGTAGTTTACAGCGATATTTGCTTTTTGGCTATAGCGCTCGCCTGTGTACATGAAACTATAATTTATTTGCCAGTTTTTCCAATTAATAGCAGCCGTTAAAGTGCCGCTGTTTATAGGAGTATAGGGAATTTGATTTTTGTAGGTACTGCTGTTTGGGGTAATATCAATTGCTCTTTGCCAGGTGTAACTCAAGCCTAAGTCTAAAAAGACTTGCGACGGAAGTTTGAAAACAAAATTGCTGTTTATTTCTGCTCCCCTTATATCCACTTCTCCCAGATTAACCATCGTCCATCTAAAAAGATTAGTAGATGGAATGGCGATGATCTTGTCTTTTACCCTGTTATAATAGACATCTGTCTGAAAGGAAGCCGATTGTAAAAACTTCTTAGGCTCAATAATGTAAGTGCTTCCAAAATCATATTGTGTGGTGAATTCCGGTTTTAATGAGCTGTTACCAATGAATGTATAGTACAAATCATTAAAAGTAGGCAATCGAAAAGATTCTTTATAAAAAGCTCTAATTCGGAAATTTTTGTTATTTGAAGGTTGGAAAGAAGCCGATAAAACGGGACAAAAAATTCTTTGGCTGTCTCCTTGCTGAAAATATTTCACCTGTTCGTCAACATAAGTTCCCAGAAGATTGACTTGGATGTCCAGTCGATTCCAGTTCATTTCGCTGGATAATGCACCTAAATACGAATAACGGGCAGGATACGGGAAACGGTATAAATTAGCTTCCAGGGTATTTATCGAAAAATCTGCAGCCAAAGAAGTTTTCCACCAGGAATTAATGGTGTAAAGTGTGGCAACAGAAGTATAAAATTCATTCTGATAATACTTATTATCTAATGCGCCTTCCAGTGTTTTATAATCCGGATCCATGTAGCGGCTGTAATCTTTGCTGTATTTCAGATTGACAAGCAATTCGAATTTCTTATCAAATGAACTCTGAATCGTTCCATGAACAAAAAAATTCCGGTCCCATTGTCGCTGAAAATGCTCATAATTATTGGCCACTATAGCACCGGGCAATCCACGTTCCGAATTATAAAAATAGGCTTTTAGCGAACCTTTGATGGATGGGTTCAATTGAGCATGTAATGTCAATTCACCTCTAAAAGCTTCAATATCTCCATTTTGACGAACCGCTGTGGTATCGTAGCCATTCTTTTTTTGGTAGCGGTATTTGTATTTGCCATCGGCTTTTGTCCAATCTGTGCTGGCAGTTAGAGCAAATTTTTCGGATAATTTTTGTTGGTAGAGTAACGAAGGGTTAAAAAGTCCAAAAGAACCTGTCTTTAAATTAGTTCGGATTTTGATGTTTTTATCGGCACTAAATTCAGGTGTTTTAGTTCGTAAATAAAGTGTGTTGGAAGCAAAAAATCCCCGTGCCGGCTGAAAAATAGTTGACTTTTGTCCGTTGTATAATTCAATGGCTTCAATGTTGTCCAAAGAATATTTACCCAAATCAACCTGACCATTTTGTGCATTGCTGATGCTCATACCGTCATAGAAAACTGCGGTATGTGCACTTCCCAGACTTCGTACATTAATGGTTTTGAGTCCGCCAATTCCACCATAGTCTTTTAGTTGAACTCCTGAAAAATAACGAATCGCATCGGCAACCGATAAACTGTTGAGTTTTTCCAGTTGCTTGCCTGATAAAATTTGTACAGGCATTGGCGATGCTACTTTAAATTCCCGCTTGCCTGAAGGCACAATCACCTCACTCAGATGTTGTGGTTTTAAAGAGTCCTTTTCTTTTAGGTGTACAGTCAGCTTAGCCTGTGCGTATAGAGAACTTGTGAATAAAATCCATACGAGCAAGACAAACCCACCATATAATCTAAGCTTACATAGAGGCATATAAATCTATTTTACTAAAAAATAGTAGTTTCGGAAAAATTGTAAATCAAATGCTACTTTGATTATTTGTGTTGAAAGCTCTGGTCCGCGAAAGCTTCAGTTGATATGCAGTGGCAGGTCTCCTGACTTGTTCCCATTTTGATCCGCCTTCCCATCTCGTTGAAACGAGACAGTGGCAAAAAGTTTGATTTTCAGAAAAATTCATTTTCGTGAAATCTGTCAAAATGTTGCATGGAACTTACAGTAACGGGCTTGTTCAGGATTTACACCTGATTCCCTCTTAGTTGACACTGTCGAAAAACAGAGCCAAACCATTGCGGGTGCAAAAGTAGTCAAACTTTTTGGGGTTAAAGAGTTCTTTTAAAAAAAAAGCAGAAGTTTAGTTTTGTCAAACAAAAATATCAATATAACTAACCTCATCGGTTATGGGGATAATTCCGTGTTTTTGTAAGGCGTTAAAGTATAGACTGTCTCCTGTTTTCAGGATGTATTCGGTATCGCCCACCTGCATTTTCATTTCGCCTTCGACCACAAACACAAACTCTTCGCCATCGTGTGATAACTGGTGCGGAATGACTTCGCCTTTTCGGGCTACAAATAAAAAAGGCTGCATTTTTTTTTGGTGGTATTCTGATGCATAGGGAAATATCATATAGCCTTTTTCGGTTTTAACCAGTTTTTCAACAGCTTCTTTACGGCTGGTAACAATGGCTTTATTCCAGCTATGCTGTTCCAGTAAACCTGATATAGTAGTGCCTAGAACAGAAGCAATTTTTACCAGGGTCGCTACTGATGGTATGGTTTTGTTGTTTTCTATTTTAGAAATCATGCTTTTAGATAAATCGCAGCTATCAGCCACTTCTTGCAAAGTGCGTTTTTGATTGATACGCAACAGGCGAATTCTTTCGCCTACTTCAAGATTGTTTTCTGTTTTGCTTTTAGTTTGTACTTTTTCGTTTTCCAAAATGCCTGTATTCAATTAGTTTGTCTAAGACTCTATTTTGTCACAAATAAAGGATAATTAATTTAACATTGTCCAGACTTTTTATTTTTTGTACCAAAATTAAATTCGAAAATAAAGATACTGATTATAATGCTGTTCTGATAATTTTTTATCAACTTTGTTGAATAAGAGTAAACCTATTGTAAAGAATATAAACTTTACGGTAATTCCGTAACCAATAAACCAACCTATGTATCAACCACTAAAAAGTTGTCTGGCTGTTATTTTGACCGTATATACAGCAGCAACACTACACGCTCAAAATCCTGAAATCAAAGTAGATCTTACTAAAGAAATTGCGCCTATGAAACCAGTATGGGCATGGTTTGGCTATGATGAGCCTAATTATACTTATATGAAAGACGGAAAAAAACTCCTTACTGAAATTGCAGAACTAAGTCCTGTGCCGGTATATGTGCGAACACATAGTTTACTGGTAAGTGGTGATGGTATTGCAGCGCTGAAATGGGGTTCAACAAATGCGTATACAGAAGACGCTGATGGAAATCCGGTTTATAACTGGAGAATTGTAGACAGTATTTTTGATACTTATGTTTCACGCGGCATGAAACCGCTGGCGCAAATTGGGTTTATGCCCGAAGCACTTTCGACACATCCGGCTCCTTACCGTCATTACTGGAAACCCGGTGATCCTTATACAGATATTATTACGGGTTGGGCTTATCCACCAAAAGATTATGACAAATGGCGTAATCTGGTTTACGAATGGGTAAAACATTCTGTGGAACGTTACGGTCAGAAAGAAGTAGAAAGCTGGTATTGGGAAGTTTGGAATGAACCTAATGGACATTACTGGAAAGGAACCCGCGAAGAATTCTATAAATTATATGATTATGCCGCTGATGGTTTAAAAAGAGCCTTGCCTACAGCAAAAATAGGAGGGATCAATATTGCAGGAACACGAAGCAAAGGCGCTCAGGAATGGACTAATGATTTTATAAAACATTGTATTAGCGGAACTAATTATGCCACAGGAAAAATAGGTTCGCCTATGGATGCTATTCTTTTTCATGCTAAAGGTTCGCCTAAATTAGTAGATGGCGCTGTAAGAATGAATATGGCTCCACAACTGAATGATATTCAAACCGGATTTAATATGGCGATGTCCTATCCTGAAACTAAAGACCTACCTCTAATAATAGGCGAGTCTGATCCTGAAGGATGTGCGGCTTGTGGGATGGCTACCAATCCGGAAAATGCGTATCGAAACGGAACCATGTATTCCAGTTATACGGCTGCAAGTTTTGCCAGAAAGTATTTATTGGCAGATAAAACAAAAGCTAATTTTCTGGGAGCCGTATCCTGGTCGTTTGAGTTTGAAAATCAGCCTTGGTTTTATGGTTACAGAGATTTAGCTACTAATGGAGTGGATAAACCTGTTTTGAATGTTTTCAGAATGTTCGGTATGATGACTGGTACAAGATTAGAAGCTGAAAGTAATCGTATGTATTCTCTGGAAGATGTAGTTCAGTCCAGTGTTCGTGGAGAGCAATCAGATATTGGAGTTTTGGCAACTAAAGATGCAAAATCGGCAGCGGTGATGGTTTGGAACTACCATGACGATGACAAACCGGGAGCTACTGAAACGGCAAATGTAACAATTGAAAATATCCCTGTAAAAAAGGCTCAGCTTACAGTTTATATGATTGATAAGGAAAACAGCAATTCGTATGAAGTCTGGAAAAAAATGGGTTCACCTCAGAATCCTACACAACAACAAATAGATACATTAGAAGAATCAGGGAAATTAAAGAGTATTTCGACTCAGAAAATAAAAATAACTTCGGGAAAAACTATGGTGCCTGTACAGTTGGAACGTCAGGCGGTAGCTTTGGTGAAATTAGATTGGTAAACTACTGCTAAAAAAAAAGATAAAGGCTTCAGGGAAATCTGGAGCTTTTTTTTGGAAAATTATTTAAAAGGCTTGTTAGTGTTCCTTAATTTTGGTGCATAAAAACAGCCTCATATTACTGTGAAGATTTTTTTAGTACCGGGAACTGGACTCGAACCACCAGAAGATTTCGTTGTGATGAAGTAAAAATATATGCTAAATAATTAATTTAATCAAAGAGCAATAGGTTTCAAACTTAAATAAAAAATAATATAATTATTCAATATATTTTTTAACAAAATATTTTTTGTAAGCCCTGCCAATTGGCAGTATTGTATCGTTAAGGATAAAAAGCTTATTGCCAGAAATCTTTTGTGAATAATTTATGTTTACAATAAAGGATTTATGAATTTGACAGAAATCTTCATTTAATTTGTCCAACCATTGCTTCAGGGAGTCTGAGGACAAATGCATTTTATCTAAAGCATATACCTCAGTATAATCACCATCCGATTTAATATAAATAATATCTTGCTGTTTAATTTTTATCAAATCATATCCGGACTTTATAAATAATGGCTCGTTATCATTTTCAAATGTTGAATAAACTTTTGAAACTGCTTGAAGAAAACGCTCGTAGGAAAACGGTTTTAACAAGTAGTCTTTAACATTGTATTCGTAGCTTTCCAAAGCATAATCAGAATAAGCAGTTGTAAGAATCACTGCAGGGCAATTTTCATAGGTTCTTAAAAAAGACATTCCGGAAATTTTTGGTAAATGGATATCCAAAAATATAATATCTACATGTTCGGTCTCCAAAAATATTTTAGCTTGCAGCACATCTGTATATTTGTTTTTTAATAGTAAATCAGGAGTTTCAGCAATATATTTTTGTAAAATACGCTGTGCAGGTGGCTGGTCTTCAATTATAATACAAGTTAACATTTATATAGGTTTTAATTGCATGGTTAATTTAACTTCGTACATGTTGTCTATACTTGATATAAAAAGTTTATGGGTCTTGGGATATAACAAAGCCAATCTTTTTTTTACATTTTCCAGACCGATTCCTTTTGCGGGATTATAGGTAGTTTCAATAGGAAAAAAACTGTTTTTACATATAAATGTCAATAAGCCGTCTTCTTTTATACTTAAATGTATAGCGATAACAATATTCTCGGATTGGGTATTAGTACAGTGCTTAAAAGCATTTTCTATAAAAACCATCAATATTAAAGGGGCAATTTTAAAATTGAAATTTG
Source organism: Flavobacterium plantiphilum (assembly GCF_046000495.1). Lineage (NCBI taxonomy): Bacteria > Pseudomonadati > Bacteroidota > Flavobacteriia > Flavobacteriales > Flavobacteriaceae > Flavobacterium > Flavobacterium plantiphilum. Next base: position 438,806 of record NZ_JBELQA010000003.1, read on the forward strand.
TTATATTCTCTGTAAATTGAACATTTCCATGGTGTTCTATTCGTAGCTCATTTAAGGTTGTGTAATTTTTTAATTGCTCGATTTCTTTTGAAAGCAATACAATATTTTCCTTGCAATCATATAGCATATAGCGCAATACAGAGGAAAGTTCCAGAATAATGGAAGGTGTTTTTGGAGAGTTTTCTATGGCGTAAGAGTATAGGTTGTTTAAATTGTTAAATAGAAAATGGGGGTTGATTTGGGACTTTAAAAATTGCAGTTCATTTTCTTTTACCAGGCTTTTGAGCTTTTCTATTTCAGTTTGTTTTTTATTAAAATCCCATGCAAATTTAAAGGAAATCATAACGATTATAATAGGTAAGGTTTCTATTAGAGTAAACAAAACGCCAGGGAAATAGGTGCCTCGGGTTTCTGGAAAATAAATTTTTTCTAATATGTATTCATCAATCAGAATAACAATTGTAATCAATATTGTGATCGAAACTAAAAACTGATAATTTTTATTCTTATAAAATAAATGAGGTAAAAATACATAGTTAATTAATTGTGCTGCAATTAGATAATTAGAATAGAAAGCAAGTTTATAAGGTTCAGCTAAAGCCAAAAGTGATACATGCTCTGTTCCTTCCTGTTGAAAAGAAAAAAACAAAAATAGTACGATACTGGTAGTAAACTGAAAAATGATTTCAGAATAATGTTTTCTGATGAAAGATGATAACTTTTGCATGGTTAATAATATGCTTTATCGCTAATTTGATGCTAATTGGTTTGATTTGTTTAAACTGTGTCGTTGACAGGACTAGTCATGTCGTTTACCGATTCCTCTTTTTTTTAAAAAACAATTATACGAATTTTGTTATTTATATTTAGCCTAAATAAAAGAAAAGTTGATAAACAAGTATATTGCCACAGTATTTATATGTATTGTATTCATCACCAATACATCGGCACAAAAAATTAAGGGAAGAGTAACAGATAATAAACAGCAATCCATTTTTGGAATAACTATTTTGCTTAAAGGGACTAATACAGTAACTTCCACCGATTCTGAAGGTTTTTATTCATTGAGTAATATTGCTCCGGGTACATACAATATTGTTTTTTCTGGAATTGGTTACACTACCAAGACTCAAAGTGTCAACTTAGCTCATGGTAAGGAACTAACTTTGAATGTAGATTTAGAGGAGAGTGTGGCTATTATGGATGAAGTGGTGGTGAAGGGAAGGACACAAGAGGAGAAAATAGAAGAAAAAGGGTTTAACGTTGATGTTATCCAAACCCAGAAACTAAAATCCCAAAGTCTGGATTTAAACAAGGTGTTGGACAGAAGCCCTGGTATACGGGTTAGGAAAACTGGTGGAATGGGTTCGGAATATGAATATTCCGTAGACGGTATGTCCGGAAATGCCATTCGCTTCTTTATTGATGGTATTCCTATGGACTATTTTGGCTCGTCTTATTCAATTAATAACCTACCTATCGCTCTTATAGATCGGGTTGATATTTACAAAGGTGTAGTACCGGTAGAATTGGGATCGGACGCACTAGGAGGCGCCATCAATCTTGTTACCAATAAAAATGTTTCAAATTTTGCATCAGCGTCTTATTCTTTCGGTTCTTTTAACACGCATCAAGCTGCCTTACATGGGCAATGGAGAGCCAAATCAGGATTTACGACAAGACTCTCAACATTCTATACTTATTCAGATAATAACTATAAAGTTTGGGGGGACGGTGTTTTTTATGGTGAAGAAAACACAGCAAGGACGATTTACTTTACAAAAGATAATCCGGCTGAACGATTTAACGATGATTTTAGAACAGCTACAGCTAAGATGGATATAGGTTTCGTCCAAAAAAAATGGGCCGACCAGTTTTTTATTACTATGCTCGTTTCTGATCAAAAAAAAGGGGTTCAAACGGGGCGAACCATGGGGCACGTTTATGGTGAATTGCGTAATAATGAGCGAGTGCTGATGCCAAGTATAGTCTATCAAAAAAAGGATTTAATTAAGGAAGGTTTAGATGTTAATGTGTTTGCGGGCTATTCGGATATTAAAGCAACTACCATCGATACAACAACAAACCGATACGATTGGCGTGGGAAAATAATAGGTTACAATCCATCTGGTGGTGAAATAGGACGTGGGGGCAGCAAGTCTTTGTATACCTTGAAGGATAAGTCTGTTGTTTCCAGAGCCAATATTTCCTATGAATTGCCATTAAATTTTAAGTTGGGTTTCAATTTCCTGTATTCTAGTACTGAACGTACAGGTGACGACCCTTTTGCCGAAGATTACGAAATTCCATTTCTTATGCCCCAAAAAATTGCATCTCATTTTGCAGGCATAAGCCTTGAAACCGTAAAATTTGACGATAAGTTGCATGCCAATGTTTTCCTAAAACGATTTGGTTTTGATTCTTCAATTAATGAATTAGTTTACACCACTGAGGATGAAACCATAGTTCATAAAAATAATGTGGCCAACTGGGGTGGAGGTTTTGCAGCCTCCTATGTGATTAGCTCCAAATTTTTGATAAAATCTTCTGTAGAACAGGCCACGAGATTGCCAAATGCTACGGAGGCTCTTGGTAATGGAGTAACCATAACAAGTAATCCGTTTATTAGGCCAGAGCAAAGCTTTAATGTTAATATTGGAACCGTTTTAGGAAAGTATAAAATTGGATCCCACCAGGGCGTAAAGGTAGCATTGAATGCGTTTTACAGAAATGTAACAGATATACTTCAGCTTAATGTTCAAGGGGGACAGGAAATTGGTGCTTTTGAGAATATTAGAAAGATAGCAGGAGTGGGTGCAGAAATGGATATTGTTTATGATTTAAACCAAAAATTCAAAATGAACCTTAACGGTACTTATTTAAACTATAAAAACAACCAGAAAACAGACGAAAACGGAAGAGATAATATCCTCTACGGTGATCGTTTAAGAAATACACCATATATTATGGCAAATGCGGGCATCGAGTATAATGTTCCCAATTTTATACAAAGGAACAGTGCTCTTTTTGCATACGTTCAATCGGGCTATGTTCACGAATTTTTCCTGGGATGGCCTAGTCTTGGGAGTGCAGCAAATAAAAATGTTGTCCCTTCTCAATTAACATTCGACGCAGGTGTAGGATACACTTTTCCATCCAGGAATCTTGTTTTGGCTTTGGATGTTTCAAACATATTCAACGAACAGGTGTACGACAATTTTTTGTTACAAAAGCCAGGGCGCGCAATTTTTCTGAAAATTAATTATCAAATAACCCAATAATCAAATTTAAAATCATGAAAAAATTAAATCAATTTAAATTATTTACCATAAGCGCAATGCTGTTTACAGGATTAAGCATAGTGTCCTGTTCTAACGATGATAATGATAATACACCTCCGAATCCTGAATATGCAAAATATACTGTAGGTGCCAGTATTGATGAGGAAGGATACTATACACTTGCAGATGATTTGATGTCTGGAAATATTTCTATACTTGGTAATGGATCTGAAGGCTGGGCAAACCTTTCTGTAACTGTAGATGGTTTTTTATACATCCTTAATAACACTGAAGGATTAACGGAGAAATATGAATTAACACCTAGCGGACCTGTATTTGTGGCTTCAATTGATAACTCCGTTTTAACGGCTGGTGCTTTTTTCCGTTACATACAAGTCGTTAATGATGAGGAAATATTATTATTAAATAACGCTGGAGATAGTGGTGTGCCTTATGCTATTATAGATCTTGATACATTTGGAGCAAGCAGTTTTGGATATATTACCATGCCTGTAATAGATGGTTTAGAAAATGTATGGTCTAATGCGGTAGTACAAGGTAATAACATTTACTTCGGTTCGTTATATAGTGATCCGGACTGGACTCAGGCAATCGAATCTTTAGTAACAGTAAGGTTAGATTACCCATCTATGACGAATCCTGAAATTTTACAATCTAACGCATCAGCAGGATCTACAGCCGGTTATCGTACCAATGGATCGTTTGTAACTGAAAATGGAGATATCTACCAGTATAACATCACTAGTGAGTTATGGAATGGAGGAGTAGCAGATAAACCATCTGTGTTTGTAAGAATTAAGAATGGAGACTACGATGATTACGTATTTGATATTTCTGCTAAATATAACGAACCTATTTCTATATGGAATGCCTGGTATGCAGGAAACGGTATTGCTTATGCTAATATTGTACGTAATTCAGCTGTACCCACTTGGGGCGATTTGTTGCAAAATACAGGTACGATAGCAGAAATAAACCTGAAAAATAAAACTGTAACAGAATTAAACTTACCTAAAGCTTCGTTTAGAGATATTTTTACTTTAGACTGTGTAGAGGATAATAAGTTTTATATTCCAGTTAGTGTTACAGGAGGTGAGGCTCATATATACGAGATCAACATTGGTGGTGGTGCTACAGGATTTACCAAAGGTGCAAAATTGGATGGTAGCAATGTGTATGTGAATGCATTGTTCAGAAATTTCTAATCAATAAGAATTAAAACTTCATGTATACTTTAGCATTATGCCTTTCGTTAATATCCATCTTCTGTCTGTTAACCTTGTCAGATCGGGTAGAGGTGGATAAAAAAGGTCTAATGCTTTTTCTGAAAACCAAAAAAACACTGAGCCTGCTTTTAGCAGGTTTGGCTTTTTTGTTTAGTACTTTGATTTTTATTACGAAGGTTGGCTCAGGTGTTGGTATTTTTACCAGTTTGTCATTGTGGATGGTTTTGGGGTGTCTGGTCATCCTTTTTACACCTCTTAATATTATTCGGCAGCTATATCTTATCGTGGGAGCTTTAGTGCTATTTAGTATAGAGTTTTTAATGCAGTTTTTTTAACCAATATGCCAGCCAATAAAAAATACCTTTCCCAATCACCTTGGTTTAAGTTAGGTAAGCTATCAGCTGCTAGTTTGGGCAGTTTGATGGCTTCTGTTATGTTACATGCGGCTTTAGCTGTCTGGACAGATAGGGATATTGTGATGGCTACAGCTGTATACTCGGGTTTTATAGTTTGGGTAGGCTTCATGGTTATCACATACTGGGTTTCAAAAGTTTGGCAGGCATGGTCTATTCTGGGAGGAATTATTTTGTTATCCACAATGGCTATTTGTTTTGGGCGGTAATAAGTTTTAAAGAGCATGGGAAATAGGGATTATAATGTTTTCTTCAATACACATACGGTAAGTGGAATTATTATCAGTATTGGACTGTATGTGATTTTCTTTGCAGGTGCCTTTGCGCTTTTCATGAATAACATAGACCATTGGGAGGCTAATGTAAAACCGGAAGGATTTGTCTTAATAGATTACGACAAAACCATTGCCCGGATAGCAGCAGAAGGCTATGATATGCATGGACGCAACCTGAGTATCTATGAGCATGATGGGGGTGTCAATGTGTATTCAGCTCCTTTGAAAGATACCATCTTGCTAAAAAGTAAGCTTAGTATTCTTGATTCTTCAGAAGCAAGAGGACGTATCGATCTGCATCTGGATGAGAAAACCTATCAGAAATCCACAAATCAGGCTCTTTCGCAGAAAACCTTGGGAACCTTTCTTTATGAACTTCATTTTTTTGATCAAATCCCTACAGTTGGTTTCTACCTGGCAGGTCTGGTTGCTGTATTTTTCCTGTTTGCTATTATTACTGGGGTGATTGTACACTGGAGAAAAATCGTATCTAATTTTTTTACTTTTCGATTGAAATCTTCTTTGAAAATCCTATGGACAGATGCTCATACAGCCTTGGGAGTTATTGGTCTTCCATTTCAAATGATGTATGCCGTTACGGGCTCTGTTTTTTGCCTGCTGGTGGTAATATCAAACCCTATTAATGCTATTATCCCTGATGAAAATGGCAAAACCATTTTAGAGAAAGTTACGCCAGTTTATAGTCCGGAAGCTATTTCCATTAACAATAAGATAGATCTTATTTTATCGGATTTTTCTAATAATAAAATTGAAAGTGTCTATGCGGAAATTCATAATTATCATGACGAAAATGCTGAACTAGAAATATATGTTAGTACGGAAGATATTGAAAGTGTTTTTAATTACACAAAGATGGTATACCGTTTGTCTGATTGGAAGTTACAGGAATATAAGCCAGCTTCGGAGGCTCCACCGTATGCGGAGGCTTCTTGGGACTTTATCCATATCATTCATTTTGGAGATTACGGAGGCATATTTTTAAAAGTACTCTATTTTATACTGGCTTTGCTTACTTGTGTTGTTGTTATCACCGGAGTTATGGTTTGGTTGGTGGCTCGTGATAAAAAGAGTTATTCACATAAGGCAAAGTTTAATAAAAGTGTAGGTGCAATTTATTTGGGTTCTTGTTTAGGATTGTACCCGGCCATTGCTTTCATGTTTCTTTTAACCAAAACTTTTCCAGCCCAGATGGAACATCGGTTCGCATGGATTAGTTGGATGTTTTTAGCATTTTGGGTAGGATACACGGTGTATTCATACATAATTAAAAGCTATTTTAAAATAAACCGGAATGCTTTGTTTTTAGCAGGTGTGATGGGAATACTAATTCCGGTTTTTAATGGGATTCATTCCGGGCTGTGGTTTTGGAAATCTTTACAACTGGGATATTCTGATTCCTTCTTTGTGGATCTGACATGGTTAATATGTGGTATGGTGACCTTGCTGATAGCATTAAAACTACAACCTCAAAGGCAAAAGCAAACTTGAAAACTAACGTAAAAACCACTCCTAATCGCTATATTTTAGTCTATAGAGGGACCCATTCACTTTTTTTGAATAGTTTTTAGCTGTATCGAAGTTTAGCTTTTCCAACTCCATAAAAAAAACTTGAATTAAATTAGAAGTAAATCCCGTATAATTTTTTTGAAATTTTTCAGAATATAGAATGTAAACGACAAATTCATCCATAATTTTTTTACAGATAAATATAAACAAAAAAAAGCCTCATATTGCGATGAAGCTTTCTTAGTAGTTCGCCGCGGCGAAGACTCGAACCAGTGTCCGCCGCGGCGGATATGAGCCCTATGATTTAAATCTTATGAATTAGATTTTTAATAAACTCTCTTCCAATTCCCGTTTTTAAATATTTTTCTCTATTCATGGCTTCGATTTTGGAATTAAAAAATTCAATATGAATTACAATCCAAGGTCTGAATTTTAATGTATGTCCTTTGGTCGATAAATTGTTATGTGATTTGAATCTTTCTATGAGGTTAGAGGTAAAACCTGTATAAGTTTTGCTGGATTTTTCAGAATATAGAATGTAAACGACAAATTCTTCCATAATTTTTTTACAGATAAATATAAACAAAAAAAAGCCTCATATTGCTATGAAGCTTTTCTAGTAGTTCGCCGCGGCGAAGACTCGAAGCTGTGTCCGCCGCGGCGGATATGAGCCCTATGATTTAAATCTTATGAATTAGATTTTTAATAAACTCTCTTCCAATTCCCGTTTTTAAATATTTTTCTCTATTCATGGCTTCGATTTTGGAATTAAAAAATTCAATATGAATTACAATCCAAGGTCTGAATTTTAATGTATATCCTTTGGTCGATAAATTGTTATGTGATTTGAATCTTTCTATGAGGTTAGAGGTAAGACCTGTATAAGTTTTGCTGAATTTTTCAGAATATAGAATGTAAACGACAAATTCATCCATAATTTTTTTACAGATAAATATAAACAAAAAAAGCCTCATATTGCTATGAAGCTTTCTTAGTAGTTCGCCGCGGCGAAGACTCGAACCTGTGTCCGCCGCGGCGGATATGAGCCCTATGATTTAAATCTTATGAATTAGATTTTTAATAAACTCTCTTCCAATTCCCGTTTTTAAATATTTTTCTCTATTCATGGCTTCGATTTTGGAATTAAAAAATTCAATATGAATTACAATCCAAGGTCTGAATTTTAATGTATATCCTTTGGTCGATAAATTGTTATGTGATTTGAATCTTTCTATGAGGTTAGAGGTAAGACCTGTATAAGTTTTGCTGAATTTTTCAGAATATAGAATGTAAACGACAAATTCATCCATAATTTTTTTACAGATAAATATAAACAAAAAAAAGCCTCATATTGCTATGAAGCTTTTCTTAGTAGCGGGAACTGGACTCGAACCAGTGACCTTCGGGTTATGAGCCCGACGAGCTGCCTACTGCTCTATCCCGCGATGTGCGTTTTGTAATCTCAATAAGGCTACCTTAGTAGCGGGAACAGGACTCGAACCTGTGACCTTCGGGTTATGAGCCCGACGAGCTGCCTACTGCTCTATCCCGCGATGTTTCGGGTGCAAAGATACAACTAAATTCGACATATCCAATGCCATTTTTAAAAAAATCTGTTCTAAGTACTATTCGGCTGATTGAGTGCTCATTGCAAAATCCTTCTTTTTTTATGTTTAAAAATGTGAATGCTGCAACTCTTGTGTGTAATTCTATAATGAGTTTTTAAATATAATACCACAACTTTGTTATGTTGCTGTTTAATGCTTTTAGGTAAAAATTAAAAAGACAACAAACAGTAAAGGACCCAATAAATGAACCAGATTTTGCAAAATAAAAAATAACTAAACGAAAACGTCATGAATTTAAAACGAACTTTTGGAGCTTTGCTAACCATTTTAGGAATTGCCGGTCTTATTTATACCGCTGTAGTTTTTACCAATACATCAGGTGGCACAAGAGATGTGAAACTGCTTATTGTTTACGGTGTACTTGGTTTTATATTTTTTATGACAGGCATTAGTCTGGTTCGTAATACAAAAGATGAATCATAATACCTGAAAAACGACAAAATTGCTTTCATCCCGTTTTGAGGATGTTAAAAAAGTCAGTAATTCTTATGGAAGCTATTGGATTCCATCGTACCTTTGTGCCCGAAACATCAAGAAATAAAGGAGTTGACCTCAGTACCATGTTGAGGTTTTTTTATAGATCCGAACGTGAAATGAACGTATAGGGTCGGATAAAATCGATACTCCACTTGATTAAAATTACACATTATGACACACAAGGCAGGTTTTGTAAATATCATTGGGAATCCAAACGTAGGGAAATCTACATTAATGAATGCTTTCGTTGGGGAAAGATTATCGATTATAACTTCAAAAGCCCAAACCACCCGTCACCGTATTCTGGGAATTGTAAATGGTGAAGATTTTCAATTGATTTTATCGGATACTCCGGGAATTATCAAACCGGCTTACGAAATGCAGGAGTCGATGATGAACTTCGTAAAATCGGCTTTTGAAGATGCTGATATTTTGATTTATATGGTCGAAATAGGGGAGCAGGATTTAAAAGACGAAGCCTTTTTTAATAAAATTATCCATTCTAAAATTCCGGTTTTGTTGTTGTTGAACAAAATCGACAATTCGAATCAGGAGCAATTAGAGGAACAAGTGGCTTTCTGGGCTGCAAAAGTTCCCAATGCAGAGATTTTCCCAATCTCGGCTTTGCAGAATTTCAACGTCCCTGAAGTTTTTCAAAAAATCATTTCGTTATTACCGGAATCACCGGCTTATTATCCAAAAGATCAGCTGACCGATAAACCGGAACGTTTTTTTGTAAATGAAACCATTCGTGAAAAAATCCTGTTGAACTACAGCAAAGAGATTCCGTATGCGGTGGAAATTGTAACCGAGGAATTTTTTGAAGACGAAAATATTATCCGAATCCGTTCGATTATTATGGTGGAACGCGAAACCCAAAAAGGAATTATCATTGGTCACAAAGGTGCCGCTTTGAAAAAAGTAGGAACCGAAGCCCGTGTTGATTTAGAGAAATTCTTTGGCAAGCAAATTCATATTGAACTGGTTGTAAAAGTGAACAAAAACTGGAGAAGCAATGCTAATATGCTGAAGCGTTTTGGGTATAATCAATAGGGAGAGCTCGCGAGTTGTCCGTACAGAACGAAATTGAAATCTGAATGCCCTAGCCCTGATTACTTCACTATACTTTTATTTTTATAGGAGTTCAGTGAATTTTATTTGAAGTGAAAATCCTTTTTTATCTCGTTCTCAAAACGAGATAAAAAGATTGTAGCGGATAGCAGGAAATAGCTCCTAAAAACATAAAAAGCATAGGTACTTAGAAACTTAGCGGCTTAGTCCCTTTTTTAACTACCTTTGCAAAAAATTAAAATACTGTATTTTAGATTTATAAAAGAATGTGATTTCATCAAAAAGGAATCCAAAATCTAAAATCTAAACGTCACCCTGAGCTTGTCGAAGGGCTAAAATTCAAAAAAATGAATAACATTGTTGCGATAGTAGGAAGACCTAATGTGGGGAAATCGACCCTTTTTAATAGGCTGATACAAAGAAGAGAAGCTATTGTAGATTCAGTTTCCGGGGTTACCCGTGATAGAAACTATGGTAAAAGCGAGTGGAACGGAAAAGAGTTTTCTGTGATTGATACGGGCGGATATGTTCGTGGTTCAGATGACGTATTTGAAGGCGAAATCCGCAAACAGGTGGAACTTGCTATTGATGAAGCCGATGTTATTGTTTTTGTAGTAGATGTAGAAGAAGGCATTACACCTATGGACGAAACGGTGGCTAAATTGTTGCGCAAAGTAACAAAGCCGGTCTTGTTAGCCGTTAATAAGGTGGATAATGCGATGCGTGAGAAAGATGCGGTGGAATTTTACAATCTGGGTTTAGGTGATTATTATACTTTTGCCAGTATTTCAGGAAGCGGAACAGGGGATTTGCTGGATGCTTTAATCAATGCTTTCCCTGAAAAACCGGAACCTGTTCAGGAAGAAGTAGTGTTGCCTCGTTTTGCAGTGGTAGGACGTCCTAACGCCGGAAAATCGAGTTTTATAAATGCCTTGATTGGTAAAGACCGATTTATGGTAACTGATATTGCGGGAACTACCCGTGATGCTATTGATACGAAGTTTGACCGTTTTGGTTTCGAATTCAACCTGGTCGATACTGCCGGAATTCGTCGTAAGGCTAAGGTTAAAGAAGATTTAGAATTTTATTCGGTAATGCGTTCGGTGCGTGCTATTGAGCATGCTGATATTTGTATCTTGGTGATTGATGCCACTCGTGGTTTTGAAAGTCAGGATCAGAATATTTTCTGGTTGGCTCAAAAGAACCGTAAAGGTTTGGTGATTTTAGTAAACAAATGGGATTTGGTGGAGAAAGACACCATGTCTACCAGAGATTACGAAGAGAAAATCAAGAAAGAACTAATGCCATTTACCGATGTGCCTATTCTTTTTGTTTCGGCATTAACCAAACAACGTTTGCTGAAAGCGCTGGAAGCTTCGGTAAAAGTGTTTGAAAACAGACAACAACGTATTCCTACTTCAAAATTCAACGAATTTATGTTGAAAGTGATTGAAGCTTATCCGCCGCCAGCTACTAAAGGGAAATATGTAAAAATTAAATATTGCATGCAGTTGCCATCGCCAACGCCGCAGTTTGTGTTTTTTGCTAACTTGCCGCAATATGTAAAAGAACCTTACAAACGTTACCTGGAGAATAAAATTAGGGAAAACTGGGATTTCTCTGGTGTTCCCATAGATATTTATATTAGAGAGAAATAAAACTAGAAACCACTTCATTAAGGAGTGGTTTTTTTTGTTATAACAGCTATTGAAAGCTCAAGATTAGATTCCTTGGGCTTTTTTTGTAGTATTTGTTGTTGTTTATCGAGTTTATTAGTTGTTTGTAGTATTTTTTTGTTTAGGAAAAATAGTATGATTATGTTTGAAGAAATTAGCGTCAATACAATCATACAAAGTCGCCTCTAGTTGGGGAGATTGGATTGATTTTGTAACACTTATATATAAGTTGTGCAACATATGTCGAAACCAAAATCGACCAATCAAAATAAAAACTGAATGGAATTAAAAAATGAATACATTAATGAGAAAGAAGCAAGAGCTTATCTAAAACAATTTACAGGTTGTGACTATGTTTTTGCGCAAGGAGCTCATAGAAAATGGGGTAAATCTGATGATGTGGAATTAGAGAGTAATGCACCTTATTTTCAAATAATGCCAGATACTTTTGACGATGGATTTTTTGATTGGTATGTTTCAGAGAGGTCAGGGAGGCAATTTTTTGAATTACGTGAAACTTGTATAATACATTTTCTAAACTATAGAAAAATATGGTTAGGATTAAAGTCTGAGTAAACGAAATATGGGAATTTTTGATTTATTTAGAAAAAAACAAAAGTCTTCCGAATTTAAATGTTCGACTTGTGGAGAAATTCACGATGAATTACCAGCTCTTGGATTTATTACACCGTTCTATTATGAAACTCTGAACGAAAAAGACAAAAAAGAAATTGCTGAAATTTCAAGTGATTTTTGCATAATAACTCACGAAGACCAAACGGACAGATTTATTAGAGCTGTATTGACAATTCAAATTAATGATGCTTGCGAAAATTTGGATTATGGAGTTTGGGTTTCTTTAAGTGAAAAGAGTTTTAACGAATATGAAGCTGAATTTAAAAATAATGCTGAAGAAAAAACCTATTTCGGAATGATTAGTAATGACATTCCAGATTATGAAGAAAGTACTTTGGGATTACACGTAAATGTGAGCACAAGAAAAGGCGGGATTAGACCAGAAATAATTCCTCACCAAAACGAACATAAATTGATTTCAGATTGGGAAAAAGGAATCACAATTGCGGAAGCGGAAAAACGAGTTGAACGAATGAAAAAAACGTTACACAACAATGTATAACCCGATCGCTCGGATATAACAAAATATATCTCGTCAACAGATAGCGCAGATTTGTAATCTGTGCCCGCAACAGTGAGTAAGCAATAAAATTTAAAAAAGCTACAGCAATAAAACGTTGTAGCTTTTTGTATATTTAAATAAAAAATGTTTACAAAATATAAAACTACCACGACAGATCAAGCCTATTTTATAACGATAACAACAGTAGGCTGGATAGATGTTTTTACAAGATTGAATCAGAAATACAATATAATTAACCCGACCGATCGAATATGACAAAATATGTCGTTCAACGGATAGCGCAGATTTGTAATCTGTGCCCGCAACAGTAAGTAAACATTAAAAATTTCAAAAAGCTACAGCGATAAAACACTGTAGCTTTTTTATTTCTTCAATCAGCTCAAGGTTTCCTGCGGTAGATTCAAATAAGAAGAGAGCATAATGGATATTGGCTTATCTTAAAAAAAAGGTGAATATTTAAAAAGAGATGAAGCGCTTAAGCTTTGGAGTTGCTATTTCAAGATGGTCAATTCAAAAAATGGACTTAATTTTGTTTCAAACCTGCTGTAGTTTTATAATCTTAGCGGCAAGCGGCTTAATAATGATTCAAAACCAAATTTATGTTTGATAAACTATTTCAAAAACTGGAAGAAAAGATACAACTATCAGAAAAAGACAAAAAAAGGATAGCTAGTTTTTTTGAAATTAAAAAACTACGAAAAAAAGAACTTTTGCTTCAAGAAGCCGATTATTGTAAAAATTTAGCTTTTGTAGCTACAGGTGTTTTAAAATCGTATTCGGTAGATGACAAGGGGCAAAAACATATTAGTTTATTGGCGTGGGAAGGTTGGTGGGTTTCTGATTTCAAAAGTTTTATTTGTGAGGAAAAAGCAATTCTTTCTATTGATGCCATTGAAGATAGCGAAGTGCTGTTGCTTTCCCGTTCTAATTATGAAAAATTGTTGATCGAAGTTCCTGCTATGGAACGGTATTTTAGAATACTATACCAAAATAGTTTAATTACAAAAGACAGAAGGTTAATTAGTTCTAATACCTATACAGCAGAAGAAAAATACCTTCAATTGATAAAAATGTATCCTTTTATTTCGCAACGTATCCCGCAAAACCTTATTGCTTCTTATCTGGGAATCACAACGGAAACCATTAGCCGAATTAAAAAAAACTTACATAAGGATAATTGATTTGGTCCATTGTATTTCTTGATTTGCATCAAGGAATAGCCTTTAGAAGTAGCGTAAATTTGTCCCACAGTTGAAAAAGAAAAATAGTTAATTATGGACAAAATTGCATTAATTGTTGGAGCAAGCGGAATTTCAGGAAATAATCTTGCGAAAGAATTACTTCAGAATAATTGGATAACCTATGGTATTACCCGTAACTCTGAGGTGAAATTAGAGGGACTAAAAAATATAAAAGCAGATTTACTGGATCTAAAATCACTAGAAGAAGCTTTAAAAGAGATAAAACCCACCCACGTTTTTTTTACCGCCTGGATGCGAATGGAAACAGAAGCAGATAATATTCGGGTAAACGCTGCAATGGTTCGCAACCTGTTACAAGTATTAGCGTCAAAAAAATCAGTACAACATGTAGCTTTAGTTACAGGATTGAAACATTATTTAGGACCATTTGAGGCTTATGCTCAAGAGGGTTTTTTGCCTGAAACACCAGTTAGAGAGGAACATCCTAGATTAAAACTTGATAATTTTTACTATGCTCAGGAAGACGAAATTTTTGCAGCAGCAAGCCGTGACGGATTTACTTGGAGTATCCATCGTTCACACACCGTTATTGGGCAGGCTGTAGGGAACTTGATGAATATGGGGACAACTTTAGCGGTGTATGCAAGTATCTGTAAAGAAAAAGGAACTCCATTTATTTGGCCAGGTTCAGCAGCACAGTGGAATGGAATTTCAGATGTGACTGATGCACAACTATTAGCCAAACAGTTTCTTTGGGCAGCCACTACACCCGAGGCTGCTAATCAAGCTTTTAATGTTGTTAATGGTGATGTGTTTCGCTGGAGTTGGTTATGGAAACAAATAGCGGCGTACTTTGGTATCGAGTATCAGGGTTTTGTGGCAAACAATAGCAGTTTGGAAGAAATCATGCAAGAGGATGAAGTCATTTGGAAAAAAATGGCAGCGCAACATAACTTGGCAGAGTCTAATTTAAACAGATTAGCTTCTCCTTGGCATACCGACCTTGATTTGAGTCGTCCGATTGAAGTTATGACTGATATGTCTAAAAGTCGTAAATTAGGATTTACCGAATATCAAGATACAAGAGAATCTTTCTTTAATTTGTTCGATAAATTAAAAGAACAACATATTATACCTTCTTAACGATAACAAAACAATATTAATTTCCCGATGGCATTAGCTGGTCGGGATTTTTATTTTACACCATTCCTCAATTCATTTTGATCTGATTCTTGGTTTGGTTTTAAATGTCAGTAACCTTTAAAAAAAACAAGTAGATGAGAAGCATTGTAACCACTTGGGGGTTTCGTTGTGTGAAGGACGCAGAATAATTTTTACGGATAACTTTTTCGAATATAGAGCAATTAATAGCTAGATAAAGCTATACGAAAAGTAATTTATGGGCAGTTTTATTTTTATTTATTTAAAAAACAGGATAAATAATAATTTTACGATAAATAGTTTCTGCGGATTGTCAGCAGTTTAAAATAGCTTTATATTTGTTAGATTTTGTTACAAATAAAACAATTAAACCTAATAGTAAAAGATGAAATTATCAAAGATAACAGCCGTTTTTATGACCGTAGGAGTTGCTATGGTATCTAATGGACAGACGACGAAAATGGCAGATGTAAGAACTTCCGAAAAAGCCCCTTTTGAATATGTTGTAGAACAATTTGCCGATATAAAAGTATTGCGTTACCAAATTCCGGGATGGGAAAATTTAACGTTGAAAGAGCAAAAATTAGTTTATTATTTAACTCAGGCGGGATATTCAGGTCGCGATATTATTTACGATCAAAATTATAAGTACAATCTGAAAATCAGAAAAGCACTCGAGAATATTTATGTAAATTATAAAGGCAATAAGGATTCAGAAGATTGGAAAAATTTTGAAATCTATACTAAAAGAGTTTGGTTTGCTAATGGAATTCATCACCATTATTCGAATGAAAAAATGAAACCTGCTTTTTCTGCGGCGTACCTTACAGGTTTGATGAAAGCTACCCAAACAACTTTAGCTCCGGAAATAGTTGCTGTGCTTTTTAATGATGTCGATAGTAAAAAAGTAAATTTAGACGAATCCAAAGGCTTGTTAGAAGGTTCAGCTATTCATTTTTACGACAAAGGAATTACGGCAAAAGAAGTAGAATATTTTTATGCTAAGAAAAAAAGTCCTGATGCCAACAGACCGTATTCTTTTGGTTTGAATTCTAAATTGGTTCGCAATTCTAAAGGAGCATTAGAGGAAAAAATATGGAAAAGTGGTGGTATGTATGGTTCGGCGATTGACAAGATTGTATATTGGTTAGACAAAGCAAAAGGAGTTGCCGAAAACAAAGAGCAGGCAGCTGCTTTAGAATTACTGATTAGTTATTACAAAACAGGAAGTCTAAAAACCTGGGACGATTATAATATTGCCTGGCTTAAAGCTACAGAGGGAAATATTGACTACATCAACAGTTTTATTGAAGTTTATAATGATCCATTAGGGTACAGAGGTTCGTATGAAACGATAGTACAAATCAAAGATTTTGATATGTCTAAAAAAATGGAGGTTATTTCTAAAAACGCCCAATGGTTTGAAGACAATTCGCCATTAATTCCAGAGCATAAAAAGAAAAATGTAGTTGGGGTTTCTTATAAAACAGTTGTAGTTGCCGGGGAATCCGGCGATGCTTCTCCTGCTACACCCATTGGGGTGAATTTGCCTAATGCAGATTGGATTCGTTCGGAACATGGTTCCAAATCGGTTTCATTAGGAAATATTATTGAAGCGTATTCAAAAGCGGGAGGAAAAGGAAGGTTGCAGGAATTTGCAAATGATCCCGAAGAAATTGCTCTGGCTGAAAAATACGGAGAACTGGGAGATAAAATGCACACGGCTTTACACGAAGTAGTAGGACATGCTTCGGGACAAATAAATCCAGGTGTGGGAACGCCAAAAGAAACTTTGAAAAGTTATGCTTCCACGCTGGAAGAAGGAAGAGCTGATTTAGTAGGATTGTATTTTCTGTATAATCCAAAATTGCAGGAGTTAGGTTTGGTTGATGATTGGAAAAAACTAGGAATGGAATCCTATGACAGTTATATTCGAAATGGATTGATGACACAGTTGATTCGTTTAGAACCGGGTTCTGATATTGAAGAAGCACATATGAGAAACCGTCAGTGGGTGAGTGCCTGGGTTTTTGAAAAAGGAAAAGCAGCTCATGTAATAGAGAAAATTAGCCGTGACGGAAAAACCTATTTCAATATTACAGATTATGAAAAACTTCACGATTTGTTTGGACAATTGTTGCGTGAGGTACAACGCATCAAATCGGAAGGAGATTATGAAGCAGGAAAAAATTTGGTAGAAAATTATGGTGTAAAAGTAGATCAAAAACTACATGCCGAAGTTTTAGAAAGAAACAAACAATTTACATCAGCTCCTTACAGCGGTTTTGTAAATCCGGTTTTAGTTCCAAAATTAGATTCCAAAGGACAAATTATTTCGATAGAAGTAACACAACCGAAAACTTTTGCAGAACAAATGTTGCATTACTCTAAAAATTATAATTTTCTACCTTTAGAAAATTAAATAACCCATTGGGTGTAATTAGTTTTTGATAATAATTTTTCGTCAGTTCGAGTAATCCCGTTTTCGGACGGGATTGTATCGAGAACAAGAAAAATTTTATTAAAAACGGTTCTCGATACATTTTTTGTTTCGTCCCGTCCCGATGTTTCGGGATCGGGACTGCACAAAAAACACTCGAACAGACGTTTTTAATTACACCCAACGGGTTTAAAATAAACAAAACTCCCTTTACTAAAAAAAGTTAGTAAAGGGAGTTTTAATTTAATGGTCTTCGTCTTCATCTAAAGTGTCCATCGGATGATCTTCGTAC
Organism: Flavobacterium plantiphilum; assembly: GCF_046000495.1. NCBI lineage: Bacteria > Pseudomonadati > Bacteroidota > Flavobacteriia > Flavobacteriales > Flavobacteriaceae > Flavobacterium > Flavobacterium plantiphilum. Next base: position 456,655 of record NZ_JBELQA010000003.1, read on the forward strand.
CAGTCTTTAAAGGTTTTATCCGTTTTGTAATTATCGGTCAGAACGGTGTAAGTTAGGTAAGGAATCAAAAACACACCTACAATATGTAAACTCATTATTATTCTCAAATCTACATTAGTTTGATTCAGAACTGCAAAAAAGAAAACATATGCCGTGGTAAACCATACGAGTTTAATAGCAAAATTTTTCATAGCCCTATTTTCTCTTAAAGTTACCACTTTTAAATTTAAAATAAATATAAGTTATTGTTAATTAGTTATTTGTGTGTTTTTTTTTTCAAAGAATTACAATGAATATTTTAAAGTGATTCCGTATGTTCTTTGGTCTCCTAAAACCCCTGCATAATGTCCTGCGTTACCACCGGCAGGCAATAATTGTTCGTAATAATCTTTGTCCAGAATATTACGAGCCCAGAAGTTAATGGATAATCCTTCTGCAGCACGGAACCCGAAACGACCATTAAAAATAGCATAACCCGGAACGATTAAATATTTAGAAGCCGATGGACTGGATGAAAATTCAGAACGGGCATACGAATCAATTCCCACAAAGAATTTACCTAAATTCCCAAACAGTTTTGCTGCTGTAGTATATTCTCCTCCTAAACTGCCAGCCCATTTTGAAACACCCGGTAAGCTAGTTCCTGAAACATCTTTAAACGACACGGCTGCTCCGGTTTCTTCTAACGGCAGTGGCGCATTGATAAACTTAATGTACTTTCCATCGGTATAAGTTGCAGCACCATTGAAACTGAAATGTTCATTGATAACAAAACTGGCATCCAGTTCTGCACCTCTTACACGTACTTTGTCGGCATTGGCCAGATACCCACGGTTTACCCCTAATTCAGCTGCCTGAACATTCGTTTGATAAGCAGTAATGTTGGTATTGAAGAATGTTACATTCAAAATAGCGTTGTTAAACGGAGAGCTTTTTACGCCCGCTTCATAGTGATTTACTTTTTCCGGTTTAATTACCGCGAGTTCCAGTATAGGCGCTCCGTTGAGAGTAGGAAGTCCGGCCACGTTAACGCCCACAGGTTTATAACTTTTAGCATAAGTAGCATAGGCATTAATTTTGTCAGTGGCTTTATACGATAGTGTTAGATTTCCGGAAAAATCCGTCGCATCGGTATCTTTAGCAAAATTTTGATCGCTGTAAACTAATTTCTGGAGTGCAATTAGTTCGGGATCATTGGTTTGTAATCCGCCGTATGTCTTCCGATCATAATCGGCATCTTTTTTGTCGTAATTGTATCGTAAACCGGGTAAAACATGCAAATCTTCTGTGATTTCCCAATCCAATTGTCCAAATACAGCAGCACTAACCCCATGAATGCTGGCATTGGTTTTTATACCATAACCTTCAAAAAGACCCGGAGTTTTCCATTTTTCGCTGGTGGTGCTTTGGGAAAATCGCCATTGTGCATTTCCTGATTCTTCGGTGCCATTAGTTTTAGAGGTCTGATCCATAAGAAATACACCTGCTGTACCTTTTAATTGCGATGATATTTCTCCGGAATACCGTATTTCCTGAGTAAACTGTGTTTGTCTGGATGGATTTTGCGATTTAGCCAATACCTGTAAACCTGTGAAATCTCTATCATTGGACGGATCCCAGTTCCAAAAACGCCATGCAGTAGTAGAAGTTAAAGTCCCCAGTCCTATTTTAGAATCTACCGTTAGTGAAGCTCCTCCTAAATCCTGATTGGAACGCCATGGCGTATCGTGATCTATTTTTCGGTCAAAGGCATTATTGCTGGGTAGTTGGTATCCTAAATCGGTAATGATAGCATCAAATTGGCGGAAAGCCGCTCTTTGTGTTGGCGCTACACCTGCAATTACCTGTGCATAGCCATCAGGACGCTGGGTGGTAATGTCTGCTGTCAGGAGTACGTTGGTGTTTTCTGACGGAGTATAAAGCAATTGACCTCTGATTCCCTGATTGTTCAAGGTGTTTGTCGCTCTTCCTGTTGCCACGTTATCAATTAAACCATCACGTTGTGTGCCGGAAAATGAGATTCGTCCGGCTATTTTTTGACTCAATCCTCCTGTAATAGAAGCTTTGGCTTGCAGATAATTATAATTACCATAACTCACTTCAATAGTAGCTCCCGGCGTAAAACTGGGTTTGCGTGTAGTAATGTTAAAAGCTCCGGCTGTAGTGTTTTTTCCAAATAACGTTCCTTGCGGACCACGTAAAACTTCAATCTGACCCACATCAATAAAATCTAATGTAGTCGCTGCCGGACGGGCATAATATACGCCATCAACATAAAAACCAACTCCGGGGTCGATACCATCATTGGTTAATCCGAATGGAGAACCTAAACTACGGATGTTAATTCCCGTATTTCTGGGATTGGAAGAATATAACTGTACCGAAGGAATTAATTCTTTAATGCGGTTTACATTGAAAGCACCAGCTTGTTCGGCTTGTTTTCCGCTTACAACCGAAATAGGAATTGGAACATTCTGAGCTTTTTCAATTCTTCTTCTGGACGAGATGACCACTTCGGCAAGTTGATTGTCTTCGGCTAATAATATATTTAGTGAAGTTTCAGGAAGACTTTGAATTAGTATACGCTCTTGTTTATAACCTGTATATTGTATTAAAAGAGTAACAGGTAATTTTCCTTGTAAATCGATACTAAAATTGCCATTCAGGTCAGTAGTTGTGTTAAGTGTTGTTCCATTAATAATTATGTTGGCCGATTCTAATGGACTATTTTCGGTATTGTTTACGTGACCTTTAATTATTTGGGCAAATGTTCCTGAAACGCTTAGTAACAAGAGAGTTGTGAATATATTTTTTATAACAGTTTTCATTATTTTATTAATTATATATAATTAGTAGAATTTAAAATTAATTTTTTTTACTGGCACATACACATCATACAATAATGAAATGTTTTATTTGAATTTAAAGTAATAAGCGTTTTTGAGCTTCTTTTGAAAAAGCGTTTTTGAATTGTTTCCATCGTTTAATAATTATAGTGATAATTGTAAATCGAGGCAAATATATATAAATTCTATAAAAATAGTAGGATTAAATAAATATTTTTTTATTTTTTTACTAATGAAGCTATAGTAATGCCTTGCATGGCTTTTAAAGTTTCGTCTCTGATAGTCATCAATCCGTGTCGTAGCAGGCATTCCGACTCATCTATACAGTCTGAACAGCGCTCATAAAAATTTAAGGAAGCACAAGGTAATAAAGCAATAGCACCATCAAATAAACGATGAATATCGGCTAATGTAATTTCGTTTCCTGATTTTAAAAGGTAATAGCCGCCAAATTTTCCCTGTTTACTGCCTACTAAATGTCCGCGTTTTAAGTCCAGTAATATTTGCTCCAAAAACTTTTTGGGAATATTAGCTGATTCAGCAATATCTGTAGTTTTAGAAATATGATTGGCATCTTGTTGCGCTAAATAGAGTAGTGCTTTGAGTGCGTATTTGGTTTTTTGTGAAAGCATGTTATCCGGGTTCAGCTAAAATCTGGATAAAGATAAATAATTTTACAGAGGAGTCAAGTGATTTATAAAACAATAACCTACTTTGTTATAAAGTAGGCTATTTGTTTTTGCTTGTTTTGCTTTTTTAGAATGATTTTCGGTTTACCAGCTTCCGCTGGAACCTCCGCCGGAGAATCCGCCTCCGCCAAAGCCGCCACCGAAACCGCCTCCGCCAAATCCACCACCGGAAGAACCTCCTCCGAAGCCACCGCCAAAACCACCGCTGCTGCGTCCCAGACTGCTCAGGATAATGGCATCTAATAAGCTTGGTCCACCACCGCGATTTCCTGAGTTGCCACCGCCACCGCCTTTGTTTTTAGAAATTAAAATAATAATAAAAACAATGATGATGATAAATGGCAGAATAGGGAAATCCTGTTGCTTATTTTGTTTGCGGCTGCCTTTATATTTGCCTTTGAAAACATCAAATAACGCATCAATACCTTTGTTGATTCCGTTGTAGTAACTTCCGGCTTTAAATTCAGGGATAATAATATTTCGGATGATTTCGCCACCCGTTCCGGCTGTTAATCGGTCTTCTAAACCATAACCGGGATTAATGGCGATTTTCCGGTCGTTTTTAGAAATGAGTATAATAACACCATTATCTTCTTTTGCCTGACCAATTCCCCAGCTTTGTGCCCAGTTAGTCGCCAGCTGGTTTATATCTTCTCCCTTTAAACTTTCCACCGTGATAACTACAATTTGAGTACTCGTGGTGTCGGAATAGCGAACGAGTTTTTCTTCTAATTGTGTCTTTTCTGTAGCGCTTAAAACATTTGCATAATCATACACTGAGGTTTGAAATTGCGGTTTTTCAGGGATGGTAAATTGTGCAAATGAAAAACTGTTATGGAGTACAAATAAAACCGCTAATAAAAAATTCCATCCGGCTACTTTACTTTTTTGACTTTTGACTTTTGACTTTCGACTTTTGACTTTCGACTTTTGATCTATTTTCATTATCCTTTTGAAATTTCGTTTGATAATTCATTGGTGTCATTGGACCACGGGAAATGAGTTTTTAATTCTTCACCGGCACTCAAAATACCATCTATCAAACCTTGTTTGAAGTTGCCGCTTTTAAAATGAGCAACCATGATTTCTTTGGTTTTATCCCAAAAATCATTTCCCACAATGTCATTAATACCCTTATCACCGCATATTACAAAGATGTGATCTTCAACAGCAATATAGATTAAAACTCCGTTTTTAAGTTGCGTTTCATCCATTTTCAGCTCGTGAAAAACTTCTTTAGCGCGGTCAAAAGCATCCATTGAAGTGGTTTTTTCAATGTGAACTCTGATTTCTCCGGATGTGTTTTTTTCGGCAATACCTATAGCCTCCACGATGGCCAGTTCCTCTTCGGGTGTTAAAAAATCTTCTACTTTAGACATGGGAAATGTTTTTATATAATTTAAAAACCCCTCTTTTGGAGGGGTAGAATGAATTTAGAATTTTACTTCCACTGGTTTGTCAGCGCCTTCAACAGCGTTGAAATAAGCTTTTTCCTGGAAACCAAACATTCCTGCAAACAAACTGTTTGGGAAAGTTTTTATATGGTTGTTGTATGGTTTTACCGCTTCATTAAAACGGGTACGGGCAGTTAAAATCTGATTTTCTGTACTGGCCAATTCGTCTTGTAATTTCAGGAAATTCTGATTGGCTTTTAACTCCGGATATCTTTCAACAGAAACTAATAAACGGGACAAAGAGCTGCTTACGCCACTTTGAGCAGAATTAAACGCTGCCAGTTGTTCCGGTGTAATGTTGGTTGGATCAACGGTAGTCTGAGTTGCTTTAGCACGCGCTTCGATAACAGCAGTTAAAGTGCTTTTTTCAAAATCAGCAGCGCCTTTTACGGTATTGACTAAATTCCCAATTAAGTCGTTACGTCTTTGATAAGCTGTTTGCACATTTCCCCATGATTCTTCAATGTTTTGATTCAAAGTTACAGCGGTATTGTTAATACCTTTAATCCAGCTATAACCGGCAATTACGATTACAGCAACAATAATCCAGGGTAAAAATTTTTTAAAATCCATTTTTCTGTTTAATTTAAAGTTTAATATTTATTGTTTTAATTTATTTCAAAATTGATATTGCAATTAGTATTGATTACAGTTCGTTTTTAATATTCGTTAGTTGTACTTTAATAGCTTCGAGTTTGCTGATGATTTCAAACTTGTCCAGTGTTTTCTTTTGTCCTTCTTTCAAATGGGTTTTAGCTCCTTCTAATGTAAAACCTCTTTCTTTGACTAAATGATAAATCAATTGTAAGTTTTTGATGTCTTCCGGAGTAAACATTCTGTTGCCTTTAGCATTCTTTTTAGGTTTCAGAATATCAAATTCACTGTCCCAAAAACGAATCAGCGAAGCATTTACGTCAAAGGCTTTGGCTACTTCGCCAATGCTGTAATACCTTTTGTCTTTTGAAAGTTCGATATGCATATGAATATTTTTTTGAATGTTTTTAATCTGAAATCTAAGTTCTGCAATTTGAAATTGTTAATCCAGAGACTGATTTTCCTGATTGGCCAGTTTTGAAATAGCAACATATTCCACCGCCGAGATATTTCCGTAATAAAAATTAAGCGGATTTACCACCCGGCCATCTTTATGTACTTCATAATGCAGGTGTGGTGCTTCTGAACGTCCTGTACTTCCTACATAACCTATAATGTCACCTCTCTTAATGCGTTGTCCTGCTCTGCAATTGTATTTGCTCAAGTGGGCATACAAAGTTTCATATCCATAACCATGCCTGATTACAATATGATTGCCATAACCGGAAGCTCTGTCATCTGCCTGTTTGACCACTCCGTCACCTGTTGCAAAAACAGGAGTGCCTTTTTTTGCAGTAAAATCCATGCCTTCGTGCATTTTTCTTACTTTCGTGAAAGGATCTGTCCGGTATCCAAAACCGGAAGCCATTCTTTTTAAATTTTCATTTCTGACAGGTTGTATGGCAGGAATGGCAGCCAGTAATTTGTTTTTTTCTTTAGCGAGTTTTAAAATATAATCTAATGATTGCGATTGAATAGCTAATTGTTTCGTCAGTACATCAACTCTTTTTGTGGTTTGTAAAACCAGTTGGGTATTGTTATAACCTTCGAGCGCCTTGTATCTGTTTACATCCGAAAACCCTGATTTTCGTTCTTCTTCCGAAATTGCAGCGGTATTAAAATAAGTGCGGTATAGATTGTTGTCCCGTTCTTCAATGGCTCCGGCTACATTTTCTATCTGATCCACTTTTTTATTTAAAACGGCATAATTTAATTTCAGATTTTCAATTTCCCGAAGTAAAAGACGGTCTTTAGGAGTATCAAAATAAGGAGTATTTAACAAAATCACAAAACTAATAAAACCAAATAACGCCGAAGCCAGCAAAAACAAAGCAACAAAACCAAATTTGCGTCTTTTTTTTACTTTAATTTTTCGATATGCCAGATTTTCAGAATCGTAATAATATTTTACTTTCGCCATATTTTAAAATACCCTATTTTTGCACCTCTAAAAAAGCACATTGGAACAAATTTAATAAATGTTTTAGTTGTTACGCCCTTTTTTTAGTATTAAATATAACATAAAATTGATTTAAAGATTTAAAAATTTAATGATTGAAACATTGTTGAATTATGAATTTTGCAAGAGATTTAATTTAGCAACGTAGCAAATAACTTGAAATTTGATAAAAGCTTATTTAAACTTTTAATTTTTAAATCTTTTAATTTTTAAATTATAAAAATGAAATCACAAGACATTCGCAAAGCGTATTTACAATTCTTTGAAAGCAAAGGACATTTAATTGTTCCTTCGGCACCTATTGTTCTAAAAGACGATCCAACCCTGATGTTCAACAACTCGGGGATGGCACAGTTTAAAGAATATTTTTTAGGAAATGCCACGCCTAAAAGCAAGCGTATTGCCGATACGCAAAAATGCCTTCGTGTTTCAGGAAAACATAATGATTTAGAAGATGTAGGTTTTGATACTTATCATCATACGATGTTTGAAATGCTGGGAAACTGGTCTTTTGGAGATTATTTCAAAAAAGAAGCTATTCCGTGGGCTTGGGAATTTTTGACTGAGGTTTTGAAACTGGATAAAGACCGTTTGTATGTTTCTGTTTTTGAAGGAAACGAAGCCGAAAATGTTCCTTTTGATCAGGAAGCTTTTGATATTTGGAAACAATTCGTGTCTGAAGATCGCATTATCCTTGGAAACAAAAAAGACAATTTCTGGGAAATGGGAGATCAGGGACCTTGCGGACCATGCTCCGAAATTCATATCGATTTGCGTACCGATGCTGAAAGAGCTGCAATTTCAGGTTTTAGCTTAGTAAATGCCGACCATCCGCAGGTAGTAGAAATCTGGAACAACGTATTTATGGAGTTCAACCGTAAAGCCGATGGTTCATTGGAAAAATTACCGGCACAACACGTAGATACCGGAATGGGATTTGAGCGTTTGTGTATGGCAATGCAAAATGTGACATCCAATTATGATACCGATGTATTTACACCGCTTATTGAAAAAGTGGAGCAAATTACCGGATTGAAATATACTTCAAACGAAATTAAAAATATCAGCGACGAGCAAAACAAAATTAATATCGCTATTCGTGTAGTAGTGGATCACGTGCGTGCGGTAGCTTTTGCTATTGCCGACGGACAGCTGCCATCTAACACTGGAGCAGGTTATGTAATTCGTCGTATTCTACGTCGTGCTATTCGTTACGGATTTACATTTTTAGGAACAAAAGAACCTTTTATTAATCAATTGGTGGCTGTTTTAGCCGATCAAATGGGTGAATTTTTCCCGGAAATCAAAAAGCAACAAACTTTGGTTACCAATGTAATTCGTGAAGAAGAAGCTTCTTTCTTGAGGACTTTAGATCAGGGATTACAGTTATTAGAGAATGTAATTGCTGAAACGAAAGGAAAAGAAGTAGCAGGAGCAAAAGCATTTGAATTATATGACACTTTTGGTTTTCCAATTGATTTAACCGCTTTGATTCTTAGAGAAAGAGGATATAGCTTAGACGAAGCCGGTTTTGATAAAGCAATGCAGGAACAAAAATCACGTTCTCGTGCGGCTTCAGAAGTTTCTACGGATGACTGGAAAATTCTGGTTGACGGAAATACAGAATCTTTTGTAGGTTATGACCAAGTTGAAAATGAAGTAAAAATTACTCGTATTCGTAAAGTAGATTCTAAAAAAGATGGTATTTTGTACCAAATTGTTTTAGATGCAACGCCATTCTATCCGGAAGGAGGAGGACAGGTAGGAGATAAAGGAACTTTGGTTTCGGCAAATGAAACCATTGAAATTATCGATACAAAAAAGGAGAACAATCTGATTTTGCATTTTACTAAAAAGTTACCGGAAAATCTAAATACTTCTTTTGTAGCAAAAGTAAATACTGATTTAAGAACTGCGACTGCTAAGAATCACTCGGCAACTCACCTGATGCACCAAGCTTTACGTGCTATTTTAGGAACACATGTGGAGCAAAAAGGATCATTGGTAAACCCAAAAAACCTGCGTTTTGACTTCTCACATTTCTCAAAAGTAACAGATGAAGAATTACAAGAGGTTGAAGATTTTGTTAATGCCAGAATACAAGAACAATTACCATTAATTGAAAGAAGAAGCATTCCAATTCAACAAGCCTTAGACGAAGGTGCTATGGCTTTGTTTGGCGAAAAATATGGTGATAATGTACGTGCGATTAAATTTGGAGACAGTATGGAATTGTGTGGAGGAATTCATGTGAATAATACCGCTGATATCTGGTCTTTCAAAATCGTTTCTGAAGGTGCAGTGGCAGCAGGAATTCGTCGTATTGAGGCGATTACCGGTGCTGGAGTAAGACAGTTTTTTGCTTCACAGGAAGAATTGTTAAGCGAAATTAAAACGGTATTGAAAAACCCACAGGACGCTGTTAAAGCATTGGTTTCTTTGCAGGATGAAAATATAAAGCTGAAAAAACAAGTAGAAGCTTTGCTGAAAGAGAAAGCGAAGAATATGAAAGCCGAATTGGCTAACGAACTTCAGGAAGTAAACGGAGTGCAATTCTTAGCAAAACAAGTGGATTTGAATGCAGAAGGAGCTAAAGATTTGACTTACGAATTAGGGAATTTAGGAAACAACTTGTTTTTAGTTTTGGCTACAGCCGAAGAAGGAAAACCAATGTTAAGCTGTTATATTTCTAAAGAATTAGTGGCTGAGAAAAACTTAAATGCCGGACAAGTAGTTCGTGAGTTAGGGAAGTTTATCCAGGGTGGAGGCGGAGGTCAGCCGTTTTTTGCTACAGCAGGAGGGAAGAATGCAGCAGGAATTCCTGAAGCTTTAGCAAAAGCAATTGATTTTGTGAAATAGATTTTTCAAATGATTTAAAATAAAGAAACCCTTTTAGTTATTTGCCTGAACTAAAAGGGTTTCTGCTTGTAATTAAAGTGTGAAAAAGTTATTTTTCGGAATAGGTTATTTCAATTCCGTTTTCTTCAAGAATATCCAATAAATAAGTGTTTTGTTGCGGATCGTATTTTTCAATACCGCTTTGATACCATTTCAACAAAATACTAATTTGAAAATGAGTATATCCTTCGGTGTCAATATTGATTCCAAGCAAACCGGCCAAAAGAAATTCTTCAAGAATCTTTTCGTTAATTATTTTTTTCGGAATACCATTCATAACACTGCCATTTAGATTTTCATAATCAAATCTTCCGGAATTAAAACCTTCGTTAAAAGCCGAATTAGGAGTGTCGTTTTGTACTTTAGAATAAGGATTCTGACCATTAGAATAACCTTCTAAATAGTCTTGTCTGTAGATAGGATTAAAGATGTTTTTCATGATAATTGAAATCGTATTCTTTTCAAATGTAGAGGCAAAAAATCAGTCGACCATTTAAAATCGTTGAACGGAAAAAATACTCTTTAAAACGCTTTGCCTATGTTTTTTATCGTTAAAATCGGTCGTTTTCCCAGTATTGCTTTCGCAGAAGGGTATCGGTTTTTTTTCAGATTTGTATATAAGACAAGGTCATTTATGGTTGTATAAAAGTGTTGTAACGACTGTTTTAATACATTATTGGCTTAATAAACCGTTTTTATAGTTTTATTTTTTCTAAAAGTCTCTTTTGAACGGGTTTTTAAGTCGTTAAACCTAAATAATTGCGGTCTCTGAATTTAATATTTAGTTTTGATAACCCAAATTTTAAGTTCAATATAACCTAACTAAGTAATGAAAAAATTAGCCCCCATATTTCTTTTCATCTCTGCCCTGACTTTACTATTTACTTCCTGCGCAAATGATAAAGACGATAAGAGTAAAAATTTTGTCAAAATAATCGAATCTACCAAGGATGGTATTACCGAAAATTCGGTGTTTACATACAAGGAAAACCAAATAATAAGTGCAGATAATACTAAAGAGAAAACCGATTACACGTATCAAAATGGATTAATTACAAAAATCACTACTTATAATAAAGCAACTCAACTGACTTCGGTGTTGAATTATACTTATGATAAAGAAAAATTAATCAAAGTAAGTTCCACTGAAAAATATGTTATTTATTATACGCATAATGGTAACGACAAGGTTTCTTATCAAAAATATACTATTGATTCTCAAAATAAAGAACAAAAAGTGCTTCACGGAATTTTATATTTTAAAAATAAAAATCTAATTAAGGATGAATGTATTTTTGATAATGTTACTGAAAATTCAGTTTCGGGTTCAAAAACAACTTTTGATTATGATACTTACAATAATCCTTATTTTAGTATTTTGGGTTATGAAAAGTTATTGGATCACGGCGCATTGATTTCTAAAAATAATGCTGTAATGACGGTTGCAGAAACAACAGTTACTCAGGAAGGACAAACCATTTCTTCGGCTAATATGTATACCACTAAATTTAAATATGATGCCGATGATTATCCTACGGAGCAAATTTCAGAAGAAAGTCTGATGAATCCTGATTATTCTAAGATCCAGTATTTGTATTAATATTATAATACTTAATTTTGGAAAAAAAACTGTAATGCAATTTCGTACTGTAATTCCTGTTTTAGCGAGTTCCTCTCCTGTTGATTATCATTCCAGGATTCTAAGTTTAGGATCTTGTTTTGCTGTTAACATTGCTCAGAAATTATCATATTATAAATTTCAAAACCGCTGCAATCCGTTTGGTATTATTTTTAATCCGGTTTCTATTGAAAAACTGATCAGCAGAGCTGTCAAAAAAGATTTTTTTACAGAAAAAGATATTTTTTTTCATAATGATTTATGGCATTGTTTTGAAGTGCATTCAGAGCTTTCTAATCCCAATAAAGAAGTGTTTTTAGATTTGCTGAATCAATTAGTCAGTGAAACAAATCAACAGATAACTTATTCCACTCATTTTTTGATTACCTACGGAACTTCATGGGTGTATCGAAAGACCGAAAATAATCAGATTGTTGCGAACTGCCATAAACTTCCTCAAAAACAATTTACAAAAGAAATACTTTCGATTGAAACAATTCAGAATGCTATTGAGAATACAATTGTGTTGATTCAGTCTGTAAATCCGGAGGCCAAATTTACTTTTACCGTTTCGCCGGTACGCCATATCAAAGATGGTTTTGTAGAAAATCAGCTTAGTAAAGCGCACTTAATCTCAGCGATACATTCCAATCAAAAGTCAAAAACCGAAACATATAATTATTTTCCCAGTTATGAAATTATGATGGATGAACTGCGTGATTATCGTTTTTATACTGAAGATATGTTGCATCCAAGTGCTTTGGCAGTTGATTATATCTGGGAGAAATTCAAAGAAACTACTATTACCCCATCTGTCTTTACCATAATGGAAGAATTGGAAACCATTCAGAAAGGATTAGCACATCGTCCTTTTAATCCAAATTCAGAAAGTCATTTGAAATTTGAAATAAATCTCCGGAAAAAAATCACTAAATTAGAATCTCAATATCCATTTATGAAGTTTTAACGATGATAAAAAAGACAGTCACCACTATAATTATTGTTTGTATAGTTGTTTTGCTATTTAAATATTGTGATTTCAAAAAAAATAACGAAGCCGATATTAGCTATAATACCAATCTGATTCAGCAGCAAATTGTAAATGTTGGAAAATTAGTCGTTACCGAAGGACATTTCTCTGAAGTGATTACTTATAAAAATCAGCAAAAATACCTGATGAATATGGTTTCTTTCGAAAAGAAAGCGCTTATTGTTGTCAACGCCGATGTGACTGTAGCCTATGATTTGCAAAAAATGAAATACGATATTGATGAAAAAAACAAAATTATCACGATTGTTAGTATTCCTAAAGAAGAGATAAAAATCAATCCTGATATTCAGTTTTATGATGTGGAGCAAAGTAAATTAAATCCTTTTACAGGAGATGATTACAACAAAATCAACAAATCAGTGAAAGCCAATCTGGCGAAAAAAATAGAAAAATCAACTCTAAAGTCGAATGCTAAAAACCGACTCATCAGCGAACTTTCAAAAATTCTGATTCTGACCAATACAATGGGGTGGACTTTACAATACGAAGGTCAAATTATTGAAAATGAAAAAGATTTAGGACAGCAGGTAAAAATGTAGTTTAACTTAACTCTCAAAAAAATTCCGTCCTCCATTCCTGAAATACTCAATTTTATAAAAGAACATTTCTGCCATGTTTTTAGCGCGGAGTTTCGCTTCTTCGGCTAATTTGCCTTTATATAAACTATCAATGGTTTCGGTAAAAATTTCCATCCATCGGTTAAAATGTTCTTTATTCACCGGCAAATGTTTGTGCGGAGGAAACGGACTTCCAGAATACGTGTGTTCCTCTAATAAAATAGTTTGCCAAAAACGGTACATTCTTTCTAAATGTGCCGGCCACTGATTGCCAATTTTTTCATTAAAAATGGGACCGATTAAGTTGTCCTGTTGTACTTTGGTGTAGAAAGAATCTACCAGTAACCGGATGTCATCCAGGTTTTGTATGTCTGCTAAATTGCTCATATTTTCAGAAAATATTAAATTACAAAGTTAGGATGTTTTTAACCAATTAATTGATGGAATAAATCCTGTTTTTCGTTCAGGTATTTGTATTCAAAACCTTTGTTTTCCATTTTTTCTTTTATGGCAATAATATCATTTTTGTTTTTGAGTTCAAGACCTACAACTGCCGGACCGGTTTCGCGGTTGTTTTTCTTGGTAAACTGAAAATAAGTAATATCATCATCAGGACCTAAAATGTCATTGACAAATTCCTTTAAAGCTCCCGGACGTTGAGGAAACTGAACCATAAAATAATGCATTAGTCCTTCGTAAAGTAAAGACCGTTCTTTGATTTCAGCAGTACGTTCAATGTCGTTATTACTCCCGCTTACTACACATACTACGGTTTTACCTTGAATTTCTTCTTTGTAAAAATCCAGGGCCGAAATAGTTAAAGCCCCTGCAGGTTCTACTACCATAGCTTCTTCGTTGTACAAACGTAAAATAGTAGTGCATACTTTTCCTTCGGGAACAAGGATGATATCATTCAGGTTTTTTTTGCAAATTTCAAAAGTCATTTTGCCTACCTGTTTTACGGCAGCTCCATCTACAAATTTATCGATGTTTTCTAAAACACTCACTTTGCCAACAGCTATCGAATTTTTCATAGACGGTGCTCCTTCGGGCTCCACACCAATGATTTTAGTATTGGGACTCAGCTGTCTGAAAACTTCCGAAAGTCCGGAAGCAAGTCCGCCACCGCCTATTGGAACAAAAACATAATCGATAGGTTTCTTATAACTTTCCAGAATTTCAAGACCTACAGTTCCCTGACCTGCCATTACTTTTAGATCATCAAAAGGATGGATGAAAGTGATTTTGTTTTCGGTAGCATCTGCCATCGCAGCGGCATAAGCATCATCAAAGGTGTCGCCGGTAAGTACAATTTCGATAAAATCACCACCAAACAGGCTTACCTGTTTCAGTTTTTGTTTCGGGGTGGTTTTGGGCATGTATATTTTTCCTTTTATTTGTAGCAGTTTGCAGGAGTAAGCCACACCCTGAGCGTGATTTCCGGCGCTGGCACATAACACGCCTTTTTCCTTTTCGGCAGCTGTTAAAGTGCTGATTTTGTTATAAGCTCCTCGTATTTTATAGGAACGAACAGGCTGTAAGTCTTCTCGTTTTAATAAAATCCGGGCATTAAATTCTGTGGATAAATTTAAATTTTCAGATAAAGGAGTTGCTGTTATAACTTCTTGTAATTGTTTTTTTGCTTCTTGTATTTGATGAAATAATTTCATGGCTTTCGGGTATAAAAAAACCTCCTGAAGAGGAGGTTTATAAATTTGTATTTAGATTACTGATTTACATAACACTCCGTCATTATTGTTGAATAATGTTAATTGAAATGTTGATGTAAATAGTTTTGATCATTTTCTTTAAATTGAATTACAAAGATATCAATTTATGGTTATAAATTAGAAAAGACTTATTTTTTTGTTTCATTTGGCGGGTACTGTTCCAGAATCTTGGCTACAAATTCGTTGATTTGTTGTTCTTTTTCTCTTCGGTTTTCGGTTAATGTTCCTATTGCTTCTCCTTGCCAGATTAACTCTTTTTTCTTAGCATCGATTAGATCAATATAAAGTGTTCCCTGTGTGGATCGTGTAGTATAGGTATTTCCTCCCCAGAAATAAGGATTCCATCCCCATCCCCAACCGTATCCCCAACCCATATTGAATTGGTTTACATCAACTTGTTCTCTTTCTTTGGTGAAAATATTAACCAGTAAATCAGGGTTTTCACTTTTGGTCATCCCTTTTTTAGTCAGTTCGTTGTCAATGGCATGTAAGATTCTTTTTTTATCCAATTCAGATATCTGAACACGGTCAATACCTTTTTTGTGAAAAGCAAAGGTTTTGTACTGAGTAAAATCAGCACGACTGTCAAAATCAGAATAGACTCTTACAGAGCTACAGGAGCTCAAAAGAAAAAGAAATAATAGCGGTAATATTTTGAGTGTTTTCATAATGCAATTATTTGATTATTTAAATATAATTAAGATTCGGGTTTATTTTATATACGATGAAAAAATTATAAAAGATTTTAAAAAATCTGTTTTTAAGAGTTTTTCGTATTATTTTTTATTCATTCCTGTTTTTTTATCATATCCATAAGGACAGTGACGGCAACCGCTTTTACAACAATACCCTCTTTTTAAATGATGTTTTTCAGTAAAACATTTATATCCCTCGGGGGTGTAATAGAAATCTTCACCTTCTATTAATTTATTTTCATTATTTTGCCCTGTCATTAATAGATTTTATTTCTGTTTTTGAAAACTCAAAAAACGATTCTTCTTTACACAAATTTATAAATTATTAAACCAATGTTTTTTATTGTTAACAAGTATTTAGTACCAAAAGGTTTCCGTGGTTTAACAGCCTATCCATTTGTGTTTTTAAAATATCATGTTGATAAAGAAAACCCTGTTTTTATCAATCATGAACGCATTCATTTAAAACAACAATTAGAATTACTGATACTTCCGTTTTTTATCTGGTACCTTCTGGAATACCTCATTCGCTTATTAAAATATGGTAACAAAAACCGTGCCTACAGAAGTATATCATTTGAGAGAGAGGCATATAGTAATGAATCGGATATGGATTATCTTAAAAAGAGAAAGGTTTTTAGTTTCGGGAAGTATTTGTTTTAACCGTAAATCTTGCAAAGTTTTCTTTATTTATAGCTATAAGTTCTACCTTTGTCAAAAATCAATTGTCTTGAATCAAAAACTGCAAATAAAGTTTCCGAATTCTGTTTCCATTACTATCAAAAGGGAAGATTTGATTCATCCGGTTGTTTCGGGAAATAAATTCAGGAAACTAAAATACAATTTGCGTCAGGCGAAAATAGAAAATAAAAAAAAGCTACTCACTTTTGGCGGAGCTTTTTCAAACCATATTGCTGCTGTTGCTTTTGCAGCAAGAGAAAACGGTTTTGAATCGATAGGAATTATTCGTGGTGAGGAATTAAAAGATAAAATCACACAGAATCCCACTTTAGAATTTGCCCGGGAATGCGGTATGCAATTAGAATTTGTTTCCCGGGAACAATATCGGTCAAAGAATGAAGTTACATTTTTAGAAGAACTAAAATTGAAATTTGGCGATTTCTTTCTGATACCCGAAGGCGGAACAAATAAACTGGCTGTAAAAGGTTGTGAAGAGATTTTAACAGATCAGGATAAGCAGTTTGATTATATTTGTTGTGCTGTAGGAACGGGAGGAACTATATCTGGAATTATTAACAGCAGCTTTTCTCATCAAAAAGTTTTAGGGTTTCCAGCTTTAAAGGGGGACTTTTTACAAGATGAAATTCGTATTTTTGTGCAAAATAAAAATTGGGACCTGATTAACAGTTATCATTTTGGCGGATATGGTAAGGTAAATGAAGAATTGATAACTTTTATAAACGATTTTTATACAGATAACCAAATTCCTTTAGATCCTGTTTATACTGGGAAAATGGTTTTTGGCGTTATAGATATGATTCAAAAGAATTATTTTCCGGCTCAGTCCAATATTTTGCTGATTCATACCGGAGGTCTTCAGGGAATTCAGGGAATGAATGCCAAATTGAAAAAGAAACAATTACCAATACTATCAATCAATGTTTAAAAAAATCCTCTTTTTATTTATTGCTTTAATGCTGGTTAGTTGTCATGCCGGCAAATCTCCAATTGTAACCACAAAAAAAGCAGCGGTTAAAAACACTTCTTATTCTAAAAAAACAAAAACAAAAAAAGCGCGAAATGAAGTTATAGAGTCCACTTCAAGAACTGTTGTTACTAATGATATTGTTGGTAATTATGTTTTGCAGTACAAAGATGTTGCGATGGGGAATATGAAAATTTATGGCATTCCGGCCAGTATTATTTTAGCTCAGGGTATTTTAGAATCAGGTGCCGGAAGAGGAGATTTGGCAGTCAGCGCGAATAATCATTTTGGAATCAAATGCCATTCAGACTGGAAAGGAAGTTCTGTCAGACATGATGATGATTCCAGCCAGGAATGTTTCAGGAAGTATGATAAAGTGGCGGAATCATATAAAGATCACGCTTTGTTTTTAACAGGTAAAGGGCGCTATGCTAGTTTGTTTGCCTTAGATAAAGATGATTATAAAGCCTGGGCAAAAGGCTTAAGAAAAGCCGGATATGCTACTGATCCAAGGTATCCTGATAAATTAATTTCGTATATAGAACGCTATAATTTAGCACAATATGATGCTATAGTATTAGGAATCCGCTATAAACCGATAGAGAATCAAAGCAGTTCAAGGATTGTTAACATAACAGCCGGCAGTGAAGGTTTTTATGAAGTACAGAAAGGAGATACTTTATATTCGATTTCAAAAAAGTACAATGTATTAGTTGAAGATTTAAAACGAAAAAATAACCTCTCGGATAATACACTTTCTATTGGACAAATGCTGAAAGTGAATTAATTTATAAGTGTAAAAAAATAAGTTAGAAAGTAAGTTTTTTTTAAAAATCTGAAATCTGAAATCTACAATCTGAAATCTAAAAATAAAAATGTTATACCAAAGAAGTAGTCAGTTATTTGCTGAAGCAGAAAAAGTAATTCCGGGTGGCGTAAATTCACCTGTACGGGCATTCAAATCAGTAGGAGGAACGCCCATTTTTGTTAAAAAAGCCAAAGGAGCTTATTTGTATGATGAAGATGGAAACCGATTGATTGATTATATTAATTCCTGGGGTCCCATGATTTTAGGTCATGCTTTTGAGCCTGTAGTTGATGCTGTTACTGAGAGGGCTAAATTAGGAACTTCTTTTGGAATGCCTACCGAATTAGAAACTCAGATTGCAGCTTTGGCCGTATCGATGGTTCCTAATATTGATAAAATCCGTTTTGTGAATTCAGGAACAGAAGCTTGCATGAGTGCTGTAAGACTCGCCCGCGGATTTACAAAAAGAGATAAAATTATCAAATTTGCAGGTTGTTATCATGGGCATTCAGATTCTTTCCTGATTCAGGCCGGTAGCGGTGCAATGACTTTTGGAACGCCAAATAGTCCGGGAGTTACTGCCGGAACCGCTCAGGATACTTTGCTGGCTACCTATAACGATTTGGAAAATGTTAGAAGTTTAATTGCTGCTAATCCAAATGAAATTGCTGCTATTATTGTAGAACCGGTTGCGGGAAATATGGGATGTGTGCCGCCAATTAAAGGTTTTTTGGAAGGGCTGCGCCAATTGTGCTCTGAAAACGGAATTTTACTAATTTTTGATGAAGTAATGACCGGCTTTCGTCTGGCTAAAGGCGGGGCTCAGGAATTGTTGAGTATCAATGCTGATATAGTTTGTTTTGGAAAAGTAATCGGAGGAGGACTTCCGGTAGGAGCTTTTGCGGCTCGTGAAGAAATCATGAATTATCTGGCACCTGTAGGACCTGTCTATCAGGCAGGAACTTTGTCAGGGAATCCGCTGGCAATGGCTGCAGGTTTGAAAATGCTGGAATCTCTAAACAATGAAGCAGCGGTTTTTCAAAGATTAGAAGAAAAAACAGCTTATTTAGAACAAGGAATTCATAAGGTATTAAAAACAAATAATATTATCTATACAATCAACAGGGTTGGTTCGATGATTTCGGTGCATTTTGATGCAAATCCGGTAGTTGATCTTAAAACCGCTGCTAAAGGGGATAATGAAACGTTTAAAAAATTCTTTCACGGATTACTGAAAGAGGGAATTTATATCGCACCATCAGCTTATGAAACCTGGTTTATTACCGATGCATTAAGTTATGAAGATTTGGATTTTACGATAAAAGCTATCGATAAAGTTTCAAAGACTTTGTAAAATTCAAACCAGAAAAAAAGCTTCGAGTTTTAACTCGAAGCTTTTTTTTAATTTTCCATATCACCGCCACCTTGTGGTCGTTCTGGTCGGTCTCCCATTCCACCGCCTTGACGGTTACCCATTCTTTTTCTCGTTTCTGCCTGAGTGGCTTCCCATTTTTTTAATTGTTCCGGAGTCAGGATTGCTTTTAATTTATCTTCTGTTTTTTTTCTTTCTTCCTGCATCTGCTCTCTGGAAAAACCACTTTGGTTTTCTCTGCTTTTTGCTTGTTCAACATACAGTTGTTTTAGCTGTTCTTGTTGTTTTGCATCAAGACCTAACTGAGTCGTCATTCTTTCCACACGTTTTTCCGGAGAAAAGTCTCCTCTTCGTGGTCTGTCATTGTTGTTTTGAGCAAAACCTGATACTCCTGCAATTAATAAAGCTGCAATAATTAATTTTTTCATTTTTTTTGTTTTTTGATTAATGTTAAAGATTATTGCTGTAAGATGCAAATTATAGGATAAGGTTTAATCAGGTATCAGAAATTAACGAAATAATAGTTAATAATTTGTGGAATTGATGTAAGCTGAAATATCTTTTCTATTCTTTTTTATGTTTTTTTAATTAGTTAGTAATTTAAGTAATTTGCGATATTTCTAAGTATGTATGTTTGTTTTTAGTGTTGAATGGTTCGGTAAGTGGTTTTAATATAACAGTTTGAATAGTTTTTGTGTTAAAATAAAAATACTTAAGTAATTAAACGTAGTTTTACTTAATTTTACTTTTTAGTTACTAAATTAGTCTGAAACTGCGAGACACACTTTCAAATGAAAAACAGAAAATATAACATCAAGGCTTTTCTAATTGCTTCGTTATTATCGATAGTAATGATTGTATTAGTTTTTTACGGATCCAGAGAATTACAAAATTTTGATGCAGCTTTGGTTACTTATTTGTTCGGAATTGTATTTGCTTTTTTTGGTATTATATATCGTTATTCTGTTTGGTTGCAGCGTCCACCTACATGGATGTATTTTAAAAGAGGGGTTTGTTTCTTGTTTACTGGAAAAGTATTTTCTCATTTTTGGTTTGCTTCTAAGGAAACGGTTTCAAATATTGTTTTCCAAAAGTTCATTTATCCAAGAGGGAAATACCGTTGGCTCGCTCATTTTATGATTGCTGTAGGTTGTACATCAGCTTTTCTGATTACTATTCCATTGACTTTTGGCTGGGTGCATTTTACAATGGCTCCCAATTCTATTTCGGTGTACGAAGCCCATTTTTTTGGGTTTAAACTAATGGAGTTTAATCTGGATTCCGTTATGGCATTCATGACATTCCACGCCTTAAACTGGTCTTCTTATATGGTAATTTTTGGTGCGGGATATTATTTAAGAAGACGATTAACTAATCCGGGGTTAATTGCAACCCAAACATTTGAAGGCGATTTGTTGCCACTTATTCTATTGATAGCAATTTCGGTTACCGGACTTGGTTTGACCTATTCTTATGAGTTTATGAAAGGCTTGGCTTTTGATTTTCTGGCTGTTTTGCACGCGGTAACTGTAATCTTATTTTTGATATGGATTCCTTTCGGAAAGTTTTTTCATATTATTCAGCGTCCGGCACAAATTGCCGCACATATTTATCATAGAGTAGGAAAACAGCAGGGAATGGCGGTTTGTGAGCATACAGGAGAAGAATTTGCAACTAACCTGCATATTAAAGATCTTAAAATCTTAACCAAAAAATTAGGATTTGATTTTGACAGAGAAGATGGCAGTTCGCATCTGGATTTAAGTCCGGAAGGAAAAAGATCCCGTTTAGCACAGGCACATTTAAAGGCAAGACAGGATGGAGGGGAATTATTTGGATAATTTAAAGAAAGTAAAAGAATTTAAACATGGCTAAATTACCTGTTTCAGAAGAACATATTATTACACAGTTTGGTCCTCATAAAAATTACAGTCCTAAAGAAGGTTATGAAGGAAGAGATGAACCGGATCAGTTAGTAAAAACACATTGTTGTTTTTGTGGCATGCAGTGTGGCATTCAGTTGTCCGTTAAAGAAAATAAAGTAGTAGGTTTTGAACCTTGGATGGAATTTCCTTTTAATGAAGGAAGATTGTGCCCTAAAGGAGTACAGCGTTATTTACAGAATAATCATCCGGATCGCCTTTTAGGCCCATTAAAAAGAGTAGAAGGACAAGGCTTTGTCCCTACATCCTGGGATGATGCGATGTCTAAAACAGTTAAAGAAATCCAACGCATTCAAAAAACATACGGAAATGATGCATTTGCTATGCTTTCAGGTGTTTCTTTAACTAATGAGAAAAGTTATCTCGTAGGTAAATTTGCCCGTGTAGCTTTAAAAACTAAAAATTTAGATTATAACGGTCGTTTGTGCATGGTGAGTGCCGGTGCGGGAAATAAAAAAGCATTCGGTCTGGACCGAGGTTCAAATAACTATTCTGATTTAGAATATGCCGAAGTCATTATTGTGGCTGGAGCCAATGTTAGTGAAACCTTTCCTACTTTGACACATTGGATTTGGAAAGCAAGAGACAGAGGCGCTAAGCTGATTGTTATTGATCCCCGAATAATTCCTCTTGCCAGAACGGCTGATTTGCATTTAGATGTGCGTCCAGGAACCGATTCGGCTTTATACGGTGCTATGCTGAAATATTTGGCAGATCATGATATGTTAGACCATGATTTCATTGATAATCATACTTCAGGATTTCAGGAAACCTTAGATGCTGTAAAAGATAATACGCTGGAATGGGCTGAAGAAATTACAGGAATTAAGAAAGAAAAAATCCAACAGGCAGCTGAATTATGGGGAAGAGCCAGTACCAGTTTTCTGCTTCATGCCCGCGGAGTTGAACATCATTCGAAAGGAGTGGATAATGTTTTGGGGTGTATCAATTTAGTTTTGGCAACAGGAAGAATTGGTAAACCTTATTGTGGTTATGCAACTATTACCGGACAGGGAAATGGTCAGGGAGGCAGAGAGCACGGTCATAAATGCGATCAATTACCGGGAAACAGAGATATAGAAAATCCGGAACATCGCAAGTATATTTCGGATGTTTGGGGAATTGATGAGAAAGATTTGCCGGGTAAAGGGTTGTCGGCTTATGAAATAATTGAAGCGATTCACAGGGGTGAAATTAAAGGTTTATTGTCCATATGTTTTAATCCATTGGTGTCTTTGCCTAATAGCAATTATGTTCGGGAAGCATTAGAAAAGTTAGAATATTATGTGTGTATTGACTTTTTCTTAAATGAAACAGCCCGCCATGCTGATATAGTTATGGCTGGCTCGTTGCAAGAGGAAGAAGAAGGAACAACCACTTCAGCAGAAGGAAGAGTCATTCGAATAAGACAAGCGGTAACACCTCCGGGAGATGCCCGTACCGATACTTCGATTATTTTGGAATTAGCAAAGCGCTTGGGGGTAAGAACCAAATTTGCTTTCGAAAGCAGTGAAGAAATTTTCAATGAACTGCGTGTGGCTTCCAAAGGCGGAACTGCCGATTATAATGGAATTACCTATAAAAAAATTGAAGATAATATGGGGGTTTTCTGGCCTTGTCCAACAGAGGATCATCCAGGAACGCCACGTTTGTGGGAGGACAGGAAGTTTAAAACCCCTGATGGCAGAGCCCATTTTAATCCTGCACCATACAAACTTCCGGGTGAAGTAACCTGCGTTGATTTTCCTGTGATTTTAACTACGGGACGTGTGGTTTCGCAATATTTAAGTGGAACACAAACGCGAAGAATTGGAAAATTAGTAGATCAGTATCCGGAACCTTTAGTCGAAATACATCCTAATCTGGCCAAACAATTAGGAATAAAGCAAAGAGAATTAATCCGAGTTTCTACGCGAAGAGGTGAAGGAATTTTTCCTGCTAATATTGTAGAAACCATCCGGGAAGATACGGTTTTTATTCCATATCACTGGTCAGGGAAAAAATCAGCAAACCAGTTAACTCCGGGTACTTTGGATCCTATTTCTAAAATTCCGGAATTTAAAGTGTGTGCCTGTCATTTGGAACCGTTAGGCGAAATTGCTCCGCCTTCCAAAGAATCAACAGCTTATGCAAGTGTTTAATCTATAAAAAAAGAATGTAAATGAACTATACCAGTTTTAATAAAAACGAAGAGTTTTTTGTAGATATGCAGCGTTGTATTGGTTGTAAAGCCTGTGAATTGGCCTGCGCCGAATGTGAAACAAACGGTCAGGAATCTATGATCCATGTAAATTATGTGGATCGTGCAGCAACGGTTCAAACCACGGTTCAGGTTTGTATGCACTGTGATGATCCGGTTTGTGCTAATGTATGTCCTGCCGATGCTATTTCTAAAGACGAATTCGGAATTGTACATACGGCAAATACCGAAAGATGTATAGGGTGTTCCAATTGTGTAATGGCTTGTCCTTTTGGTGTACCTAAAAAAGAAGAAAATTACGATTTGATGATGAAATGTACCATGTGCTATGACCGTACTAGTGTGGGGAAAAAACCAATGTGTGCAACAGTTTGTCCAAGTGGTGCTTTGTTTTATGGCACCAAAGATGAAATTCAGGAAATGCGTCCGAATAGCTCACCGGTTAATAGTTTTATTTTTGGGAAAGAAATTGTGAACACCAAAGTGAATATAATGATGCCTAAAGGAAGTACAGAATTAATAATTTATTAATTGAGATTCATGTCTGTAAAAGAAGAAAACTTAAATAAAAACTGGAAGAAAGACTTTCCAATAGAAAAGCAACAGGCAACCAATGTAAGTCGCCGTGATTTTGCTAAATTCCTGACTCTGGTTTCCGGAGGACTGATGGTTGGCAGCGGATTAGTTGCTGCTAAGGCGTATATGTATCCAAAAGAAGCATTAGAAGGAGCGCATTTTGTATGTAAAAAAGAAGAAGTACCGCTAGGAGGAACACGCGCTTTTGTAATTGAAGGAAGTACAATTCCCTATATATTAATTCATCTGGAGACCGGCGAGTTTAAAGCATATGAACAGAAATGTACCCACCTTTCCTGTTCTGTTTTTTACAAGCCGGGAACCGGAATTATTCATTGTCCGTGTCATGAAGGATCATTTGATGCTGCAACAGGAAATGTTTTAGGAGGTCCGCCTCCAAGAGCTTTGCCTAAGCTGGATGTTTTTTTTAAAGATGATGCTGTCTATGTAAAAGCTGCGCAAGAAGAGAAAAGTAAAATAATATAAAGAAAGTATATGAGTAATTTCAGACGCGGACAAAATCAATCTAATCCCAATAAGTTAAATGCGATTCTTTCGACTGTGATTTTTATATTAATTCTGAATGTGACTATTCAGATATGGCTGTTGTATGCTGCTTTGAATAATGCTCTGGATAATAATAAAGAAATTCTGATTCCGGCATTTGTAGCTTCATTGGTGTTATTTTTAGTTGGTATCTGCTGCATTTATTATATGCCAACAGGCAATACAAATACAAGAATATAAGGCAACATTCTTAATTTATTATTTGGTAATCGTTTTTTTAAGTAGCTCAGCGACAATATTTGAAAAGTTGAAAAAGATTATTGTACTTTTGCGTACCCCAAAATCAAAATAAATTATGAAAAAAATTGCACTCGTTTTGTCACTATGTGGCTTATTCTTAATTCAGTCTTGTCAATCTGATGATAACTCAGGAAGCGTAGATGAAAAAGTTATTTTAAATACCAGTTCCGAAAGTTTAAGCAAAAGAATCGATCTTAGCGGTTCAGGAGTTTTGGATTTAGTTACCTTAAATACTACAGGTAAAACTGCCGAAGGTCAGGCTGGTACGTTCCCAATGTCATTATTAGCCGAAGTTGCACCCCCTGTTTATGGAGGGAAAACTTTAATGGCAACACATGTTGATGTGAAAGATAATTATGTATATGTATCTTATAATACACAGGGAGATACGTATTTAGGAGGAATTGATGTTATTGATATCAGTAGCCCTAATAATCCAAAATTAGTAGTTCAGGCTATTTTACCAAATGTAGATATTAGTACCGTGCTTTTTGATAATGGTAAACTATATATCGCCGGTGCTGTTGATGTAGATTTGAATAATGTACCTAGTCCGGCTTTTGTTGCTCAGATGCCTTTGCAATCAGGATTGCTGACTAATGATTATGTACTGAATTCCTTAGCCGGTTATGTTGGTACAGGACTTGCTGTTGCAGATTCAAAATATTATGCTGTTTCCGGAAATAATGGTGTTCTTGCTAAATTAGATAAAACTACTAATATTATAGAAACTACAATTGCTGTGGATGATCTAAGAGCTTTAGGACGTATTGATAACAAAATAGTAGTATTAAGCGGTACTGATGGTATAAAAGTTTATAATGCAGGAACCTTAAATTTAGAATCTTCATTTGTCACTTCTACCGATGTTGCAGAAGCAAAAAGAACAATTGATTTTCAAGGTAATAATGTTTTAGTATCTCAAGGTTATAAAGGTTTAGAAGTTTATAATTTAACTGGAACTTTGCTACAGTCATTAGCTGTTCCGGCAGTTGTTGGTGATGTTGATCAAAATGATGTAGTTACTAATGCTGTTTCTGTAAATGGTGATTATGTGTATGTAGCAAACGGTGCGGCCGGAATTACCGTGTACAAAACAACAAATGGTAATTTAAGTTTGTTGGGAACAATTGATCTTTCAGGATCTTCCAATTATGTAAAAAGTGTGGGAGATTATATCTATGTAGCTAGTGGAAATGGCGGATTAAAAATTATCAAAAAAGTTACCGTTTCTGCTATTGATTGCAGCAGTTTTGCAACTTACAGCGGAGGAGAGTGGCTAAATGTGAATTCGGGCGATAATTTTAGTTACAAAGGTTCAGCCTCATTACAGGGAATAAATGTAAATGATAAACTTACTTTTTGCGGATCTCTTGCAGTTGCTCAGGGTATTAATATTAATAGTGGCGGAGTATTCACGATGAAAGGATCGATGGCTCAGGGTAATTATAATAATCCTTATTTGTCCCTTAATATAAATGGAACAATGAAAATTGAGGGTAGTGTCGTAATTTACGGTAATCTTATTATGAATAGTGGAGCTAAATTAGAATTCCTGGGTTCTGATTCTGAAATTACAATTTATGGTAGCGTAATTAAAAACAGCGGAGTAACTATTACAGGAACGTATAAAGATACTTTCAATAAATTGAAATAAGTAAAATAAAAATTCATAAAAAAAATGCTGCTTCACATTTTGAAGCAGCATTTTTTTTATGAATTAATAATCAAGAATAGATTTATTTTTTTACCGCACTACTGTCTTTGTGTTTCATATCTTTTTTCATTCCATGAACACCATGATTTCTCATACTTTTATGTTTTCTCATGCCTTGACGGTGGTGTTTTTTCATTTCCTCCCATTTTTTAAATTGGTCAGCAGAAAGAACTTTTTTCATTTTTGACTTCATAGCAATTTGTTCGTCCAGCATTTTACTTTTCTTTTCAAAGATTTGGTCAGAAGTAGGTTTTTCTGTTTTTTCTTTCCTCTTTTTCATAAAAGCTTCTCTTTTTGCACTTTCTTCTGCAATAATTTTACCCAAATCTTTTTGTTGGGAAGCATTTAAATCCAGTTCCAAAGTCATTTTTTTCAGCATCAGCTCATTGCGTTGTTCAGCTGTGAATTTTTCCATCTGCTTTCCATCATGTCTTTTTAATTTATCCTTTTTTTCCTGTGCATAAGTGGATACGCTTATGATTGCAATTAAAGCAATAGTGGCTAATTTTTTCATAGTGTTATTTTTTTGTTTTTAAATAAGACAGAGGAATCAAAATAAAGTTTAATTGTTAAGAATAAATTGTGATTTTTAGTCTTTTCAGTTAATGTTTTTTTGCTTTTCTATAATTTTAATATTTATTTCTTACATTAGAAAATACTGTAAACAAAAAATAATTCTTTAAAAATAGCATATGAAAAATACCAAGTTATCGTTAAATTCAAAAGTTGCTTTTTTCTCCACACAAGCTTACGACAAAGTATTTTTCGAAAAATACAATACCGACTTTGGTTTTGAATTTGATTTTTTCGAAACACAATTAAACGAGCAAACAGTAAAATTAATTAGTAATACTGATGTGGTTTGTGTTTTTGTAAACGATGTTGTTAATGCATCGGTAATTAAAGAATTAGCAGAAAGAAAGGTGAAAATAATCGCTTTGCGATGTGCTGGTTTTAATAATGTCGATTTAGAAACAGCAAAGAAAATGGGCATTCGAGTGTGTCGCGTTCCAGCCTATTCTCCCCAAGCGGTTGCCGAACATGCTATGGCAATGATTTTGACTTTAAACAGAAAAACACATAAGGCATACAATCGGGTTCGGGAACAAAATTTTTCCTTAAACGGATTACTGGGTTTTGATTTGCATGGAAAAACCGTTGGAATTATTGGAACCGGAAATATAGGAAAGGCATTTGCAAAGATTGTAACAGGTTTTGGTTGCAAAGTGCTGGCTTTTGACATCGTCACTAATATCGAGATGGAAGAAGAAGGCGTTACTTTTGTTCCATTAGAAAACATTTTTAAAGAATCCGATATTATCTCGTTGCATTGTCCTTTGAACGAAAAAACAAAGTATATTATTGATGAAAAGTCACTTTCATTGATGAAAAATAATGTGATGATTATCAATACCAGTCGGGGTGCTTTAATTCAGACTTCAGACGTGATTCAAGCATTAAAACAAGGAAAAGTAGGCTATTTAGGAATTGATGTTTACGAACAGGAAGAAAAGTTGTTTTTCAAAGATCATTCTGAAGATATTATTCAGGACGATGCCATCCAGCGGTTAATGAGTTTTCCAAATGTTTTGGTAACGGCACATCAGGCCTTTTTTACTGATGAAGCCTTAACGCAAATTGCTTTAGTGACTTTCAATAACATTGAATCATTGCTTGCACAAAATGATATTGATAATAAAGCGGCTTTATTGGCTTAGAAAGCTTTTATTATATTTAAACTTAAATTTTAAATTATAAAATGAATATTATGAAAAGTAAAATTTTAATTGTTTGGGTTGTTGCGTTATTATATGGATGTCAAAATAAAGATAAAACGAATTCAAAGAATATAATCAAAGCTATTGTTGAAGATACTTTGTCAAAGACAGCAGTAGGAACAGCAGCTGTTAGTGATACACTTGTAAAAGACGATAAGGTAGTAGAATTGATTCGTAAACAATTAAAAGTACTGTTAAAGGATGATTTAGCTGCGATGACAAAAGAAGAAAGATTCTTTTATTATGAAGCATTAGATTTAAATAATGATAAAAAAGACGAATATTTTGTTGGCTTTTCTAATCCGTATTTCTGTGGAAGCGGAGGTTGTTCAGGGTATATTTTAAATAATGATGGAAGTGTAATCAACAAGTTTACTGTAACCGATTTTCCTATCTATGTAACCACTTCATCGTCTGAAAATTTTTATGATCTTATATTTGAGACTGGAGGGAAATTTCATCTTCTTAAAATGAAAAACGGTAAATATCCGTCAAATCCATCTGTTCAGGAAAATTGGAAAGCTGAAGTTCCTAAAGAAAGTGTTTCGGTTTTAAATATTCAGGAGGATAAAATAAAGAAATATTCGTTTTAAAAACAGAAAACCCGTTTCGTTTATTTAGAACGAGACGGGTTTGAATATTATTCGAAAGAAATATAATTTCTCTCTTGAAGATCTAAATTATATTTAACTTTAAATTCTTTTTTCTTTGTTGATTTACTCGCTCTAACAATTCTTCTTTTAGTTGGAAAGCAAACTATGGCATTCAAGTTGTAAGGATCAAAATCTATTAAATTTGAATAATGTTTAAATGTGTTTTCTAATTGGGAATAAGCTTCTTTTCTATGATTCGCTTGATTTCCTTTTGCAACCTTAACTTCTGTAAAAAATATATTTTCATTGTTACAAATGACGTAGTCACATTGTCCGCCTTTGACTTTTTTCATGACACAATCATCATTTTGAATAAAGTAGAATTCCCCATTTGACTTATTTTCAATGTGTAAATGCCACGATTCTTTTACGCTAACAAATAAAACAGTTTCAGCTTCAAATACAAATGTGTGTTTATCAGTAATTGTTCTTAAACAATTGGTCTCAATTACAGGAAATGCTTCTTTGATATGTTGAATCATAAGTCAAGCAATTTGTCAAATTCATTTGCAAATGCATCAGAAACAGCATCAATCATATTCTCCTTGATTTGTCCTAATTTATCATTCATAATCTTTTTTGCTTTTCCATTTTTTAATTCATAGGCAATGAAGTTTTTTGGGTCAAGCCAGGATTCTTTTTTAATTATTTTATTGACTTCTTTTGGATGGGTTTTTCCTTTGTCAAAAGCCAAAAGCAAATTATTGATAGATGCTAATACAAATGGACTATGAGTAGTAAGAATTAAATTTTTTCTATCAAACAAACAGTTTTTGACTAAATATTTAATTAATTCGTGTTGTGCTTTTGGATATAAATTCAATTCAGGTTCTTCTACAACAAAATTGAAATTGTATTTTTCTTTTAATGATTTAGAATATTCTACTAAAAGTAAAATTGGAATAATGGATTGCAATCCCGAAGCAGATTCTAATAAATCAACTTTTTCAGTTTCATTATGATATATGTACGAAGTTTTTCCTTCTCTTTTGTATTTGATTTTTTTATCAATTATACTTAATGGCAATTCTTTTATAGTATTAATAGCTTTTTCATATTCTTGTCCGCTGTTTAATAAGTATTTAGGGATTTGAATGTCGTTATTGATCAAGCCTAGAATATTTGTAGATATTATTTGCAAAATATTTCTTTCAGTAGGGATGTATATAGAATCGAATTTTAGATACGCACCGTATTTCGAAATTACTTGGTCATACTTTTTAATGAAAAAATCATAAATCTTAGTTTTATCTTTTTCTGAAAAAGCACTATCGACGGCTTCATTTAATTTTTTTACAAATAACTTCTTTTCTTTAATATTCTTAAATCTTATATTTTCAAGATCTGTTTCGAGAAGTGAATCCAATATTTCTCCTTTTTCTTTGGTAACAATACCTGAAAGATTTTTAATTAAATTCTCTCTATAATCTACCTTTTTTGATATACTATTTTCGAGTGTAAATTCGTAAAAAACTCCCTTGGATTCTCTGCAATAATTTATACAACTCTTATTGTTTAAAAAAGAATGAATACTATATTTTTTTAATTCTTCTTCAAAAGAAATTGAATCATCTTTTCTAAATTCCTCATCTTCCAATATTGAAATCAATTTTGCCAAAGTACTTTTACCAGAAGCCTGTGCTCCAATAAAAACAACCATTTCTCTAACTTCGATATTAATATCTTTTAGAGGTCCGAAATTTTTAACAATAAGTTTTGCTCTTTCCATGTTTTCAAAATTAAGGAAATTTTTTATATAAGAAAAAGGAGCTTCAATAAAAGCTCCTTTTTTTAATTTTTAGAATATTTAAAGGGATTTACTCTACTAATTCCACCATTTTACTTTCTCCTTCAACAGCTACTTTAGTCAAACCGTGTTTCGATAAGTTTTTCATAGACGCATCCCATTTTTTACCGCTTAAATTAGCAGCAATTTTAAGTTGAGTTAAATCCATTTTATCTTCATTTTTTTTCAATAAATCTAAAATAAATTTTTCCTCTTCAGTCAATTCTACAGTGATTTTTTTCTCAGGACGCATTTGCGGGAACAATAATACTTCCTGAATAGAAGCATTATTAGTCAGGAACATCATCAAACGATCCATTCCAATTCCTAAACCAGATGTTGGAGGCATTCCGTATTCTAAAGCTCTTAAGAAATCTTCATCAATGATTCCGTTAGCTTCGTCATCACCTTTGGCAGCCAGACGCATTTGGTCTTCAAAACGTTCCCGTTGGTCAATTGGGTCATTTAACTCAGAATACGCATTGGCAACTTCTTTTCCACAAACCATTAATTCAAAACGTTCTGTCAGTTCCGGATTGTCGCGGTGCTCTTTACACAATGGAGACATTTCTTTTGGATAATCGGTAATGAATGTTGGCTGAATATAATTTCCTTCGCATTTCGCTCCAAAAATTTCATCAATCAGTTTTCCTTTCCCCATGGTTTCATCCACTTCGATTCCCATTCCTTTAGCGGCTTCGTATAATTCGGCTTCGCTTTTTCCTGAAATGTCAAAACCGGTAAAATGTTTAATGGAATCCGTCATTGTCACACGGGCAAAAGGCGCTTTGAAACTAATTTGGTTTTCACCAAAAGTCACATCGCTCGTTCCATTTACACTAATCGCACAATGCTCTAGCAAACGCTCCGTGAAATCCATCATCCAGTTGTAGTCTTTGTAGGCTACATATATTTCCATGGCAGTAAATTCCGGGTTGTGCGTTCTGTCCATTCCTTCATTACGGAAGTTTTTCGAAAACTCATAAACACCGTCAAATCCACCAACGATTAATCTTTTTAAGTACAACTCATTCGCAATACGCATGTACAACGGAATATCCAATGAGTTATGGTGTGTAATAAACGGACGCGCCGCAGCTCCACCGGGAATGGATTGTAAAACCGGAGTTTCCACTTCTAGGTAACCTGCATCATTAAAGAAACCACGCATTGCGTTGAACAATTTAGTTCTTTTGATAAATGTTTCTTTTACGTTTTGATTTACGGTTAAATCTACATAACGCATTCTATAACGCAATTCAGCATCATTAAAAGCATCGTGTACTTTACCGTCTTCATCTACTTTTGGTAATGGTAAAGGACGTAAGGTTTTGCTCAAAAATGTATAACCGCTTACACGAATACATTTGGCACCCACCTGTGTCGTAAACAATTCGCCTTCAATACCAATAAAATCACCTAAATCGGTCAGTTTTTTGAAAACCTGATTGTACAAGGTTTTATCATCGCCTTCGCATAAAACATCACGATTCACGTACAACTGAATACGACCTTCACTATCCTGCAATTCAGCAAAACAAGCTTTTCCCTGATCTCTCACGCTCATCAAACGCCCGGCAACAATCACTTTCTTACCTTCTTCAAATGATTCCTTTATCTGTTTAGAAGTATGATTTACAGGAAAAAGATTAGCAGGATAAGGATTGATTCCTAAGTTGCGTAAAGATTGAAGTTTTTCTCTTCGGATGATTTCTTGTTCTGATAATGCCATTATAGTCTGATTTTTAAGACCGCAAAGATAACAAATAGAATGCAGATTTCAGAATGCAGATTTTTAGATTTTTTAGGAGCAGAAAATCTCTGTTTTTTATCACGATTTGTCCTGCTGTATACTCTATCTTTCTAGCCGAACACCGGCTAGAAAGGACGCCGTTTCCATCAGGGCTATTTTAGGAAGTTTCGTTTTCATAGATTGAATTTTATGAAAAAAGAAAGAAAATTCGATGATAATTATATTGTAAATCCAGAAAAGTTGTTTAAAATTGCTTAGGTTTTAAAGTTTGTGAACTTAAATTTTAGTAAAAGTGTCATATGAAACGAAATTTTCTTTTTTTCTTAATTTTTATATTTTCATGTACTACACAACATGTAGATAATAGAATTAAAAAAGAGATTGCAAAATATACAATTAAAAACAAAATTGTCTTAGCTGATACGTTAACCTCAGATACAGAAATTATAGAAACATTTGTTGATAGTTTGAATATTGGTGAAAGGGGTAAAACCAAAATTGAGTTAATAAAACATAGGGTTTTTAATAATACTTATGTAATTATAAAGTTCTATAGTAAAGGTCTAAATTATTGGTTTCATAAAAATACCTACTTGTATGAATGTACCATATTAAATGGGTTTGAACCAAACATATCAGACTTTAATAATGATAAATTCAATGATATAACTTTTATTTCAGGTAGTGCAGCCCGAGGTGGAAACGAAGTTAGACGTCTTTTTATTTATGATAACTATGAAAAAAAGCTGATATCTATTGAAAATTCTCAAGATTATCCAAATATGCTTTATAACAAAGAACTTAATTGTATTGATGCTTTTTTGGTTCACGGAGGTAGTTCTACTGTTTTTGCAAGAATTGAAGGGGATAGTTTAAAAGAGTTTGCTAGTGTACATAATGATAACTGTCGCACTGTTTATGAAATTGATAAATTTGGAAAAGAAAAACTATTGCAAAAAGATACAATTACTAATTCAGAAAATATTTACATAAGATATATTAATTACAAACCATTGAAAGAATATAAAGAATAAAATTATAAGCTTTTAAATTAGTTACAATTTGAATAATACTAAAACAAAAAACAAATAGCTGTAATATCGCTCACAATTATATACTATACTTTAATATAAAAACAAACAATGACAAAATTATACCAATTACTTAGTCTTTCAATTTTAGTACTAACGCTTGCAAGCTGCAACTTCACTGAAAACATCGATGTTCAGCCTGATGGTTCCGGAAAATTTTCTTTAGAAATGGATGGTGCCGGATTGATGGCGATGGCGGGAGATAAGCTAGGAGAACAGTTTGGAGCAAAAAATAATGCTAAAGCAATAGATTCCACTTTTTCATTCAAAGAAATTTTTGATAAGAAGAAAGATAGTATAGCTAAAATGTCTCCGGAGCAACAGGCGGCAATAAAAAAAATGGAAAATTTTGTGATGAATATCAAAATGAATCCTGAAGCCCAACAATTGTTGTTTTCGATGAATACGCCATTTAAAAGTGTAAATGAATTAGGTGGCTTGATGGAAAGTATGTCGGCTATGAAAGATTTAAAAGGAAAATCAGATAAGAATAACAACCCAGCTGCCATGATGAGCGGTATGAATAACACCCAATTGTCTTTTAATTATGATGGTAAAAACTTTAGCCGTAAAGCTATCGTTGATAAAAATGCCATCAATAAAATAGCTGCTGATTCAACAGGAATGGCTAAGATGATTTTTGCTTCTTCCAAATATACTTTGAAATACCATTTTCCTAAAGCCGTAAAATCGGTTTCTAATCCGGATGCGCTATTTAGTGCTGATCGAAAAACCATCACGGTAGAATATCCTTTTACTGATTATACTGAGAATCCAGAGAAATTGAATTTAAATGTGGTTTTAGAATAATGGTAAATTACACTATTTTATAACCACAAATTGCACAAATTTCTACAGATTCATTTGCGATGATTTGTGTAATTTGTGGTAAAATAATCTCATTTGTTACGTTGGTGTGCCTTCGTGGTAAAACAAATATTTAATCGTATTTTTGCACCTCAAAGTACTACGATGAATAAAACAATCCAACTTCAAGATTTAGGGAACCGTGATTATAAATCAACCTGGGAATACCAGGAAGAATTATTCAAAGGAATTGTCGATTTAAAAATCCAAAACCGCAGGGAAGAAACCAATCTGCCTACGCCTAATTATTTTCTTTTTGTGGAGCATCCGCATGTTTACACCTTGGGTAAGAGCGGCGATTTGGAAAATCTGCTGTTGTCCGAAAAACAATTGGAAGCCAAAGGCGCTGTTTTCTACAAAATCAATCGTGGCGGTGACATCACTTATCACGGACCGGGACAGATTGTAGGTTATCCTATTTTGGACCTGGAAAATTTCTTTACTGATATTCATAAATATTTACGTTTTTTGGAGGAGGCTATAATTTTAACTTTGGCTGAATACGGAGTGGAATCGGGGAGAAGTGATGGCGAAACAGGAGTCTGGCTGGGTGTTGGAACACCATTTGCCAGAAAAATTTGTGCCATGGGTGTTCGTGCTTCCCGTTGGGTGACCATGCACGGATTTGCGTTAAATGTCAATGCCGATTTGGGATATTTTGATAATATTATTCCTTGCGGAATTCGTGGAAAAGCAGTGACCTCACTTAATGTAGAATTAGGTGTTGAAAAAGTAGATGAGGAAGAAGTTAAAGACAAAATTCTGAAACATTTTACTGTTTTATTTGAAAATCAATTTGTTCAGAAATAAAATTATTTTCTGCTATTATGAATGATTCAGTTATCAAAAACTCCTTGTTACCAAATAATATTTCTGAGGAAAGATTTGCTGAATTATGCAAAATAGGGCAATTAAAGAATGTTTCTAAAAATACTAATTTTATTTCGCAGGGAGAAGTGCCTAATAAGCTGGCATACGTTTTAAAAGGGCTTTTCCGGTATGTTTACATCCACGAAAACGGAAATGAATTTACTAAAAACATCATTTCAGAAAAGCAGTTTATAAGTTCTTATTCTGCAATGATTCAAAAAACGAATTCTTATTTTTATATTGAAGCATTGGAGGATTCGCAAATTTTAGAATTTAGCTATACCGATTGGATGCAATTGAGATTGGGCGACAGTTATTGGGATGTATTTTTATTTAAAATACTGGAAAAAGCATTTTGTGCTAAAGAAAAGAGAGAAAGAGAACTGTTAATGCTGGATGCAAAAACCAGATACCTGAATTTTTTAGAAGATTTCCCAGACTTAAATCATAGAATTCCGCAACATATCATAGCTTCTTATTTAGGAATTCAGCCCGAATCACTCAGCAGGATTCTGAAAAAGCATAAGACTTAACATAGGTCAATGTAGAAAATAAAAAACGATATTATTTTTATTCCATAATTTAAATTTGAATAATATGGAAATTTTTAATAGTACCGTTATAATTACAGGAGGAAGTTCGGGTATAGGTTTTGAAATATGTAAACGGCTTTTGCAAAAAGGAAATACTGTGATTACTTGTTCCGGATCGGCTGAAAAACTTGGTGAAGCAAAAAAACAACTTCCGGATTTAATTACCTATCAATGTGATTTATCACAACTTGCAGAATGCGAAAAATTTGTAAAATGGACTGCATTAAATTTTCCGTCAGTAAATGTATTAATCAATAATGCTGCTACCGCTACAAGAAGTGATTTTATAAGTGATGCTGCTATTATTGAAAAACTGGAAAAAGAAATAGCAGTAAATTTTAAAGCGCCTGTTTATCTCATAAAATCACTCTATCCTTTGATGGCTAAAAATAATCGGGCATTA
Organism: Flavobacterium plantiphilum; assembly: GCF_046000495.1. NCBI lineage: Bacteria > Pseudomonadati > Bacteroidota > Flavobacteriia > Flavobacteriales > Flavobacteriaceae > Flavobacterium > Flavobacterium plantiphilum. The sequence goes on from NZ_JBELQA010000003.1 coordinate 493,129, forward strand.
ATAGTGAATATTACTTCAGGTTTGGTGTATGTGCCCACTAAGAAATATACTTTTTACAATGCTACTAAATCAGCCTTGCATTCTTTTACACAGGTTTTAAGGCTACAGTTACAGCAACAAAATGTGAAAATTACGGAAGTTTTATTTCCTGTAGTAGACACGCCCTGGCATAATGGAAAAGTACCTAAGGGTGCAATTTCAGCAGAGGATGCTGTTGATGAGATGCTAAGAGGAATTAAGGACGATAAAGCTGAGATTAGAATCTCTAAAGTCAAATTGCTTTATTTTTTAAATAGAATTGCTCCTGATTTTATGTTTAAGAAAATCAATTCGATGAGTTAATTTAAAATTCCAGGCTCAATTGTTCCGGCAATAACCTGAAACTCATTCTGTGGTATTTCGTTGTGCCGTATTTTCGAATTGCATCCCGGTGTTCTTTGGTTGGGTAACCTTTGTTTTTTTTCCAGTTGTACATTGGAAATTCTTCGTGAATTTGGTTCATATACTCATCCCGATAAGTTTTTGCCAAAACAGATGCAGCGGCAATACTTAAATATTTAGCATCTCCTTTTATAATACTTTGATTCGGAATTGATTTTAATAGATCTATTTCTGCTGTTGTAAACTGTTTTCCGGTAGTGTTTTTAAGCCCTAGTTTTGCATTTAAATTTCTGTTTCCATCTACAATAATGAATTGAGGTACCAGATTTAATTTTAAAATTGATTCCTGCATGCCTTTCATTGATGCATTCAGAATATTGATTTCGTCAATTTCATCAGGAAATAAATGAGTGACAGCAAAGCTCAGCGCCTGTTCTTCGATTACGGGACGTAAGTTCTCTCTCTGTTTTTCAGATAATTGTTTACTGTCATTTAATAATCTGTTTTCAAAATCCAACGGCAGGATTATAGCAGCAGCAGTTACAGGACCAGCCAGACAACCACGACCCGCTTCATCGGTTCCTGCTTCAATAATCAGTGTAGAAAAATTAGGGGCAAGCATACAGAACTGTTTTTGAACAGCAAAGATTATAAAATTTTTAATATAATTGTTCGTTATTCTAACATTTACAAAGAAAGAAGTGGCGAGGAAGATGTTTTTTTATACGTTTTTATCGATTACCTTTGCTCCGTTATTATTTTGAAAAGAAACGCCCAATTATATATTTGTTCCGAATGAGAATTCTCTTTTTTTTATATTTTTTAATAGTACCTACGCTGTTGTTCTCTCAAAATGATTCAAGAGGAGAAGAACCTAAAAGATCTTTTTCGGACCGTTTAAAAGGAGCTAATGACAAGGATACAACCAAAGTAGCTACTATGGATATGTACCGTTTTATTACTTTAGAAAGGGATACTACTTATCTGGATACTTCGCTTACTATTGAGCGGGAATACAGTCATAATTATCTTCGCAGAGATCTTTTTGGTTTATTGGCTTTGCCAAATGAAGGGCAGGCTTATAATAAACTTCAATACAGTTTAACAGAAATATCTCCTTATCCTGAAATGGGTTTTAAGGCTAAACAATTTAATTTTCTGGAAGCAAACCAAATTAGATATAGCTCAGTTGCTACTCCTGTGACCGAATTGTATTTTAAATCAATTTTAGGAAAAGGACATTCGGTAGATTCGTTTTTTGCAGTAAACGTTTCTCCAAATCTTAATTTTTCTATAGCTTATAAAGGATTACGTTCTGAAGGAAAATATATAAATCAGTTAGTGAGTACCGGAAGTTTCAGGTTCACAACGAGTTATAATGATACCGGAAAACGTTATTTTCTGAATGCTCATTTTACAGGGCAGGATGCTTTACATGAAGAAAATGGAGGGATTACAACAATTGAAAACTTTGAAAGTGAAGATCCTGATTTTAAAAACAGACAGCGTTTGCAGGTGTATTTAACTGATGCCGAATCTTTTTTCAAAGCCAAACGTATTTTCGCTGATCATATTTTCAGAATCAATCCCACAGAAGGAAATAATAATCTATATGTGACACATCAGTTCAATTACGAAAATAAATTTTTTGAATACTATCAGCCTACCATACTTTCAGCTGTAGGTACACAGTCGGTAATCAGATTTGGTAATGCTATTGTAACGTCTGATCTTAAAGATCAGACTCATTATAATAAAATGTATAACAAAGCAGGTGTAGTGTATGAGAATCCCATACTGGGGAAGTTTCAGTTTTTTATAGATGATTTTCGCAGTAATTTTTATTACGGACGTATTTTAATACAGGATGACGGTGTAATTCCTGCCACTTTATCACGTCAGATAAATAGTGTAGGCGGGCAATACGAATATTGGAAAAACAAATGGCACGGAAAATTTTTGCTTTCAAGAGCCATTACTAATCAGTCTTTGTCTAATCTGGATGCTAAGTTAAATTATAATTTAAATGATGATTTTCAGTTTGTTTTTGGATACCAGAATTTAAATAAATTACCTAATGATAATTATAATTTGTTCCAAAGTAATTATGTGAATTATAACTGGTCAAACAATTTTAAGAATGAGAAAATCAATGTGATCAGTGGAGAAGCTGTTACACCTTGGTTTGATGCTTCACTGCAAATATCAGCTTTAACGGATTATCTGTATTTTGAAAATTCAGCTACTGATCCTTCACAACAGATTGTTACCCCTAATCAGTTTGGCGGGACAATTAAATACCTTTCTCTAAAACTGAGTAAGGAACTTACTTTTGGGAAATTTGCTTTGAACAATACGATATTGTATCAAAAAACAGATCAGCAGGAAGCTATTTTAAATGTGCCTGAAGTAGTAAGTCGTAATACTATTTATTTTACAAATTATTTCTTTGACAAAGCCTTGTTTCTTCAGGCTGGAATCACGTTGAATTATTTCACTAATTATTTCGCTAATGAATACAATCCGGTTATAGGTGAATTTTTTGTTCAGCAGGACAAGAAAATTGGAAATTACCCTAATCTTGACTTTTTTATTAATGCAAAAATTCAAAGAACCAGAATTTATTTAAAAGCAGAACATTTTAATGCCGGATATACCGGTAATAATTATTATGCAACACCTAATAATCCTTATAGAGATATGAGTATTCGTTTTGGTTTAATCTGGAATTTCTTTAATTAATTTCTTTTCCATGACCTTTACCGCTATCGATTTTGAAACCGCAACTGCCTTTCATCCCTGTTCAGTAGGAATCGTTACGGTTGAAAACGGTATTGTGGTTGATGAGTTTGTTACTTTAATTCAGCCTCCTGATAATTTATATTCAGCATTCACTATTCAGGTGCATGGTATTTATCCAAGCGATACTGCCCGCGCTAAAAATTTTCTGGAAGTGTTTCCTGAAATTCAAAAAAGACTTCAAAACAGGACCATAGTAGCGCATAATGAAAGTTTTGACCGGAATGTTTTGGCTAAATCTATGGCATATTACGGTTTAGATTATGCCACATTGAATATTGCTCCAAGGTGGGAATGCACAGTAAGGATATACAAGTCCAAAGGTTTAAAGCCTACTAAATTAAGTGATTGTTGCCGGGCAATGAATATTACATTAAATCATCATGAAGCCTTGTCCGATGCCAGAGCCTGTGCCCAACTGTATTTAATGCGATAGATTATTTTATTTCAAAAGTTTTTTGCGTAAGTTTTTTCATTAAATTAGATTTTTAATTTTAAATCTTTGCCATGAAAGAAGAATTTCTGCATTATTTATGGAAATATAAAAAATGGAATAGCTTTGATTTAAAAACCACCGGTGGTGATACAATTGTTATTACAAATGTTGGTCAGTATCTGGAGCAGTCAGGACCTGATTTTTTTAATGCGCAAATAACCGTCGCAAACCAAAAATGGGCCGGAAATGTAGAAATTCATCTTAAATCTTCCGATTGGTATGTGCATCATCATGAAAAAGATGCCGCTTATGATAATGTTATTCTGCATGTAGTCTGGGAACATGATACTGAAGTTTTCAGAAAAAATAATACCGAAATTCCTGTTTTAGAACTCAGGAACTACGTGGATAAAGAAATTTTAGATAATTACCAACAGCTGGTTGCCCCCAAAACATGGATTTTTTGCGAAAAGCAGTTAAAAGATTTTGATAATTTTGTTTTGAAAAACTGGCAGGAACGTTTGTTTTTTGAAAGATTGGAACGAAAATCAAAAGCGATCTATGATTTGTTACTGGAAACAAATAACGACTGGGAAGCTGTTTTGTTTTGTATGCTGGCCAAAAACTTCGGACTTAATACAAATGGTGAAGTTTTTCTGAAGATAGCCCGGTCAATTCCTTTTTCGATCATCAGGAAAGAAAGTTTTGAAGTTGAAAATCTCGAAGCACTTTTAATGGGAAAAGCCGGTTTGTTAGACTCCGATAAAGAAGATGCTTATTTCAGGGATTTAAAATTCAGATATTTTTATTTGTTGCATAAATATCAGTTGGATTCCGGTAACGAAGGAAATGTTCAGTTTTTTAAACATCGTCCGGATAATTTTCCAACTATCCGGCTTTCACAATTGGCTCATTTATACCATAAACAGCATAATTTATTTTCAAAAATTATAAACGTATATGCTGTAGAAGAAGTGCATCAACTATTCCGTATATCAACTTCCTGTTATTGGGAAAATCATTATCAGTTTGACAAAGTAAGTCCGGTTAAAATAAAAAAAATGTCAAAATCATTTGTTGATTTATTACTGATTAATACCATTATTCCTTTGCAGTTTTCTTATGCTAAGAGTTTGGGGAAAGAAGTAACCGAAGACCTAATAGCGATGTTAGCTAAGGTCGCACCGGAAAAGAATGCCGTTATTGATAAGTTTACTTTTTTTGGCATAAAAGCAACTAATTGTTTTGAAACACAATCTTTGCTTCAGCTGAAGAATGAGTACTGTACTTTTGGTAAATGTCTGAATTGCGCAATAGGTACGGAATTGTTGAAGGATAGTTAGTTTGGGTATTTGAAATTATAATTAGTAAATTTACTCCATAATAAAAGAAATAAATAAAATGTCAGCAATTGTAAAACTTAAGTTTTTTTTCGAAAAATACGGATTTCAGGTTTCTTCACGTCTTGCTGATAAATTAGGAATGCGGGTTACTAATGTTCGTTTGTTTTTTATTTATATTTCGTTTGTTACGGTGGGTTTAGGATTTGGTGTTTATTTAACGCTGGCTTTTTGGATAAGGCTGAAAGATTTAATCCGTTCTAAACGAACCTCAGTGTTTGATTTATGATAAAAAAGGCATTCTGAATATTCAGAATGCCTTTTTTAATGTATCTTAACTATTGTGTTATTTTACTTTTTTTAAAGCTGTATCCATACACAAAAGCATGAATTATAGCAAATGCTAATGAGAAATAAAATAAATATACATCATTTAAAGTGGGATCACTGTGGTGTATAAAAGCAATAATAATGAGTATGATTACCATTCCTAGTCCTGATCCGGCAACCGTCTTCTGATTTTTTAAACTGAATTGTCCTTTATTTAATGCACTGTTTTTCATTCCGTAGAAAATGTACAAATCAAAACCTATCATCATCCAGACAATAAGCCTGATCCAGGTATCCAACGGTAGAAATACCATCATAAACAAACAAACGAACACACCGGCAATGGGTACGAAAGGAACAAATGGTGTTCGGAAGGCTCGGGGAGCTTCAGGCATTTTCTTACGCATAATCAACACGCCAAGGCAAACCAGTATAAAGGCAAATAAAGTACCAATACTTGTCATTTCGCCCACAACTCTTGCAGGTATGAAAGCAGCAAAAACGCTTACAATAACCATAAATAATAAGTTGTTTTTAGCCGGAGTTCTAAATTTATCATGAACATCTGAAAATATTTTTGGAATCAGACCATCTTTACTCATAGAGAAAAACACACGGCTTTGTCCCATTAAAAGAACAAGAATTACTGACGAATAACCTGCTAAAATAGCTAATAAAATAGCATTGTTCAGCCAAGGGTAAGCAGGAGTTATCATTCCATTTGCACCAACAGGTCCCATTGCTTCTACAGCAATTGCAACGGGTGCAATACCGTCTTTTCCAGCAAATGCCTGATAGTTTACTACACCGGTCATAACATGAGCAAATAATATGTAAAGGATGGTACAGATAGCTAGTGATAATAAAATACCGATAGGCATATCTCTTTTTGGATTTTTGGCTTCTTGCGCAGCTGTTGAAACAGCATCAAAACCTATATAAGCAAAGAATACTATTGCGGCAGCCCTGATAATTCCTGAGAAACCAAATTCACCAAATTTTCCAGTATTTTCAGGAATGTAAGGAGTGTAATTTTCGGGTTTGATGTATTGCCATCCCACAGCAATAAAAGTCAGTACAACAGAAACTTTTAATAAAACAATAATATTATTTACAAAAGCCGATTCCCGCGTTCCGCGTATCAAAATTAATGACATGAGCATCACAATAAATACCGCCGGAAGATTGATAATGCCCCCTTCGAAAGGAGAAAGCATCAGATTATCATCAATATGGATACCAAATGTCCCGAGAAATTTACCTAAGTAGCGTGACCAGCTTATGGATACAGTTGCCGCTCCTACAGCATATTCTAATACTAAATCCCAACCAATTATCCATGCAATAAATTCTCCCATTGTTGCAAATGAATAAGTGTAGGCGCTACCGGCAACAGGAATCATTGAGGAAAATTCAGCATAACAAAGACCGGCAAAAATACAGCCAAAAGCGGCTATAAGGAAAGAAATACTTATTGCTGGACCGGCATTTACAGAAGCTGCCAGACCTGTTATAGAAAATAATCCTGCACCAATAATAGCACCTACGCCTAGTGCAACAAGTCCTGAAGCGGTTAATGTCTTTTTTAGTCCTTTTTCAGAATCTTCGGCTTCGGCTAAAAGTTGGCTTAATGGTTTTCTTTTCCAGATAGACATGGTTTTGTTGTTTTAGGTTATAATATTTTCAAAAGTATAGTTTTTTATGAAAAAACAATAATTATGTTTTTAAATTAGATACAAATGGTTAAAATTATTTATACTTTTAGCTTCTGTCATATTGTATGAATGTAAGAATGGCTTTAAAAACGAATAATACTTATTTTCAGTTTTCAAAACAGCAACAAAAAGGAATTTTTAGTCTTTTCCTGATTATTGCTGTACTACAGCTTGTTCTTTTTTTTACTGATTTTAATCGGACTTCTGATATTGATTTGCAGCAACAAAAATGGCTCTCACTAAATTCTAAGATGGATTCCTTAAAATTTCAGCAAAAAAAACAGCTGGTTAAGATCTATCCTTTTAATCCTAATTTTATTACTGATTATAAAGGGTATAAACTTGGGATGTCTGTAGTAGAAATCGATCGGTTGTTTGCTTTCAGAAAAAAAAATAAATATGTGAATTCTGCAGAAGAATTTCAGGCTGTAACAGGGGTTTCAGATTCTTTATTGCTGACTATGGCTCCTTATTTTAAATTTCCTGATTGGGTAAATAAAAAAAAGCTGTCGAAACCTGTGGTTTTTTTGAATACAGCTTCAGAACGTTTTCCGAAAAAAGCAAATATAGTTGTTAAGGATATTAATCAGGCTACTCAGGAAGATTTAATCCGGATTTATGGAATTGGAGAGGCGATTTCGCTCCGAATTTTAAAATTTAAAGAAAGTTTAAGAGGCTTTGTTTCTATGGAACAAATGAAGGATGTGTGGGGATTGTCACCGGAAGTGGTGGAGCAATTGAAAGCTAATTTTAAAGTTAGTGTACTTCCTGATTTGAAGAAAATACATATTAATAATGCTTCAATAAAGGAATTAGCGCAGTTTCCTTATTTTAAATATAATTTGGCAAGGGAAATTGTTATTTACAGAAGCATGAACGGCGATATAAAAAATGCGGGTGATTTAACAAAAATTAAAGGAATGTCTAATGAAAATGCTAATATTATAGCCTTATATTTGGACTTTTAAAAAATAGCCATAATGATGCACTTTGATTACAGTGAAACACAAAGTATGATTGCTCAATCTATAAAAGATTTTGCTGAAAAAAATATAAGACCCTTTGTAATGGAATGGGATGAGAATCAGGTATTTCCGGTTCCTTTGTTTAAAAAATTAGGAGAGATGGGCTTCATGGGGGTTTTAGTTCCGGAAGCACTGGGAGGTTCCGGTTTAGGTTATCATGAGTATATTACTATCATAGAAGAAATTTCCAAAGTAGACCCTTCTGTAGGTTTGTCTGTTGCAGCACATAATTCATTGTGTACAAATCATATTTTAACTTTTGGTAATGAAGAACAAAAGAAGAAATGGCTTCCTAAATTGGCTACGGGAGAACATATTGGCGCCTGGGGGCTTACGGAGCATAATACGGGTTCAGATGCTGCCGGGATGAATACTACCGCAAAAAAAGATGGTGATTACTGGGTTGTCAACGGAGCTAAAAATTTTATCACTCATGCTATATCCGGAGATGTTGCTGTTGTAATTGTTCGTACCGGAGAAAAAGGAGATTCCAGGGGGATGACTGCTTTTGTATTTGAAAAAGGAATGGCTGGATTTTCTTCAGGGAAAAAAGAAAATAAATTAGGAATGCGTGCCAGTGAAACTGCAGAACTTATTTTTGATAATTGCCGAATTCCGGATGCTAACAGACTGGGCGAAGTAGGCGAAGGTTTTATTCAGGCAATGAAAATTCTGGATGGCGGACGGATTTCTATTGGTGCGTTGTCCCTGGGGATTGCAAAAGGAGCTTATGAAGCAGCTTTAAAATATTCAAAAGAAAGACATCAGTTCGGAAAAGCTATTGCTGAATTTCAGGGGATTTCATTTAAATTAGTTGATATGGCTACTGAAATCGAAGCTTCAGAATTGCTTTTACATAAAGCGGCTTTCCTGAAAGAGCAACATCGTCCTGTGACAACTGCCGGTGCAATGGCTAAAATGTATGCTTCGGAAGTATGTGTAAAAGTAGCAAATGAAGCTGTACAGATTCATGGTGGTTACGGTTATACTAAGGATTATCCGGTGGAGAAATTTTATCGTGATTCGAAACTATGTACTATAGGGGAAGGGACTACCGAAATTCAGAAGGTGGTTATTTCTAGGAATTTGTTGAAAGGATAAGTTTTTGATATAGAATATAGAATATAGAATATAGAATATAGAATATAGAATATAGAATATAGAATATAGAATATAGAATATAGA
>NZ_JBELQA010000003.1:502439-504340 GCF_046000495.1 Flavobacterium plantiphilum
ATATAGAATATAGAATATAGAATATAGAATATAGAATATAGAATATAGAATATAGAATATAGAATATAGAATATAGATTTGAGCTATAAAAGTCGATTCTCTTTTTTTATATTCTCTTTTCTCTTTTCTCTTCTAAAAGGTGTTCTGGTTTCTTTTAAAAAAATATTTAGAATTTGTGGCTTGTAATTCATAATTAATTTTTACTTTTGCAGCCTTAACGAGAGGAGGTGTCAAAATTATGTTAATTATACCAATTAAAGACGGAGAAAATATCGATAGAGCACTAAAGCGCTATAAAAGAAAATTTGATAAAACTGGAACAGTTCGTCAATTAAGAGCGCGTACAGCTTTCATTAAGCCGTCAGTTAAAAACAGAATGAAATTCCAAAAAGCGGCTTACATCCAAGGTTTGAAAGATAGCTTAGAGAGTTAGTAGTTTTCTTTTTGAAACAAATATACCGTTAGCAATCAGATTTTTTATAAATTTGATGCTAACGGTTTTTTTATGACTACAAATTTAGAAGCGTTTGCAGATTATCTTCAGAAAGAGAAGAAATATTCTCCTCATACGCTGTGTGCTTATGTGAAGGATGTTGCTGATTTTCAGGAATACAATGCTGTGAATTTTAATCAACAGGATATTGTTTCGGTTGAATATGTTCAAATTCGGTCCTGGATTGTGTTTTTGGTAGAGAATGGTTTGTCTGCTGTTTCTGTAAACAGAAAAATGGCTTCGTTAAAAGCTTTTTATAAATTCCTTTTAAAAATAAAACAGATAGAAGTAAATCCTTTATTGAAACACAGAGCTCTAAAAGTGTCCAGGAAAAATCAGATTCCTTTCTCTGAAAAAGAAGTGAAACTTGTTTTGGATGATTTTACTTTTGATAAAGATTTTGAAGGTGTCAGGGATAAGTTGCTGATTGAATTATTGTATTCTACAGGTGTGAGGAGGTCAGAATTGATTCATTTGAAGTTGGTTGCGGTTGATTTTTCTAATACTGTTATTAAAGTTTTGGGAAAAAGGAATAAGGAAAGAATTGTTCCGGTGTTGCCTGTTGTGCTGACTCAGATGCGGCTTTACCTTGAGTTAAGGGAAGGTTTAGAGGAGGTTAAAGATGGTGAGTATTTTTTTTTAACAAAAAAGGGGTTAAAATTGAGTGAATCTTTTGTGTATCGCTTAATAAATTCATACTTTAGTAAAGTCTCTAAAAAGGTAAAAAAGAGTCCTCATATGTTGAGGCATACTTTTGCGACTCATTTACTAAATCATGGAGCCGATTTAAATTCAGTTAAGGAGTTATTAGGACATTCTAGTTTAGCATCTACGCAGGTTTATACTCATAATAGTTTATCAGAGTTAAAAAAAGTGTATGTTGGGGCTCATCCTAGGGGGAGTGATAATTCTAAAGTTTAACCATAAAAATTTTTGATTATGAAGGTAAATGTTCATGCTGTTAACTTTGCTGTTGATGGAAAACTGGTTGATTTTGTTCAAGGGAGAATGGATAAATTAGAAAAATACTACGATAGGGTGGTTTCTTCTGATGTGTATTTGAAGGTCGAAAAGACGAGTGAAAAGGAAAATAAAATGGTAGAGGTAAAAATTAATGTGCCGGGAGATGATTTTTTGGTTAAAAAACAGTGTAAAACCTTTGAAGAAGCGGTAGAGTTGTCGGCGGAATCATTAGAGCGCTTACTGGTAAAAAGAAAAGAAAAAATAAGAACTCATATATAATTGAAATTTTTTTTAAAAAATGTTTTGATTGAGAGATAAAATCTATACATTTGCAGTCCGTTAGAAATAGCGGACTTTTTTTATTGAAAATGCCGATGTAGCTCAGCTGGCTAGAGCAGCTGATTTGTAATCAGCAGGTCGTGGGTTCGAGTCCCTCTATCGGCTC
>NZ_JBELQA010000004.1:0-404998 GCF_046000495.1 Flavobacterium plantiphilum
ATGCCGATGTAGCTCAGCTGGCTAGAGCAGCTGATTTGTAATCAGCAGGTCGTGGGTTCGAGTCCCTCTATCGGCTCGGTAGATTTATGGTGTTTGAATCTTTAATTTTGAATTCAGAATCAGAGGTTTGAGGTGTAAGGTTGAAATATTGTAGATTTGATTTAATGTACTTGATGTGTGTTTGAGGTGCTTCAAAAACTAACTAAAGTGTATTTAAGTTGAATAAAAAAAAAGGGGAGATACTCAAGCGGCCAACGAGGGCAGACTGTAAATCTGCTGTGTGAACTTCGCAGGTTCGAATCCTGCTCTCCCCACAAAAAAAGAAGTTAAGATTTCGGATTGTAGGTTGTGGATTTTTAAATCTGAAATCTGAATTCAAGAATCTAAAATCAGAACTCTCTGCCGGTGTAGCTCAGGGGTAGAGTGCTTCCTTGGTAAGGAAGAGGTCTCGGGTTCAAATCCCGACATTGGCTCAAGTAAGTAGGAAATTGAAATTAATATATAACTAAGATTAAAAATTAAGTAAAATGGCAAAAGAAAGTTTTAATCGTTCGAAACCACACTTAAATATTGGTACTATCGGACACGTAGATCACGGAAAGACTACTTTGACTGCTGCAATCACTAAAGTATTATCTGATGCAGGATACTGTCAAGCTAAGTCTTTTGATCAAATTGATAACGCTCCGGAAGAGAAAGAAAGAGGTATTACTATTAATACATCTCACGTAGAGTATGAAACAGCTAACCGTCACTACGCTCACGTTGACTGTCCAGGTCACGCGGATTACGTTAAGAACATGGTTACTGGTGCTGCTCAAATGGACGGTGCTATCTTAGTAGTTGCTGCTACAGATGGTCCAATGCCACAAACTCGTGAGCACATCCTTTTAGGACGTCAGGTTGGTATTCCACGTATCGTTGTTTTCATGAACAAAGTGGATATGGTTGATGATGCTGAGTTGTTAGAGCTTGTAGAAATGGAAATTAGAGATTTATTATCTTTCTATGAGTATGATGGAGATAACTGTCCGGTTATTCAAGGTTCTGCTTTAGGAGGATTGAATAATGATGCTGCTTGGGTTCCTAAAATTCTTGAATTAATGGAAGCTGTTGATGCTTGGATCGAAGAGCCAGTACGTGACGTAGCTAAACCATTCTTGATGCCAGTTGAGGACGTATTTACAATTACAGGTCGTGGTACTGTTGCTACAGGTCGTATCGAAACTGGAGTTGCTAATACTGGAGATCCTGTTGAAATCATTGGTATGGGAGCTGAAAAATTAACTTCTACTATTACAGGAGTTGAGATGTTCCGTAAAATCCTTGACAGAGGTGAAGCTGGAGATAACGTAGGTTTATTGTTGAGAGGTATTGATAAAGCTGATATTAAAAGAGGTATGGTTATTATTAAGCCAGGTTCAGTAAAACCACACAAAAAATTCAAAGCTGAGGTTTATATCTTGAAAAAAGAAGAAGGTGGACGTCATACTCCATTTCATAATAACTACCGTCCACAGTTCTACGTACGTACAACTGATGTAACTGGAGTTATTACTTTACCAGAAGGAGTAGAGATGGTAATGCCTGGAGATAACTTAACTATTAATGTTGAGTTGTTAAGCCCAATCGCTATGAATGTAGGTTTACGTTTTGCTATCCGTGAAGGTGGTAGAACTGTAGGAGCGGGTCAGGTAACTGAAATCGTAGAGTAATTCTATAAATAAATTATTTAATCAGTGCCGTTAGTAATAACGGCACTGATATATACGGGCGTAGTTCAAGGGTAGAATAGCGGTCTCCAAAACCGTTGATGGGGGTTCGAATCCCTCCGCCCGTGCAAAAAAAATATATCATAATGGCAAAAATTGTTAATTACATATCAGAAGCATTTGAAGAATTGAAGTCAAATGTAACTTGGCCTACTTGGGCTGAGGTGCAGAGTCTAACAATTGTTGTGGCTGTTTTTTCAGTACTATTCGCTTTGGCTACATGGGGAGTGGATGAATTTTTTGCAAAAGCACTAGCTGGATTTTTTAACTGGATAAAAGCTTAAGTTTTATTATGGCAGATAATAATGTTAAGAAATGGTATGTTGTTCGTGCAGTAAGTGGACAGGAAAATAAAGTAAAGGCATATATTGAAACAGAAATCTCCAGATTAGGGATGGCTGATTATGTGTCTCAGGTTCTTGTTCCTACTGAGAAAGTAGTATCAGTAAAAGATGGTAAGAAATTAGTTAAGGAGAAAGTATATTTTCCTGGCTATGTTATGATAGAAGCAAATTTAGTTGGTGAAATTCCTCATATTATAAAATCAGTTACCAGTGTAATAGGTTTTTTGGGGGAAACAAAAGGGGGAGAGCCGGTGCCACTACGTCTTTCTGAAGTAAACAGAATGCTAGGTAAGGTTGATGAGTTAGCTGTTAATACAGATACAAAGGCAATACCATTTAATTTAGGTGAAACTATTAAGGTTATTGATGGACCTTTTAATGGTTTTAACGGTACGGTTGAAAAAATAAATGATGAAAAGCGTAAACTTGAAGTTATGGTTAAGATTTTCGGTAGAAAAACCCCATTAGAGCTAAGTTTTATGCAAGTAGAAAAAGTATAATTTTTGTTACACTATAATAATCACTTCAATTGCTTCCGTAAATTGTTGTGTTAAATTTTTTAAAAAATGGCTAAAGAAATTAGTAAGGTAGTTAAACTACAAGTTAAGGGAGGTGCTGCGAATCCGTCGCCACCGGTTGGACCTGCTTTAGGAGCTGCTGGGGTTAATATCATGGAGTTCTGTAAGCAGTTCAATGCTAGAACACAAGATAAACCTGGCAAAATATGCCCAGTACAAATTACTGTGTATAAAGACAAATCATTTGATTTTGTTGTTAAGACTCCTCCTGCAGCAGTTCAGTTATTGGAAGCTGCAAAGCTAAAATCTGGTTCAGGTGAGCCTAATCGTAAAAAAGTAGCTAGTGTTACTTGGGAACAAATTAGAACTATTGCTGAAGACAAAATGCCGGACTTAAATGCTTTTACAATTGAAAAAGCGATGAGTATGGTTGCTGGAACAGCTAGATCTATGGGTATAACTGTATCAGGAGACGCTCCTTTTTAATTAAGAGAAAGACATGGCAAAATTGACAAAAAAGCAAAAAGAGGCTGCTTCAAAAATTGAAAAGAACAAATTATACTCTTTAAAAGATGCTGCTGCATTAATTAAAGTTGTTGCTTCTGCAAAATTTGATGAGTCTGTTGATATCGCAGTTCGTTTGGGTGTAGATCCAAGAAAAGCGAATCAAATGGTGAGAGGTGTAGTAACATTGCCTCATGGAACTGGTAAAGATGTAAAAGTATTAGCATTAGTTACTCCGGACAAAGAAGCTGAAGCTAAAGAAGCTGGAGCTGATTACGTGGGGTTAGACGAGTACTTACAAAAAATTAAAGACGGTTGGACAGATGTTGATGTAATCATCACTATGCCTGCTGTTATGGGTAAATTAGGTCCATTAGGTCGTATTTTAGGACCTAGAGGTTTAATGCCTAACCCTAAGACAGGTACTGTAACTATGGATGTTGCAAAAGCTGTTACAGAGGTAAAAGCTGGTAAAATTGACTTTAAAGTTGATAAAACTGGTATTGTACATGCAGGAATTGGTAAAGTTTCTTTTGGAGCGGAGCAAATTTATGACAATGCACACGAAATTATTCAAACATTAATCAAACTTAAGCCAACTGCTGCTAAAGGTACCTATATTAAAGGTATTCACCTTACAAGCACAATGAGTCCTGCTATTGCATTAGACCCAAAAGCAGTATAATTGGTAGTTAAAAATTTTTAGTATGACTAGAGAAGAAAAATCAATCGCGATTGAAAATTTAACTGCACAGTTAGCTGGTACAAATATTATTTATGTATCTGATATTTCTGGACTTGATGCAGAAACAACTTCAAACTTAAGAAGAGCTTGTTTTAAAGCCGGAATTAAATTGGAGGTTGTAAAAAATACTTTGCTTGCTAAAGCTATGGAAGCTTCTGATAATGATTATGGTGATTTACCTTCAGTATTGACTGGTAACAGCGCTATTCTTATTTCAGATGTTGCTAATGCGCCTGGAAAAGTTATTAAAGACTTTAGAAAAAAAGCAGCAAAACCTATTTTAAAAGGAGCTTATGTAAATTCTGAGATTTATATTGGTGATGATCAATTAGAGGCATTAGCAACTATTAAATCTAAAGAAGAACTTATTGGAGAAATCATCGGATTACTTCAGTCACCAGCTCAAAGAATTATTTCTGCTCTTCAAAACAAATTTGCTGGAGAAGAAGCAGAAACAGAAGCATAATAAATCAGAGTATAAGCTCTGTTTTATTTTAAATTGCGCACAATAAATAAATTATAATTTCACAAATCATTTTAAAAGATAGAAAAAATGGCAGATTTGAAACAATTCGCAGAACAATTAGTTAACTTAACTGTAAAAGAAGTTAACGAATTAGCAACAATATTAAAAGATGAGTACGGAATCGAACCAGCTGCTGCAGCTGTAGTAGTTTCAGGAGGTGGTGCAGGAGATGCTGCTGAAGAAGCTCAAACTGAATTTACAGTTGTATTAAAAGAGGCTGGTGCTTCTAAATTAGCTGTTGTAAAATTAGTAAAAGAATTAACTGGATTAGGTCTTAAAGAAGCTAAAGACGTAGTTGACGGTGCTCCATCTAACGTAAAAGAAGGTGTTTCTAAAGAAGAGGCTGAAGGTCTTAAAAAATCATTAGAAGAAGCTGGAGCTGTAGTTGAGCTTAAATAAGTTTAAACAGTTTTAAGAACTAGGTTTAGGTATTAAGTTAATCACTTAATGCCTAAACCATTTTTCGTATAATAAAATAGATCAATTTTATTATAATATTAATAGTTTAAAATACGAAAAAGTTTTTGATCAGTACGAAGAAAAAAAATAGCTCCGAAATTTATCGGTTTGTTTTTAAAGATGTATTGATTCTAAAAAGAAAGTATCCATTAAACAATGTGTTTTTACACAAAAACTACTTTTTTTTAATCAAAATTTTGTCCATTGATGATAACAAATCAGACTGAAAGATTGAATTTTGCCTCTACAAAAAATATACCTCAGTATCCGGATTTTCTGGATGTTCAGGTGAAATCTTTTCAAGATTTTTTTCAATTAGAAACTAAATCTGATGAAAGAGGCAACGAAGGGTTATACAACACCTTCATGGAAAACTTTCCAATCACAGATACAAGAAATAACTTTGTGTTGGAATTCCTGGATTACTTTGTTGACCCGCCACGTTATACAATTCAAGAATGTATAGAAAGAGGTTTAACGCATAGTGTACCTTTAAAAGCAAGGTTGAAACTATATTGTACAGACCCGGAACACGAAGATTTTGAAACTATTGTTCAGGATGTATATCTTGGTACAATTCCTTACATGACTCCAAGTGGTACTTTTGTTATTAACGGTGCTGAACGTGTTGTTGTTTCTCAGCTTCACCGATCTCCAGGTGTTTTCTTCGGACAATCATTCCACGCAAATGGAACCAAATTATATTCTGCCAGAGTAATTCCTTTTAAAGGTTCCTGGATCGAATTTTCTACAGATATCAATAGCGTAATGTACGCTTATATCGATAGAAAGAAAAAATTACCTGTAACAACTTTATTCCGTGCTATTGGCTTTGAAAGAGATAAGGATATCCTTGAAATCTTTGACCTTGCTGAAGAAATTAAAGTTTCTAAAACAGGACTTAAAAAATATATCGGTAGAAAATTAGCTGCCCGTGTATTGAATACATGGCATGAAGATTTCGTAGATGAAGATACTGGAGAGGTAGTTTCTATCGAACGTAACGAAATTATCCTTGATAGAGATACTATTATCGACAAAGATAATGTGGAAGAAATCATTGATTCTAACGTTAAATCTATTTTGTTACATAAAGAAGATGCTAATCAGGCTGATTACGCTATCATTCATAATACGTTACAAAAAGACCCAACAAACTCTGAAAAAGAAGCTGTTGAGCATATCTACAGACAATTGCGTAATGCAGAACCGCCTGATGAAGAAACTGCTCGTGGTATTATAGATAAATTATTCTTCTCTGACCAACGTTACAACTTAGGTGAAGTAGGTCGTTACAGAATGAATAAAAAATTACAGTTGGATATCCCAATGGAAAAGCAAGTGCTTACCAAAGAAGATATCATAACTATTGTGAAGTATTTAATTGAGTTGATAAACGCTAAGGCGGATATTGATGATATTGACCACTTATCAAACCGTCGTGTGAGAACAGTTGGTGAACAATTGTCTCAACAATTCGGTGTTGGTTTAGCACGTATGGCCAGAACTATTCGTGAGAGAATGAACGTTAGAGATAACGAGGTGTTTACACCAATTGATTTGATTAATGCTAAAACGTTATCATCAGTTATCAACTCTTTCTTTGGAACGAACCAGTTGTCTCAATTTATGGATCAAACGAATCCATTAGCTGAGATCACACACAAAAGAAGATTATCTGCACTTGGACCAGGTGGACTTTCGAGAGAAAGAGCCGGATTTGAGGTTCGTGACGTTCACTATACACACTACGGACGTTTATGTCCTATTGAAACTCCTGAGGGACCAAACATTGGTTTGATTTCATCTCTTGGAGTTTATGCTAAAGTAAACGGAATGGGATTCATTGAAACACCTTACCGTAAAGTAACGAATGGTGTAGTTGATTTAGTTTCTGAAGCAACTTACTTAAGTGCTGAAGAAGAAGAAGGAATGTTGATTGCTCAGGCAAACATCGAAATGGAAGACTCAGGAAAAATTACAGCTGAAAACGTAATTGCACGTGAAGAAGGTGATTTCCCTGTTGTTGACCCATCGAAAGTAGATTATACAGACGTTGCTCCTAACCAAATTGCTTCGATTTCTGCATCTTTGATTCCTTTCTTGGAGCATGATGATGCGAACCGTGCGTTGATGGGATCTAACATGATGCGTCAGGCCGTACCATTAATTCGTCCTGAAGCTCCAATTGTTGGAACTGGTTTAGAGCGTCAGGTAGCTTCTGATTCCAGAGTATTGATTAATGCTGAAGGGCATGGTACTGTAGAATATGTTGATGCTAATATTATTACTATCAAATACGATCGTTCTGAGGAAGAAAGAATGGTAAGTTTTGATGCTGATGAGAAAACCTATAATTTAATTAAATTCAGAAAAACCAACCAAGGAACAAGTATTAACCTGAAACCTATCGTAAGAAAAGGGGACAGAGTGATTCCTGGTCAGGTATTATCAGAAGGATATGCTACTGAAAATGGTGAACTTGCTTTAGGTAGAAACCTGAAAGTAGCGTTCATGCCATGGAAAGGGTACAACTTCGAGGATGCGATTGTAATTTCTGAAAAAGTAGTTCGTGATGATATCTTTACCTCAATCCACGTTGATGATTATTCATTAGAAGTACGTGATACAAAATTAGGTAACGAAGAGTTAACGAATGATATTCCTAACGTTTCTGAAGAGGCTACTAAAGACTTGGATGAAAACGGTATGATTAGAATTGGTGCCGAGGTAAAACCTGGTGATATTCTTATTGGTAAAATCACGCCAAAAGGGGAATCTGATCCAACTCCGGAAGAGAAATTATTAAGAGCTATCTTCGGGGATAAAGCTGGTGATGTAAAAGATGCTTCATTAAAAGCTTCTCCATCTCTTCATGGTGTAGTTTTAGACAAAAAATTATTTGCAAGAGCTGTAAAAGATAAACGCAAACGTACTCAGGATAAAGATGCTTTAGGAGCATTGGAAATGGAGTTCGAAGTTAAATTTACAGAATTAAAAGATAGATTAATTGAGAAACTTTTCTTAATCGTAAACGGAAAAACATCACAGGGTGTAATGAACGATTTGGGTGAAGAAGTTTTACCAAAAGGTAAAAAATACACTCAAAAAATGCTTTACGCTGTTGAAGATTTTGCTCACTTAAGCAAAGGTCAATGGGTAGCTGATGATGCAACTAATAAAATGGTGAATGATTTAATTCATAACTATAAAATTAAGCTGAACGATTTACAAGGAGCATTAAGAAGAGAGAAATTCACCATTACTGTTGGAGATGAATTACCATCAGGAATTTTGAAATTAGCTAAAGTTTATATCGCTAAGAAACGTAAGTTGAAAGTAGGGGATAAAATGGCAGGACGTCACGGTAACAAAGGTATCGTTGCCCGTATTGTTCGTCATGAAGATATGCCTTTCTTAGAAGACGGAACACCAGTTGATATTGTATTGAATCCACTTGGGGTACCTTCACGTATGAACATTGGTCAGATTTATGAAACGGTTCTTGGATGGGCTGGACAAAAATTAGGCAGAAAATATGCTACTCCAATTTTTGACGGTGCTTCTCTTGACCAAATAAATGCACTGACTGACGAGGCTGGAATTCCAAGATTTGGTCATACCTATCTGTATGACGGAGGAACAGGAGAGCGTTTCCACCAACCTGCAACAGTAGGGGTTATCTACATGTTGAAATTAGGACACATGGTTGATGATAAGATGCACGCACGTTCTATTGGTCCATACTCGTTGATTACACAACAACCACTTGGAGGTAAAGCTCAATTTGGAGGTCAGCGTTTTGGAGAGATGGAGGTTTGGGCACTTGAGGCTTATGGAGCTTCAAGTACACTACGTGAAATCTTAACTGTGAAGTCTGATGACGTAATTGGTAGAGCTAAAACTTACGAAGCTATCGTAAAAGGAGAAACTATGCCAGAACCAGGATTGCCGGAATCATTCAATGTATTGATGCATGAATTGAAAGGTCTTGGATTAGACATTAGATTAGAAGAATAATAATAGTATTCAGTGAACAGTGTTTGGTTGCAGTTAATAGTCAATCAAACACTGAACACTTTTTTTAGTTTTCAGGATTTATACCCGTAAACCGTTCCGATTTTTTATTTAAACCAAAAGGTTTTTATAACTAGCACTTCAAATAGTCGTTTGAAGTTTAGAGAAGTAATTCGAGGTAGTGTTTAAGTCGAAAGTTTGAAAGCCGAAAGTCCAAAGTCTTTTATGACTTTAGAAACTTTATGACATTTGACTTTAGACTAAAACGAGAATCAATTTTTTAATTGCAAATAAATCAATAGTAAAAACTATGATGAATAACAGAAATAATAAAGAGAAAAACCAGGTAAAAAGGTTTGACAAAATTTCGATAGGATTAGCTTCTCCGGAATCTATCTTGAAAGAATCAAGAGGTGAGGTTTTGAAGCCGGAAACTATCAACTACAGAACGCACAAACCAGAGCGTGATGGTCTTTTCTGCGAAAGAATCTTCGGACCAGTAAAAGATTTTGAGTGTGCTTGTGGTAAATATAAAAGAATTCGTTACAAAGGTATTATCTGTGACCGTTGTGGTGTTGAAGTTACGGAGAAAAAAGTACGTCGTGACAGAGTAGGACACATCAACCTTGTTGTGCCTATCGCTCACATTTGGTATTTCCGTTCTCTTCCTAATAAAATTGGTTATATCCTTGGTCTTCCGTCTAAGAAATTAGATATGATTATTTACTACGAAAGATACGTAGTAATCCAGGCTGGTATTGCTAAAAACGCAGATGGAGAATCTTTACAAAGACTAGATTTCTTAACTGAAGAAGAATACTTAAATATTTTAGATACTCTTCCGCAAGAAAATCAATATTTAGATGACATGGATCCTAATAAATTTGTTGCCAAAATGGGAGCAGAGTGTATTATGGATTTATTAGCTCGTATTGACTTAGATGCTTTATCTTATGAATTAAGACACAGCGCTAACAACGAAACGTCTAAACAACGTAAAACGGAAGCTTTAAAAAGATTACAAGTTGTGGAATCTTTCCGTGAGTCTAACTTAAACCGCGAAAATCGTCCGGAATGGATGATTATGAAAGTGGTTCCTGTTATTCCACCGGAATTACGTCCGCTTGTGCCACTTGATGGAGGTCGTTTTGCAACTTCAGATTTAAATGACTTATACCGTCGTGTAATCATCCGTAACAACCGTTTGAAAAGATTAATGGAGATTAAAGCTCCAGAAGTTATCTTAAGAAACGAAAAACGTATGTTACAGGAATCTGTAGATTCATTATTTGATAACACACGTAAAGCTTCTGCTGTTAAAACAGAATCTAACAGACCATTAAAATCATTATCAGATTCCTTAAAAGGTAAGCAAGGACGTTTCCGTCAAAACTTACTTGGAAAACGTGTGGATTATTCTGCTCGTTCGGTAATTGTTGTTGGACCTGAATTGAAATTATTCGAATGTGGATTGCCAAAAGATATGGCAGCTGAATTATACAAACCTTTCGTTATACGTAAATTGATTGAAAGAGGAATTGTAAAAACAGTTAAATCTGCTAAGAAAATTATAGATAAAAAAGAACCTGTAGTTTGGGATATTCTTGAAAATGTAATTAAAGGACATCCAGTATTACTGAACCGTGCTCCTACTTTGCACCGATTGGGTATTCAGGCTTTCCAACCAAAATTAATTGAAGGAAAAGCAATTCAATTACATCCATTAGTATGTACGGCTTTCAACGCGGATTTTGACGGGGATCAGATGGCAGTTCACTTGCCATTAGGACCAGAAGCAATCCTTGAAGCTCAATTATTAATGTTAGCTTCTCACAACATCCTTAACCCTGCTAACGGTGCTCCTATTACAGTACCTTCTCAGGACATGGTTTTGGGTCTTTATTATATGACCAAAGAGCGTTTGTCTACTCCGGAAAAGAAAATTCTAGGAGAGGGACTTACTTTTTATTCTGCTGAGGAAGTAAATATTGCATTAAATGAAGGACGATTAGAATTGAATGCCCGTGTGAAAATCAGAGCAAAAGATTTTAATGATGAAGGAGAATTAGTATATAAAATTATCCAGACAACTGCAGGACGTGTATTGTTTAATGAAGTAGTTCCACCAGCAGCTGGATATATTAATGAAGTATTGACTAAGAAAAACCTTAGAGATATTATCGGTCACGTATTGAATTCAACAAGTGTACCTGAAACGGCTGCCTTCTTGGATAACATGAAAGATATGGGGTATAAATTCGCCTTCCGAGGAGGATTATCATTCTCATTAGGTGATATTAGAATTCCGGAACAAAAAACTCAACTGATTGCTGATGCAAGAGAGCAGGTAGAAGGAATTTCTGCTAACTATAACATGGGTCTTATTACCAATAACGAACGTTACAACCAGGTTATTGACGTATGGACTTCTGCTAATGCCCAATTGACAGAATTAGCAATGAAAAACATTAGAGAAGACCAACAAGGTTTTAACTCGGTGTATATGATGCTTGATTCCGGAGCTCGTGGATCTAAAGAGCAAATTCGTCAGTTAACTGGTATGCGTGGTTTGATGGCTAAGCCTAAAAAATCTACTGCCGGTGGTGGTGAGATTATCGAAAACCCGATTCTTTCTAACTTTAAGGAAGGTCTTTCTATCCTTGAGTACTTTATTTCTACTCACGGTGCTCGTAAAGGTCTTGCGGATACGGCTCTTAAAACAGCCGATGCTGGTTACCTGACACGTAGATTACATGACGTTTCTCAAGACGTTATTGTGAACATCGAAGATTGTGGTACTTTAAGAGGTGTTGAAGTTTCAGCATTGAAGAAAAATGAAGAAATTGTTGAATCATTAGGAGAAAGAATCTTAGGACGTGTTGCATTGCAAGACGTAATTAATCCTTTAACTAATGAAGTGTTAGTTACTTCAGGACAACAAATCACTGAGGCAATTGTTAAGGCTATCGATGCTTCTCCATTAGAGAGTATCGAAGTTCGTTCTCCATTAACTTGTGAGGCGTTAAAAGGTATTTGTGCTAAATGTTACGGACGTAACTTAGCAACCGGAAAAATGACTCAAAGGGGTGAAGCTGTAGGTGTAATTGCTGCACAGTCTATTGGAGAGCCAGGTACACAGTTGACACTTCGTACATTCCACGTTGGAGGGGTTGCAGGAGGTATCTCTGAAGAATCCAGTATTATTGCTAAATTTCCGGGGAAACTAGAGGTTGAAGACTTAAAAACTGTAAAAGGTGAAGACAATGAAGGAAACGAAGTGGATATCGTTGTATCACGTTCTACAGAATTGAAATTAGTGGATGAAAAAACAGGCATTGTTTTAAATACACATAATATTCCTTACGGATCCAGTATTTTTGTAAAAGATGGCCAGTCTATTGCAAAAGGAGATGTAATCTGTAAATGGGATCCATATAATGGAGTTATTGTTTCTGAGTTTACGGGTAAAATTGCTTACGAAGATTTAGAGCAAGGACAATCGTTCATGGTTGAAATTGATGAGCAAACCGGATTCCAGGAAAAAGTAATTTCTGAGGCGAGAAACAAAAAATTAATTCCTACTTTATTAGTTTACGGTAAAGATGGTGAATTGATTCGTTCTTACAACTTACCAGTTGGAGCTCACCTGATGGTTGAGAATGGAGAGAAAATTAAAGCAGGTAAAGTATTGGTTAAAATCCCTCGTCGTTCTTCTAAATCAGGAGATATCACTGGAGGTTTACCAAGAATTACGGAGCTTTTAGAGGCTCGTAATCCTTCAAATCCAGCGGTAGTTTCTGAAATTGACGGTGTTGTTTCTTTTGGTAAAATTAAACGTGGTAACCGCGAGATTATCATCGAATCCAAATTTGGTGAAATTAAGAAATACCTTGTAAAATTATCAAGTCAGATTCTTGTTCAGGAAAATGACTTTGTAAGAGCAGGTGTTCCTTTGTCTGACGGAGCTATTACTCCGGATGATATCTTGAGAATTCAGGGGCCGGCTGCTGTTCAACAGTATCTTGTTAATGAAATTCAGGAAGTTTACCGTTTACAAGGGGTAAAAATTAACGACAAGCACTTTGAGGTAGTTATTCGTCAAATGATGCGTAAAGTAAGAGTTCAGGATCCTGGTGATACTTTATTCTTAGAGGATCAATTGATTCATACTAAAGATTTCATCGTTGAAAATGATAAATTATATGGTATGAAAGTAGTTGAAGATGCAGGAGATTCTTCTAACTTAAAAGAAGGTCAGATTGTTACTCCGCGTCAATTAAGAGATGAGAATTCATTGTTGAAACGTTCTGATAAAAACCTTGTTGTTGCCCGTGATGTAGTTACTGCAACTGCAACTCCTATATTACAAGGTATTACGAGAGCATCGCTTCAAACAAAATCATTCATTTCTGCTGCTTCTTTCCAGGAAACAACAAAAGTATTAAACGAAGCTGCTGTTGCCGGAAAAGTAGATCTTTTAGAAGGATTGAAAGAAAATGTTATTGTAGGACACAGAATCCCTGCTGGTACAGGTATGAGAGAATACGATAACGCTATTGTAGGTTCTAAAGAAGATTACAACGATATGATGGCAAATAAAGAAGAATATATTTATTAATAAATTATATACTTTGAATTAAAAATAGAAAGATTACCTCGTGTAGTCTTTCTATTTTTTTTACTTTTAACTTTTTAGTTTTAAAAAAGATCTGATATGAAAGAACAACAAGAGCAAATCAATATTGAATTAGATGAAAAAACTGCCGAAGGAATTTATTCTAATCTGGCTATAATCAATCACTCGGCTTCAGAGTTTGTTTTAGACTTTGTGAGCATTATGCCGGGAGTTCCTAAAGCTAAAGTAAAGTCCAGAATTGTTCTGACTCCGCAGCATGCTAAGAGATTGTTAAAAGCTATAGGCGAAAATATTCATCGTTTTGAAGTGGCTCATGGCGAAATCAAAGATACAGAGCAGACTCCTATTCCGCTTAATTTTGGTCCTGCGGGACAAGCATAAACACAAAGGCTTTCAGGAAAATGAAAGCCTTTTTTGTTTTTTACAAGATGTAATTGCTGTTTTTTCAGTAACTAATCGAGTATTAGGGTAGTTTGTCGGAAATGTTTTTTACTGCTTTTGTATTGCAATAGATTTGTTTCATAATAAAATAATAACTGAAGAAACAAAGCCATGAATAACTCTAAAACAAATAATACAAATTCTCAACTGATGTTATCAATATTTGTATTTGTGCTGTTTTTTATGTTTTCTTTTTCCGGATTCAGTCAAAATCAATCGGTAGGATTTAATGAAAAAGAAGTATCAGCTAATGTGAAAGCTGAAAGCTCCAGAGCTACTTCTAACATGGAATTTGCTTTATGGTTTATGGGAACAAAACAAGATCCTAATTCTATAATGTCTTCAGAAGGTACAAGTGCTAAGAAATTAATTATCACTTCGGGAATAGCTCCTAATCGTTTGTTAATTAAAGCTTTTTTGAAAAAAGTAGTGAATTACGAAAATTCATTATCTTAAATAGAAAGATAAAAATCATAAAAAAAACGTCTCATTCAATAAGTGAGACGTTTTTTTATGCGTTTAAGTGATTGTTTTTAATCTAATTCAGAAGTGAAAAACAATTTAACACTTGGGTATTTATTTTGTGTCATCTGTATGGTAAAGTCTGAATCAGCCAAGAATACCAATTGATCGTATTTATCCTTAGCAAGAAATTTTTGTTTGATACGTTTAAATTCTTTGAATTCCTCATTTTTAGCATCATCCGGTTTTACCCAACACGCTTTGTGAACCGGGAAATTTTCGTAGGTACATTTTGCGCCATATTCATGTTCCAAACGGTATTGAATTACTTCATATTGAAGCGCTCCTACAGTACCAATTACTTTTCGGTTATTCATTTCTAAAGTAAATAACTGTGCTACACCTTCATCCATTAATTGGTCAACGCCTTTGTCCAGTTGTTTGGCTTTCATTGGGTCGGCATTATTTATGTATCTGAAATGTTCCGGAGAGAAACTCGGAATTCCTTTAAAATTCATAATTTCTCCCTCAGTTAAAGTGTCACCAATTTTGAAATTTCCAGTATCGTGCAATCCTACAATATCGCCCGGATAAGAAATGTCAACAATCTCTTTTTTCTCTGCAAAAAAGGCATTTGGACTCGAGAATTTTAAATTTTTCTTCTGACGAACATGATAATAAGGTTTGTTTCTTTCAAAAGTCCCCGAAACAATTTTGATAAAGGCTAAACGGTCACGGTGTTTTGGATCCATATTAGCATGGATTTTAAATACAAAACCGGATAATTTTTCTTCTTTTGGATCAACCAAACGGGTTTCTGATTCTTTAGGTCTTGGCGAAGGAGCAATAGCAACAAAACAATCCAATAATTCTCTGACACCAAAATTATTTAAAGCAGAACCAAAAAATACAGGTTGTAATTTCCCGTCCAGATAGTCTTGTTGGTTGAATTTAGGATAGACTTCATCAATTAATTCCAGTTCTTCACGTAATCTTTCAGCTGGTTTTTGACCAATAATTTTTTCTAATTCCGGATTTTGAACATCTTCGAAAGCAATAGTTTCTTCAATATTTTTTCGACTGTCTCCACTAAATAAGTTGATGTTTTGTTCCCAAAGATTGTAAATTCCCTGAAAATCATAACCCATTCCGATAGGGAAGCTCAATGGAGTGACAGTAAGACCTAATTTTTGTTCTACTTCATCCATCAGGTCAAAAGCGTCATGACCTTCACGATCCAATTTGTTAATGAAAACAATAATGGGGATTTTACGCATTCGGCAAACCGCAACTAATTTTTCAGTTTGTTCCTCAACTCCTTTTGCAACGTCAATAACCACGATTACACTGTCGACAGCAGTCAAAGTTCTAAAAGTATCTTCGGCAAAATCCTTATGTCCGGGAGTATCCAGAATGTTTATCTTTTTGTCTTTGTAGTTGAATGCTAAAACAGAAGTTGATACAGAGATTCCTCTCTGACGTTCAATTTCCATAAAATCACTTGTAGCTCCTTTTTTAATTTTATTGTTTTTTACAGCTCCTGCTTCCTGAATTGCACCTCCAAAAAGAAGGAGTTTTTCAGTAAGTGTTGTCTTTCCTGCATCAGGATGCGAGATAATTCCAAAGGTTCTTCTACGTTGTATTTCTGTTAAAAAGCTCATAGTAAATATAAATAGTTTGCAAAAGTACTATTTATAAATTCGATTTAAAAATAAATAACTTCCCCCTTGATAGATATCTTTTCTTTTTAAATGACAGTTTTCTTAATTCTTATTCCGATTTTAGAAAAGAAAGTTTTTTCTAAAAGTTTTTTCTCGTCTTTTTTTTTGAATATAATTTTTTGTTAATAGTCAGGTGTAAACTTGTTTAATGTAATTGAATTGTTATTTTTGTTCGTTTTTATTAAAATAAATTATAACAAATGTCTTTTTAAGTTGTTATCTTACCGGCTGATTTTTATTCTTTGAAAATCACATAGGAAAACAATTAAAAAATATAAATTACCTAAAAGCAAATGCTTGTAAAATCCTTTAGAATGAAATCCATACATATTAAAAATGCCCTTCTGTTTTTTTGCGTTCTGTTTTTAAATACCGCAGTAAATGCACAGGAAATAATAAAAGACAGTGCTGTTGTTTCAGAGAAAAAGATGAAAACAACGGGTCAAAGGCAAAAAATAGATGGTGTAATTGCTACAGTGGGGGATTATATAGTTTTAGATTCAGATATTGATAAAGCTTATCTGGAGATTTCAAGTCAGGGAGGTTCTGTAAAAGACATTACAAGGTGTCAGATGTTAGGGAAATTGCTGGAGGATAAATTATATGCACATCAGGCTATTCAGGATAGTGTTAAGGTTACGGATGCCGAAGTAAAGGCAATGATGGACGAACGTTTGAGTTATATGATCCAGCAAATTGGTTCAATGGATAAGGTAATAAAGTATTATAAGAAAGATTCTGAAGAAGAGTTCAGAAGTTATTTTTTTGATATTTTAAAAGAAAATAAACTCACTTCTGAAATGCAGAAAAAGATAGTTGACGGAGTTGAAATCACACCGGAAGAAGTGCGTAATTTTTTCAAAAGAATACCTAAGGATGAGTTACCGCTTTTTGGTGCTGAAATGGAGGTAGCACAAATTGTGATAGAGCCTAAAATTACACAGGCAGAAAAACAAAAAGTAATAGACCGGTTAAATGGTTTTAAAAAAGATATTCAGGAAGGATCAAGCTTTGCTACTAAGGCAGTATTGTATTCTCAGGATCCTGGATCAAGATCAAGTGGAGGTTTTTATAAAATGACCCGAAAAACACCTTTTGTAAAAGAGTTTAAAGATGTTGCTTTTAGTTTAGATGAAGGTGAAATTTCGGAGCCTTTTGAAACAGAATATGGTTTTCATATTATTTATTTAGAGAAAATTAAAGGTCAGGAGCTGGAGCTGCGTCATATTTTATTGACTCCAACAGTTACTAAAGAATCTCTGGATGAAGCAAAAGAAAAAATTACTCTAATTAGAAAGCGTATCGTAGATAAAGAAATTTCTTTTGCAGATGCTGCAAGAAGTACTTCTGATCAAAAAGAAACCAGAGCGAATGGCGGAGTTTTAATTAATCCAAATACACAGGATGCACGCTTTGAATTGACTAAAATGGATCCTACATTATATTCCCAGGTTTCTAATTTAAAAGACAATGAGATTTCAATGCCTATTTTAGATGAAACACCATCGGGGAAAAAACAGTATAAAATTATTACGGTGACAAACAGGATTAATGAGCATACTGCTGATTATGCACAGGATTATGTGAAAATTAAGGATCTGGCTCTTAAAGAAAAACAAATCAAAGCCATTGCAAAGTGGTTTGATGAGAAGATTAAAGAAACATACATTAAGATTGTTGGTGAATACAGAGATTGCGATTTTACAAATAACTGGTTGAAAAAATAATTTGGTCAAAACATATAAAAAGAGTTAGCTTTATAAATTTATAGAGTTGACTCTTTTTTAATTTAAAATAGTTTTAAAATGTCTGATGTAACGGCAATACAGAATTTAGTTCAGAAACGGACTGAGTTAAAAAGTGAAATAGCAAAAATCATTGTAGGTCAGGAAGCGGTAATCGATCAGTTGCTGTTGTGTATTTTTTCAGGAGGACATGCGCTTTTAATTGGGGTTCCCGGTTTAGCAAAAACATTAATGGTTAATACGCTTTCGGAAGCATTGGGACTAAATTTTAAAAGAATTCAGTTTACGCCTGATTTAATGCCTTCGGATATTTTAGGAAGTGAAATTTTAGATGAAAACAGACAGTTTAAATTTATAAAAGGACCTGTTTTTTCAAATATTATTTTAGCAGACGAAATTAACAGAACACCGCCTAAAACTCAGGCCGCTTTACTGGAAGCTATGCAGGAGCGATCGGTTACAATAGCGGGGGTGAACCATAAACTGGATTTGCCTTATTTTGTTTTAGCGACTCAAAATCCTATTGAGCAGGAAGGTACCTATCCTTTGCCTGAAGCGCAGCTGGATCGGTTTATGTTTGCAGTTAAGCTGGAGTATCCTTCTTTTGAAGAAGAAGTTCAGGTTGTTAAGAGAACTACTTCAGATGTGAATCAGAAAATAACTCCTTTATTTACAGCTCAGGAAATCATCGATTTTCAACATTTAATACGCAGGATTCCTGTGGCAGATAATGTAGTGGAATATGCGGTGAGTCTGGTGAGTAAAACACGTCCTGACGGTAATTTAGCAACCGACTTCGTTAAAAATTATTTGGATTGGGGTGCCGGACCCAGAGCTTCACAAAATCTAATTTTAGCGGCTAAAGCGCATGCAGCTTTTAATGGAAAATTCTCTCCGGATATAGAAGATGTAGTGGCTGTGGCGACTTCAGTTTTAAGACATCGGATCATTAAAAATTACAAGGCGGATGCCGAAGGAATTACCGAAGAAATGATTATTGCTAAGCTCGTTTAGTGCTGATTTTGCGGTGTTTTCTAGTCTCTAAAATGCTTTTCGATATAACAACATGTTTTAAGTTTGTTAGAAAATAGTTTCTGTATTATTGATTGTTTATAAAATGAGTTGAAATTCGTTTTTTTTCTTATTTTAAATCTAATAGAATGCGTATTTTTTAATAATGTCTGTAAGGGTCTGAAGAGGGAGGTTAAAATTTTTTTAAATCTCATCATAAATAACTAAATTTGCGCCACAAATAAAAAAAAACCTAGGTATTATGGCTTTTACATTGAAATTTTCATAGTAATTGACCTCTAACAATGAAAAGATTTCTATTATGAATACTTATAAGGATTATATCCAAGAGATTGAAGAACGAAAAGTACAGGGTCTTAACCCAAAACCAATTGATGGCGCTGAATTACTAAGCGAAATCATTGGACAAATTAAAGATTTGGATAATGAGTATAGAGAGGATTCTCTTCATTTTTTTATTTATAATGTTGTACCTGGTACTACCAGTGCTGCTGGTGTAAAAGCTAAATTTTTGAAAGAAATAATTCTGGGAGAATCTGTGGTTGCAGAAATTACTCCGGCATTTGCTTTAGAATTATTATCACATATGAAAGGTGGACCTTCTATAGAAGTATTACTGGATTTGGCTTTAGGTGATGATGCCGTAATTGCTAAAGAAGCAGCAGAAGTTCTTAAAACTCAGGTTTATCTTTATGAAGCAGATACAGATCGTTTAGAGAAAGCTTATAAAGAAGGAAATGAAATTGCTGCAGCTATTTTAGAAAGCTATGCAAAAGCAGAATTTTTTACTAAATTACCTGAAATTGCTGAAGAAATTAAAGTAGTTACCTATATTGCAGGTGAAGGAGATATTTCGACTGATTTACTTTCTCCGGGGAATCAGGCACACTCAAGATCAGATCGTGAACTTCATGGTAAATGTTTGATTTCACCAGAAGCTCAGGCTGATATTAAATCCCTGAGAGAAGCGCATCCTGATAAAAGCGTGATGCTAATTGCCGAAAGAGGTACTATGGGAGTAGGATCATCCAGAATGTCAGGTGTAAATAATGTGGCATTATGGACCGGAAGACAAGCAAGTCCTTATGTACCGTTTATTAATATTGCACCAATTATTGCAGGAACTAATGGTATTTCTCCAATTTTCCTTACTACTGTAGGAGTTACAGGAGGAATTGGTATCGACCTTAAAAACTGGGTTAAAAAACTAGATGCACAGGGGAATGTTATAGTTGATGCATCAGGAGAGCCTGTGCTGGAAGAAGTGTATTCTGTAGCTACAGGAACGGTTCTTACTATTAATACAAAAACAAAAAAATTATATAATGGGGATAAAGAGCTGATTGATATATCATCTTCATTAACTCCACAAAAAGTAGAATTTATTAAAGCTGGTGGTTCTTATGCTATCGTTTTTGGTAAAAAATTACAAACATTCGCTGCAAAAACATTAAATATTCCTGTTCCGGCTGTTTATGCTCCTTCAAAAGAAATTTCTCATGAAGGTCAGGGACTTACCGCAGTAGAGAAGATATTTAATAAAAATGCTGTTGGAACTACACCAGGCAAAGTATTACATGCAGGTTCTGATGTACGTGTAGAAGTAAACATTGTAGGGTCTCAGGATACTACTGGTTTGATGACTTCTCAGGAATTAGAGTCTATGGCAGCTACGGTAATTTCGCCAATTGTTGATGGTGCTTACCAATCTGGTTGTCATACTGCTTCTGTTTGGGATAACAAGTCTAAAGCAAACATTCCAAGATTGATGAAGTTCATGAATGATTTTGGTTTGATTACAGCTCGTGACCCTAAAGGAGTATACCATGCAATGACCGATGTAATTCATAAAGTGCTTAATGATATTACGGTAGATGACTGGGCTATCATCATTGGTGGTGATTCTCATACAAGAATGTCCAAAGGTGTTGCTTTTGGTGCTGACTCAGGAACTGTTGCTTTAGCATTGGCTACTGGTGAAGCAACGATGCCGATCCCTCAGTCTGTTAAGGTTACGTTTAAAGGTGATATGGCGCCTTACATGGATTTCCGTGATGTTGTTCATGCTACTCAGGCTCAGATGTTACAGCAGTTTAAAGGTGAAAATGTGTTTCAGGGTAGAGTTATTGAAGTGCATATTGGTACGCTTACAGCAGATCAGGCCTTTACTTTTACGGATTGGACTGCAGAGATGAAAGCGAAAGCTTCTATCTGTATCTCTGAAGATGAAACTTTGATTGAGTCTTTAGAAATAGCTAAAAGCAGAATCCAGATCATGATTGATAAAGGAATGGATAATAAAAATCAGGTTCTTAAAGGATTGATTGCTATTGCTGACAGAAGAATTGCTGAAATAAAATCAGGTGAAAAACCTGCATTGGCTCCGGATGCAAATGCTAAGTATTACGCTGAAGTAGTGGTTGATCTTGATATTATTGCTGAACCTATGATTGCTGATCCTGATGTGAATAATATTGATGTTTCTAAAAGATATACGCACGACACAATTAGACCTTTGTCTTTTTACGGAGGTGATAAAAAAGTAGATCTTGGATTTATAGGTTCTTGTATGGTTCATAAAGGAGATATGAAAATCCTTGCTCAGATGCTTAAAAACATAGAAGAGCAGCAGGGTAAAGTGGAATTTAAAGCGCCACTTGTAGTTGCTCCTCCTACTTATAATATTGTAGACGAACTGAAGTCTGAAGGAGACTGGGAGGTTTTACAAAAATATTCAGGTTTCGAATTTGATGATAACGCACCAAAAATAGCGGCACGTACAACTTATGAGAAAATGTTGTATTTAGAGCGTCCGGGTTGTAATCTTTGTATGGGAAATCAGGAAAAAGCAGCAAAAGGAGATACGGTTATGGCAACTTCTACTCGCCTTTTCCAGGGAAGAGTTGTTGAAGATGCTGAGGGTAAAAAAGGAGAATCATTACTTTCTTCAACTCCTGTTGTAGTTCTTTCTACTATTTTAGGTAGAACACCTACTATAGATGAATATAAAACAGCAGTTAAGGGTATCAACCTGACTAAATTTGCGCCTTCTCATAAACAGTTAGTGAAATAATTATTTTTATACTAATAGTAGTTCATCATAATCCAAAGCCTGAGTAATAAACTCAGGCTTTTCTTTTATAGCTACTCTATTTTTCGTATATTGTGATGTCAAAAAATAATAATAAAAAAACAATTAATAAATCTTATGGCATTTGATATTGAAATGATAAAAAAAGTGTATGCCAACATGAGTACTCGTGTTGATGCAGCACGAAAAATAGTTGATCGACCACTTACTTTAACAGAGAAGATTTTGTATAGCCACCTTTGGGAAGGTATGGCTAAGGAAGCCTATGTAAGAGGGGTTGATTATGTTGATTTTGCTCCTGACCGTGTAGCATGTCAGGATGCAACGGCTCAAATGGCTTTATTGCAATTTATGCACGCCGGAAAGAAAACAGTTGCTGTGCCCACCACAGTGCATTGTGATCACTTAATCTTAGCAAAAAATGGTGCTAAATATGATTTGGCTGTAGCCAATTCACAATCTAAAGAAGTTTTTGATTTTTTATCATCAGTTTCAAATAAATATGGTATTGGTTTCTGGAAACCTGGATCTGGAATTATTCATCAGATTGTATTGGAAAATTATGCTTTCCCCGGTGGAATGATGATTGGAACCGATTCTCATACAGTTAATGCAGGTGGATTGGGTATGCTGGCAATTGGTGTTGGAGGAGCAGATGCAGTGGATGTAATGTCGGGAATGTCATGGGAATTGAAATTTCCAAAATTAATAGGTGTAAAACTAACAGGAAAATTATCCGGATGGACGGCACCAAAAGATGTTATTTTAAAAGTAGCTGATATTCTTACGGTAAAAGGAGGAACGGGAGCTATTGTTGAATATTTTGGTGAAGGTGCTACTAATATGTCTTGTACCGGTAAAGGTACGATTTGTAATATGGGGGCTGAAATTGGTGCTACAACTTCAACTTTTGGATATGATGATTCCATGAGAAGATATTTAGCTGCTACAGGCCGTCAGGATGTTGTTGATGCTGCTGATGAAGTGGCGGATTATTTGACGGGAGATGCTGAAGTTTATGCTAATCCGGAAAAGTATTTTGATCAGGTTATTGAAATTAATCTTTCAGAATTAGAGCCTCATATCAATGGTCCTTTTACTCCGGACAGAGGTACTCCGGTTTCTAAAATGAAAGCGGAAGCTGAAGCTAATGGATGGCCACTAAAAGTAGAGTGGGGATTAATAGGTTCCTGTACTAATTCTTCTTATGAAGACATGACCAGAGCTGCATCTATTGTAAGTCAGGCTGTTGAGCTTGGAATTACTCCAAAAGCTGAGTTTGGAATTAATCCGGGTTCTGAGCAAATTCGTTATACTATTGAAAGAGACGGTATAATTGCTACTTTTGAAAAATTAGGCACTAAGGTGTTTACTAATGCTTGCGGACCATGTATTGGGCAATGGGACAGAGAAGGTGCTGATAAAGGAGAAAAAAACACTATTGTGCATTCGTTTAACCGTAATTTCTCAAAAAGAGCAGATGGTAACCCAAATACACATGCATTTGTAACTTCGCCGGAGATGGTTGCTGCATTAGCAATCTCGGGAAGACTGGATTTTAATCCCATAACTGATACTTTATTAAATGATAATGGTCAGGAAGTTAAATTGACCGCACCTTTTGGGGAAGAATTACCTTCAAAAG
This sequence comes from Flavobacterium plantiphilum, assembly GCF_046000495.1. Classification (NCBI taxonomy): domain Bacteria; kingdom Pseudomonadati; phylum Bacteroidota; class Flavobacteriia; order Flavobacteriales; family Flavobacteriaceae; genus Flavobacterium; species Flavobacterium plantiphilum. Next base: position 23,659 of record NZ_JBELQA010000004.1, read on the forward strand.
GATTTGATGTAGAAGATGCAGGTTTTCAGGCTCCGGCCGAAGATGGTTCAGCTGTTCAGATAGCAGTTAATCCTGATTCGGACAGATTGCAATTATTAGCTCCATTTGAGCCATGGGATGGTAAAAATATTTCAGGAGCAAAATTGCTAATTAAAGCTTTTGGAAAATGTACTACAGATCATATTTCTATGGCTGGACCCTGGTTGCGTTTCCGTGGGCATTTAGATAATATTTCTAATAATATGTTAATTGGTGCCGTAAATGCATTTAATCAAAAGACCAATGCAGTTAAAAATCAAATAACAGGAATGTATGATGCTGTTCCTGCTGTGGCACGTGCCTATAAAGCCGCAGGAATTCCTTCGGTTGTGATTGGAGATCATAATTACGGCGAAGGTTCTTCACGTGAACATGCTGCTATGGAACCGCGTTTCTTAGGAGTAAAAGCGGTTTTAGTAAAATCATTTGCCCGTATTCATGAAACTAATCTCAAAAAACAAGGTCTTTTAGGGTTGACATTTGCAGATGAAAATGATTATGATAAAATTCAGGAAGATGATACAATTAACTTTATTGATTTAGTTGATTTTGCACCAGGAAAACCATTATCAGTAGAATTTGTTCATGCTGACGGTTCTAAAGATGTTATTCTGGCTAACCACACTTACAATGCGAGTCAGATAGGCTGGTTTGTAGCTGGTTCAGCGTTGAATTTAATTGCTGCAGAAGCAAATGAATAAAATGATTTGTAATTTATATTTAAAAGCGCTTTGTGTGAACAAGGTGCTTTTTTTTGGTTTTAGTGCAAAAAATAATTTAAAGTGGTGTTAAAAGTTGGGATTCTTGTCATTAAAACATTAAATTCGCTTTCGTAAAAAAATTATAGTTAGCTATGAAGTTCTTTGTCTGTTTATTAGTTTTAAACAATACAATAGATTAAGAAATTATTTAAACGATTTTATGAGGTGTAATTTTTGGATTTTAATGTTTCTTTTATTTGGTACTTGGAATGTTTTTTCTCAGGAGAAATACATTCAGCATATAGTGGCTAAAGGAGAAACTGTTTTTAAAATTGCACAACAATACCATTTAGATGCTTCTCAGATTTATGCTGTTAATCCGAATGCTAAGGATGGAATTAAATTTGAACAGGTTTTATTAATACCATTTGTTAGCGATAAAAATGGAAAACTAACAGCTAATATTAAGGATGATTCAGAAGGGATTAGTACTCAAAAGCAACATCTTGTTTTAGCTAAAGAAACTTTATACGGAATTGCTAAGCAATATGGCGTTAAAGTGACTGATTTATACAGTTCAAATCCGTTATTAAAGAAAAAAGGGCTTCGTGTTGGAAGTTCGATTATTATACCTGGTCAGGAATTAAAAGATGAGGTTACTACTGCCCAGAAAGAGATTTCTGCTCCTGAAGTAAAGCAGGATACTGAAAACGGTATTAACCTTCATTTAACAATGAATGTAATAAAAGAAGTTTTGGCTAAAGAAACGCTGTATGGTATAGCTAAGGAATATGGTGTATCAGTGTCTGATATTCAAAAGGCTAATCCGATTTTAGAAACACAGGCACTAAGAACTGGTCAGAAAATAGTAATTCCTACCACCAACAATAAAATAAAAAAAGAAGAAACTGCTTTAAAAAATGAAGTGCGTCCAACTGTAGAGGATGTACAAAAAACTTTGGATGATGCTGAAGTTGAAGTTAGTCATGAGGTTGTAGCTAAAGAAACAAAATACGGAATTGCTAAAGAATACGGAATTACAGTAAAGGAGTTAGAAATTCAGAATCCTAAAATTACAGCTAAGCTTTTAATAGGAGAGAAATTAAAAATACGTACACTGAAATCCAATGTAAAAACACCTAAAAAGTTTGATTTCACTGATGAGGGAATCAGTAAAAATGAATCTGTTTATGTAGTGGAACCCCTTCACGATGCAGATTTTATTGAGAAATTAATCGCTACTGCCTCAGAAAATATAGGTGTTCGTTACAGAACAGGCGGAACAACGAAAGATGGTTTTGATTGCTCGGGTTTAATGTGTACTACTTTTGGCGCATTTGATATTCAACTACCGAGAACTTCTTTTGAACAGTCGCAATATGGTGTAAAAGTGAATAGTGAGGAAGCTCAAAAGGGAGATTTGATCTTTTTTAAAACCAATGGACGCAGCCAGATCAATCATGTAGGAATGGTAGTTGAAGTAGACAATGGGGATATAAAATTTATTCATGCATCTGTAGGTGGAGGAGTTATAATTTCATCAATAAAAGAAAAATATTACAGCAAAAGAGTTACTCAGATCAATAGGGTGTTGTAATTACTGAGGTTATTAATATCACAATTATAGAGGCTTTCCGGGAAAATAAGGATAGCCTTTTTTTGTGGTGTTATTTTGAAAAACTTTTTAAAGTATGTACCCTCAGAGAAAGACTTAGATTTTTTAGGACAGTTTTGCGTTTAATGAGCCGCTTTTAATAAATGAAAGGTCTTTATGCTACGATTAAGTATAACTTTAAAGAGAGAAGTTTTTAAACTTATTTTTTTTAGAATTAAAAAAGCCAGTAAGAATAAATTTACTGGCTTTTTTGTTTAGAAAATGAGAAATGATATATTAAATGATGATGCGAATAATTTCTCCGTTTTTATTTACCATTTCAATTCGGACGCTTTGTCTTTCATCTTTACTATTTAAGAATTTAGAGACACCTTCAACATCTGTGGCTTTTATATTATCAATGCTCAATATAATATTTCCGACTAATTCATCTGTATATTCTCTTAAGTTGTCGTTATTGATAGACTTAATTTTTACACCATAATCAACTTTGAATTTCTTTTTGTCAGTGGCTGAGATATTTTCTAATTCCATCCCTTTAAACTCAACGCTGAAAAGTTCGTTTTTGCTTAAAGTCACAGGAATTGTTTTGTTTTCTCCATTCCTGATGATGGTCACAGCAACTTTATCGTTAGGTCTTTTAGTGTTGATGTAACCGGAAAGGTCTGCAAAAGTGGAAATATTTTGATTGTCAATTTTTACAATAATATCTCCTGCCTGCAATCCTGATTTAGCTGCACCGGTATTTTTTCTAACATTCTTAATATAAAAACCCTGTGTTTCTTTTACGCCTAGTTCTTTTGAAGCCATTGCATTTAGTTCGCCTCCTTCAACACCTAAAATGCCGCGCTGTACATTGCCGTACTCCATAATGTCTTCAATTATTTTTCGGGTAATGTTAGAAGGAACTGCAAAAGAGTAACCTACATAAGATCCCGTCATCGAAGTAATCATGGTGTTGATTCCAATTAAATCACCACGGGTATTTACTAATGCACCACCACTGTTTCCTGGGTTTACTGCAGCATCGGTTTGTATGAAGGACTGAATTCCGTCAGTTCCTAAATTTCTGGCCTTCGCCGAAACAATTCCTGCTGTTACTGTAGAAGTCAGGTTGTACGGATTTCCTACTGCAAGAACCCATTCGCCAACTTTAACATCATCAGAATTACCAAAAGTAGTATAAGGTAATTTCTCATCGGCATCAATTTTCAGTAAAGCAATATCCATTTTAGAATCGGTTCCTATCAGTTTTGCGGTATACGATTTTTTATTGTTTAAAGTAATTTCAATTTCCGAAGCGTCTCTGATTACGTGATTATTAGTCACAATATATCCGTCTTCAGAAATGATAACTCCGGAACCTGTTCCTACCTGTTCCTGAGATTGACCTCCTTTATAACCGTAGAAAAACTCCAGCATAGGATTGCTTACTTTGTGATAAGAAACATTTTTAACGTGAACAACACTATGAATTGTCTTATCTGCAGCTTCTGTAAAATCAAGAACATCAGATGATAAACCAACTCTTTTGGTATAATTTTCAGAAGCCAGAGTGGTTAAAGAGCTCCGGTCTTTCGAAAAATAACCATCGTTGTCAAACAAAAATTTATAAGCGCCTAATGTGATAGCTCCGCTCAATAAAGACACTAAAAATAGATTTGAAAATCGTTTCATAATAGCGATCGTTTTGTGTTATTTGTAGAGTAAAATTAAGAGTAAAATCGAATGTTAAAAAACACTTTAACGCTGTTTAACAATGATTAACATTTCATTAATAGTTCGTACTTTTGTAAAACAAAATTAGAAATAATGCGTATACAATTTTATAAATATCAGGGTACCGGAAACGATTTTGTAATGATTGATAATCGTTCCGATTTTTTTCCAAAAGAAGATACAAAACTTATTGAGCGTCTTTGCGACAGACGATTCGGAATTGGAGCTGATGGACTTATTTTACTCGAAAATGATGATGAAACAGATTTTAGGATGGTGTATTACAATTCTGATGGAAATCAGAGCACGATGTGCGGAAACGGCGGAAGATGCCTGGTTGCCTTCGCAAAACAATTAAATATTATAGGAGATACTACCTCTTTTAATGCAGTGGATGGATTGCATCATGCTTCCGTTAGTCAGGAAGGAATTGTTTCTTTGCAAATGATCGATGTTGATGGTATAAAAACGAATGCTGACTATACTTTTCTAAATACAGGTTCACCGCATCATATACAATTAGTGGATGATTTAGAAAATTATAATGTAAAAGAAAACGGTGCTGCTATTCGCTATGGCGAATTGTATGGTAAAGCAGGAAGCAATATCAATTTTGTTAAAAAAATAGACGATACCACCTTTGCATTGCGCACTTACGAACGTGGAGTAGAAGATGAAACATTAGCCTGCGGAACCGGTGCAACTGCCGCTGCCATAGCAATGAATGCCATCGGGCAAACAGATTTGACTGCTATCAATGTGAATGTTGAAGGGGGAAAATTATCGGTTTCTTTTCAAAAAGAAGGAAATAAATATGTGAATGTCTTCCTGAATGGTCCTGCCAAATTTGTTTTTGAAGGAATAATCGAAATATAACTTAATAAAAAATACTTACTTCCCAATGGTAACATTAAAAGGTGATTCTATTTACTTAAGGGCGCTTGAACCTAATGACTTAGAATTTATTTATATTATGGAAAATGATCAGAGCATTTGGGAAGTAAGTAATACACAAACTCCTTACAGCAGGTTTTTGATAAGGCAATATCTTGAAAATGCTCATCAGGATATTTATGAGGCTAAACAATTACGATTAGCTATTTGTCAGGATGAAGATTTTCCGGCGCTGGGTTTAATTGATTTGTTCGACTTTGATCCAAAAAATAACAGAGCCGGAGTGGGAATTCTGATTCAGGATGTTGCTAACAGAAATTTAAAAATAGGTTCAGAAGCTTTGAGTCTATTGATTACTTATTCCTTTAAGCATCTAAATTTGCATCAATTGTATGCAAATATTAGTATAGAAAACGAAGCAAGTAAAGCTCTTTTTACTAAATTTGGCTTTGAATGTATAGGTGTTAAAAAGGATTGGAACCTTACTAATGGAGTGTATCAAGACGAAGCCATCTATCAATTGATTAATCAACAATTTTAATTTCATAGTTTTGACTCCAAAAAAAATTATTTCAATCGTTTCTATAGCTGTTATTTCAGGATTGATTATTTACGGTTTTGTACTTATTACTCAGATATTTTCAAAAAACACAAGCTTTGATAAGCAGGAAATATATGTTCATATTCCAACCGATGCGACTTATGAACAGGTATTAGATTCCATGGCTCTATATGTCACAAATTTAAATCGTTTTGAAATGGTCGCCAGTAAGATGAATTATCCTGAGAATGTAAAATCAGGACGCTTTTTGCTGACAAATGGAATGAACAGTTATGAGTTAGTAAAAGCCATGCGATACAATGTTCCGGTAAAATTAGCTTTTAATAATCAGGAACGTGTGGAAAATCTGGCCGGTCGTGTAGGTTCTCAAATAGAAGCGGACAGTGTTTCATTACTTAAAGCTTTTAAAGATTCGGTTTTTTTAAAAGAAAATGGATTTACCGAGGAAAACATTTTGGCTATGTTTATCCCTAATACTTATGAAGTGTACTGGAATACATCGGCTGTTAAGTTCCGGGATAAAATGATAAAAGAATACCGTAATTTTTGGACTTCCGAACGAATCGCGCAAGCGGAAAAACAAGGTTTTACTCCCACAGAAGCTACAATATTAGCCTCAATCGTACATAAAGAATCAGTTAAAAAAGACGAAAGACCCAGAATTGCCGGTGTGTATTTAAACAGATTACGATTAGGAATGCCGCTTCAGGCTGACCCAACAGTCATTTTTGCTAAAAAGAAAAAGGACAACGATTTTGATCAGGTAATTAAAAGGGTGTTTTATAACGATTTGTTTTTGAACTCACCATATAATACTTATAAAGTAATTGGTCTTCCGCCCGGACCTATTGCCATGCCCGATATTACGGCATTAGAAGCTGTTTTAAATCCGGAAAAACATGACTTTATTTATTTCTGTGCCTCTGTAGATCGTTTTGGTTATCATGAGTTTGCGGCTACTTTACAGGAGCATACTGTAAATGCTAAAAAATATTCCAACTGGATTAATGCACAGGGAGTTAAAAGATAGTTTTGAAGTTAAAAAAATCTTTATTCTTAATTTTTGTATTTACAATTTCTAATTGTATTGCTCAGAGTGGAATAAACTCTTTCTTAAAACCATCTGATACATTAAATTTCAAAAGAAAAAATGCGGTTTTTATAGCTGAATCTGTGGTTTCAGTTAGTGCATTGATTGGTTTACATCAATTATGGTATGCTGATTATCCCCAATCTAAATTTCATTTTACAAATGATAATAAGGAATGGTTGCAAATGGATAAAATAGGACATTTATACTCTTCGTATCATTTAGGACGTTTGGGAAGTGAAATGCTGCAATGGAGCGGAGTGAGCCGTAAACAGCAGTTAGTGTACGGTGCAGGTTTAGGATTTGCTTTCTTAACGGCTGTAGAAGTTTTAGATGGCTTTTCATCAGAATGGGGAGCTTCATCAGGTGATATTATTGCTAATGCGAGCGGAACAGCTTTGTACGTTTCGCAACAATTACTGTGGAAAGAACAACGCATCACGCCTAAATTTTCATTTCATACTACCCGGTTTGCAAAATACAGACCTAAGGTTTTAGGAAGCAGTTTCTCTGAACAAATACTGAAAGATTACAATGGACAAACTTATTGGTTATCGGCCAATCTGAAATCATTTTTTAAAGACTCTAAAATTCCAAAAATCTTAAATTTAGCTGTTGGGTACGGTGCCGATGGTATGCTTAGTGGAACAGCAGAAAATTCATCGTTTTTTCCGGAGCAAAATTTTTCAAAATCACGACAATTTTATCTGAGTTTCGACATTGACCTGACGAAAATTGAAACAAAATCTCATTTTTGGAAGACTTTTTTCTCTGTTTTTTCTGTTTTAAAAATTCCTGCACCCACCTTGGAATATACAGTTAACGAGGGATTTAGAGCTCATGTTTTGTATTTTTAGAAAGCATTAACAGCTTGATTTTCAGATTTATGAAAAAAGTTGTATCTTTGCATGCAGAAATTTCTCGAGGTGACAGATTGAGAAGAAAAACAATTTATGATAAAAAAATGGTATTTTTACACCAGTTTAACTGTAATTATAGCTTTTTTAAGTTACAGTTTTAAACCACTAAAATTAGATACTAAAGAGTGGTTTTTGAGAAAAAATGATAATGGAACTCCCTACTTATTTCCATCTGTCAAGCAAGAAGATTATACGAGTCTGAATATTCCTTTCACCGGAAATTTATTCATTGGTTTTAAAGAAGCTCTGGGCTTTAGAGAATCTGAAAACAAGTATAAAAAAGTAAATTCATTAGGATATTTAGGAAAATATCAATTTGGAAATGAAACTTTAAGGTCTATTGGAATTCATGATACTGATAAATTCTTAAAAAGCCCGAAATTACAGGAAAAGGCCTTTGTTGCTTTGTTATCAAAAAACAAATTTATTTTAAAAGATGTTATTGAGAAATATGACGGAAAAGTTGTAAACGGAATTTTAATAACTGAATCTGGTATTTTAGCAGCGGCTCATCTTGGCGGAGCAGGTTCTGTAAAAAGGTATTTTAAAAATAATGGAAAAAAATACATTAAAGATGCTTACGGAACTTCGATAAGGAGTTACTTAAAAGCTTTTGGAGGTTATGATACTTCATTTATTGTGCCTAATATAAATGCAGTAGTTTCTCGTTAAAAAATAAACACCCATTTGTTTAATTGCAAATGGGTGTCTTTTTATAATTCTTCATTAATAAATAAACTCAGGATTTTTACTGCAATTTTGCTAATATTAGTTCCCGGGCCAAAAACAGCGGCGATACCGGCATCAAAAAGATATTGATGATCCTGAGTTGGAATGACTCCGCCTACTACAACCATAATGTCTTCACGGCCATATTTCTTAAGTTCTTCTATGACCTGAGGAACCAATGTTTTGTGTCCCGCCGCAAGAGAAGAAATACCTAAAATATGGACGTCATTTTCCATGGCTTGTTTGGCTGTTTCTGCAGCTGTTTGAAAAAGAGGACCAATATCTACATCAAAACCGATATCGGCAAATGCGGTAGCTACAACTTTGGCTCCTCTGTCGTGTCCGTCCTGTCCCATTTTAGCAATCAGAATTCTTGGTCTGCGACCTTCTTGCTTAGCGAAAACATCGGCTAAATATTTTGCTTTTTTAAAACTTTTATTGTCTTTGATTTCTTTACTATACACACCGTTCAAAGATTTAATTTGCGCTTTATATCTTCCAAAAACATTTTCTAAAGCGGCACTAATTTCACCTAATGTAGCTCTTTCTCTGACAGCTTCAATAGCTAATTCCAGTAAATTTCCGGTTCCGGTTTGGGCAGCTTGGGTGATTCTTTCTAAAGCTTCTTTTACTTTTAAAATATTTCGTTTTGATTTAACCTGATTGAGCCTGTCCAGTTGTTGGTTTCTGACTTTTTCAATATCAATGTCCAGAATATTTAAAGATACTTCTTTTTTAGCTTGAAATTTATTCACACCTATAATTATATCCTGATCACTGTCGATACGGGCTTGTTTTCGGGCTGCTGCTTCTTCAATTCTTAATTTAGGAATCCCGGTTTCCAAGGCTTTAGTCATACCTCCTAATGCTTCAATTTCCTCAATTAGTTTCCAGGCTTTTTGAACAAGTTCATGTGTCAGACTTTCAACATAATAACTGCCTGCCCAAGGGTCAACTGTTTTATTGATTTTAGTTTCTTCTAATAAATATAATTGTGTGTTTCTGGCAATTCGGGCAGAAAAATCAGTAGGCAATCCCATTGCTTCGTCTAAAGCATTGGTGTGGAGCGATTGTGTTCCGCCAAAAACAGCTGCTGTAGCTTCAATACAAGTGCGGGCAACATTATTAAAAGGATCCTGAGCGGTCAAACTCCAGCCACTGGTTTGACAATGGGTTCGTAAAGTGAGGGATTTACTGTTTTTGGGATTAAAATCTTTAATTAATTTCGTCCAGATCATTCTTGCCGCCCTCATTTTGGCAATTTCCATAAAATGATTCATTCCAATTCCCCAAAAGAAAGACAATCGGGGAGCAAAGTCGTCTATTTTAAGTCCGGCTGAAAGACCGGTTCTTACATATTCTAATCCATTGGCCAGTGTATAAGCCAGTTCAATATCGGCGGTGGCGCCCGCTTCCTGCATGTGATAACCGGAAATGGAAACCGAATGGAATTTGGGCATTTTTTTGCTGGTATATTCAAAAATAGCTGCAATAATTTTCATCGAAGCTTCCGGCGGATAAATGTAGGTATTACGTACCATAAACTCCTTAAGAATATCATTTTGAATAGTACCTGAAAGCTGCTCGGGTTTGACTCCTTGTTCCTCGGCGGCTACAATATAAAATGCCATAATAGGTAAAACCGCTCCATTCATAGTCATGGAAACAGACATTGTATCCAAAGGAATCTGGTCAAATAATATTTTAAAATCTTCAACAGTATCAATAGCAACTCCTGCTTTTCCAACGTCGCCTGTTACACGTTCGTGATCAGAATCATAGCCGCGATGTGTAGCTAGATCAAAAGCGATAGAAAGTCCTTCTTGTCCTGCTTTGATATTCCTTCTGTAAAAAGCATTGCTTTCTTCTGCAGTAGAAAAACCGGAATATTGACGAATCGTCCATGGTTTTTGAACGTACATGGTGGTGTAAGGACCACGAAGAAACGGAGGGAATCCGGCCGCAAAGTCCAAATGTTCTAAATCTTCAGTATCCTTTTCTGAATAGGCAGCTTTCAGCTCGATTCCTTCAGCTGTAACAAAATCTGGGATAGCCGAATTTTTATCTGCAAAACCAGTATTAATTTTGGATTTTTCAGGATGAAGTTGAATATGTTTAAGGTCTTTTCGAATCATTTGGATGCTTTTTACGATTTTAGGGTATCGGTGATTAAATTATTCCGAAGCCAGTCGTTCCTGTTCTAATTTCTCTGCCAGTCGTTTTTCAATGATTGGGGTAATCAGTGTTTTTCTTGGTTTTGTTTTTACAAATGGATAGAGTTCAATTTGCTCTTTCATTTTGTCTTTGGGATTCTGATATTTGTTCGTTCCAACCAGAATTTCTTTGTTTGTATCAAAAAGGCGTTGTTCTTTATCAGCACTTTCCTGAATTTTTCTTTTGATAATTCCGTCGTTTAACTGCTTTAAAAATCCGCCATTGGCTTCAATTTCTTTAAATAGAGTTAAGGCTTTGTCTGCCAATTGCTGCGTCAGCGTTTCGATGTAGTAACTTCCGTCGGCAGGATTTTTTACTTTGTCAAAGTAGCTTTCGTTTTTCAACAGCAGCAGTTGATTGCGGGCAATCCTGTCTCCAAATTCATTGTTTTTATGATAAATGGCATCATAAGGTAAGTTGGCAATAGTATCAGCTCCTCCAATTATAGCCGACATGCATTCGGTAGTGGTACGCAGCATATTGGTATTAAAATCATACAGGGTTTTGTTGCGTTTAGTTGGTGTTACTAAAAAATGACAATCGTTGTCGTGGTAATATTCTTTAGCTATTAATTGAAATAACAATCGCAAAGCCCGCAATTTGGCAATTTCAAAAAAGTAATTACTTCCCACAGCAATTTCAAAAACAATAGGCTGATGGATGGTAGGAATACGGTTGAGGTATTCATTGGCATGAGCCAGACTATAAGCAATTTGCTGTACCATATTGGCACCGGCATTTTGATATAAGCCCAGATTAATGCTAATTAATGAGCTTTCACGAGTGTTTTTAGAAATAATTTGCAGGGTTTCGAAATTGTTTTTTTCTTTGGTCGTAAACCAATTCCCTTCTTTGGCCAGGTGACCAATAGGATCCAAATTGTAAAAAACAGTCGCTTTTTTATGTTCGATAATGTCGTTTATTTTACTAATAAAATCAACGGATAGAAACTTCAGATCAAAATAAACAGGGGTTTTGTCTAACGGAAGTTTTTCGAGAAGTTTATTGATATCCAAAGATTCATTATCGATGGTAAATCGTAAACTTTCGGCTCCTCTTTGAAGTAAATCCAAGGCTCTGTCCACAGATTTTTCAACATCAAAAACAAAGATGTTTTGACAAATTTTAAAATTTCCTGTGTGACTATCAGTTGTAGCCGTTTTATTAAAATCATCACGATGATAAAAAGGCTTTACCTTAATGTCTTCCGGTGAATTCCACACTAAAGTCTCGTTATAATCGGCGCCATCCAATTCAAACTGGATTTTTTGTTTCCATTGTTTGGATGTAACTGGGGCGAAATCTTCGAATAATGGAGTATTCATTTTAGTTTTGATTTTAATTTCTCTGTTGAGAGGGACTAAGGCTATGTTTTTTAGTTGTTATAAACGGAAGTGTTTATTTTTTTTCAATAGTGTCACCTTCAAATTCAATAATGTATATATCTTCACTATCTTTTTTCATATAGTATTTTTCGCGAGCGTATTTTTCTATTTGTTCCGGATTTTTGAGCTGTTTTATTTGTGCTTCATCTTTTTTAATTTCTTCCTGGTAATAGGTTTTATTGTCTTCTAATTCTTGAATTTGATTGTCTAAAACGCGATGATCAAAATAAGAATAATTGTCGAGAAACAGCATCCAAACGGCAAAAAAACTTAGAGACCACATGTATTTGTTACTTAAAAATTTAAACCAGCTTTTCTCTTTATATGGATTTTTCATTCGTTGTATATGTCGGGTTGAGCAGTTGTTCTATTCGTTTTGTTTGTAAGACTTTGAGCTTAGTCTGACAAATTCTGTTTGCTATCGTTTTTTATTTGTTAAATATAAATACTATTTTTTGCCTTTTCAGAACACTAAAGTTACAATAAAATTATATGATTTTTTGATTAATTACGGTTCTTAGCATGTCGATGGCAACAGTATTGTAGTTGTTGTTTGGGATAATAATATCCGCAAAAGCTTTTGTAGGTTCAATAAATTGTTCGTGCATTGGTTTTAAAGTTTTTTGATAGCGGTTTAAAACTTCTTCCATATCCCGACCACGTTCGGCAATGTCTCTTTTGAGTCTGCGGATGAGTCTTTCATCAGCGTCGGCATGTACAAAGATTTTAATGTCAAATAAATCCCTTAATTCCGGATTAGCCAGAATTAAGATGCCTTCTACAATCATTACTTTTCTGGGATGTGTGCTGATGCTGTCTTCGGTGCGGTTGTGGGTTACAAAAGAATAGACAGGTTGTTGAATGGTTTTGCCTGCTTTGAGTTCGTTTAAATGACTGACCAATAAATCAAAATCAATGGCTCTGGGGTGATCAAAGTTAATCAGTACACGTTCATCATAACTCAGATGATCATTTTTTTTATAATAGGAATCCTGAGAAATAACGCCCACTTCGGCATCCGGTAACTGATTCATGATTTGGCGTACTACCGTTGTTTTTCCGCTTCCGGTTCCGCCTGCAATTCCTATAATGAGCATGGTCTATTTTTTCTTTTATCGTAAAACAAAAATAGGAATTTAATTGGGAGTTGTTTGGGGTTTGAAGGTGAAATGTTGGTGGGTTTTCAACAGGGAGTTTTTAGCTAATTTATTTTTGTGTCATGAGGAAAGGATTCGATCAGCAGTATGTTTGGCTAACTGTAATTGTATATTTTCATGAATTCTTCAATATCTTTTAAGTCGTAAAGTTTTAAATCAAACCATTCACCTCGAACTCGCTTTTCTTTGTATTTTTCGTGTAATTTTTTTTCTATTTTTTTATCGCACTTCCATAAAGCGATCATGTGAATTTTTGGTTCTTGAGAATGTAGCGTTTTTTCGCGGTATTTTGGATTTTTGCTTGTTCCAATTTTTATATATCCAGTATCACTATTTACCATTAAATAAACATATTCACAATCAGGAATAATTTCTAATGAGTATATATCGTTAAAAAAGTCTCGATAAAAATCTTTTTGAGCAATTAGAATTACGTTTTTGATTCCTCGTTCTGAAGATCCAAATATTAACGTATTTTTGTTTTCGTATGGTTTCAATTCTATAGATGTCGTAGTAAAGAAACCAAGTTTTTCTAAAAAACCTCTAAGTTTAATTTGAAATGTATTGAAGGCAATTAAAGCATTGACATCATCGTATTTATCGGCTAACATTGTAGTAAATCGAATTAGAAACTGAAAGTAATTTTCATCATTTAGATGTAATTGAATTAAATTGCCAGTTAATTCTTTGTCATTATTTACATAAAACATTTCAAGTATAATTCCAACTTCTTCATCAAACAATCTAACACCATAACAATGTCTGTGAATTCGTGTAATCACATTGTGTATTGGTCCATTATCGTCTTTGTCAAATCTAAAAATATCTTCTTTTGAAAGAGAATATGTTATTTGATCAAATTGTTTTAATAGTTCTTCGGGTGTTTTCATTCAAATACAGTTAATTTGTATTTACTAGTTATAAAATAGCAACTTTAAAGTCAAAAATAGCCAGATTCTCACTATTCTATTCAGAATTAGAATTTTCAAATATATCAATAAATATTTACAAATAATAAAAGAGTTCTTTTAAATAAAGAGAATAGTTTGAATAGCGTCTGGTTTTAGCTAGATGTTGTAATTGATTGTTAGTAAAGGTTTTAGCTTAAAAAAAATAGTTTTGGCTAAAGCCAATTAGGAATCTTATTTTAAAAATGGGCTGAAGCCCATTCCAATTCGTGTTTTAAGAAGAAAAGGGCGGGAGTTAATTAATTTCCAGCTTTCTCTTTTTGAAAAAATAATTGTCCCACTCTATTGATATGATTTACTAATTCAGTACTGTTTATCGTGTGATAAATAGAAATATCAAATTTATAGGGTAATAACAAATCATCCAATTCATGTTCAATTTCCTGTTGGATGGTCAGTGTTAAAGAATTACCTACTAAGGTTAAATCAATATCTGAAGCAGCTTTGTAATTCCCTTTGGCACGTGAGCCAAATAGTATTGCTTTTTCTATTTCAGGGTGCAGATTAAATACGGATTGTATTTTTTTGATATCTAAATTGTCTAATCCTGTATTTGTCATTTATTAAAAAATATTTTGTTGGTTTCCGGTTATTTTTTCTTCCATTGTGTTTTTAAATTCAATAAAAGCCGGATAATATTCCTTTAAAATCTTATTGTAAATTTCATTGGCAGTTTCTTCATTATAGGTATGGGATGTTTTATTACGACTTGTTATCATATCCATCCATAAATGACCATTGGTAATTAATTTTAATTGAAAAGCTTCACGAGTAGCATCTCTTGAACCACCTATATTTGAATTTCCTTGGTATTCAGCATAATCTTTCATTACGTTCCATGCCAATTCGTGTGTGTATTCAAAACGCTGAATAATTCCTTCTTTTATCATTTCATCCAGAATTTCATCCTCCAAAGATGCTTCTGTTGTAAAGTTTTCCTGAATGTATTTTACCGACTGACTTAATTTTTCAACAGCTTTTATATAATTTGAAAAGCGTTGTTCCCATCTGATGTCCTTTTCCATCTTTAAAAAATAAGATTACGAAGTTAAGTTTTTCAATGTGTATAGCCTAAAATAATTGTCAATAACAATGGCAATGTCAAAAATCAATAGCAATGACAATGCTATAAATTATTTGTTCTTCTTAGCCTTAATCATTGCTTCCAGCTGATCCCAAAGCTCTTCGGGAATGGCTTCTAATAGATTGAATTGTCCTGCGCCTTTGAGCCATTCGCCACCGTCAATGACCACTACTTCGCCATTGATATAGGCAGAAAAATCGGAAACTAAATAAGCGGCTAAATTCGCCAGTTCCTGATGATCGCCTACACGTTTTAGCGGCACTTTTTTAGCCATATCAAATTTTTCGGCAAGATCTCCGGGAAGTAATCGGTCCCAGGCACCTTTGGTAGGAAATGGTCCCGGAGCGATGGCGTTGGTACGAATACCGTATTTAGCCCATTCTACCGCCAGACTTCGGGTCATGGCCAGAACGCCAGCCTTAGCAGTGGCGCTGGGCACCACATATGCCGAACCGGTCCAGGCATAAGTGGTTACAATATTTAAAACCGTAGCTGATGTTTGCTTGCTGTCTATCCAATGTTTTCCAAAAGCCAGGGTGCAGTTTTTTGTTCCTTTTAAAACAATATCTATAATAGTGTCAAAGGCATTAGCCGACAATCGTTCGGTAGGAGAGATGAAGTTTCCAGCTGCATTGTTCAATAAAATATCGACTTTCCCAAAGTTGTTGAGGACTTCCTGTAGCATGTTTTCGACATCTTCATAATGACGCACATCGCATTGCAAGGGCAAACAAGTGCCGCCTGTGTCAGATTCTAATTCGGCAGCTGTATTTTTGAGTTTGTCTAAATCTCGGGAAGTAATGGCAACTTTGGCACCCAGTTCCAGGAAATATTTAGTCATCGATTTTCCTAATCCACTACCGCCTCCGGTAACTACAATTACTTTTCCCTGAAGAGCATCGTCGCGAAGCATTTTTTGGCTAAAGTTCATTTTGTTGAGGTTTTATGGTAAATATACGAAATAGGTTTTTCTTTTTTGCTTGATCAAAAAAGAAACAAAAAAATACTCGAAATGAAGTTGGGAATTTATTTTGTATCCAATATTTATGTCACACTCAGCCTGTCGAAATGTTTTTTATGTTTGTCAAAATGAAGTCTTCAAAAGGCTCACACTGACAAAGGATTTTTTAGATTAAATTTCGCAAAGTCTTCTCGCTGCTTCTTCTAAGGTAGCATTGTCTTTGGCAAAACAAAAGCGGATAAGTTTTAAGTCTTTTTCGTTTTCGTAAAAAGTAGAAATAGGAATGGCAGCAACGCCATGTTCAGTGATGAGGCGTTTGCAAAAATCCACATCGTTTTCATTCGAAATGGCTTCATAAGAAACTACCTGAAAATAAGTCCCTTCACAAGGCAATAATTTGAATCGGCTTTTGCCAAGTAACTGTCTAAAACAATCTCTTTTTTGTTGGTAGAAATCACCAATGTTGTCAACGAAAACGATATCTAAATATTCGCTAATAGCTGCTTGCGAAAGACTGTTGACACTGAAAACCAGAAATTGATGTACTTTTTTAATTTCTGTCATTAAATGTTCTGGAGCCACTACATAACCAATTTTCCACCCCGTAATGTGAAAGGTTTTTCCAAAAGAAGAAATCACAACGGTCCGGTTGCGAAGCAATGGTTTGGTGTGAACAGAAATGTGCTTTTGTTCGAAAGTGATGTATTCGTACACCTCGTCAGATAGCAAAATGATATTTGGAAATTTTTCCAGTAGTTTTTCTAAGGCTTCAAAATCCGATTCGGTTAGAATTTTTCCTGTTGGATTGTGTGGATTATTGATGATAATCATTTTGGTTTTCTCCGAACAAGCCGCTTCGATGATTTCCCAATTGGGGGTGTAATCATCGTTTAATGCAATCCGAACAGGAGTTCCATTTGATAATAAAACATTAGGTTCGTAAGAGTCGTAACTGGGATCTAAAATTATGACTTCGTCTCCATTGCCCACTAAAGCCTGAACACTGCTGAAAATTCCCTGAGTGGCTCCGGTAGTGACCAAAATCTCGGTTTCAGACTGAATTGTTCTTTGGTACGAATGGGCAACCAGTGTTGTAATTTTATTCATTAATGGAGGATAGCCTGCCATCGGAGTGTATTGATGTACATCCTGCTTGGTTAGTTGAGCTACTATATCAGTCAGTTTTTCATCAACAGGGAAATTTGGAAATCCTTGTGATAAATTGATCGCATTGTGTTCAGTAGCCATTTTTGACATGACAGTGAAAATGCTGGTGCTTATATTGGAAAGTTTAGACATACTTTACTTTTTGAAAGGCTAAAAGTAAGGAAAGGTCTTGATTTGTGGAAAAAGAAAAGAGAAGAAAGAGAAAAGAATAAAGATGCAAGAAGCAGGAGGAAGGTTTTCTTTTTAGTTTTTTTTACCATAAAAGTCACATAAGCTCCTCTTTCGAAGAAAGAAAACTTAATGAAGTTTAAGTTCTTAATAGTTTTAATTTTATAAACTTATAAAATGAACAAGAAAACTACATTTTATGAATAATAAAAATAGTAGGACGTTTATGTAAATCAATCCTTTCTTTTTTCCAGGCTGAAATTTTCTTGGTTTTGATATATTCCGTTGGTAAAGTAATATCGGCGGCGATACACAAATGGGTTTCCGGATGCAACGTCTGAATTAAATCTTCCAGTAACTTATTGTTGCGATAAGGGGTTTCAATGAAAATTTGAGATTGATTTTTTTCGAAAGAGGTTCTTTCTAAGCTTTTAAAACTTGCTCTTTTTTCATCTTTTTCTATAGGCAAATAACCGTGAAAAGTAAAACTTTGTCCGTTCATTCCCGAAGCCATCATAGCCAATAATATAGAAGAAGGTCCTACTAACGGAATCACCTGAATGCCTCTGTCATGAGCTAATTTTACAATTACAGCACCGGGATCGGCAACACCGGGACAGCCCGCTTCACTCATTAAACCTACATTTTTTCCTTCCAATAAAGGTTTGATGAAGTCTAAATGTTCTTTGGCTTCCGTATGTTTGTTTAAAGCAAAAAGTACTAAATCGGATTGTTTTTTTTCAGGATGTACTGCTTTGATGGATTTTCGGGCTGTTTTTTCGTTTTCAACAATATAATAGTCAATAAAATCAATCGTTCTTTTTATAGTTTGTGGCAACACATCCATTGGGTCACATTCTCCCATGGTGGTTGGGATTAAATATAGTTTTCCTAAAAGAGCGTTTGGTTTCATTATGTTGTTTTTTGAAAGTATTGAAAAAGATTTAAGTATGTTTTGCTTTTAATTTTGCCGCAATATTTTCGCAGGCTTCGTCCAGCATCTGGTATACTGTTTCAAATCCGTTTTCGATTCCGTAATATGGGTCGGGAACATCTACGTTTTCCCCGGGATATAATTCGTTGAGAATGATTTGGACTTTTGCTTTCTGGCTTTCATTTTTAGCCAGATGAATTACATCTCTGTAATTGGAATTATCCATAACATAGATGTAATCAAAAGTATCAAAGTCAGCGGGTTTAAATTGTCTTCCTTTTTGTCCGGAAATATCCAGCTGATATTTTTTTGCAACAGCAATAGAACGGGAATCTGGCTGGTGTCCTACATGCCAGGAACCTGTTCCGGCTGAATCAATAGTGAATTTATTTTTAGGCAGTTTAGAAGCTAAGATTCCTTCGGCCAAAGGAGACCGGCAGATATTTCCTAAACACACCATTAAAATTTTGACCGACATAAGCTTTTTATAGCGTTAATTTCTTGTGGATGTCCTCGACAAACTTTTTAAATTGTTTGTCAGTAGCAACTAAATTATCTACAGTTTTACAGGCGTGCAATACTGTTGCATGATCGCGATCACCTATTTGCGAACCAATGTTAGCCAAAGAGGATTTAGTAAACTTCTTGGCAAAAAACATTGCTAATTGTCTGGCTTGGACTACGTGACGTTTTCTGGTTTTAGATTGTAAAGTTTCGATATCCAACTGGAAATAATCTGAAACAATTTTCTGAATGTAATCAATCGAAATTTCGCGTTTTACATTTTTAACAAATTTCTCTACAACGCTTTTGGCCAGCTCAATAGTCACTTCTTTTTTATTAAAAGAAGATTGTGCAATCAATGAAATGATAGCTCCTTCCAGTTCACGAACATTAGATTTAATGTTGCGGGCTACATATTCAATAATTTCGTCCGGCATTTCAACACCATCGCGATACAAGATGTTTTTTAAGATAGAAATTCGGGTTTCGTAATCGGGCTGATGCAATTCAGCAGAAAGTCCCCATTTGAAACGGGATAATAAGCGTTGCTCAATATCCTGCATGTCAACAGGTGCTTTATCAGAAGTCAGGATAACTTGTTTTCCGTTTTGATGTAAATAATTAAAAATATGGAAAAATACGTCCTGCGTTCCGGATTTTCCGGATAAGAATTGCACGTCATCGATGATTAACACATCGATTAATTGGTAGAAATGAATAAAATCATTTCTATTGTTTTTCTTTACCGAGTCAATATATTGTTGCGTGAAAATTTCAGCAGAAATATACAAAACGGTTTTTTCAGGATATTTATCTTTAATTTCAACTCCGATAGCATGAGCTAAATGTGTTTTTCCTAATCCGACACCTCCAAAAATTAATAATGGATTGAATGACGTTCCACCCGGTTTATTGGCAACAGCCATACCTGCGGAGCGTGCTAATCGGTTAGAATCTCCTTCCAGGAAATTATCAAAACTATAATTGGCATTTAGTTGGGATTCAATCTTTAAATTTCTGATTCCGGGAATTACAAAAGGATTTTTTAATTCAGGATCAAGATTCTTTAAAGGGGCATCAACATTCTGAGGTTTCATTGGAGAACGGTTTGCACTTGGCAATTGTTCTGTAAACGGCTGTTTGTTGCCGTAAGTGTTCTCCATTTTGATTTTATAAAGTAACTTTGCGTTTTTTCCAAGTTCTTTAGTTAAGGCAACTTTTAATAATTTAACATAGTGCTCTTCTAACCATTCGTAGAAAAATTTACTAGGAACCTGAATGTATAATGCGTTATCGGTAAGTTCAACTGACTTAATTGGTTCAAACCAAGTTTTGTATGCCTGGTCTTGAATATTGTCTTTTATGAAAGACAAACAGTTATCCCATACTGATTGAGCAGTTTTGTTCATAAATTCTGTTAAATTATTATATTTTGTATTAGGTTGTCTGAAGTAAATAATATCAAAAAAAGATGTTATTTATCGGGGTAACAAATATGTGAACAATTTTCGTTAAAAAAAAATTTATCGGGGTTGATTTTGAAGAAAAATTATTGTAAGTAATAAAGAGAGGCTTTTAAAAAAATAGATAAAATAATACAATTTACAAATGAAAATATACGAGTTTAAAGTGCGCGTACGCTATTCGGAAACAGACCAGATGGGAGTAGTTTATCATGGAAATTATGCGCAATATTTTGAGATGGGACGCGTGGAATGGCTTAGAAACATTGGAGTTTCTTATAAATCGATGGAAGATAACGGTGTGATGCTTCCGGTAGTTTCTTTATCAATGAACTATAAAAAGCCTGCGCGATATGACGATTTATTAAGAGTGAAAACAATTTTTAAAAGTCAGACTTCTGTTAAGATAGAATTTGATTATGAGATATATAATGAACAGGATGAGTTATTAACAATTGGGAACTCAGTTTTGGTGTTTGTGAACATGAAAACAGGGCGTCCTATGGCAGCTCCGGAGTATATAAAAGATAAACTTTTAGGAATATAAAAACAGGATGAATTTAATATTCTTTTATCCTTAATTTTTGTGTGATTTTTTAAGTGGAAATTTAAGAATATCGGAATTTATTTTACAATAGTATTTTGTAAACTGTAATAGAAAATTACACTTTATTTTTTTTCTGTTATCCCGATTTCAAATAAAGAATTAAAAATGCCGACTAGCGGTCCGGCATTTTTTTTACGGGTTTTGATTTCAATTTCGCAGCTCATTTCCATGGTTTGATTTACAATATCCAGATTTTTTTCTTTGATAATACGCATTACTTTATTCATGTTTTTGTAATCAAAAGAAATTAAATAATGAACATCAATCGTTTTTTCGATAATGAGACAATTTTCAAGTGTAAGTTGTGCGGCAGTTTTATAAGCGGTAATTAATCCGCCGACACCTAATTTTGTGCCGCCAAAAATACGGACGATTACCACCAGAATGTTTGTAACGGAAAAAGACTGGATTTGTCCGTAAATAGGCATTCCTGCTGAATTACTGGGTTCGCCATCATCATTAGCTCTGTAGCTGATTTTTTCAGTTCCAATTTGATAGGCATAGCAATAATGGCAGGCAGTAGGATGTTTTTTTCTTAAAATATCAAGTAGGGGTTTTACTTCTGTTTCTGATGTTATCGGGTAAGCGTAACCAAAGAATTTGCTTCCTTTTTCTTTAAACAGAATTTCTTCTGATGGAGATGCAATAGTCTGGTAAATATCTTTCATTAATCAATGTCAATTTCAATAACAAAATTCAATTTCAAAGCAGAATTGCCATTGCTGTTGAATTTTGTTAGGCTATTTTAAAGTATTTCTTTTTCGAATAAATTAATTACATCTTCTTTTCCTACCTGAAGATTCCAGACATGAATTCCAAGAGCTGCTGCAGCATCTGTATTTTCTTTTTTATCGTCAATGAATAAAGTGCGTTTTGGCTGTAGTTCATGTTTGTTTAAAAGAGTAAGATAGATTTCTGAATCGGGTTTTCGCATTCCCATTTCAAACGAAAAATAAACTTTTTCAAAGCACTGATAAAAATCTCCATAAAAAGAAGAGCCTACTGTTTGCTCAAAAGTTTCAATGTGTATGGCATCTGTATTACTTAATAGAAATAGGCGGTACTTTTGCGAAAGTATTTGTAAAAACTCCAGGCGATACAAAGGAAAGTCCAGTAAAACAGCATTCCATGCTTTTAAGATTTCATCAATGCCGGCATTGGGCATGTGTTTTTGAAAACCGCTTAGAAATTCATCTTTGGAGATTTTACCTTTTTCAAATTGAAAATTCAATTGATCTAAATCGCTGTTCCATTCTTTCAGACCTAAATTTTTAAGTCCGTCTATTGTGGCTTGTTTATCCAGATTGATGAAGATATCTCCAAAATCAAAAATAATAGTATTAATCATGATTGGTAAAAATTATGAGTTCATCTTTTAAAATGAACTGTTTTTGGTTTGTGTTGGTTTGTAAATGTGGTGCCTTGGTTCCGTTTTTAAAGCTTGTTTTTCCTTTAAAAATGCGGGCTTCGTCCCAAAGGTTTTCATCGATAAAAGTTTGTAAAGTCTGACGGCCGCCTTCAATAATAACTGATTGAATATGATGCTGAAATAGAATTTCTACGATTTGCAGAGCTATATTCTGCTTAAAATCAATTACTTCAAAGATAAGCTTTTCCCGGTTTATATTTGTTTCTGTCTGGCAAAAAACAATAGTTTTGATTTGATTGTCCAGCAGGTAAGCCTCTTTGGGAATTCTGTTGTTTTTATCTAAAACGATTCTTACCGGATTATTTCCTGACCAGTCTCTTACATCTAATTTAGGATTGTCGTCTATGGCGGTTTGTGTGCCCACTAGAATGGCTTGTTCTTCACTACGCCATTTATGAACTAATTGTCTCGAATAGGGATTAGTAATCCACACAGGTTTTTGCTCATTTCTTTCTGTTGGAGCAATAAATCCGTCAGGACTTTCTGCCCATTTCAGGATAATATAAGGTCTTTTTTGTCGATGGAAAGTGAAAAAACGTTTGTTTAGCGCATTGCATTTATTTTCCAGAATACCTACAGTAACATTAATTCCAGCTTCCCGGAGCCTTCTGATTCCTTTTCCGGCTACTTTTTCATTAGGATCTACCGTTCCTATAACCACATTTGGGATTTTATTTTGAATGATTAAATCACAACAAGGCGGTGTTTTTCCAAAATGACTGCAGGGTTCTAAACTCACATAAATCGTTGCTTTTCGTAATAATGATTTGTCTTTTACAGCGTTTACAGCATTTACTTCGGCGTGCGGTTCGCCTGCTTTTTTATGCCAGCCTTCGCCAATAATTTGGTCTTCATAAACAATCACACTGCCAACCATCGGATTAGGGTAGGTGGTTCCTAAGCCGTTTTTAGCCAGTTGAATGCAGCGTGCGAGGTATTTTTCATGTATCTTCACAAGACAAAAGTAGTTATTTTTGAGTTTATGATTTAGTTTTAAAAGCACTAAAAATTACAATAAAGTATTCTTATTTTTGCTTTTTTAAATTTTAGTGGAAACATGCAAATCAAGCAATACAGAACGCAGTTTATTCAGGCACTTTTACCCTTTTACGATACAGTAGAAGCGGAAAGTTTTTTCTATCTGATTTTAGAAGAAAAAAAACAACTGAGGCGAATTGATCTGGCTTTGTATCCTGATTTGGTTTTTTCTAAAGCAGAGATTGCAGATTGGAATGTTATTTTGGAACAACTGAAATTAGAGATTCCGGTGCAATACCTGCTTGGAAAAACTCATTTTTACGGATTGGAATTTGAAGTAAATGAGAATGTTTTGATTCCGAGACCAGAAACGGAAGAACTTGTCGATTGGATTGTTGAAAGTGAGAAGTCTGCAAGGAGAAGTGAGAAGTTAAGAATTTTAGACATTGGTACCGGCAGTGGCTGTATTGCAATTTCATTGGCTAAAAATATTCAGAATGCAGAAGTTTTTGCTATTGATATATCGGAGAAAGCTTTGGCTACAGCCCGGAAAAACGCCGAAAAAAATCAGGTGAATGTCACTTTTATTCATAAGAATATTTTAGGAACAGAGGATTTAGAGCAACAGTTTGATATCATTGTTTCTAATCCGCCTTATGTCCGAAATTTGGAAAAAGACGAAATCAGGAAGAATGTTCTGGATCATGAACCGCATTTGGCTCTTTTTGTTGAAGACGATCAAGCTTTAATTTTTTATCGGAAAATAGCCGAATTAGCGCAACATCATCTAACTCCAAACGGACAGTTATTTTTTGAAATTAATCAGTATCTTGGAAAAGAAATGGTAGCGTTACTCGAAAAAATGAATTTCAAAAATATTGAACTGCGAAAAGATATTTATGAGAATGACAGGATGACAAGATGTAGTATTCTGTAGGTAATATTTAGTGTTTTGCTTTTTTACGAATGTTTAGACTGATTACCGAAAAACACTTCACTACTACTTATTCGTATCGCAACGCTTCAATAGGATCTAATTTGGCTGCTTTAATGGCGGGATATAATCCGGAGACAATGGCTACGACAAAACTTGTTGCAAAAGCAGCAAAAATAGCCATCCATGGAATTATAAAGGCGAAACTCAAGGCAGTGGCGATTCCGTAACCTATTAATATTCCGAAAATAATACCGGCGAGTCCTCCTAATTGACCAATTAATAGTGTTTCTATAAAAAACTGAATGGCAACCGTTGAGCGTTTGGCACCCAATGCTTTTCGCACTCCAATTTCCCGGGTGCGTTCTGTAACAGAAACAATCATGATATTCATTAAAGCAATCGACGACCCCAAAATTGTTACAATACTAATCACCCATGCTGCCCAGCCAAGATATTGGGTAATGCTAAGTATTCGGTTAATCAGATCATCACTTCTGACAATACCAAAGTTATTTTCTTTTACCGGACTCAGTTTTCGGATACTACGCATGGTGCTAATGGCATCATCGGTGGCTTGTTCCATAAAATCTTTGTTATTTACCATTACACTCAGGCTGTAATTGATGTTAGGAGCTGTAAATAAGGACCGTGCCAGCTGAATAGGAATCAGGACTCTTAGATCCTGGCTGTTGCCAAAAGTAGAGCCTTTTTCTTTTAAAACACCAATAACTTTAAAACGTGCGCCCCGTATCGAAATGATTTTATTAATGGGGTTAACGTCTTTTAACAGACCTTTTTCAAAATCAGAACCTACTACACAAACATAATTATTGTTGCTGATATCAAAATTATTGAAATTACGTCCCTGACTGGTTTCCAGTCCTGAATTAGTTACAAAATACTCATCTACACCCAAAACAGAAATTTCAGGATCAGTTTTCTGAGCTTCAAATTTTACTTCGGCTGTAGAAGTAGCTTTAAAGGAAAGTGAGGTTTGCGAAAGCGGAAAGTTGTATTTGTTTTTAAAAGCTACTGCTTCCGGATAAGAAATAACAGGGTTGATAATTTCCCGTTCATTTCCACCTTGTTTTTTTACGGTGTTTTCATAACGGTTAATATTGAAAGTGTTAGCTCCCATTGAAGCAAAATCAGAAGAAATCGTGTTTTCTAAAGCTGAAACTACTGTGAGAATTCCTACCAGAGCCGTGATTCCAATAGCGATAATAACTATAGTAAGGATTGTTCTTAGGATTTGGGTTTTTATCGAACCGGAAGCTATCTTTATATTTTCCTTTAATAAATTGCTCATGATTGTAGTTTGATACGAAAATACAATTTTTGACAGAAGTTTGTTTTCAAGGATGATTATTTATTTTAAAAATAAGATATTTGCAGGCGAAATTTAAGATTTAAGATTTTTGACATTCAATTTAAGAAGCTGCTTTTTTAAAATCTGTTCCAATTTTAAATCTAAAATCTAATATCTGAAATCATATTAAAATGGCATCAAAACCAAGTATTCCTAAAGGGACAAGAGATTTTTCACCGGCTGAGGTGGCTAAACGTCAATATATCATTCAAACAATAAAAAGCAATTTTGAGAAATTTGGTTTCCAACCGATAGAAACCCCTTCGTTTGAAAATTCAGAAACCTTAATGGGTAAATACGGAGAAGAAGGCGACCGATTGATTTTTAAAATATTGAATTCGGGTAAATATTTCAATGAAAATGTTTTAGTTACATTTAAAGATGAAGAAAAAAAACTTAAAAATTATTTTCAAAATCTTTATGATAAAACTGAGGAGGTAGGAAAAAATAAGTTTTTAGTTAGTTTTCCTAAAGATATTCAAGATTTTCTTTCTGAAAATAACAGTATAAGAGAGGCAATAGAATTTTATTTAGAAGGAGAACAAAAAGAATCCGATTTATATGCTTTAAAAAAGCAATTAGATAAGTTTTTAATTGTTCATTTAACAGAAAAGATATCTTCAAAATTAACATCCAGTATTTCTGAAAAAGCGTTGCGTTATGACTTGACAGTACCTTTTGCCAGATATGTGGTGCAACACCAGAATGAAATTGAGTTTCCTTTTAAAAGATACCAAATCCAACCGGTTTGGCGTGCTGACCGTCCGCAAAAAGGACGTTTCAGAGAATTTTTTCAATGTGATGCCGATGTTGTGGGTTCGAAATCATTGTGGCAGGAAGTAGAATTGGTTCAATTGTACGATACTGTTTTTACTGCTTTAGGTTTAAACGGAGTTACGGTTAAAATCAATAACCGAAAAATATTATCCGGAATTGCTGAGGTAATTGGTGCTTCGGATAAATTAATTGATTTTACGGTTGCTTTGGATAAGCTGGATAAAATTGGAGAAGAGGGTGTAAAAAAAGAAATGGTTGAAAAAGGAATTACCGAGGAAGCGATTGTAAAAGTGCAGCCGTTATTTTCTT
This sequence comes from Flavobacterium plantiphilum, assembly GCF_046000495.1. NCBI lineage: Bacteria > Pseudomonadati > Bacteroidota > Flavobacteriia > Flavobacteriales > Flavobacteriaceae > Flavobacterium > Flavobacterium plantiphilum. The sequence goes on from NZ_JBELQA010000004.1 coordinate 50,339, forward strand.
TTTCAGGAACTATTTCGGAAAAAATTGAACAACTTTCAGGTTTGTTAGCTACGTCTGAAGAAGGAATGAAAGGAGTAGAAGAGTTACGCTTTATATGTGATAATGTCACTAAACTGGGATTGTCAACAGCTATTTTAGATCTGGATGTGACTCTGGCACGTGGGTTGAATTATTATACAGGAGCTATTTTTGAAGTGGCAGCGCCTAAGGGAGTGGCTATGGGGTCCATCGGCGGCGGCGGAAGATATGATGATCTGACCGGGATTTTTGGTTTGAAAAACATGAGCGGTGTGGGGATTTCTTTTGGATTGGATCGTATTTATCTGGTTGTAGAGGAATTGAATTTATTTCCGGAGACTGTTACCGCAAGTTCAAAAGCCTTGTTTATTAATTATGGTGATGCCGAAGCATTTTATGCTTTACAGGCTATTAAAAAATTAAGAGATTCAGGTATAAAAGCAGAATTGTATCCTGATAAGGCGAAGGTGGGAAAGCAATTTCAGCATGCTGATAAGCGAAATATCCCTTTTGCGGTGATTGTGGGCGGTGAAGAAATGAGTTCAGGGAGTTATTCGCTTAAAAATTTAGTTTCAGGAGAACAAGTAAATCTGGACTTTGAAGGTTTGAAAAATGCTTTGATTTAATCAGAAAAAAATAATATAAAAAAAGCTTTGTCCCCTTTAAGACAAAGCTTTTTTTAATATGAGTAATGGTGAATTAATAATTGTTTTGGAACCAGTATCGATTTTTATATTCTAAAAATCAGAAACTGATTAGAACCTAATAACAAACATATAGAATCTATTTGAAATATGTCTTAAAAAATTACTAAATTTTTATTTTAAAAGTATAAAAAAAATAATTTAAGAAAAAACAGCTATTAAAAATAACTATTAGGAAAAAGAGTGACAATTTGACATTTAGTCTGATTTGGCAGTACTTTTGCTATCCAAAGGAAAGTGTAAAAATGAAGTTTAAGAATATTTTTAAAAATAAGGGAAATATGAGTACTGAGAATACAGAAATCGATAAAGAAAAAGATGAGGTAACAATTGAAAATACAGCAGGCGAAGAGCAGGCAGTTACTGAGGAGTTAAGTGTTGAAGAGCAATTAGCAAAAGACTTAGCGAATGAAAAAGACAAACACTTACGATTATTTGCTGAATTTGAAAATTATAAAAGAAGAACTTCAAAAGAGCGTATTGATTTATTTAAAACAGCTAACCAGGAAGTTTTACTGGCAATGTTACCTGTTTTAGATGATTTTGACAGAGCTTTAATTGAAATTGCTAAATCAGAAGACGAGACACTGACTAAAGGAGTTGAGCTGATTCATGAAAAGCTTAAAAGCACTTTATCTTCAAAAGGATTAGAATTAGTTGATGTAAAGGTAGGAGACGGTTTTGATGCTGATTTTGCAGAAGCAATTACTCAAATTCCTGCACCAACACCTAAATTAAAAGGGAAAATAGTGGATGTTCTTGAAAAAGGATACAAACTGGGAGATAAAATTATCCGTTTTCCAAAAGTAGTTATTGGGCAGTAAATTGGGTTAGAAATGTACAGCTGTGCATTTTAAAAAAAATAAATACAAATGAAAAAAGATTTTTACGACATATTAGGTGTTTCTAAAAATGCGGACACTGCGGCAATAAAGAAAGCCTATAGAAAGAAAGCAATTGAGTTTCACCCTGACAAAAATCCGGGAGACAAAGCGGCAGAGGAAAAATTCAAAGAAGCAGCGGAAGCTTATGAAGTTTTAGGAGATCCTGACAAAAAAGCAAAGTATGACCAGTATGGGCATCAGGCTTTTGATGGTTCCGGAGGATTTGGCGGTCATGGACACATGAATATGGATGATATCTTCAGTCAGTTTGGTGATATCTTTGGCGGTGGTTTCGGTGGCTTTGGCGGAGGCGGAAGCCGTGGCGGAGTCCGTCGTGCTAAGGGAAGTAATTTGCGTATCAAAGTAAAGTTAACTTTGGAAGAAATTGCTAATGGAGTAGAGAAAAAAGTAAAAGTTAAAAGAAAAGTTCAGGCTCCTGGAGTTTCCTATAAAACCTGTTCTACCTGTAATGGTCAGGGTCAGGTAATGCGGGTGACAAATACCATTCTGGGCAGAATGCAGTCTGCGACAACTTGTCCTGCCTGTGGCGGTTCCGGTCAGATTTTAGATAAAAAACCATCTAATGCGGATGCACAGGGGATGATTGTAGAAGACGAAACTGTTTCTATTAAAATTCCGGCCGGTGTTGTTGATGGTATGCAGTTAAAAGTTTCCAACAAAGGAAACGATGCACCTGGAAACAGTATTCCGGGAGATTTAATTGTGGCAATTGAAGAATTAGAACATGAATTTTTAAAGCGTGAAGGAGAAAATCTGCATTATGATTTATATGTAAGTTTCCCTGAAGCGGTTCTTGGAGTTTCTAAAGATATTGAAGCTATCAATGGTAAAGTGAGAATTAAATTAGAAGAAGGAATTCAGTCCGGAAAAATTCTTCGATTAAAAGGAAAAGGTATTCCAAGTATCAATGGTTATGGAAACGGAGATTTGCTGGTTCACGTAAATGTCTGGACACCTAAAACGCTGAATAAAGAACAAAAACAATTTTTCGAGAAAAATTTAGAAGATGATAATTTTTCTCCAAATCCTGAAAAATCAGATAAATCATTTTTCGAAAAAGTAAAAGATATGTTTTCTTAAGCTTTTTTGTAATTCAAATAGTTGTAAAAACCCATCCGAATAAAATGAAGATGGGTTTTTTTATACCATAATCTAAGCTATTTAGGTAGTAATTATTTACTTTTACACACGCAAGGTCAAAAAGACCAAACCCAAGAAGAAAATTCAAAAAAAGATGAATATCTTATTAGAAGTCAATAAAGTAGTGAAGCAATACGGTAATTATGTAGCGCTTAACGAAGTCTCTTTAAATGTTCCCAGAGGTAGTATTTACGGACTTTTAGGTCCTAACGGTGCCGGAAAAACATCACTCATTCGCATTATCAATCAAATTACTATGCCCGACAGCGGACAAATTATTCTTGATGGAGAAAAATTGCAGCCTAAGCACGTTCAATACATTGGGTATCTTCCTGAAGAAAGAGGCTTGTATCAAAGTATGAAAGTAGGTGAACAATGCTTGTATCTGGCACAAATGAAAGGTTTGTCCAAGACTGAGGCCAAAAAGCAGCTGGATTACTGGTTTGACAGATTAGGAATTCAGGGCTGGTGGAATAAGAAAATCCAGGAACTTTCTAAAGGAATGGCACAAAAAATTCAGTTTGTGGTTTGTGTACTGCATCAGCCCAAATTGCTGATTTTTGATGAACCATTTTCCGGTTTTGACCCAGTAAACGCAAATGTAATCAAAGACGAAATTCTCGCTTTGAAAGAACAGGGAGCTACCATTATTTTTTCGACTCACAGAATGGAAAGTGTGGAGGAATTATGCGATCATATTGCACTGATTCATAAATCTAATAAATTAATCGAAGGGAAATTAGATGATGTTAAAAGACAGCATAAAACCAACAGTTTTGAAGTGGGTATTTTAACTGACAATGTAGAAGGACTAATGTATGATATTACTCAGCAGTTTATGGTGAGTCCGGCTCATTTTAAATCTTTGAATAATGAATTAAAACTGGAAATACAGTTAGGGAATTCGGCTCCAAATGAATTATTGAATCTTTTAACCCAACGGGGGCAACTCACTCATTTCGTAGAAAAAATTCCAACAGTACATGATATTTTTATTCAAACTGTAACAGAAAACAAAGTTTAGATTTCGGAGTTAAATCTAAAATCTAATATCTAAAATCTAATATCTAAAATCAGGAAATGAGCATCATATCACTAATTATAAAAAGAGAGTTTTTTGCCAAAGTGCGCAATAAATCTTTTATTGTAATGACTTTTTTAAGCCCGTTATTATTTGTAGCAATAGCAATATTTGTGGGCTATTTAAGTACCACTGAAACTACCGTTAAGCGTGTGGCTGTTCATGATGAAACAGGATTGTTTGTAAAAGACTTTTTAGCCCAGAATTCAGAAGACGGAGCTTATAAGTATCTTGATTTTTCGCAAATTGACAATCAGTATTTAAAAGACAGTGTAAATAATGGGTACGAAGGATTATTAATAATTCCGGCAACAACTGATGTTACAGCATTAGAACATAAAATCGAATTTATTTCAAATGCCAGTCCAAGCATTTCTTTTATAGAAAATACACAGGCTGTTATTGCCCGGAAAATTACTCAGCTTAATTTTGAAAAAGCGCATTTAGACACTTTAGCGATTCAAAAAGCGCAGGCAAATGTGACTATTACTATTGCTAAAACATCCGGAGAACAAGGTGTTAAAGGGCTAAATGAAGCGAAAATTGCTATCGGAGGTGCTTTTGGCTATCTGATTATGATGTTTATCATTATTTATGGAAACATGGTAATGCGCAGTGTTATCGAAGAAAAAACAAACCGGATTATAGAGATTATCATTTCTTCAGTAAAGCCGTTTCAACTGATGATTGGAAAGATTATAGGAACTTCTCTGGCCGGAATTTTACAGTTTAGTATTTGGGTAATTATAGGACTTTCTCTGCTGTTTTTAGCTTCTGCTTTTTTAGGTGTCGATGTAGGGACCTCAGCTCATTTGTCTTCAGGATTATTAACTCATACACAAACAGAATTTGCCGGAACAGCACAACTATTTATTAAGGAAATATGGAATTTACCTATTGCCGGTATTCTGATAAGTTTTATCGTTTATTTTATAGGCGGTTATTTTTTATACAGTTCCTTTTATGCTGCTATTGGCGCAGCTGTTGATAATCAAACGGATTCACAGCAATTTCTGTTACCGATAATTATGCCTTTGATATTAAGTGTCTATATTGGTTTTTTTAGTGTTGTAAACGATCCTGACAGTACTATTGCAGTTGCTTTTTCGATTTTTCCATTAACATCCCCTATTGTGATGCTGATGAGGATTCCTTTTGGAGTTCCTTGGTGGCAAATTGCAATTTCATTAACTTTACTATTTGCTACTTTTTTGGCAGTAGTATGGTTTGCAGCCAAAATTTATCGTGTAGGCATATTAATGTATGGTAAGAAACCATCGTGGAAAGAACTTTACAAATGGCTTAAATATTAAAAATTATGTGGCAGGATATTGTTGATTTTGTTTCCTATGATTTCATAAACGGAAAAGATATAAAGATTTCTTTATTAGATGTAGGACTAATAATTATTGCCATTGCAGTCACCTCAATTGTTTTAAAATTAATTCAGAAATTATTCAGCAGAAAACTTCCTCTTAACGATAAGAAGCGATTTAACAGTGTTTTTCAGGTTTTCAGATACATTGTTTTTCTATTTGTAATAGTATTGATTTTAAATGCTACAGGCGTCAATGTTAATGTACTTTTAACCGCTTCAGCAGCCTTATTTGTTGGATTAGGTTTTGCCTTAAAAACTTTTTTCCAGGATATTATTTCCGGAATATTAATAATACTGGATCAGTCTTTGCACGTAGGTGATATTATCGAAGTTGACGGAAGAGTAGGAGAAGTACAGGAAATAAAATTGCGTACTACAGTTATGTTTACCAGAAACGATCGTGTAATGGTCATTCCGAACCATAAATTTATGGAAGATACGCTTTTTAACTGGACACAAAATAATTCCAGTAATCGCGAAAAAGTATCTGTCAGGGTAGCCTATGAAAGTGATGTTCGTCTGGTTGAAAAATTACTTTTAGAAGCAGTAGATTCCATAGAAGGGATTGTGCCTACCAGCAGAATCAACGTTACTTTTGATGAGTTTGGAGATTCTTCCTTAGAATTTGCAGTACATTTTTATGTGTATCACGGCATGCAGACTCCGGGAATTCAAAGTCAGATACGTTTTAAAATCTATGATTTATTTGCTAAAAATGATATCCGTATTTCGTTTCCGCAACTGGATGTGCATCTAATTAAGACTAAAGCTGATTCTGATTCTCAAAAGAACAATCAGAGAGATTAAATAAAAAAACTATGAGTAAAATATTAATTATAGAAGACGAAGCGGCTATCAGAAGAGTGCTGACAAAAATTCTTTCTGAAGAAAATGAAAGTTATCAGGTAGAAGAAGCAGAAGATGGAGTTTCGGGATGTGAAAAAATAAAAAATAACGATTACGACCTGGTATTGTGTGACATCAAAATGCCTAAAATGGATGGTGTTGAATTATTGGAAGAAGTCAAAAAAATAAAGTCGGAAATTCCGATAGTGATGATTTCCGGACATGGAGATATGGAAACGGCCATTAATGCGATGCGTTTGGGAGCCTTTGATTATATTTCGAAACCGCCTGATTTAAACAGGTTATTGAATACGGTTCGCAATGCTTTAGACCGGAAACAACTGGTCGTTGAAAATAAAATTCTGAAGAAAAAAGTAAGCAAAAACTACGAAATGATTGGCGAAAGCGAAGCTATTAATCACATCAAAATGATGATTGATAAGGTCGCACCCACAGAGGCGCGTGTTCTGGTTACAGGTCCTAACGGAACCGGAAAAGAACTGGTAGCGCATCAGTTGCATGAAAAAAGTGAACGTGCCGGTTTTCCTCTTGTTGAGGTAAACTGCGCTGCAATTCCTTCTGAATTGATTGAGAGTGAGCTTTTTGGTCACGTAAAAGGCGCTTTTACTTCGGCGGTTAAAGACCGTGCCGGAAAGTTTGAAGCAGCTGATAAAGGAACAATTTTTCTGGATGAAATAGGTGATATGAGTCTTTCGGCTCAGGCCAAAGTGTTGCGTGCATTGCAGGAAAATATCATTACCAGAGTGGGTGCTGATAAAGACATAAAAGTAGATGTACGCGTTGTTGCTGCCACAAATAAAGATTTGAAAAAGGAAATTGAAGAAGGACGTTTTAGAGAAGATTTATACCATCGGTTAGCGGTAATTTTAATTAAAGTACCTTCGCTGAATGACAGACGGGAAGATATTCCTTTGTTAGTGAATCATTTTTCAAACAAAATTGCTTCAGAACAGGGAACAGCAGTGAAGAAATTTTCTGATGATGCGATTAAATTACTTCAGGAATATGACTGGACAGGAAATATTCGTGAATTACGAAATGTAATTGAGCGTTTGATTATCCTTGGCGGAAGCCAGATTTCTGAAAATGATGTGAAGCTGTTTGCTTCCAAATAATGGAATAATTTAAAGATTTAAAGGTTTTAAAATTAGGAGAAATAATCTTTTAATTTTTCAATGATTAAATTTTTCAATCTAAAATAGATGAAACTAAAAAAAATAAACGAAACCTTAAAGCAAGCTTTAATTGAAAACGGATTAACAGAGGCAAATGATATTCAGAAAGAAACTTTTTCGACTATAAAAAGCGGAGTGGATTGTATTATCATTGCTCCGGATGGTGAAGGAAAAACGACAACAATTGTACTCAATGTGATTCAGCGGCTGATAGGTTCCAATGAAGAATCGCCAAGAGCTTTGATTATTGTGGAAGACAAACCCAAAGTGCTGGAAATGGAAGCGCTTTTTGAAAAATATGGAAAATACAGTAATCTGGAGGTTTATGGCGTTCATGATAAAGGTGATATGGATTATGATAAAAATTACATTTCAACAGGAATCGACGTTTTAATAGGTACACCACATAAACTGAATGAAATGTTTTCTACAGCCGGATATAATGTAAACCGATTGAAAATGTTTATTCTGGATGATGCGAATCCAATTTTGAAATTGCGTCATGAAACAAAAATCATGCGTATTTCTAATAGTATTGCTAAAACACAGCGAATTATTTTTGGTAATCAGTTTTCTGAAAGAATCGAAATTTTAGCCGAAAAAATGATGGAAGAGCCTGAGATATTTGATTTTGAAGATGTGGAGTATGATGAAGAAGAAGATTTAGAAGAAGAGGAGAACAATGAACAGGAAGTATAAAAAATAAATAAAAATAGATATGGGATTAATGAAGGTGTTTTCGGGGAGTGAAATTTTGGCGTTGGCTTTAAAAGAAAAAATTGAAGCAATAGGTGTGGATGTATTGTTGAAAGACAATATTCAATCGGCCAGATTAGCGGGTTTTGGAAGTCTGTCTGCTGCTGTTGAGTTGTTTATTCAGGAAACGGATTTTGCTAAGGCTAATCCCGTTATTGAAGAGTTTCGATTGAATATTTAATAGATCACTGAAGTTTTAACTTTGATGATCAATAAAAAATAAAAAATAAAATATGAAATACAAAATGTTAGTTCTTGACATGGATGATACCCTGTTGAATGATGATCATGAAATCTCAGTTGAGAACAGAACGATGTTAGAAAAAGCGAAAGAAAAAGGTGTAAAGATAATTTTAGCTTCCGGTCGTCCAACGGCTGCGATGATTGAATATGCTAAGGATCTGGGGTTGATGGATTCGTATATGATTTCGTTTAATGGTGGTGTGATTACTGACTTAACACGCAATGAAGTTATTTTTGAGCAAAATCTGACTGTCGAACAAATTCATGCGCTGTACAATTACAGTCAATACAAGAAAACACATATTATTACCTATCTGGACGGAAATGTGGTGAGCGAAACCCGTTCAGAATATATTGATATCGAAATAGATATTACAGGTTTGAAACACGAAGTGGTACCTGACTTTAAAGAACGGGTGCAATCACCGGCCATAAAATGTATTTTGCTTGAAGAACCTCATTATTTAAAGGAAGTAGAAAAAGATTTGAAAACGGCTATGCCTCATTTGAGTGTTTGTATGTCCAAGCCTTTCTTCTTAGAAGTAGCTCAGACTGGAATTGATAAAGGAGCGAGCGTGCAGTTTCTTGCTGAAAAATTAAATATTAGTCCTACCGAAATTATTGCAGTAGGCAATGCAGAAAATGATGTCACGATGATTGAATATGCCGGTCTGGGTGTTTGGGTTGATAATGTAGAGCAGGAGTTAAGACACAAAGGCAATTTAATTGTAGCGTCTAATAACGATCACGGCGTTGCTGAGGTAATTGAACGATTTATATTGACTTAGACTTTTTTACTTATATTAAAAACCATTAAGAAATTTATTTAGTTTCTTGATGGTTTTTTTATGCAGTATTTAATTTTACAGTGCTCCGCAAAGTCTCTGACTTTGAGGTAGTGACTTCGGTTTTTAACCGATTTTAATTTTCGATTGTTTTTTATATCAGTCACAGACTGATAAATACATCCTCAAAGTCGGAGACTTTGAGGAGCGGGGGTTTACTTCTTTTTCTTAGGTGGTTTACAGCTTTTACAAAAATCAGAAAACTCCTGAATTCTTGTTAAAACATCCTCATTAAGTGTTTTCAACACCTCTTCTTTTTGTCCTAAATTGGTTTTTTTAGAAGCTTCTCCGTGCTCTTCAACATATTCTTTTTGAATTGTATCATAAAGTGGTTGAAGAAAACTAATATCTGAAAAAGCTCCTTTATTTAGGTATAATTTTTGTCTCAGTTTACGAGCGTACAGTTCTGATAAATCAAATTCATATTGAGCAAATTTTACCATTCGGTTTGCCGTCGTGGTATCGGTTGCTATTAATAAAGCTGATTCTCGTTTAAAAGTGGTACTGACTTTTGAATTGAAATTTTTGGTAAACATAAATTCGATATTGCTCATTTGGATACTAAAATTCAATCCAGAAGCCGTTTGTATGCTATTTGTATTTACATTACCAATTTGAGTTGCTTTTGATTGAAAATCCGAAAGCTGGATTTGATATTTTCCATCCCATTCCACATCATTTTGAGCAAGTAATGAAAATGAAATAAGGAAGAATAAAAATAGAAGTGATGCTGTTTTTCTCATTTGGAGTATAATTATCAAAAAAACTGCAAGATACTAATGTGTAAGAAATATGCTGAGATATTTTGTAAAAATTGTTGCTTTTTCGGTTTTAATTTTTGATATATTGACTAGCGGTTTTTAATCGATTTTAATTTTCGATTGTTTTTTATATCAGTCACAGACCGATGAATACATCCTCCAAGTCGGAGACTTTGCGGAGCGGGGGAATTTAAGAGTTGTTCTTAATCTTGATTTTTTAATGGTTTTTTGTTATTGTCCAGATAAGTTTCTGAATTTGTCGCGCTGGAATTTATTTATTCTTATTAGCAGCATTTATTAATATTGATCTAGAAACTTTAGAATTACTCCATAATGTTATCGAATTTTCTGAATTCATTGGGAAATCATCATCAATATGAACGAATTTATATTCGTCTCCAGATTCAGAAATGATTATTAGTTTTTTTAGTTTATTATCAATTTTTTTTATTCTAATAATTGAATTCCAATTATTGTTGTCAGACTTAAAATAAAAAAGTGCAGCAACCTCTTTTTGATTGAATGGGATTGAATAAGAATTAAATTCGTGTGGTCTTAATGTTCCAAATTCTATGTTTTCACCAAAGAGAGGTGTAATCTTCATGTCAAGTCCGCTAACATTTGTATAATTAGGTATAACTACAGCTCGAGCCGTTAGATTAGGTATAGCATATTTACCTTTTAACATTATGATTATTTGTAGAGTGTTGTTCCCACCTCCACCAATTGAAATAATAGGATAACTCCCTGCACCGATAATCTGTTCTGTATTTTCTTTGGTTTTTCCAGCTAATCTATTATTTTCACTAGCTAATCTGTTATTTTCTTCTCCAAGTCTCTTGTTTTCATTTCCTAAAGAATTACTTAAAGAAATTTGGTAATTATTTTCTGAAGTCAATTTACTGATTTTTTCTTGATTTTTTTGTAGTTTTTTACTTTGTTGAGTAATAATATTTCTCATTTCTTTTTGGTCATTATTCCCATCTTTTTTTTGTGCTAAATAACTAAAAATAAATACTCCTATTGTACAAATAAGTGCTAGACCGTGATAATAATTTATATCCAACATTTTAAGTTTCATTTGTAAATCCTACTAATTAAATTTTTTTAAATCTCAAATATATCAATAAATAACTACAAAAGTTAAATAGGAATGAAAATATTATTGGTAAGCAGTTTTGCGGGAGGGATAGCAGAGAAAATTCTTTTATGAAGCGGAGCGAAGTAAAAGATTGTAGCGAATAGCCCGGCCCGAAGTTTTTACAGAAGCCAAACCCAAATTTTTATCTAAACTTTTTCTTTGGATTTTTACTGGTATGGAAAATGGTAGAAATAAAAATGATAGTATCAATTTTGGTATAAATGATTACAAAGGGGAATTTTTTCACAACTGCTTTTCTATAAGAATCAAATTCTATTGGATAGGATTCCGGATGTGATAAAATAGATTGAATACAGTTGTTGATTTGAAAAAGGAATTCATCAGCAATTTTTGTGGAAACTAAGTTGTAAAAGTCAAACGCGTCTTCCAATTCATTTTCAGCCTGAATGGAAAGAACTTCTTTTAACTTATTCATTTCGTTTAGAAGTTAATCTAGATTTAATTTCATCCCAGGATTTTCCTTTATCTTTTCCTGATAAATAATTTTCGGTACTTTCCCGAACGATTTTTTGCTGTTCATCGGTCAATTCGTAACCAGAAGATTCATCATTAAGTATGCTTTTCAAAAAATCTATAGTACTCTGATCTTCCGTGTGGATAATTTTTTCAATTAATGCCAGTTTATCCTTTTGTAAATTAGTGGATTGCATGATTTTTAGGTTTAAAATCTATTTACAAATATAATGAAAATCGGGTTTTAAATTCCCGTATTTGTTTGTAAATTTGCGCACGCTAATTTTTGACAACGATTTCATTATTAGCGCTTACTTATGGAAAAAAGAAAAAAAGTAGCCTTCTATACCTTAGGCTGTAAACTGAACTTTTCAGAAACTTCGACAATTGCCCGTAACTTACAGGACGAAGGATTTGACCGTGTGGATTTTGAGGAAGTGGCTGATATGTATGTCATCAACACCTGCTCAGTAACCGAAAATGCCGATAAACAATTCAAACAAGTGGTTCGCAAAGCGATGAAACTAAACAGCAACGCCTTTATTGCTGCGATGGGTTGCTATGCGCAATTGAAACCGGAAGAATTGGCCAATGTGGATGGTGTGGATTTGGTTTTGGGTGCCACCGAAAAGTTCAAACTAAACGATTACATCAATGATTTGTCTAAAAATGATATTGGCGAAGTGCATTCCTGCGAGATTTCCGAAGCTGATTTCTATGTAGGCAGTTATTCTATTGGCGATCGTACCCGTGCTTTCCTGAAAGTGCAGGATGGTTGCGATTACAAATGTACTTATTGTACGATTCCGCTGGCTCGTGGAATTTCGCGTAGTGACGAATTGCAAAATGTATTAAAAAATGCCTACGAAATTTCGAAACAAGGTATCAAAGAAATTGTACTTACAGGCGTAAATATTGGCGATTACGGAAAAGGAGAATTTGGAAACAAAAAACACGAACATACTTTTCTGGAATTAGTTCAGGCTTTGGATGAGGTGGAAGGAATTGAGCGTTTGCGAATTTCATCTATCGAACCGAATTTGCTGAAAAACGAAACGATTGAGTTTGTTTCGAAAAGCAGAACTTTTGTACCGCATTTTCATATTCCGCTACAATCGGGGAGTAATGATATTTTGAAATTAATGAAACGTCGTTATTTGCGTGAGGTTTATACCGAAAGAGTGAGTAAAATTCGGGAAGTAATGCCTCATGCCTGTATTGGTGTCGATGTGATTGTAGGTTTTCCGGGAGAAACCGATGAACATTTCTTAGAAACCTATCATTTTCTGAATGATTTGGATATTTCCTATTTGCATGTTTTTACGTATTCAGAAAGAGACAATACCGAAGCTGCTTTGATGGAAGGTGTAGTTCCGGGGAATGTACGTGCTAAACGAAGCAAAATGTTACGCAGTTTATCGGTTAAAAAGCGTCGCGCCTTTTATGAAAGTCAGCTAGGAACGAGCAGAACCGTTTTATTCGAAAGCGAAAATAAAGAAGGGTATATTCACGGTTTTACGGAGAATTACGTTAAAGTAAAAACACCTTGGAATCCGGAATTAGCCAATACTTTACAACACGTTCATTTGACACATATTGACGAAGATGGCAGTGTGCGAATGGAATTTGTTGAGGCTTTGGTTTAATTTTAGTATAAAATTTTAAACCATTCACAACTGCAAAAATTAAATACTATCCTTAGTTTTTGTAGTTATGAATGGTTTTCTTTTTTATTATTTTACAGTTTCAGTTAATCGGATAAACTCCGATTTGTAACCGTCTTCATCATTAGACAATCCTTCTTTTGCCAGTTTTTTTATTTCGTCTGTAGATTTATTGGGAACCAAATCTGAGTCTCTTAACTTTAATCCGAACCAGGCTACGGCAGCACTGAATTTAAAATCATCAGAAGCATTTTTTAATGGAACGGATTTGTTCTCAATTACTTTCACCATTTCGATACTCTTATCTCCATCCGGTTTTTTATAGCGGAATTTTATAGTTGCCAGTTCATTACTGTAATTGTCAGTTTTATTGCTTTTAGTGTATTTTAAATCGGCTGTGGTATAATCACTTTCAATACCTGTTGGAATAATTTCATACAAAGCCGTTACTGTGTGTCCGCTTCCTAATTCTCCGGCATCGATGGCGTCATTTTTAAAGTCTTCCGGACGGAGTTTACGATTTTCGTAACCAATTAATCGATACGCTTGCACATGTTTCGGGTTGAATTCAATCTGGATTTTTACATCTTTGGCGATGGCAAACATCGAACCTTTGTATTCTTTTCCCAAAAATCGATTGGCTTCCTGAATGTTATCGATATACGCATAGTTTCCATTGCCTTTGTTGGCCAGAATTTCCATTTTACTGTCTTTGTAATTCCCCATTCCGTAGCCCAGACAAGTCAGGTAAATACCCGATTTGCGTTTTTCTTCGATCAAACTTTGCATGTCGGTATTAGAGGAGTTGCCCACATTAAAATCGCCGTCGGTAGCCAGAACAACGCGATTATTTCCTCCTTTAATAAAGTTTTCCATTGCAGTTCTGTATGCCAATTCTATTCCTGCTCCACCGGCAGTGCTGCCACCAGCGTTAAGATTGTCTAATGCACTGATGATGGTTTGTTTTTTATCTCCTGATGTGGGAGGCAGCACCATTCCTGCTGCACCGGCATAAACCACCATGGCCACTTTATCTTCTTTTCTTAGTTCATTTACTAAAATTTTCATCGATTGTTTGAGTAAGGGTAATTTGTTGGCATCGCTCATAGAACCCGAAACATCAATCAGGAAAACCAAATTGGAAGCTGGTAAATTTTCGGTTGCAATGTTTTTGCCCTGCAATCCTATTTTTAGCAATTGGTGTTTCGGATTCCAGGGACAATTACTGTATTCTGTATTAATCGAAAACGGATGCTGATCTTGTGGTTGTGGGTATTTGTATTTGAAAAAGTTTAGCATTTCCTCAATTCTCACAGCGTCTTTAGGTACCGTTTGTCCATTGTTTAAAAAACGACGAATGTTAGTATATGAGGCATTGTCCACATCGATTGAAAAAGTAGAAAGCGGAGCATTTTTAGGGGTTTCAAATTGGTTTTCGACAAAGTTTTCGTATTCTTCCTGAGAAACTGCTATCGATTTGGGCGGCAAAATTCTTAAGGTTGTTTTTTTCTGTTTATCCAGTTTTTTTAGTTTTTGCTCTAATTGTTTTTTGGAAAGATTTTGAAGTGTTCCGTTTTTAGTAGTGATTAGAATCACTCCGTTTGCACCGCGACTTCCATAAATAGCTGTTGAAGAAGCATCTTTCAATACATCAATTGTTGCAATATCATTAGGTTTTATTGCTGATATATCAGTATTCATGGGAACTCCATCAACAATATATAAAGGTTCATTTCCAGATGCAATTGAACCTCCGCCTCGAATCATAATGTTTAGATTGGAACCAGCGGTACCTTGACTTGTATTAGCTGATATTTTATGTTCTGCAACTCTTCCCTGAAGTGTTTCAATAATATTTTCAGATTTTTGTTTTTTTTCTTTAGTTACAGCAATACTTGTAACTGAACCTGTGAGCTCTTTTCTTTTTTGTGTACCATAGCCTACAACAATGACTTCATTTAAAGCCACGCTTTTTGCTTGCATTGATGCAATTCCATTTCCATTAGTGCTGGTATTTATTTTTGAAATTGTATCTGCTTCAGTCAAAGCAACTGGGTTTTCCATTTGTTTTTTTAGGATGACTTCCGCATTGGATTTGATGTTTTTTGAAAATTTATCGGTTGGTTTTGACTCCGTTTTTTTCTGAATTACTACATTGTTTTCTTTTGTGTCCTTTGGAGAAGTAATTTTTGGATTAGTTTTTCCTTTGATTACAATTGGATTTTCTTTGGTGTTTTTTGGAGTAATTTGATTTCGGTCTGTTTTTAAAAATTGATATCCTAAAGAAAAAAACAATAGAAGTGAAGCAGCAATGGCTAACTTTTTCCAAAGTACAATTACTTTTTTATCTTCTTTTTTATCGAGTTTTTCTTCTACACGAGACCATACTTTTTCGAATGCAGCAAAGTCTTTTCCCTCATTTTTTTGAGCCGCATTTTTTATTTTTTCGAATATTTTATCTTGATTGTCCATGACTATTTTGCTTTTTGGTAATACAAATTGTTTACTAATTCTTTCAGTTTTGTTTTCGAAGCATTCAATTGTGATTTGGATGTGCCTTCGGAAATATGAAGCATGGCCGCAATTTCTTTGTGCGCATAGCCTTCAATAACGAAAAGATTAAAAATAGTTTTGCAGCCTTCAGGAAGCTGATCCAATAAATGGAGTAAATCTTCCTCTTCAAGTTCTGTTACTTCATCAGTAAAAGGCTGTGAGATCATACTCACATCATCAAGATATAAATTGAAATTGGTTTTCTTTTTGATGGTTGCCAGACAATGGTTGACAGTAATTTTTCGGGACCAGGATTCAAAAGCACCCCATTCTTTAAGTTGATCGAGTTTAGTAAAAATAGTATAGAAAGCATCGGCCAGTGCTTCCTCTATTTCTTCTTCTTTCTTTAGGTAGCGCTTGCAAGTGCGATACAGTTTTGGAGCCATGAGCTCATACACCTGACGCTGGGCATCACGGTGCATTTTTTTGCAGTCAGAAATTAAGTTTTCGTTTATCACAATTGTTGTCTTTCTACTAAAGAGGATTAAAAAGAGAAAAAGGTTGGGAGCGAAGTTCGATTTTTTTTAAAAATAAATAAAAACCATTAAAAATCAATGCAATAAAAAATATTCTGTTGATTTTTAATGGTTTCAGTGTGGATGTAATCTTTAATTTATTTGTCTAAATTAATAGTTTTAAGGAATTGATGTAATCAGTATCAAATTCAATTACTCTTATTTTTTCGGGATTAAAACTTAACTCACCTCCAAATTCACCTCTGATGTCCAGAAAATCAATCGTAAGTTCTTCATTGTTGAGTGCTATTAATTTTCCTAAATAGGCAGATTTAGCTGATTTTTTTGCAATTTGGAAAACACCATATTTCTTATCAAGATAATGGATAATGGTATCTAAATCTCTAATTGGGATAATGTCCTCAGCGTTTGTTTTTACTCCTTTTAGCCGAATCACTTTTTCAGTAAATTCAAGCTGTTCATCTCTGTGAATGTTTGCTATATTCCTGTTCCTCAGAATAACAAATCCATCTACTATAAAGTCTACAGGATTGTTTCTTAATAAAATCCAATCGTCAGAATAGTCAATAAGAAATCCGGTATAGAGTTCTTTTTTGTCTTCAAATTCGATTTCGATTAATTGTCTTAAATATTGTTCCATTTCAATATATAATTAAGGGTTTGTCGACCAGATACTGCTGTTTTTTATAAACACGCGACGGTTGAGTTTTAACTGTGCTACAATTAATTCGGCCATATCTTCGGATTGCATTACTTTCTCAGGATTTCCGTCTGTCAAATTTAAATCTTTGGCCATGTCAGTAGCCACGGTACTTGGTGTTAAAGCGGATACACGAATATTATGTTTACGCATTTCCTGCATTAACGAGTCGGTTAATCCAAGCACAGCAAATTTAGAAGCACTGTAAGCACTTGTAAGTGCATTTCCTGCTAATCCCGCAGTGGATGAAATATTGATGATATCACCCGTTTGTCTTTCTATCATGTTAGGAACAACAGCACGGGTTACATAATAAATTCCCATTACATTCACCTGAATAATGCGTTCCCATTCGGTAGGTTCTAAATCTAAAAATTTACCAAAAGCAGCAATACCGGCATTGTTGATAAGAATATCAATAATTTCAAATTCGGTTAAGGCTTTTTCCACGGCTGTATTTACAGAATCCATATTGGAAACATCTGCAGTTAGAGCCAGGGCTTTTACACCAAAAGTCTGTACTTGCTGTGCCACAGCATCAATTTCTGATTGGGTGCGGGCTACCAATATCAGATTTACGCCTTCTTTTGCCAGAGCAATTGCAATTGCTTTTCCTATTCCTTTTCCCGCTCCTGTAATCAGTGCGTTTTTATTTTTTAAATCGTTCATTTCTGTTTTATTTACGTTTGTTTAACAAATTTAAAGGTTTCATTGTTTTTTAATCGTATTAAAAAGTTAAAAAAGACAGTCTTTAAATATGATAAGATTTTCTGAAAATTCCGTAACAAAAAGTGACATAAAAAATATGAATTTTACAATCTTGAGTTTTATGAAATAATAAGCATAACTTAATAATTTAATATCAAAATATGAAGAAGATACTCTTACTCTGTACCGGGCTGGCTGCCCTTTTATTTGTTGCCTGCAAACAGGAAAATGAAAAACCAGCTATAGAAAACGAAAAAACGATTATAGGAACCATAGAAAGTCCGGTACGTCATGAACCTACGGAAAAAGTGACTTACCAGATGGTAAATACAAAAGAATGGTTAGCAAAAAATAAAACAGACGAAGCTTACTTAAAATTGGTATATGCGGCCAACAGAACCGATGCCGCTAATTTAAAAAAAATGGATTCTGTTATTGTTCCAAAAGATAAAAGTGGTGATATCGAATTCTATTTACCGTTTCCGCTGGAAGTAAAGGCCTTACAAGACATACATAAAATCATTTTATTTTCATATCCTACTCAAACTTTTGTCGCTTATGATAAAGGACGTTTGGTGTATACGGGACCTACAAATATGGGAAGAGAAAAAGATCCTACTCCCACAGGTCTTTTCTTTACAAATTGGAAAGCCGAAGAAACTACCAGTACCTTTAACGATGAATGGATTTTAAAATGGAATTTTAATATCGAAAATAAATTAGGAGTAGGATTTCATCAGTATACCCTACCGGGTTATCCGGCTTCACATTCCTGTTTAAGGTTACAGGAAAAAGATGCCCGTTATCTGTATGACTGGGCTGACGAATGGGTACTTGAAGACAATGAAACCGTAAAGGTAAAAGGAACACCTGTAATTGTTTTTGGATCTTATGATTTTAAAGCACCAAAGCCATGGTTAAAACTGCTGGATGATCCAAAAGCTCTTAATATTTCTGAAGAAGAAATAGCCAGAGTGGTGAAACCTTTTAAGGATAGTATTATGATTGAACAAAAAAAGAGAGCTGATTTATAATAAGAAAAAAAATTATTTTAGAGGAACTGTTAATTTGTAAATAGTACTTTCTAATACATCAGAATCTTTATCTTCACACAGCAAAAACTGAATCTGATGCTCCGTTTTTGAATATACCGTTAGCCCTTCAAATTTATTTGTGGGGCTAATTTTTTTTGTAAAATCAATTTTCATCGTTTCCAGATTAATGCGTCCAATGATGCTTCCTAATACTTCTCCGTCGTGATATGTGGATTTTGAATTTTCGGCTGTGGCCAAAAAATAAATGGCATTATCTGTTAATACAGCATCAGTAAAACTGGTACGTACTCCTTTTATCTTTGGTAATTTATAGTCGTTTGCCATAAGGCTGAATTCCTGATCGAGCTTTTTAGCATGAACACTCAAGAGTGTGTTTTTATTTGCAATTCCGTTACCACGATTTAAAAAATACCAGTTTTCACCATCGTGCATGATGCCTTCAATATTAAAATCTTCCGGTTTTATAGAGGCAAAATTTTGCATTACTTCGTACAGATTACTTAAATCATTGGTAGCAATTTTCTTTTTTTGTGCCAAATCAAATTCGACCATTTTGTTTCTGTTGGCAGTGGAACCTGAGCCAAATATATAAAGTGTATCCTGAAAAGTAGTCATAGCTTCAAAATCAGGTTTGTCTTTTTTAGGAATGTTCTCAGTAGGATCTGTTGTTAGGGCATGACGTTGTAAATCCTGAGAATTCATGTGATATTCGTATAAATAACTGCTGTTGTCGCTAATAAGATAAAGAGAGTTGTCTTTATAAATTAATCCTGAAGCAGCACCTATGCCGATGATGTGAAACAATATTTCGAGTGTAAATTTTTCCATATGTTAATTTAAAAACAGATTGAATAGCCCGGGTAGCAGCGGTATCCTTTAGCTCCTTTCTTTATGGAGCTAAAGATATAGTGAATAACCGGAAACAGCTTCTGATAAAGCTATTTAAAGGCTAAAATTATAGTATTTATTGCTTATATTTGAGAATATAATGATAAAATAGTACCTATGAAAGCCATAAATCCCGATGATTTTAAAGTAACAAGAGAAATTGATTTGTCTAAAATCCCGACTAATTTATTTAACGAAGCAAGTGATGATGTTAAAGAAGCTAAATTAGATGAGGTTCAGGCTAAACTGAGTGTTTTGCAGGATGTCATGTATGCGCATAACCGTTACGGGGTTTTAATTTGTCTTCAGGGTATGGATACTTCCGGCAAAGACAGTTTAATCAGGGAAGTTTTTAAAGAGTTTAATCCGCGTGGTGTGGTGGTGCATAGTTTTAAAACACCTAATTCTACTGAACTTGAACACGATTATTTATGGAGGCATTATCTGGCTTTGCCTGAAAAGGGAAAATTTGCCGTGTTTAACAGAACGCATTATGAGAATGTTTTAGTTACCAGAGTGCATCCTGAATATATCATGAATGAGAATTTACCCGGAATAGAAAGTGTAGATGATATTACTCCTGAGTTCTGGGAAAACAGAATGCAGCAGATTAGGAATTTTGAAGAACATCTGACTCAAAACGGAACTATTGTCTTAAAGTTTTATATGCATTTAAGCAAAGAAGAACAACGTAAAAGGCTGTTAAGACGCTTAGAAAAAGAAGAACATCACTGGAAATTTTCGCCCGGTGATTTAAAAGAAAGAGACCGCTGGCAAGATTATATGAAATATTATCAGGAAGCTATTAATAAAACCAGTACTGAAAAAGCACCCTGGTATGTAATTCCTGCTGATGATAAAGAAATGTCCCGTTATATTGTGGCAAAAACTATTTGGGAAGAAATGCAGAAATATACCGATATAAAAGAACCACAACTGGATGATAAGATTAAAATGAATTTTGCCATGTATAAAGAGCAACTGACAAAAGAATAAAAAAAACACCTGATAGCATTTAAGTGATCAGGTGTTTTTTGTTAGTTATCTTTTAAATTTTTATAATTTAAAACCATAAGCCAGTCTAAGCGCTACCTGACCAAAACCCTGTCCCGGAGTTCCATCGTTATTGATTGTTTTGAAATCAGAATAATGCTCGTAACGTGCAGAAATATCGATGTATTTAGTCGCATATCCAATTCCAGGAGCTAATAATAAAGAGGTTTGATTGTAATTATTCGCTACCGAAAAAGCAGCTCCGGCTTCTCCTGTTAGATAAAACTGGTCGTTCCAGATAAAGGCTTTTAAACCTGCTTTTACAGGAATAAAACCTAAGTCTTTTCCATCACTTTCGCTCACAAAGATGTGATTGTAACCAGTAGTTAAAGTGATTGAATACCTTTTAGTTAAATCATATTGCAGGCGGACATCACCTCCTACAGCAGCTTTATACGGATCTTCGGTGGCATAACCACCACTTAATCCAAAACCTAATCGGAAACCCTGATCGTATTTTGGTGTTTCCTGAGCTTTTGCGCCATTAAAAGTAAATAATGCCAGTGTAAATAAAATGGCAGCTGTAAATTTTTTTGTTGTTTTCATGATTCGAGGGGGTTTAATTATTTTTTCAATTTTATTTAAAACTACCCGTAATTAGGGCGGTTATAGAGCTTATAAACGAGAGTTGACTTTAAATGTTGTGCTGTTTTTTGCTTTTTTATATTTATAAAACGGGAACAATTGACTATCAATTAGCTAACGAATTTTTTTAACAGCATTTTTTTGTTGTATAAATATTAGGATTACACCTTGCAGTCGATTTACTTCTGCTTACCTTTGTCGCCTTAAAAAAATCAAAGTGACTCTAGCTACTTATACCAAAGAATTCTCCTATAATTTACATTTGGCTTATCCTATCATTTTAGGGATGATTGGGCATACTGTTGTTGGGATTGTAGATAATATTATGGTAGGGAAATTAGGACCGGCTGAACTGGCTGCAGTTTCATTAGCCAACAGTTTTGTTTTTATAGCCATGTCATTAGGAATAGGTTTTTCGACCGCTATTACACCTCTGGCTGCCGAGGCCGATGGAGAACAGAACATTGAAAAAGGCAGAAGCGTGTTTCATCATGGTTTGTATTTATGTACTTTCTTAGGTTTTTTTCTTTTTGTACTGGTATTTTTTGCTAAACAATTGATTGTTTTTATGGGACAACCTGCTAATGTAGTAGAACTTTCTCAGCCTTATCTTGATATTGTAGCATTTTCTTTAGTACCATTGATAGTTTTTCAGGGGTATAAACAATTTGCAGATGGGATGAGTGAAACCAAATATTCCATGTGGGCAACTATTTTAGGGAATGTGGTGAATGTGGTTTTGAATTACATTTTCATTTACGGAGTCTGGATTTTTCCTGAATTAGGCATTGTGGGGGCCGCTATTGGAACTATTGTTTCCCGTTTTGTAATGTTGGGATATATGCATTACAAGATGAAAAAAAACGTTAAGTTTCATCCTTTTTTTGAGGGATTTTCGTTTAAAAATATTCAGCGCGAAATTAATCTGAAAATCATTCGGTTAGGTGCTCCTTCATCGATGCAAATGTTTTTTGAAGTAGGTTTGTTTACTGCCGCAGTCTGGCTTTCCGGCCGTTTAGGAATAGCGTATCAGGCAGCTAATCAGATTGCGTTGAGTCTGGCTTCATTTACTTTTATGTTTGCGATGGGATTAAGTGTTGCTGCTACTATAAGAGTAGGGAATCAAAAAGGTTTAGGTGATTATAAAAAAATGAAAATTGTCGCTTTTTCTATCTTTTTACTAGCAGTTTTATTAGAAATTTTCTTTGCACTGTTTTTTGTTTTATTTCATAAACAAATGCCGGTTTTATTTGTAGATATGAATAATACTGCTGATTTTGCAGCCAATACTGAAGTAATAACCATAGCTGCTCAATTACTGCTAATTGCAGCTGTTTTCCAAATTTCAGATGGGATTCAGGCGGTAGTTTTAGGTGCTTTGCGAGGTTTGCAGGATGCTAAAGTTCCAATGTATATAACTTTTGTAGCATACTGGGTTGTGGGATTTCCGGTTTCCATCTATATGGGGTTTTATACCGGTTTAAAAGCAGTCGGAATCTGGATTGGACTTTTGGCAGGATTAACTATGGCAGCTTTATTTTTGTATATTCGCTTTATCAGATTAACGAAACGCTTAATCTTCGAGCAACATTAGAAACACAAAATTATTGTCGTTTTTAAAATAAAAAAAAAAGACAACTCAAAAAATAATCAAATTAATTACAGCATGGAATTACCTAAATTTTTACTTGGCGACAACACTGATTTTCCTGATGATATTTTTATTATTCATTTAGATTATCCCAGATTTATTATTAATCTGAAAGATGATGAAGTAGAATTTATGGAAGAAGCTGAAGATCTTGATGAAGCTGAATTAAATGCCGAAATGGAAGGCTTAATAGAGCAGGCCAATGCTTTTTATGACAGGGAAATGGAGCGTTACGAGCAAGACTGATCTTTGGAATTAAAATAAGTTTCAATTAACAACTGGGCGGCTGCAAAAGGTGAAGATTCATTATTTTGCACCGCTTTTTTAGTTTTTTCTAATAGGTTTTGAATTTCAGTATTTCCGTAAAAATTTTGTTTTAGTTGCTCATTAATGGTTTCTAACAGCCAGAATTCATTTTGTTCCGCTCTTTTTTTATCAAAATAAGTATTGCTTTTTGTCAGTTCGATATAGTCTGTAATTATTTGCTGTATTTCTGTTATGCCCTGATGATTTTTAGCACTACAACTTGATACAATGGGAGTCCATCCTGATTTTTTAGGAGGGA
Source organism: Flavobacterium plantiphilum (assembly GCF_046000495.1). Classification (NCBI taxonomy): domain Bacteria; kingdom Pseudomonadati; phylum Bacteroidota; class Flavobacteriia; order Flavobacteriales; family Flavobacteriaceae; genus Flavobacterium; species Flavobacterium plantiphilum. The sequence continues at coordinate 73,725 of NZ_JBELQA010000004.1, forward strand.
AAAAATGCAGAGCACGATTCAGTTCGGCTTTTGCTTGTTCGGTTTTGGCGATGTTGTCACCATCTGATTTGTTAATTACAATTGCATCTGCAATTTCGATAACTCCTCTTTTTATACCTTGTAATTCGTCACCGGCTCCTGCAATTTGTAGCAATAAGAAAAAATCGACCATGCTGTGAACGGCAATCTCGTTTTGACCTACACCTACAGTTTCAATTATAATAACATCAAAACCTGCTGCTTCACAGAGTATGATAGTTTCTCTTGTTTTTCGAGCTACTCCGCCCAGTGTGTCGCCTGACGCTGACGGTCTGATATACGTATTAGGATCTTTGGATAATTCGTCCATTCGGGTTTTATCACCCAGAATACTCCCGTGGGAAATACTGCTGGTTGGATCAATTGTTAAAACGGCTGTTTTTTTACCCAGACTGCTTAGGTGTTTACCAAAAGCTTCGATGAATGTACTTTTTCCTGCTCCGGGAACACCTGTAATGCCTATTCGGACAGATTGGTTCGCATAAGGGAGGCAGGTATTAATAATCGAATTAGCTTTAGCAAAATGATTTTTATTATTGCTTTCGATTAGAGTAATAGCTCTGCTCAGTGCACTAATTTCTCCTGATAAAATCCCGGAAATAAGTACTTCGATACTGGGTTGGGAATTGCGTACCTGTTGAATTTTTTTCAACACAGCAGCATTAAAAATTTCAGGATTGTCCTGATTGTCTTTTGGATTGAGCTTATCTTTTTTCAAAATACAGAATGCTTTTTGTAAAAATAATACATTCAGACTAAACTTTGCTGTCTGTTGTTAATACAATGAAATCTTACCCGAGATGTTATATTCCACATATGTTTATGATACTAGCAAATTAGTAAATATCTTTGCAGCATTATGATTAATATTATTCTGATTTTTGTCTATTTACTGGCAGGTGTTGCGCTTCAGCGTGTTAAATTGTTTCCCTCTGATAGTTATAAGCTGATCAATAAATTTGTTGTTTACTGCTGTCTTCCGGCTTTAGCGCTGTATTATATCCCAAAAGTTCGCTGGGATAATGAATTGCTTTATCTCATTGGTGTTACCTGGATTGGATTTACCATAGCTTTCTTTTTATTTCGTTTTTTAGGAAAAAAATATGGCTGGTCTAAAAAATTAACAGGTTGTCTGATTATAACTGCAGGTTTGGGAAATACTTCCTTTTTAGGATATCCTATAGTAAATGCCCTGTATGGTTCCGAAGGATTAAAAATGGCTATTTTGGTCGATCAGCCGGGAACATTTGTAGTGCTTTCTACGATTGCCGTAGTGGTGGCAACATTGTATTCTAAAGAAGCAGCAAGCGGAGTTAAAATTGCTCAGAAAGTTTTGCTGTTTCCTCCTTTTATCTGCTTTTTAGTGGCTGTTTTTGCTAATGTTCTGGATTTAGATTTTCATGATTATCTCCAGTTGGCTTTTCAGAAATTAGGAAGTCTGCTCACACCATTAGCCATGATTTCTGTTGGGTTGCAATTGCATTTTGACAGCCGGAGCAAGCATTGGAAATTTCTGTGGATTGGATTAGCATATAAGTTGCTAATTACACCAGCCATACTGTTTTTACTTTATGTTGTTATCCTGAAACAAAGTTCCTTAATGATTCAGGTAGCTATTATCGAAGCCGCCATGGCACCCATGATTATGGCGAGTATTCTGGCTACTTCTCATGGTTTAAAACCACGATTGAGCAGTATGATGATTGGTTTTGGGATTCCTGTTTCGTTTGTTACACTGGCGTTTTGGTATTTCATTTTACATTACATTTAAAAAAGATTCGGACTCTCTTTAACAAATATTTAAATGCAATCCATCGGCTATCGCTATTTTTTTGATTAACTTTATTCGAATTTAAAAACAGATATACAATGGCAACAATACGTTTAGGAGATACAGCTCCGGATTTTACAGCAGAAACTACTCAGGGAACCATACATTTTCACGAATGGCTGGGCGATTCATGGGGTGTTTTATTTTCTCATCCTTCTGATTTTACACCCGTTTGTACTACCGAATTAGGAACAGTAGCCAATTATTTTCCTGAATTTCAAAAAAGAAACACCAAGGTTATTGCATTAAGTGTTGATGGATTAGAGTCGCATGTAAACTGGATTAAAGACATTGAGGAAACTCAAAATACTACCTTACAGTATCCTATCATAGCCGATGAAAATAAAGAAATAGCTAATTTGTATGATATGATTCATCCAAATGCTAATGATACTTTTACCGTTCGCTCTGTATTTGTAATCGGAGCAGATAAAAAGATTAAATTAATTTTGACTTATCCGGCTTCAACAGGAAGAAACTTTGACGAAATTTTACGTGTTATCGACAGTTTGCAATTAACAGCTAATTACAGTGTGGCCACTCCGGCAAACTGGAAAGACGGTCAGGATGTTGTAATATCACCATCAATTAAAGATGAAGATATCCCCGCGAAATTCCCAAAAGGCTTCAACAGAATAAAATATTATTTAAGAATGACTCCGCAGCCTAATAAATAATTTTACATTTTTATTGCATAAAAAAGGAGAATACAATTTTATTTGTGTTCTCCTTTTCTTTTGCATGACCTTATTAAAAAAAAATAGTAAAAAATATTTTTTTCAATAAGGCCGGGCTGTACGCTGTATCTTTTATGTATTAAAGAAATACATAAAAGGATGCCGCTTCCATCCCTCATGCGGGTTAGTGGCTATTTGATAATTTGGTGTAAAAGGTTTAATATTTTATTTAATTAACAAAAAATTCTCTATATCAACCTTATGATTATTCCAGTTTATTTTAATCACGTTTTGAATCATTTTCATCAAATCATTGAAATTATAAGGTTTGACAGCATAAAAGTTGGCACCAAGATTAAGACTTAATTCAATATCTGATTTATCAGAACTGGTAGAATAAATAACTACCGGAAAGTGTTTAATAGCGGGTTCATTACGTATTTCTTCCAAAATCTGAAACCCGGATTTTTTTGGCATATTTAAGTCTAAAAATACGACTCCGTTTTCAGGTTTTTGCTCTTTAATATTAGTAACAAGATTGTCACCGTTTTTATGGATATGAAGCTGGACGAGTAAGTTGCAAGTATTACTAACGCTTTCTACCGCATCATTAAAAAACATTAAATCATCCTCGTCGTCGTCAGCATAAAAGATACTTATTTTACTCATATTTTTTTATAATTTTAATAGGTAAAGATATCTTATAAAAATTCACTTTTTTCCTTATAATTTTATAAATTTTATTGGTTTTTCTTTTTTAAGTCTTCATTTAACTCCTGAATAGCTTTTCTTCTTTTCTCTTTTAAGTTCTTAAAATGAGTAGGACTATAACCTGTAACTTTTTTAAATTGAGTTGAAAATGCCGAAAGACTGCTAAAATTAAGTTTGCTGGCTATTTCTGAAAAATTGTATTCTTCGAATAAAATCATTTCTTTCGCTTTCTCCATTTTTAATAAGTTGGTATAATGGATAATTGTAGATGAAGTTACTTCAGAAAAAGCATTTGACAAATAATTGTAATCCAAATCCAGTTTTTCAGTTAAAAAATCGGATAGATTAACTTTTACCGGTTTGTCAATATTGATGTATTCCTGACAATAGTTTTTGATTTTTTCTATTAAAACTCCACCCTTGCTTTCAATAATTTCAAGGCCTACTTTCTTTATGATAGCATTCAGTTTTTTCTTTTTCTCGGCAGTAATTTCTTCTTTGATAACAGCTTCCCCAAGTTCTATTTTTACAGGATTTAAGTTTAATTCTTCTAGTGCTTCTTTGACTACCACCTTGCAGCTTTCGCAGGCCATGTTTTTAATATAAATTTTCATCAGGATGATTTAACTAAATAGTTTCTGGATTTTTTGTAAATATATACTTTTTCCAAATAAAAAAAATCAGCTATTCTGCGTTAAAATACTAAATGTAATTACTTATTTGTATGGTGTTTTTTAGGATGTTGATTTACAAATGTATATGATAATTGGGTTAAAATTCCAGATTGATTTTAGCATATTGCAGTAACATAATAGTTTTTGCGTCTTGTATTTCTCCTGTTGCTATTTTATCGTAAGCTTCCTCAAAAGACATTTCAATAACTTCAATATTTTCCTGTTCATGCTCTAGTCCGCCACCTTCGCTTACTTTCATAGAGGCATCATATTCGCCAATAAATAAATATAAAATTTCAGTTATAGCGCCAGGAGACATGTAGGTTTCCATGATTTTTTTGACTTTAGAAATGCGGTAGCCCGTTTCTTCTTCCGTTTCCCGTATGATGCATTGTTCAGGCTCGTCCTCATCTAATAATCCGGCACAAACTTCAACCATCATTCCGTTTTTATTTCCATTTAAGTAGGTGGGTAAACGAAATTGACGTGTTAAAATAATAGTCTTATTTGCAGTATTGTAGAGTAATATAGCAGCTCCGTTGCCCCGGTCATACACTTCTCGTTGTTGTGTAATGACACTATTATCCGGTTTTTTATAATCAAAAGTTACTTTGTTTAAAATGTACCAGTTGTCAGATAATAATTTGGTTTCTTTGATGCTTATTTTTGGGTCGTTCATTTGTTATTTGCGATTTGATTTAATGTATAAAAAAACGCCCCGAATTTCAGGGCGTTAATTTTTTATTTTAGAATAGTTTGTTTTCTGTCCGGACCAACAGAAACAATTTTGATAGGCACTTCAAGTTCTTTTTCAATAAACTCAATATATTCTTTTAATTCTACTGGTAATTCCTCATAAGTAGTCATTCCTGTTAAATCTTGTTTCCATCCTTTAAATTCTTTGTAAACAGGAGAAACATTTTCTTCTTCTACATTGTAAGGGAAATGAGCAATGTTTTTTCCTTTATAATTGTATTCTGTACATACTTTCAGAGTATCAAAACCGGAAAGTACATCACCTTTCATCATCATCAGTTGTGTCACTCCGTTAACCTGAACAGCATATTTCAAGGCTACCAAGTCTAACCATCCGCAACGTCTCGCTCTTCCGGTAACAGAACCAAATTCGTTACCAACTTTAGCCATTGTCGCACCTGTTTCGTCAAAAAGTTCCGTTGGAAAAGGACCGCTACCTACACGAGTGGTGTATGCTTTAAAAATTCCGTAGACTTCTTTAATTTTATTAGGAGCAATTCCTAAACCTGTACAGGCTCCGGCTGCTGTAGTATTAGAAGAAGTCACAAAAGGATAAGTCCCGAAATCAACATCTAATAAAGAACCCTGAGCTCCTTCACATAAAATAGATTTACCTGCTTTTTGAGCCTGATACATGTATTCTTCACTATCTATGAAATCTAATTTTTTAATTTCTTCGATAGATTCAAAAAATTCAGCTTCTAATTCCGGTAAGTTATATTCTAATTCTACACCATAAAAAGCAATCATAGCCTCATGTTTGTCAGCAAGAGCACGGTATCTTTCTTTAAAATCTTCTAATTCAATGTCTCCTACACGTAAACCGTTTCTGCCGGTTTTATCCATGTAAGTTGGTCCGATTCCTTTAAGAGTAGAACCAATTTTAGCTTTTCCTTTAGAAGCTTCAGAGGCTGCGTCTAATAAACGGTGTGTAGGTAAAATTAAATGTGCTTTTCTGGAAATGATTAATTTCTTTTTGATATCAATGTTAAATTTTGCTAATCCTTCAATTTCTTTCTGAAATACAACAGGATCAATTACAACACCGTTTCCAATAATATTTACCGCTGATTTATGGAAAATTCCGGAAGGAATGGTTCTCAATACATGTTTTATTCCGTCAAATTCTAAAGTGTGTCCGGCATTAGGACCTCCCTGAAAACGAGCAATAATATCATAATTTGAGGTAAGAACGTCAACAATTTTTCCTTTTCCTTCATCTCCCCATTGTAATCCTAGTAATAAATCTACGGTCATTTTTAATTTATTTATTTTCGTTAATTCGTTTTGGCTGTAATAGTGAGTTACCGCCTTTTTTAAAACTAAATGTTTTCGTTATTAGTATTTTCTTCTTGTTCCTCTGTTTTAGCTGTCTTTTTTATTCCATAAAAATACAGGGAATGATTGATGATTTCCACATCAAAAATTTCTTCAATGGTTTTTTTTATGGTCTGTATTCTTGGATCACAAAACTCAATTACCTCACCAGAATCGGTCATGATAATATGATCATGCTGTTTATCGAAGTAAGATTTTTCATAATGAGCTTGGTTTTGTCCAAATTGATGTTTACGAACCAGACCACAGTCTAAAAGTAATTCTATAGTATTATACAGCGTTGCTCTGCTCACACGATAGTTTTTATTTTTCATTTTGATATAGAGGTTTTCAATATCAAAATGTTCTTCACTTTCATAGATTTCCTGAAGTATGGAGTAACGTTCAGGCGTTTTTCTATGCCCGTTTTTTTCAAGATACATTGTAAAAACATTTTTTACAATTTCCTGATTTTTGTTGTTATTTGTGGAAATGAGTGTCATATTCGGCAAAGATAAATTTTTATTTTAATAGTTTTCAAGTTTAAGTACTTATAAGAGAATAATTTTGTTTTTTTATAAAGTTAAACAATAATTTTGTATTCTCCTTAAGTCTGAAAAGCTTTTCAAAAATCGGAAAAAAGGATGTGAAATAATGTTAAATCATTCAAAAATTATTAATTCTTGTAAACCCTTGTCACGCGGTCAATCCCGTCAATTTTTTTTATGTTTTCAATTAGTTTTTTCAGAATAGTAATGTTTTGAACAATAACAGTTAATTGTCCTTTAAACAATCCGGCATCTCCACTCAGCGAAATACTCTGAATATTGACGTTCATGTTGTTCGAAATTACTTTTGTGAGCTCATTAGTAAGACCAATGGTATCCATTCCGGTAATATTAAGAATAGCTTTGAATTCCTGTTGCGAAGAATCAATCCATTTGGCAGGCATGATTCGGTAAGCATAATTGGATTGTAGAGAGATAGCATTAGGACAGTCTTTTTTATGCACTTTTATCCCTTCGTTTATCGTAACAAAGCCAAAAACCTGATCCCCTGGAATCGGATTACAGCAAGTAGAGAGTTTATAATCTAATTTGTCTTGTTCCTTTCCAAAAACCAACATGTCATAATTGCTGTTTAGAACAGGTTTATGAATATCAGCATCGGCAGTATTTCCACTGCGTTTTATTTTGTTTTTAAAGAAATTAATTAAGGTATTGCTTTTTTGTGCTGCAAAATCTTTCAATTGTTGGTTATCAATAGTTCCGATTCCAACACGGTAAAATAAATCCAGACTGGTTTTAAGGTGGAAAAAGTTAACTAACTCGTTGATGACAGTTTCGTTTAACGTAACCTTAAGGTGTTTTAATTTACGTGTCAGTACTTCTTTTCCGTCTTCAGCAATTTTTTTGGTGTTTTCGTTGAGAACGTTTCTGATTTTATTTTTGGCTCTGGAAGTGGTTACATAATCAAACCAGTTTGCTGTTGGTTTCTGGTTTGGAGATGTGATTATTTCTACCTGATCCCCGCTTTTTAATTCATAGTTTAAAGGAACTAGTTTTCCGTTAACTCTTGTTCCACGGGTTTTAATTCCAATTTCGGAGTGGATACTAAAAGCAAAATCAAGTGATGTGGCACCTTTAGGTAAGGATTTAATATCCCCTTTTGGTGTAAATACATAGATTTCTTTTGAATACAGGTTCATTTTGAAATCTTCAACAAAGTCGATAGCATTTGTTTCTGAATTTTCTAATGCTTCTCTCAATAAGTTTAACCAGACATCCAGACCACCTTCTTCTGAATCTCCATTTTTGTATTTATAATGCGCTGCATATCCTTTTTCAGCGATTTCATCCATACGTTCACTGCGAACCTGAATTTCTACCCAGCGTCCTTTAGGCCCCATTACAGTAATATGCAATGCTTCATAACCGGTAGATTTAGGAGAGGAAATCCAGTCTCTTAAACGACTTGGACTGGGTCTGTAATGGTCTGTAACGATAGAATAAATTTTCCAGGCGATAAATTTTTCATCATGTGGATCTGATTTATAGACAATCCTCAGCGCAAATTTATCGTAAACTTCGTCAAAAGTTACGTTTTGAGCCTTCATCTTTCTGCGAATCGAATAGATGGATTTTGGGCGGCCTTTGATGATGTAATCAATGTCTTCAGCGTCTAAAGAGGCTTTTAATACGTCAGAAATGTCTTTTATATAAGCATCTTGTTGCTCTTTGGTTTCTTTTATTTTGCTGACAATATCATTGTAAACTGCCGGTTCAGTGTATTTTAATCCTAAATCTTCCAGTTTTGTTTTAATGTTGTATAGTCCTAAACGATGCGCTAATGGTGCATAAATATAAAGTGTTTCCGAAGCAATCTTAACCTGTTTGTGGTCAATCATCGAATCCATAGTTTGCATATTGTGCAATCTGTCGGCAATTTTAATAAGAATCACTCTTACGTCATCATACAAAGTCAATAACATTTTCCGAAAATTTTCGGCCTGCATAGACACATTCATGTCTTTTTGTACAATAGATATTTTGGTTAAACCCTCTACAAGTTGTGCTACTTTCGGGTTGAACATTCGTTCAATATCTTTTACTGTAGTTGGAGTGTCTTCCACCACATCATGCAATAAAGCGGCGGCAATTGAGGTTGCTCCAAGACCAATTTCCGAAGCAACAATTTTAGCCACAGCAATAGGATGAAAAATATAGGCTTCACCCGATTTTCTTCTTTGGTCTTTATGCGCTTCAACTGCAACATCAAATGCTTTTCGTATAAGTTTTTTATCTTCTGTGGTTAAGGTTTGGTAACTGATACGAAGCAATTCTTTATATTCCTGAGCAATTGCTTTATTTTCTTTTTCGATATCTATTTCGGTCATACTTGCAGGGTTCATTTTCTAAAAATAATCATAAGTTAGCATATATGCAAGAGTTGGGAATGTAGATTGTAGATTTCTGATTTTAGATATTAAATTTTAAAAAACGTCAGGTTTTTAAAGAATAAAATCGAATTTATAACTATTTAATCTGCAATATAATATCTGAAATCTAAATTTTAAAATCCTCTTTGCCTTTTTGCTTCAAATATTAAAATGGCCGCAGCAACCGAAACATTCATGCTGTCAATTTCGCCTTGCATTGGGATGATAATATTTTGTGTGGCAGCATCACGCCATTCCTGTGTTAGGCCGGTGGCTTCAGTTCCTACTATCAGAGCTGTTGGATTTGTAAAGTCCTGAGTGTGATAGCTGGTTGAATTTTGTAAAGTGGCACAATAGAAATTGATGTTTTTTTCTTTTAAAAAAGCAATAATTTCAGCAGTACTTGCAGTGGCAATCTGATTGGTGAACAAACAGCCTACACTGGAACGAACAATATTTGGGTTGTATAAATCACTTTTTGGGTTAGCAATAATTACAGCGTCCAGATTAGCGGCATCGGCAGTCCTTAAAAGTGCTCCGATGTTTCCTGGTTTTTCCGGAGCTTCAGCGACTAAGATTAACGGGTTTTCAGAAAGTTTTAGATCTGAAAGTTCTAAAGATTTGGATTTGGCTACAGCCAAAACACCATCAGTGGTATCACGATAGCTCAGTTTTTGAAAAACCTCTTTATTGATTTCAATTAATCCGGCGTCCGGAGCTAGTTTTTTAGCTTCTGTCTGGCTGCAGATTTCGGGATAGAATAAAATAGTTTCAATTTCATATTTCCCTTTTACTGCCAATGAAATTTCACGTATCCCTTCAATCAAAAACGTCGCTGTTTGTCTCCTGTTTTTGGCTTTTTCCTGTAATAATACCAAAGATTTAATAAAAGGATTCTGAATGGATGTTATTTGTTTCAAGAGGCGCAGGGTTTAAAATTAAATTCACAGCAAAGATACACAGACAATGATTGTTTTGTAAAACTGTATTTAAATTTTTATTTCATTTCAGATAGAATAATAAAGTTTGGGTGATGTAAGTGAGTTGTTTTTCTTTAATTTGCTGTAAGTCATTAATTAAATCATCAGCTATGATTAGTTTTTTAGAAATTGTGGGTACGATGGCTTTTGCTATGTCCGGGGTTTTGACAGCCATGGAGAAAAAGTTAGATCCTTTTGGTGTTTTTATTATTGCTTTTGTAACCGCAGTGGGCGGAGGGACCTTGCGTGATGTTTTAATAGGACGGACTCCGGTGGGCTGGATGATGGATTTGGAGTATGTTTATATGATTATTACCGGATTTATACTGGCAGTGGTTTTTCGGAAGAAATTTGATAGATTGAGAACTTCTTTGTTTCTTTTTGATACTATTGGTCTGGGGGTTTATACTTTAACGGGATTGAGAAAAGGAATTGAGATAGGTTTACATCCTATTATTTGCATTGCTCTGGGGACAATCACCGCATGTTTTGGCGGTGTTATCCGTGATATTTTATGCAATGAAATTCCCGTAATCTTCCGTAAAGAGATTTATGCAACTATTTGTATTCTTGGCGGAATTCTGTTTTTTATACTCAAAGCCTTTCAGCTGAATGATGAGATTATTTATATAACAACAGTATCTGTCATTATTAGTATCCGATTGATGGCAGTGAAATACAAATGGCATTTGCCTGCTTTGGAAAGTGATAAATAGTGTTTGTTAAACGGTTCTCTGAACGACTTCAAAAATTTTAGAGTCTTCGCATTTTAGTGTTTTTGAAGGGAATTTCATTAGCAAAGCATAGTCGTGAGTGGCCATGATAATTGTTTTTCCATTTCCGTTTATTTTTTTCAAAACATCTAAAACTTCCACACTGGTCTGAGGATCTAAGTTTCCTGTAGGCTCGTCAGCAAGGATAAGTTCAGGGTCATTAAGCAATGCTCTGGCAATGGCTACACGTTGTTGTTCTCCACCGGAAATTTGGTGAGGCATTTTTTGTGCATAGTTTTTCATTCCAACTTTGTCCAGCACTTCTTCAATTTTTCGTTCCATTTCGTTTTGATCTGCCCAGCCTGTAGCTCTGAGAACAAAAAGCATGTTATCCTGAATAGAACGATCCGGTAACAATTTGAAATCCTGAAAAACAATTCCTATTTTACGTCTTAAAAACGGAATGTCATTCTCTTTTAAGGTTTCTAAATCAAAGTCTACAATATGCCCGGTTCCTTCTGTTAATGGTAAATCGGCATACAGCGTTTTCATAAAACTACTTTTTCCGGAACCTGTTTTTCCAATAATATACAGAAATTCTCCACGATTAACTTCCAGATTAACATTCGATAAAACTACTTTGTCTTCCTGGTAAATGGTTGCATTTTTTAATGATAATATGGCTTGGGACATAATTTTATTTTGTTTATGGTGTAAAAGTAATTATCAATTATGAAATGGCAATATCAAAATATTAGTTTTTTGTGTTCTGTTAAAATATTTGTTCATAATAAAACGAATTAATCCCTCGTTATAAATCTTAGAATATGATATATTTGGGATATTAAAAAAAATAAATGAAAATGCGTAAACTCTCGTGGCTCTTTTTTTTATTGGTTTTTGTTAAAACCAATATGCTTTTAGCACAGGAATCAATAATATATACCAATAATTTAAAGGATTACAGCAGGGCAGTGGCCTTGTTTAAGGATAATCAATACGCTTCGGCTCAGTATCTTTTTGAAAAAGTAAAGGACAAAACTCAAAATGAAGAGATGAAGTCGGATTGTGCTTATTATGATGCCAGTTGTGCGGTACGTTTAGGACATCCAAATGCCGATGTGCTGATGGAATCATTTCTGGAAAATTACCCTACGAGTTCCAAGAGTAATCAGGCATATACTGAAGTAGCTCATTTTTATTTCAATCAGGGAAATTATAATGAGGCTTTAAGATGGTTTGAAAAAACAGATGAAAATCAGTTAAGTGCTAAAGATAAGGATCGTTTTAATTTCCAAAAAGGATACAGTTTTTTTAGTTCCAATAATAAAAAAGAAGCTACAACTTACTTCAATAAAGTATTACAATCAGATGTTTATGGACCTCAGGCCAAATATTATCTGGGTTTTATGGCATATGAAGGCGATAATTATCAGGAAGCCAATAAATATTTTGATGCTGTTGCCGGAGATGAAAAATATGCTGAAAAGTTATCCTATTATCAGGCTGACATGAATTTTAAATCGGGGAATTTTGAAAAAGCCATTGAACTTGGACAAAAAGCGATGGGGAAATCCAATGCTGCTGAAAAGTCAGAACTGAATAAAATTATTGGTGAGAGTTATTTTAATTTAAAGAAATACAAGGAGTCTATTCCTTATTTAGTGGCTTATAAAGGAAAAAAAGGAAGATGGAATAATACCGATTATTACCAGTTAGGGTATGCGTATTACAAACAAAATGATTTTGAAAATGCTATCGCACAATTCAATAAAATTATTGGAGGAAAAGACGGAGTGGCGCAAAATGCTTATTATCATTTAGGTGAAAGTTATCTTAAACTAAATAAAAAACAAGAAGCACTGAATGCTTTCAAAAATGCTTCCGAAATGCCATTTGAAGCAGCAATTCAGGAAGATGCGTATTTAAATTATGCTAAATTAAGCTATGAATTAGGGAATTCTTATCAAAGTGTACCATCTATTCTGTTAGGTTTTATCAATAAATATCCCAACAGTTCCAGCCGTCCGGTGGTAGAAAAGTTATTGATTGACTCTTATATCTCTTCTAAAAATTACAAAGAAGCCTTAGTTTTATTGGAAAAAAATAAAAGCCCTGAAAATAAACTGGCTTACCAAAAAGTGACGTTCTACAGAGGTTTAGAATTATATACCGATAGAAATTATACGCAGGCTTTGCAAATGTTCCAAAAATCTTTAGGAAATGCAATGGATGCTGAGTTTACTGCCAGAGCTACTTTCTGGAAAGGAGAAACAGAATATGTATTGAATGATTACAATAAAGCATTGTTGAGTTTCAAACAATTTGCAGGAATTTCAGCAGCTAGTACAACTCCTGAGTATAAAAACAGCAATTATAATGTAGCGTATGCTTATTTTAAATTAAAAGAATACGATTCGGCCGGAGATGCTTTTCAGAAATTTATTGATAAAGCAAAAGATGATAAAACCAGATTGACAGATGCTTATTTGCGATTAGCAGATTGCCGTTTTGTGACTTCTAAATACTGGCCGGCAATGGATGCTTATAATAAAGTAATCGAATTAAAAAGTGTAGATGCTGATTATGCGCATTATCAAAAAGCCCTTTGTTATGGTTTTGTTGCCAGAAATGACAGAAAAATTGAAGATTTGAATGCTTTTATTCAAAATTATCCTAAATCGGCTTACCGTGATGATGCCATGTTTGAACTGGCGAATACCTATGTGGCGGGTGATAAGCAAGATCAGGCATTAAAAACTTATGACAGGTTAATCAGTGAATATAAAAATAGTGCTTTTACAGCCAGAGCGATTTTGCGTCAGGGATTGGTTTATTATAATTCAGACAGGAGTACGGATGCTTTAGTGAAATTTAAAAAAGTAGCTGCCGAATATCCTAAAACTTCCGAAGCTTTAGAAGCAGTTGCTACCGCAAGATTAATTTATGTTGATGGTGGGAAAGTGGACGAATATGCCAACTGGGTAAGAACCTTGGATTTTGTCGAAGTTACTGATGCTGATCTGGATAATGATACGTATGAATCGGCAATGAAACAATTTGAACAAAATAATACAGCTCAGGCAATTTCCGGATTCAGAGCTTATATTTCAAGTTTTCCAAATGGTATTCATGCTTTGAAAGCTAATTTTAATTTGGCGCAGGCTTATTATGCAGAAGGTCAAAAAGACAAAGCTTTACCTAATTATGAGTATGTAATTAATCAGCCTCGAAATGAATTTACAGAGCAATCCTTAACAAGAGCTGGTCAGATTTTATTAGATTCAGCAGATAAACAAAAAGCAACTCCGGTATTAATTCGTTTAGAAAATGAAGCTGATTTGTCCCAGAATAAAGTTTTCGCACAATCCAATCTGATGAAATTGTATTATGAGAACAAAGACTATTCTAACGCAGTGGTTTATGCAGATAAAGTTTTGAGTAATCCAAAAACAGATGATAATGTTAAAAGTGATGCCCAAATAATCATTGCACGTTCGGCTATGCAAACAGGCGATGAGGCTAAAGCGAAAGCTGCTTATGCAAAAGTGATGCCGATTGCCAAAGGAGAATTGGCAGCTGAAGCATTGTATTATGATGCTTATTTTAAAAACAAGGAAGCTAAATTTGAGGCTTCAAATACTTCAGTTCAAAAACTGGCAAAGAGCTACTCCGCTTATCGTTTGTATGGAGCTAAAGGATTGATTTTAATGGCTAAAAACTTTTACGGATTAAAAGACAGTTTTCAGGCTACCTATATTCTGGATAGTGTAATTAAGAATTTTGCCGATTTCCCGGATGTAGTTTCGGAAGCGCAAACAGAGTTAAGCCGAATCAAATCAGAAGAGTCTAAAACAAATTCTTCGATAGGTAATTAATTAAAAAAGTTGTCACACTGAGCTCAGCCTTTCCTGAGTTTATCGAAGGATCGAAGTACTTCACATTAAAAAATAAAATATGAAATTCAATTTCCAAAATAAAATAACAATAGGTCTGTTTCTAATGATTTTACAAGTTTCTTTTGCTCAAAAGAAAGAGAAAAGTATTGGTTCAGAAGAAGTAAATATTGTAAAACCGTATACCCCAACAATATCTGATGCTTCCAAGGTTCAGGAATCAGTTGTACTTGATGATGACGGAAATGCAAAAAAAGAAACCATCAATTATTCTATTTTTTCTTTTCCTGTTGCCTCCACTTTTGCACCTGCTAAAGGAAAAGCAGAAGGTGTTGACAAAGAAGCTAAAGAAAAGTTTTACAATAATTATGCTACTTTAGGATATGGAAACTATGGTAATCTTAATGCCGAATTATTTATCAATCAGGAATTAAATAACAACAATTATGTGGGGGGAATGTTTCGTCATTTTTCTTCACAGGGCGGGATAAACGATGTTCAATTAGACGATTGGTTTTACAACACTGCTTTAGATTTGACGTATGGAGCTAACCTGGATAATATGTCCTGGAATCTTGATTTAGGTTATCACAATCAAGTATACAACTGGTACGGTTTACCTATGGATTTTGATAGCTCATTATTAGATGATATTGATTCAAAACATACTTATAATGGTATTTCTTTAGGAGGTAAACTGGAATTTAATGAAGGTTTTTTAAAAGAAGCAGCTATGAAGTTTAGTCATTTTTCGGATAATTTTGATTCATCGGAAAACCGTTTTTTTGTAAAACCTTCATTGCGGTTTGATGTGGGAAACCAATTTGTGAAAACTGATATTACAGTGGATTATGTGGGAGGATCATTCGATAAAAATTACCTGAATACCAATACAGCAGCAATCAAGTATGGCTTTACTAATTTAGGTATTTCGCCTAGTTTTGTAATTCAGGAAAACGGATGGGATGTGAAATTAGGAGCTTCCTTGTTTTACAGTATGGATAATGAAGGGAATGACAGTCAGTTCTTGATTTATCCAAATATTAATGTTTCTTATCCGGTTGTAGAGGATTTAATGATTTTTTATGCTGGTGCCGAAGGGGGATTAGAGCAAAACTCTTATATGGAATTTGTCAACGAAAATCCTTTTTTGTCGCCTACTCTGGCTATTATGCCAACAGACAGACAGTATGATATTTTTGCAGGTTTGAAAGGAAAATTAGCTTCAAGCGTAAGTTATAATCTGCGTGGTTCTTATACCAATGAAAGAAATAAGGCTTTATACAGAGCTAATGATTATACTGAAAATGCTGCTAATGAAGATTATGCTTTCGGGAATTCCTTTCAGGTAGTGTATGATGATGTTCGTACTTTTCGTTTTTCAGGTGATTTAAAAGCAGATTTTTCAGAAAATGTAAGTTTTTCTATTGGTGGAGCTTTTAACAGTTATAAAAACAGTAATGAGCAGGAAGCCTGGAATTTGCCGGCTGTTGAGGTAAACTCGTCAATCGATTTTAATATCACGCCTAAATGGTTTGCCGGTGCAAAAGTATTTTATGTAGGAGAAAGAAAAGATATGCAAACAAATTTATCGGATGCATTAATGGTGACTTCTCCAACAAAAATAGGAAGCTATTTTGATTTGAATTCGCATGTAGGTTATAAATATAATTCTCAGTTAACGGCATTTGTAAAACTGAATAATATGAATGGGAAATCTTATCAAAAATGGATGAACTACCCGGTTCAGGGTTTTCAGGTATTAGTAGGAGCTAATTTTAAATTTGATTTCTAGGTTTTTTACTTAATCTCAAAGTTTAAAAAAAGGCAATAAGTTCACAAAGATTTTAATTTGTGAACTTATTACCTTTTTTTGAAACTAGCTGTTGGCTACTGCTAACTTAGCGTTCTCTGCGGTTAAAAGATATTATTCTGTAAAAGGAATTGCAATACGAGTTTTATCCCATCCAATGTTTAGCACCATACCTTTATCAGCTGGAGTAAATACCATCGAAAGCGCTTCAAGAGATTCTTCTGCTTGTGTAACAGGAACACTCAAACGGGCAAGATCGTTTTCGGCTTTATAGTTGTAAGCTCCCCACACATTCGTGCTTCTGTTGATAATAACGGTGTAATTATCTTTTCCCGGAATAGTGTACAAGGAATAAGTTCCTGAATTGATTCTGGTAGAGCCTAGTTTGAAATCTCTGTAAAAAGTAATTTCTGTGGCTTCATTAGCACCGGTTCTCCATACTTTTCCTTCAGGAGCAAGTTCGCTTAAAGAACGCCCCTTGAGTTGCGGACGGCTGTAAACTACTTTAGCCATTTTAGTTGGGATTTTATTATCTGCCGGATATAAAGCTAAATCCATTGGACTTTTATCTAAACCGGGAAATTTTTGAGCTTGTACCTCAGTAGCTAATAGCAATAGCAAACCAAAAGCAAGTGCGGAAATAAATTTTAATTTTTTCATAATAATTTTAAAATAAAAGATTAGTAATGATTCTTTTACGAAGTTAAATAAAAAAAATGTCTAATCATTAAGAATTCTGCCAGTGATAAAATAATCCGCTTTTGTAATAATAAATTAAATTTACTTTTGTTCCCTTCAAAAAAGCAACATCTTTGTAATCTAAGAAACGAGTACTTCAATAAAATGACTTTTAAACAAAAAATACATCAGTATTATTCCCGACTGGTAGAAGACAGGATTGATGCTTTTAGGGATATGATTGCAGCTTTGACTGAGGATTCTAAAAACGATGCCAAAGGTTCGGCAGGTGATAAACACGAAACGGCTTTGTCGATGATGCATTTGGAACAGGAAAAATTCAATACAAAGTTGCGAGAAGTGCTAGAACAAAAAGCAGTTTTGGATAAAATAAATCCAGAAATTAGTGCAAAATCCATCACTTTAGGAAGTTTGGTAAAAGCCAATGGGATTTATTTGTATGTGTCTTTGGCTCTTCCAAAAATAAATATTGAAGGAATAAATGTAATTGCGTTATCGCCACAATCGCCATTAGGAAATAAACTAATGGGGAATTCCGTGGGTTTTACTTTTGAGATTAATGGAACAAAGTATTTGATTGAGAGTGTGGAATAGATTCTGTGATTTAGAACAAACTGTGCTTCTTGTACTCTCGAATTCATTTAAAAAAATCGAATTCCCTAAAAAAAACTTTCGTAAATTCGCGATCTTAAAAGTTTGACTTTAAAACCTAACAAAATTATGAGTAAAATAATGACAGTCGACATTTTGTCGAGTATTAAAGGAGCACAGCCTTCCGAGAGCGTGAACCAATTATTTGATGTGATTAAAAATGCAGTTCCAACAAATAATAATTCCTTGAATAATGTCAATCATAATTGTGTGTCTGTAAGTGATTTAAGGGAAGATGTTGTGATAGAGAGTTCGGAAATAGAAAAACAACTCATCTTAGAAAATTTCCCAAACAAGAAAAATGGATTTTTAGTGGTTGCTAAAGTTATAGAAGGATAAAATGGATTCACAGATAAAAAAAATACACCAGCAATTGGTGACCAAACAAATCACTTGTACAGCTTTAGTACAGGAAAAATTAGACTTACTAAAACAAAACACCTATAATTCAGTCAATTCTTTACTGGATACTACGGCGCTAGATTTAGCAGCTAAGGTAGATGCTAAAATTGCAAACGGAGAAACCATTGGTTTATTAGAAGGAATCCCTTTTGGACTTAAAGATGTGTATATGTTGCAAGGAACGTATACTACTGCAAGTTCTGATTTGTTGAAAAATTATAAATCGCCTTATACCGCTACTGCTATTCAGAAATTATTGGATGCAGGTGCAATTCCGTTAGTGAAAGAAAACTGTGATAGTTTTGGTCACGGTTCTTCGAGTGAAAATACCATTTTTGGAGCGGTTAAAAATGCTGTTAATCCAGAATTAGTGGCAGGAGGTTCCAGTGGAGGTTCAGCAGTAAATGTGGCTAAAGATTATACGGTGTTTTCTATTGGTGGAGATACAGGAGGTTCGATTCGTCAGCCTGCAGGATACAATCACATTTATGGTTTTAAACCTACTTACGGAAGGATTTCAAGATATGGATTAATGGCGTATGCGTCTTCTACAGATTGTGTGGGACCATTAGCAAAATCAATTGAAGATATTCGAATTGTAATGAATGTCATGAGTGGAAAAGATCCAAAAGATCAAACCTCTATTGCTTCACATGAAATTACCGAAGAAGCACTGGCTACTTCACCTGTAAAAACAATTGGTTATTTTAAAAACTTTATCGAAAGTGATGCTATTGATACTCAGGTAAAAGCTGATTTCTTAGCTAGTATCGAAAAAATAAAAGCCAAAGGAATCACAGTAAAAGAATTGGATTTCTTTAAATCTGATTTGTTAGTTTCTACTTACTATACGCTGGCAATGGCGGAAACGGCTTCGAATTTATCCCGTCTGGACGGAACCAATTACGGTAACCGTATTGAAGGGGAGAATTTAATTGATACTTATGCCGTTACGCGTTCTGAGAATTTTTCAGAGGAAACGAAACGCAGAATTGTAGGAGGGAACCAAGTGTTATCTCAAGGATTTTCGGATGCTATTTATTTAAAAGGTCTGGCAGTAAGAGATCAGATTTCGGAAAATTTCAGTAAAGATTTCAAGGAAGTAGATGTAGTTTTGTCACCGGTTACACCAGCTGCGCCACCTAAAATTGGTGATAGTTTAAAGGATCCGTTGGCAATGTATTTGTCAGATGCTTATACGGTAGGTTTTAGTTTAGGACAATTGCCTACTATCACTGTGCCACAAGGAACAACAACAGGACTGCAGATTACTGCGGCAAAAAATAATGATGAATTAGTATTGCAATTTGCAAACTTCTTAAAAGATACACTATAATGGAATTGGAGCAATTAAATGCGGCTATTAAAGCCCACGATTTAGAATTGGTAATCGGACTGGAAACGCACGTTCGATTGAATACCAAAACCAAGTTGTTTTGTTCTTGTCCCAATCAGGAAATTGAAACACCTAATGTGAATATCTGTTCGGTTTGTACGGGACAAATGGGTGTTTTGCCTGCTATCAATAAAGAAGCGATTACAAAAGCAATTTATTTTGGTAAAGCGGTAAATTCCTCTTTTAGTAATGAGGTGATTTCTTGGGATAGAAAACATTATGAATATCCGGATAACCCAAAAAATATTCAGATTACGCAATACCACAACCCTATTATTCCAGACG
This sequence comes from Flavobacterium plantiphilum, assembly GCF_046000495.1. Taxonomy (NCBI): domain Bacteria; kingdom Pseudomonadati; phylum Bacteroidota; class Flavobacteriia; order Flavobacteriales; family Flavobacteriaceae; genus Flavobacterium; species Flavobacterium plantiphilum. The sequence continues at coordinate 93,503 of NZ_JBELQA010000004.1, forward strand.
GAGAAGTTTCCTGTTATAGAAATGACGGTTCGCAATTTACGGTAAATTTAACTCAGGTTCATATCGAGGAAGATGCTGCCAAATTGATGCATGAAAAGAAAATTTCGTTAGTTGATTTCAATAAAGCTGGAGTGCCGTTAATCGAAATTGTTACAGAACCTTGTATTAGAAATATCGAAGATGCTTCGACTTATGCGCAATACATTCAGCGTATTGTTCAGAATTTAGGAATCTCGGAAGCGAACTTGGAAAAAGGAGAGTTCAAATCGGATGTTTCGGTGTCTTTGCGTAAAAAAGACAGCGCTGATTTGAATCCAAGAACGGAAATCAAAAACCTGAACTCATTTAAGTTTATGGTGGAAGCTTTGAAAGAAGAAGTTGAAAAACAATTCAATTATTTTATAGAAAACAAAGCGTTTAGACCGGATCAAACAACGGTGTTATGGGATGCTGATTTGAAGCAGACCAAAACCATGCGTAAAAAAGAATTTGAAGCGGACTACCGTTTTATTTCGGAACCGGATTTACCTTTTGTAAATATCAAGGCCGAGATTGAAGCGATTAAAGTGGATACAAGTGCTTTGCCTTATGCTGTGGAATCTATTTTGATTAATGGAGGTGTTTTGCCGCAGGATGCTAAGTTTTTTACAGCGGATGCTTTGCGTTCCAGAACTTTTGTGACTTTAAATAACAAAATAAATGATCCTTCTTTTGTTGCCAAAACCCTGGCTAACAATGTTAAGGCAGAAGATTATGCTAAAATTCATAATATTGAGCATCTAGAAACCATTTTTGTATTGTTTAAAGCAGAGAAAATCACTGCTGTTTTGGTTCAAAATGCAATTGCAGGTTATCTAAAAGATCAAAATTTTGATTACAACAAGTATTTTGAAGAAAACACTATTTCTGAAGATAAAATTCAGGAAGTGATTGCGAAAGTAATTTCAGAAAATGAGGCTGTTGCCAATGATATCAAAGCGGGTGATCAAGGGAAAGCCGGTATTTTAGTTGGTAAAGTTTTAGGTGTTATTGGAAAAGGGGCCAACGGAAAGGTTATTCGTCAGATTATTTTAGATAAATTAGGAGCAGCGGCAGTTTTAGAAAAGGCAGCAACTGAAGAAAAAGCGGCTAAAGAAACGGTTGTTGATTCAAAAGAAAATCAAGAAGAAGCACTTCCTGAAATTCCTATTGTTATAAAAGATACTTACAGAACGCATAAAATTTCGCAAATATCAGAAGCTAATATTCAACAAGAAGTAATGTTGTCCGGTTGGGTAGCGAGTGTTCGTGACCACGGTGAATTGATGTTTATTGATTTGCGTGATTCCAGTTTTGAGATTTTCCAAATCCGTATTAGTAGAGAATCATTTCCTAATATCGATGAATTAGTAAAATTGAAGCCGGAATCGGTTATTTCAGTAAAAGGGATTGTGGTTGGTCGTAATGAAGATGATTACAATGCCGGATTACGTACCGGTAAAATTGAATTAGAAACTTCGGTTTTAGAGATTTTAAACTTGTCTAAAACATTGCCTTTTGAAATCAAAAGAGCCGCTAAAACCAATGAAGCGACACGTTTTCAATACAAATTCTTAGATCACAGAAATGAGGAAGTAAGAAGAGCTATCGTAAATCGTCATAAAGTAATTAAGTTATTGCGTGATATTCTGGATGAAGAGGAGTTTTTAGAAATAGAAACCCCAATTTTAAGTGCCGGAACCGATGAGGGAGCTCGTGAGTTTATTGTTCCTACACGCAAACAGGCAGGTTTCTTTTATACCTTACCACAAGCGCCACAACAGTTCAAGCAAATGTTGATGGTGAGTGGTTATGAGAAATATTTCCAGGTAGCGCGTTGTTTTAGAGATGAGGATTCTCGTGGAGATCGTCAACCTGAGTTTACGCAGTTGGATATGGAAATGGCTTATGCCAGTATGCAGCAAATTATTGATTTGAATACCAAATTATTCAATGAAATTGTGACTAAGGTATACGGTAAAAAATGGATTTTGCATCCGTTTGAAGTGATTACCTATAAAGATGCCATGGATTTCTATGGTTGTGATCGACCTGATTTGCGTTATGGTTTGAAAATGCAGGACATTACCGAAATTGTAAAAGATACTACTTTCCAAGTGTTCTCTAAACCAATTGAAGATGGTGGAATTGTAAAATGCATCAAAGTTTCGGCTCAGGAGCAAGGGAATAAACGTATGTCTAAAGGGCAAATTGAAACACTTACTGCTGTTGCACAACAACATGGTTTAGGAGGTTTGGCTTATATTATTGTGAACGAAGAAGATTTGCAATCGCCAATTATTAAATTCTTAGGTGAAGAAATTGCGGCTGGAATCATCAAAGCAACGAATGCACAAGTAGGTGATATTGTTTTCTTCTCAGCGGCAGATTATGCTACGGCTAATAAAGCTTTGGATGCGGTTCGTCAGGAAATGGGTAGAATGCTGAACTTGATTAATCCTAAAGAATTACGTCCGGCTTGGGTGGTTGATTTCCCAATGTTTGAAAGGACTGATGAAGGAAGATGGACGTTTACACATAATCCGTTCTCAATGCCTGCTATTTATGACTTAGAAAAACACATGAATGGTAAAGATGAAGAAATAGGAAGTATAATTGCGCAACAATATGATATCATTTTAAATGGTTACGAAATAGGTGGAGGATCGGTTCGTGCGCACAAATCGGAAATTCTGGAAGCAACTTATAGAAATATGGGTTACAACAAAGAAGAGATGATAAAGAGCGTAGGAACGATGTATAAGGCTTTCCAGTACGGAGCGCCACCACACGGAGGAATTGCTTGGGGAATTGATCGTTTGATGATGATTTTAGAGAAAAAAGCATCGATTCGTGAAGTTATGGCTTTCCCGAAAACAGGAACCAGCGAAGATTTATTATTTGGTGCACCGTCACCTTTGTCAGATAAAAAAGTAGAAGAGATGAATGTGAAAATTATGAGAAAATAGATTTTTAAAAATCTAAATAAATAGTAAATGCGGATTTGTATCGAAAGATATAAATCCGTTTTTTTTTTTTTTTTTTTTTGGGGTTTGAATTTTTGGTTCGATACCGTTGTCTCATCGAGCGCAGTCGAGATGTTTTATCGGTTCCCGACTGCGCTCGAACTGATGATTGAAGAATATTATATTTTTTTATGATCTCGGCTTATTTAGTCCTCTGTCATAAAGTACAATCGTTCCTGCAACGGATACATTTAAACTTTTTTCGGATTTGAATTTTACTAAAGAATGGCATTTTTCAATGGCTTGTTTAGAAAGTCCGTTGTCTTCAGCGCCTAATAAATACACACAGCGTCTAGGATGTTCAAAAGTTTCTAAATCTTCGGCTCTGTCATCTAATTCTACTCCAACTAAGCGAGCACCTTTAGGTAGGTTTTTGAAAAAATCATCAAAATTTTCATAATGGAAATAAGGCATCGATTTTACAGCGTTATGGGTGTCGCAAGCTTGTTTGGCATATCGATTACCAATAGTAAAAATAAAGCTGGCACCCAGGTTTTGTGCTGATCGCCATAAAACCCCCAGGTTTTCCGGTGTTTTGCCGTTTTGAATTCCGATTCCGAAAAACTCATTTATAAAATTATCATTCATAGTGCAAAAGTACAAACTGTTGCTAGAATTTTCAAGTTTCTGAATCGTTTAAATAAAACAGCTTCTTTTCTGATTTATCCTGTGAAATTGACATTTTTTGTTGATAACTTAAGAGCTTAAAAGGTTATTTTTAACGGTATATAAATTGCGTTTTTATATATTTGCGTGTTAGACAAAAAATTACATTTTTAGAATAAATTATATGAGCGAAGAAATCAATAAAGGAAATTATTCAGCAGATAGTATTCAGGCATTAGAGGGAATGGAGCACGTAAGAATGCGTCCTTCCATGTATATAGGAGATGTAGGAGTTCGTGGACTTCACCATTTAGTTTATGAGGTTGTAGATAACTCCATTGATGAGGCGATGGGAGGTCATTGTGACACGATTAGTGTTTCAATTAATGAAGATGGTTCTATTACTGTAGAAGATAATGGTCGTGGTATTCCGGTTGGAATTCATAAAAAAGAAGGAGTTTCAGCATTGGAAGTTGTAATGACTAAAATTGGTGCCGGAGGTAAATTTGATAAAGATTCCTATAAGGTTTCCGGAGGTTTACACGGAGTTGGAGTTTCTTGTGTGAACGCTTTGTCTACCCATTTAACGGCTACCGTTCATAGTAGTGATGGTAAAATTTACCAACAGGAGTATGAGAGAGGTAAAGCATTGTATCCGGTAAAACAAATTGGAGATACCAATAAAAGAGGAACCATTGTTACTTTTTATCCGGATCCGACTATTTTTACACAAACTACAGATTATTCTTACGATACTTTGTCGGCGCGTATGCGTGAGCTGGCATTTTTAAATAAAGGAATTACAATTCATTTTTGTGATAAAAGAGAATTGGATGAAAAAGGAGAACCAGTAGGGGAGATTTTTCATTCGCAAGAAGGATTGAAAGAGTATATCCGTTATTTAGATGGAAACCGTGAGCCAATTATTGGGCATGTGATTTCAATGGATAATCAAAATGCGGAAATTCCGGTTGAGGTAGCTTTGATTTACAATACCAGTTATTCTGAGAATATCTTTTCTTATGTAAATAATATCAATACGCATGAAGGGGGAACACATTTGCAAGGTTTCAGAATGGGATTGACCCGTTCACTTAAGAAATATGCGGATGCTTCCGGAATGTTAGATAAGTTGAAATTTGATATTGCCGGAGATGATTTCCGTGAGGGATTGACAGCAATTATTTCGGTGAAAGTTGCAGAGCCACAATTTGAAGGACAAACTAAAACCAAACTTGGGAACAGAGAAGTTGTGTCTCCTGTAAGTCAGGCGGTAAGTGAAATGGTAGAAACTTATTTGGAAGAAAATCCAAATGATGCTAAAATCATTGTTCAAAAAGTAATTCTTGCGGCTCAGGCCCGTCATGCAGCTAAGAAAGCGCGTGAGATGGTACAGCGTAAAACCGTTATGGGTGGTGGTGGATTGCCAGGAAAATTATCAGATTGTTCTGAACAGGATCCGGCAAAATGTGAGGTGTATCTTGTCGAGGGAGATTCGGCAGGCGGAACTGCTAAACAAGGTCGTGACCGTAATTTTCAGGCTATTTTGCCTTTGAGAGGTAAGATTCTGAATGTAGAAAAAGCGATGCATCACAAGGTTTTTGAAAACGAAGAGATTCGAAATATATTTACAGCACTTGGAGTGACGGTTGGAACTGAAGAAGACAGTAAAGCTTTGAATATATCTAAATTGCGTTACCATAAAGTAATTATTATGTGTGATGCCGATGTTGATGGAAGCCACATTTCTACTTTGATTTTGACATTCTTCTTCCGTTTTATGAAAGAATTAATTGAAGAAGGACATGTGTATATTGCTGCTCCGCCTTTATACTTAGTTAAAAAAGGAAACAAAAAAGAATATGCATGGACTGATGTTCAACGTGATCAGGCTAACGAAAGAATGGGAGGAAGTGCCGCTATTCAGCGTTATAAAGGTCTTGGGGAAATGAATGCAGAACAATTGTGGGAAACTACAATGGATCCTAATTTCAGAACCTTACGTCAGGTAACTATTGAGAGTTTAGCAGAAGCAGATCGTGTTTTTTCTATGTTAATGGGAGATGAAGTACCGCCACGAAGAGAATTTATCGAGAAAAATGCTGTTTATGCTAATATTGACGCATAAAAAATAGTTTATTGGGTGGTGAATTTAAGCAATAAATTGTAGATTAGCAGGAGTTAACCAATTTTTAAATAACCGATAAACGTTAAAATATGAAAGTTACTATTGTAGGAGCAGGAAATGTTGGAGCAACCTGTGCAGATGTTATTTCTTATCGAGGAATAGCTAGTGAAGTAGTATTGTTAGATATCAAAGAAGGTTTTGCCGAAGGGAAAGCTTTGGATATTATGCAGTGTGCTACTGATACAGGATTTAATACCCGGGTGATAGGAGTTACTAATGATTATTCTAAAACTGCTGACAGTGATGTGGTAGTGGTTACTTCCGGGATTCCCAGAAAACCAGGGATGACTCGTGAAGAATTAATTGGTATTAATGCAGGTATTGTTAAATCTGTTGTAGAAAATATTTTAAAATATTCTCCTGATACTATTATTGTGATGGTTTCGAATCCAATGGATACAATGACTTATTTAGCATTGAAATCAACTGGTTTGCCTAAGAACAGAATTATAGGTATGGGGGGAATTTTAGATAGTTCCCGTTTTAGAACTTATCTTTCTCTTGCTTTAGATAAACCGGCAAATGATATCTCAGGAATGGTTATAGGGGGTCATGGCGATACAACTATGATTCCTTTGACGCGTTTGGCTTCTTATAATGGAATACCGGTTTCTCAATTTCTTTCAGAAGAAGTATTGAAAAAAGTTGCTGCTGATACTATGGTGGGCGGGGCAACTTTGACTGGACTTTTAGGAACATCAGCATGGTATGCGCCCGGAGCTTCAGTAGCTTTTTTGGTTGATAGTATTTTGAATGATCAGAAAAGAATGATTGCTTGTTCTGTTTACGTTGAAGGAGAATATGGTCAGAATGATATTTGTATAGGAGTGCCTTGTATTATAGGTAAAAATGGGGTAGAAGAGATAATCGATATCCAATTAAATGATAATGAAAAAGCCTTGTTTGCAAAAAGTGCCGATGCTGTTCGAACCATGAATGAAGCCTTGAAAAGCATTTTAGCTTAACATTTTTTCACATATAAAGTGAAGACTGCAATTTTGCAGTCTTTTTTTTGAGATTAATTAATAAATAAATTGGTTAATCTTAACCAGAATTATATATTTGCTCGGTTTAAAAAAAGATTTAGTAGATTCTGTTTTAATTTTCGGGAATAGATGCTATTTAAGTCTTTGTTTATGAAGGCTTAACACAAAATAATAAATTTAAAATAATTAATTTTTAGTAATAATGCAGAATAAAGGACTTATTAAATTTTTCGCAATTCTATTTGCATTGGTAAGTATTTACCAACTTTCATTCACTTTTGTCGCAAATAATATAAAAAATGATGCGAAAACTTTTGCTAATGGTAACTCTGAGAAAGAACTTAGGTATCTGGACTCTATTGGGAAAGAAAAAGTATTTAACCTGGGCTTTACAGACTTTACCTACAATGAAGTAAGTGACAAGCAAATTAATAAAGGACTTGACTTAGAAGGAGGAATCAATGTGATTCTTCAGATTTCGGTTAAAGATATCCTGAAAGGTTTATCTAATAACTCAAAAAATCCGGTTTTTAATAAATCATTAGCTGATGCTACGGCTGATTTAGAAGGAAACAAGCCTTATTTGGATAAATTTTTTGATGCTTTTGATGCAAATTCTAAAGGAACAGTAAAATTAGCTTCTCCTGATATTTTTGCTAACAGAAGTTTGCAGGGTGAAGGTGGTGTTGATTTTCAAATGTCTGATGCAGAAGTTAAAAAAGTTATCAGAAGAAAAGTTGACGAGTCGGTAGAAAGTGCTTTTGGCGTATTAAGAAAGCGTATTGATAAATTTGGTGTAACACAACCAAATATTCAAAAATTAGGAGAATCAGGAAGAATTCTTGTAGAACTTCCGGGTGCGAAAGATGTGGACAGAATTAAAAAGTTATTACAAAGTACTGCTCAGTTAGAGTTTTGGGAAACGTATAAAATTGAAGAAGTTGGTAACTTTTTAATGGCTGCGAATGAAGCTTTGAAAAAAACTGAAGTAAGTACTACTGAGGCAAAGCCTGTAGTTAAGGATTCATTGAGTGCTTTATTAACAGATGTTAAAGATTCTGCTGCTGCTAAAAAAGGAAATAATCCTTTATTAGACAAAATGGTTGGTCAGGGCGGAGGACCGGTTTTAGGTCTTTTTTCTCCTAAAGATACAGCAGTTATCAACGGTTATTTTAAGAGACCGGAAATCAAAAATTTATTACCTGCAGAATTACGTTATGTTAAATTTGTATGGGGGATTATTGAAAAATCTAAGGATGCTAAAGATAAAGAAGTTGAAACTGTAGCTTTATATGCTCTAAGAGGAAACAGAGATAATGTTGCTTCAATGAGTGGAGGAGTTGTAACTGGTGCTAATGCAACTTTTGATCAATTAGGAAAACCATCTGTTTCTATAGAAATGAGTGGTCAGGGAGCTAAAACATGGGAAGAATTAACAGGTAGAGCGTATACTCAAAAAACAAATATTGCTATTGTTTTAGATAATGTTGTTTATTCAGCTCCGGGTGTTTCCAGCGGACCTATCGCAGGAGGGAGATCGGAAATTTCAGGATCTTTCACTATAGATGAATCAACAGATTTAGCGAATGTTTTAAGAGCCGGTAAATTACCTGCTGCTGCTGATATTGTTCAGTCTGAAGTGGTAGGGCCATCTTTAGGTCAGGAAGCTATTGATAATGGTACAACATCCGCTATTGTAGGATTGTTATTAGTATCTTTATGGATGTTAGTTTATTATGGAAAAGCCGGTTGGTATGCAAATATTGCTTTGGCAGTTAACTTATTATTCTTATTCGGAATTTTAGCAAGTTTAGGAGCTGTATTGACTTTGCCTGGTATTGCCGGTATCGTATTAACGATGGGTACTGCAGTTGATGCCAACATTATTATATACGAAAGGGCAAAAGAAGAATTGCGCGAAGGAAAATCGCTGGATGAAGCAGTTAAAATTTCATACAGCTGGACTGGAGCTATGCGTTCAATTGTAGATGCTAACGTAACGCATATTTTAATTGGTGCTGTATTATTTATTTTTGGTTCAGGACCTATTAAAGGATTTGCTACAACCTTATTAATAGGTATTGTAACGTCGTTGTTTACATCTATTTTTATTGCGAGAATTTTTATTGATAAGAACATTGTTAAGAAAGCAGATTTATCTTTTGTAACTAATTTTTCTAAAAATTTCTTCACTAATTTCCATTTTGATTTCTTAAAAGTTAAGAAAATCACTTATATCTTTTCTGCAATCGTAATTGTTGTTAGTGTATTTTCACTTGCGACAAATGGTTTAGATCAGGGAGTAGATTTTGTTGGAGGAAGAACATTCCAGGTTCGTTTTGAAAAACCAGTTGAAACTGAAGTTGTAAAAGGAGAATTAGCTCAGGTTTTTGATGGTAGTGCTGAGGTGAAAATCTTTGGTAACGACAATCAGTTAAAGATTACTACTAAATATAAAGTAGAAGAGCATGGTACTAAAGCTGATGAGGAAGTAAATAAAGTTTTATTTGAAACTTTAAAACATTATTATGCATCAGACATCACTTATGAGAAGTTTGTTAATGCTTATGATGGTAAAAAAGTAGGTATTCTTCAGGCGTCTAAAGTAGGACCAACAGTTGCTGAGGATATCAAAGCGAATGCATACTGGGCAGTATTGGGAGCAATGTTTATTGTGTTCTTGTATCTGTTAATTAGTTTCAGAAAATGGCAATATGGTTTAGGAGCTATTGCAGCGGTAGCGCATGACGTTATCTTTGTATTAGGTATCTATTCATTATGCTATAAATTTATGCCTTTCGGTATGGAAATTGACCAGCACTTTATTGCAGCAATACTTACCGTTATTGGATACTCTATGAATGATACTGTAATTGTATTTGACAGGGTTCGTGAATTCTTGGATGGAAAAACAAAAGGGAATTTTTCTGAAATTGTAAATAAATCTATTAATTCAACAATGTCAAGAACTATCAATACTTCATTGACAATGATATTAGTATTGTTAATCATGTTTGTCTTTGGAGGAGAATCAATCAGAGGATTTATCTTTGCAATGCTTGTGGGTATTGTTGTAGGAACGTATTCTTCATTATTTGTAGCTACTCCTGTATTAGTAGACTGTATTTCAGTGGATGATAAAAAAGAAATTGAAGAAAAGCATAAAGAAAACTAAACTGTTATCTATTTATATAAAAGAGACTCAACTTATGTTGGGTCTTTTTTTTGAAAATAATTCAAAGATTTTTCAGTTTGATTATAACAACATTTAATTTTTTATTAAAACCCTGTTTTTTATATATTTACTTCATAATTGATTTCACCCCCAAATTTCAATCTATTTAAAATTTGTACAATGAAAAAGAATTACTTTTTATTTGTCTTTGTAAGCCTTTTTGCTCTTTTTTTCAATGCTGAATTGTTAGCGCAAACTCCTCAACCTACAGGAAACGTAACGTATTATTATTGTATTGGAGATACCGCAGCTCCATTAACCGCCGGAGGTACAAATTTATTATGGTATACTTCAGCTTCAGGTGGTACAGGGTCGTCAACTGCTCCAACACCTTCTACCGCTACGGCAGGAACCACCACTTATTATGTAACTCAGACTATTGCAACAGTAGAAAGTTCAAGGAAAGCTATTACAGTGAATGTTAATAAACAATTTATTCTGTTTTGTGCAGGGAGTACATCAAATTCAGTAAGTTTTGATTTTGCGAATGTAGGACAATCTCGATTTGATTATAGTTATACGGTAGATGCTACAGGTCCATTTCCAGGTACACAAACAACTCCCACCAGTTATACAGTTAATGGTTTATTAGAAGGACAAACGGTGGTATTTACAGTGACCGCTGTAGATGCTCCATCCTGTGTTGCTAATCGCACTCTTTCGGCAAGTTGTACTACAAGATGTACAACTCGTTACGATGCAACTTTCGATCCAATTGGACCAATTTGTGCCAGTGACCCTGCACCAACTTTACCTGCCACATCTTTAGAAGGTTATCCGGGAACCTGGTCTCCTTCTGTAATAGATAAAACTGCTACTAGAACTTATACATTTACTCCGACCAATAAATGTATTAATGTTCAAACAATGACTATCGTTGTAAATCCAGATAATCCCGGTTTTGAAGATTATACGATTTGTTCAGGAAGTGGTGCATTTCCTTTGAATAATGTGTCACCAAATAATGTTAGCGGAACTTGGAGTCCTACTAATATTGTTGATGATATTAATAGTGATTCTTATACTTTTACACCAGATCCAGATGAGTGTGCATCACAGCAAACTATAAATGTTACTGTTATACCATCAAATACTTTAATCGATTTTAGCTGGACCGTAACAGAAGCTTTTGCTGAAAATCAAAAAATTACTGTTTCGGCAACAGCTGCAGGAGGTAATTATCTGTATCAGTTAGATGATGGACCATTTCAGTCTAATCCTGTTTTTGAACAAGTTGCATCAGGTACTCATTCTATAACCGTTACAGATGAATCGGGCTGTAGTGTTCCCATAACTAAGGATGGAGTATTAGTTGTAAACTTCCCTAAATATTTCACTCCTAATAATGATGGTTTTAATGATACCTGGAATGTAAATGAATTAAGTTCACAGCCTCAAGCTTACATTCATATATTTGATCGCTACGGAAAGTTCTTAAAACAGATAAGCCCTAATGCTAACGGCTGGAATGGTAGTTATAATGGCTATTTACTGCCGGCTGATGATTACTGGTTTGTGATACATTATAAAGAAAACAATATTGATAAAGAATTCAAATCGCATTTTTCATTAAAGCGATAATATTAAAAAAGGAATTGCCAGATGGTAATTCCTTTTTTACTTATTTTAATTATGATGTCTTTAAATGGGAGATTATAAATTGTGATCCATTTTTATATTGGGCATTGTGGTATACTTTTACTTCGTTTCTTTCGGCTAATTTCCGTACTAAATTTAATCCCATTCCGGTACCGGAATCACCCCTTGAAGATTGCCCGAGTGTATAAAACATCTGAAATATTTTTTCAGATTGATTTTCAGGAATTCCGGGACCATTGTCTGTAATGGCTATGTGTTTTTGAATTTCATCAAAAGAAATGTTTATCTCAGTGGTTTCTTTATCATTGTATTTGATGGCATTGGAGACTAAGTTTTGAATAATTTGTTTGAAAGCTACAGATTGAAAATCAATGGTATGATTTAAATTATCTTTAGTTATTTTAATATTCCCATTAGGATTAATCAGTTTTATGACAGCATTCACTTCGCTCAGGATGTTAATAGTCTCTTTACCGTCATTGTTTTCCACATTTTTAGAATAATGAAGCAAATCATCAATCAGTTTAGACATTGACATCGCCGAAGATTTTACCATATCAAATAAGTCCGTAGCTTCTTCTTTAAGATCCAGTAAATGCTCTTCTTCAATAAATTCAACCAGGGATTTAATATTATTTAAAGGTGTTTTTAAATCATGAGCAATAATATTGGCAAATTGCTCTAATTCTCCATTTTTAGCGACCAGTTTTTCGTTTAACATTTTCAATTCCTGATCATAATCCCAAATTTTGAGGAACGAATCAACTTTTTTACGCGTTATCTCCGTTACTAATGGTTTGAATAAAAAATCAATTGCCCCTAAATCATACGCTTTATTGATATATTTAGCTTCATCGCTGATAGCTGTTACAAATATGGTTGGAATGTTGGCAGTATTGGGATGTTGTTTCGTTATTTCAACAAATTCATAACCGTCCATTTCAGGCATTTGTACATCTACTAAAATAAGAGAAACCTTTTCTTTTAATAAAATCTGTAATCCTTCGTTACCGGAGTTGCAGGTAATTATTTCTCTCTCAGGTTTCTCCAGCATGCTTTTTAAAGCTATTAGATTAGCTGGTTTGTCATCAATTAGTAATAGTGTATGTTTATTGGTTGCATTCATTGTTCAGCAGGTTTATGATATTTTTAGTATTTAGTTCTTTGTGTTTGTTATAAATTGTTTTTGCGGCTTGAGGCATGTTTGCAAATTCGGCTTCATTACAATCCTGAATGATAGTTTTTCCATTATTTTCGGCCATAATTTTTAAGCCGTTAGCTCCGTCATGGTTGGAACCGGATAGTAATATCCCGCAACATTTTTCCAGTAGTACAGTTGAAAAAGATTCGAATGTCACATCTATGGAAGGACGGCTAAAATTAACGAGTTCGGATACATCAAGAGAGAAACTGTAATTTTCTTCCAGTAACACGTGATAATCTGCCGGAGCCGTATAGAGAATGCCATTTTTCATTGGCTCTTTGTCATCAATTTCTTTGACTGTATAATGAGTATTTCTTTGTAAAATGGATTCAAAAGAAGAGGTCGCATTTTTTAAGCGGTGTAAAACAATCACAATAGGAATATTTATACGTTTGTCTAATTGATTTAAAATAGACAAAATAGTATTAAAGGCTCCTGCCGAACCACCTATTATGATGACTTTAGGTTTCATTTTATTTTCTGATATATTTTTTCTTCACGATCTATTTCTTTAAAATTTTCATAAACCGAACTAAATCGTAACGATTCCTTTTTCCCAATCGCTAAAAAACCATGAACAGGGAGGCTCTGATAAAATAATTCTAAAGCTTTATTTTGTAAATTGGTGTTGAAGTAAATTAAAACGTTACGGCAAAGTATAAGCTGGCATTCCTTGAAAACACCATCTGCAACTAAATTATGATTAGAAAATAAGATATTTTGTTTAAACTCCGAATGAATCATCGAATGCCTGTGATCTGAAACAAAATAATCATTTAACGATTCTTTGCCGCCGCACTCGTAGTAGTTCTTTGTATATTCTTTAAAATTTGTATTATCATAAATACCTTTTCGGGAACGTTCTATAGCATTACTACTGATGTCTGTAGCATAAATTCTTGTTTTGGTATAAAGATTATTTTCTTTTAAAAGAATATTTAAAGAATAGGTTTCTTCGCCAAAAGAGCAGCCTGCGCTCCAGATGTTTATTTTAGGATAACTGTCAAGATAAGGAAACACCTTTTGTTGTAAGGATTTAAAAAAGCTGGGATCCCTGAAAAACTCACTTACATTTACCACAATTTCATTAATAAAATTCTGAAAAACAGCCGGATTGTTGATCAGCTCAAATTTTAAATCAACAACATTTTTCATCGCATGAATATCCATAAAACGATTGATTCTTCTAAGCATTGAAGCTTTAGAATAATCTGAAAAATCATAGTCGAATTGTTTTTTTATAGTGAAAAGCAATTCATCAAGTTCTTTTAATGTTATCATTTGTATATCCAGATACTGATTAATGAAATGAGTTTTTGAATATCAATAGGTTTCGATTGATAATCAGAAGCTCCTGCTTTTATGATTTCATCGCGGTCTCCTTTCATTGCCTTTGCTGTTAAAGCAATGATCGGTAAGTTTTTCCATTTTCCATTTTCTCTGATTTTTCTGGTAGCTTCAAATCCATCCATTTCAGGCATCATAATATCCATTAGAACAATATCAAAATCAGGATGTTCTTCCAGTGCATTTAAGGCTTCAATTCCATTAAAAGCGGTTGTAATTACGGCTCCTTTACTGGTTAAAGCTGCTGATAAAGCGTAGATATTACGAATGTCATCATCCACAATGAGAATATTCTTGTCTTTTAAAATTTCACCTCCGGATAAATTAGGAGCCGTTTTGTAATCGGTGTTTTCTACAGTTTCTATTTTGTTTAAAAACAATAAAATTTCATCTTTTAATCTTTCCGTAGCGTTGTTTGTTTTAATCACAATACTGTCGGCACTTTTTTCCAGTTCTAATTGTTCATTATCACTTAATGTTTTTCCTGTATTGATGATGATTTTAATGTTTTTATTTTTAGACCTGCTTTTTAACTCAGAAATGGCTTTTATATTGTCCGAATCCGGTAAGCCTAAATCTATAATCGCACAGTCAATTTCCACATTGCTCAGGATATTTTCGGCCTCCGATCTTGAATAAGCCTGCAGACAAATGGTATTTTTATCATTAGCATGTAAAAGTTGTTTGATTGAATAATTTAGTTTTTCATCATCTTCTAAAATAAGCACTTTTTTAAATACTTTATTTATTTCATCATCAATTGATTGGAAAGCATTTTTTAGTTTTTCAGGTGTAATAGGTTTTACCAGAAAATCAAATGCTCCCATTTCTTTGGCTAATTTTTCTCTTTTCATTCCGGACATGACGTGAACCGGAATATGTTTTAATTCGGCATCTTCTTTTAGCCATTTTAAAACTGTCCAGCCATCGATTCCAGGTAATTTCATGTCCAGAATAATAGCTTTCGGATTGTATTTTTTGGCATATTGAAAACCGGTTTCTCCCTGATGTGCAATAATTGCCTTAAATCCATTATTATGAGCCACCTGAAGTAATACTTCGGCAAATGAAGGATCGTCTTCAATAATTAAAATACTTTTATCATCGATATCAGCCTTATGGCGATCATCCTGAATATTGGCAGAGAGATCAACAAATTCCTCATTAGGTTTCGGATATTCTGATTCAATTTGTTCTGTAGAAACAGTTTCGGGAACAGTTACCACAGGAGTAATACTGTCATTGTTTCCCACATACTTTACAGGAATCAGAATACCAAAACTGCTTCCCTGATTGAGCTGACTGTCAAAAAAGACTTCCCCTTCGAGTAAATCAGCTAATTGTTTGGAAATGTATAAACCTAAACCGGTTCCTCCATATTTTCTGCTGGTTGAACTGTCTGCCTGCTGGAAACTTTGAAATAGCTTTTTCTTATTTTCTTCAGAAATTCCAATACCATTGTCTTTTACTTCAATAGAAAGAATTTGATTGTTAGCTAATGAAGCCAGTTTAGGATTGTTAAATTCCCGATTTTCAGAAGGCTTATCAAAAGTCATTGTAACAGTTCCTCCGTTTGGAGTGAATTTTAATGCATTAGAAAGGAAGTTTTTCAGAATTTGTTCAATTTTACCTACATCACTATAAATTTCTCTCGGACAATCCTCCGTGATTTTTGTTTCAAATCGGATGTCTTTTTTATTCATCTGTGCTCTGAAAAGTCCGTCCATATCCGAAAATATCCTCTCAGAAACAGTGTTTTCAGGGTAGATTTCGACCTTTCCGGCTTCAATTTTTGAGATGTCTAAAATATCAGTAATTAAGTTTAATAAATCTTTTCCCGAAGTATTAATGACAGATAAATTTTCTAATTGTGTATTTGTCAGGTTTCCGGAAACATTATCTTTTAATAAATCCGAAAGAATTAAAATACTGTTTAATGGTGTTCTTAATTCATGAGACATATTGGCCAGAAATTCTGATTTATATTTGCTGGCCTGAGCAATTTCTTCTGATTTTTTATTTAATTCTTCCTGTGCTATGATAAGATCATCGTTCTTTTTCTCGATCTCATGATTTTTAGTTTCAAGTTCTCTGCTTTTTTCCTCCAGATACGCATTAGTCTGCTCGAGTTCGGCAGCCTGATTTTTTAATTCTTCTTCAGATTGTTGCAGCAATAAAGTATGCTTGTTCAGTTCCTCATTATTTTGCCTTAATTCTTCTTCCTGAACTTGTAAAATGTTGTTTTTATTATTTATTTCTTCGATAGATATTTTTAATTCTTCATTTCTGATGAACACCTCGATTGCACTTCCTAATGAATCTTTTAAGGTCGTTAATAATTTTTGATCTCTCTGAGTGAAATTCTCAAGAGAACCTATTTCTATAACACCAATTACTGCGTTTTTATACGAAAGTGGTGTAATCAAAACATTGTACACAGGAGCTTTGCCTAATGAAGATGCAATGTATGAGTATTCTTTGTTTAGATTATTATAACATTTTTGTTCATTAGATTTAACTGCTTCACCTACTAAGCCTTCTCCTATGGCGATAATTTCTGGACTGCAATTATTGTCAGCATAACTTCCTGTTTTTAGCAAGTTATTGTTGTTATTATGATAATCGACGGTGTAAAATACAGCCTGACATCCATGGGTTTGAGAGCATAAAACTTTACTTAAATTATCGCCAAAGTTTTGAATGTCTTTAGATTCAATAATGGTTTTATTTACATCAATTATATTTTTTTCTAAAAGACTGTTTTCTACTGCTTCATCGTTAAATCTTTTTAAATCTAACGACATGGTGTTTAGTGACTGATTTAATGTGTCTGCTTCACTTCTCACTTTTATGGTTTCACCAAAATGTCCTGAACTTATTTCTGTAGCCAGATTAATTTGTTCTTTTATAGCACCGGTTAATTTTTTAAAAGATTCTCTAATAGAATCTAATTCAATATTTCCATTAAGAATATGTTGAAAATCAGTGTATCCAAGTGCTATTTTTTCAATTTTAAATGCAATTGTTTTTAAGGACTTAGAAGTATTTGTTATTAATTTATAGACCAGAATAGTAGTTGTAATTAATAACAGCGAAAGCCATATTATGGCAATTATGGCAGAATCCACCGTATTATCTTTTTCCTGTTGGGCTAATGCAAGGATATGATTTAGCTTTTTAGTTTTGATAGCATTAATTTTTTCATTTACAGCAGTTGATTTATTCCACCATTCTTCGGGTGTAACAGTGACTGTATTGTTGAGAATAGCTTCTGAATTTTTTAAAAAAGATTGAAATACTGTTGAATTTTTAAAATCAATAATTTCATCATTGATTTTGAGATTGTTGAAATTTTTTAACTTAAAATCAGTGTTTCTGTTTAGCTGCCTCATATTATCATAATAGCCATACAAATCAGAATGAACACTGTCATGGGTTAATTTATGGAATACAATAGCTCTTATCAGATTAGCTACTGTTTTTGTTTCGATATAAGATTTGAAATTATTAGCTGATTTAGCCAGATTTACATTTTCGCAATTCACAATTTCTCTTTCGATTAAATTGTTCAGGATATTGTTGATATTGGTATAATCATTAAATGTTTGTAATGACGAAACAGAGTTGTTACTTTCATTCTGATGAATTTTGTTTAAAATTGTTCTGGCCTCCTGAATACTTGTAATAACAATGCTGTCTGTAGAAGTTAGTTTAGAGAACCATTCACTAGATTGTTCCATTTTTAATTTGAAATCCACTTTTTTAGCCGGATCAAATCTGGAATATTCATTTAGCGTCCTTTCGTTATTAATAAGTGTTATAGCTTCCGAAAATGCAGCAATCTTGTCAATGTTTTCAATACTGTTATCAATTCGGGAAAACTTTTGATAACTGTTATTGATGTTTGAAATAGTAAAATAAATAAGTCCGGAAACAGGTATTAAAAGAATTAAAATTAATTGTTTCTTAAAAGATAAGGTTTTCCACATATGAGGCAGTAGGTTAGATGGCTGTTTATTTGTTTTTTTGAGATATAAATATTGGGGATATTTTGAGTAAAAATAAAAAAAGCATTTCAAATATTACCTGAAATGCTTTAGTTTAATTGATTTAAAAAAAGAAATTAATTGGCTTTTTTTAATGTATTGATATAGTTAGTAAGTTTTTTACCGTAGAATGACTGGGCTACTTTTGGGGTCATAGCGTTTTGAATAGTATCTAAATATTTAATATTAATATCGTAGACTTCAGCTAATCCAATATAAGGAGCAATTTCGTAGTCTTTATTGTTTATGGCAAAGTTAATAGCAAATAAATATTTACGTTTTAAATTTAAATCCTGTAATTGGCTCAGGCTGTCAATAGCTTTACTGTCTTTTCTTTTGATTGCTTTAAATTTTTGCTCAATCAGCGTTAAGTTTTCATCTTTATACCTTGCGCTTGTTTTCTTGTATTCTTCATACAAGTCGTGGTTTTTTGAGCCGGTAATTTTTGCCCCTGAAAGGAAAGCATCCAGATTAGTTTCGATATTTATATTTCCCGGTTCAGCAAAAAACATAAGGTTGTTGTCTAATGAATTGCTGACACCACGGTCTAAAAACAAATACAGCATTTCGGGAGATTTTAACTCTACATCACTTTCAAAATGAGAGTTTCCGTCAATTTTAATAGTGTCAATGGCAATTAATGAAGTATCTACTATTTTTTGAATGTATAAAGTACCTTCTTTTAATCCTTTTACATTTCCTGTGATGTGTAAATCTCCTTTTTGTTCTTTTTTGTTGCATGAAGCGATGCATACTATAGCTGCTAATGCAAGAATCGTTTTTTTCATTGGGTTGGTTATTTGGTGCAAAGTAAAGAAAATAGTTTAAAAGCAAAGAAATCCTTTTATACTATTTTTAAATTATAGTTTTGAGTTTTTTTAGTTGGTATTTAGCCTTTCAGCCAGGCTTCTTTTAGCTGTTTTTTTGATGTGTCAGTAACTTCAATATGCAGTTTCTCCTGATAAGGTAAGTGAACTGTTCCTTTGATTAACTGTTCTTTTCCATTTCGTTTGATTTTTATCTCAATGGCTTCATTTTCTTTCCATTTGTCACTTTCATTAATCATGTCATAAATGTTTTCATAGGAATAAGTAATCTGATTAATTGCTAAGATAACATCCCCTCCTTTTAATCCCAGCTGATTAAAAAACGGATTTAGTTCGCTGTTCGGAATTACGCTTATTTCATTATTATTTGGGTTAACTAAAACATAAGGAGTTGTTTTGTCTTTTATAAAAACCGAAGCAGGAACCTGTTTTGTGGTTTGTGTTAACCCCACTTTGGCTAAATATAAATCATAAGGTATAGGTGTAGTTCCAGCGACATACGTTTTTAAGAATTCGCCCACTTCAGGATAAGTTAAGGCAGTGATTTTATCAAATAATTCACTGTCGTTAAATGGTTTTGAAACACCATATTCATTGGCTAGTTTTTGCATTAAATCAAGAATACCTCTTTCGCCGTTGCTTTTTTCTCTGATGATGATATCAATACACATTCCTATTAAAGCTCCTTTTTGATATACATTCAGATATTGATCTTTATAAGGCTGCTCCAATACATTTGCACTCATTTTTGTAAATGACATAGTGTCATTTAAAGCTTTGGATTCTTCAATTTTTTCGGCAATTCTGTTGTAAAAATCTTCTTCCGGAATCAGATTTTGGTTGATTTGGAAAAGATTAGCAAAATATTCGGTAACACCTTCATACATCCACAGATGTTCAGACATTTTAGGATTGTTATAATCAAAAAACTGAATTTCTTTAGAATGAATAGTCAATGGAGTTACAATATGAAAAAATTCATGCGAAACAACATCCATCATTGATTTGACTAATTCTTCTTTTTCCATTATTTCAGGCAATACTACAGTAGTTGCAGTAGGATGTTCTAAGGCACCAAAACCGTGCGCGTCATCTTCTTTCATATTGGATAAATATAAAAGAACAGAATATTTTTTAGTAGCATTAATTTTTCCTAAAAAGTGTTTTTGTGCGGTCATCATCGTTTTCATTTCAGGAGTAATGCTCTCTGCAGTATACTTTCCTGATGGCGAATAAACGCTAATCTGAATGTCCATTCCATCCACATTGAAAGTTGTGTAATCCGGTTTAGAATACATAATAGGATTTTCTACAAGCTCAGCATAACGGGATGTTTTAAAACTATCAGAAGTTGTGCTGTTATCCAAATCTGTCATTGAAGTACTTCCCCATAAATCAGCAGGATGATTCACAGTCAGATGGTAGGGTGTAGCCATGAAATCTTCAAAATAGCCAATAAAACAATGCGTATTGATCATGAAATTTTTGCCTGCATCAATGTTAGATCCTGCCGGGGAGAAGACATCTTCTTTTCCAAAACCGGTTCCTTTTTCAATATCAAATGTATCGTTGACTAAGTACGTAATTTTGCTTAAAGCTGTTGCTTTAGTGATAGACCAGGAGTTTTCATCCAGTTTTTGTACAGTTAATAACCTTCCTTTTTTATCGTAAGCTTTTAACTCTTCAATGTATTTCCCGTAATTGTCTTCAGAATAAGTGCCGGGAACTGTTTTGGGAATGCGGTAAATAATTTGCTCAGAAGTAATTTGCGGCGCATTTACAGTAACTAATACCTGGTCGTTTTTAACTTCAGTGAGATTAATTGTGGCCTGAATTAATTGTTCTTTTGCTGTTTTATTGTTGATTGATTTACAACTCCAAAGCATTGTAGTCAATGCTAATATCAGTATTATTCTTTTCATTTTAAAGGAGGTTTACAAGTGTTTTTTGTCTTGAATATAAACGACAAATAAGATATAAAAAAACACTCATGATTAAGAGTGTTTTTAAAAAATTAGTCTAATTTATTTTTGATATAATACTTTCCGTCTAACTCATCATCAAAATCATCGATTTTAAGAGGTTTAGGTTTAGGTTTCGATGCTGTAGCTTTCTTTTTCCACATTTCATATTTTTCCAGAGGCATCTTTTTTTTCATAATTTCCAGAACTTCTTTTTCAGCCAATCCAAACTCTTTTTTTATAATTTCAAAAGGATTTTTTTCCTCTAAGGCTAAGGTAACAAGTTTTTCAGTTTGCTCCCAATTCAGTTCTTTACGGTTACTCTTTTTCATCACGTGAAAATTAATTCTAATAGTTTTTTTAAATTAAAAATGAAATTGTATTATGTGTCAATATTAATAAAAAAAATAATTACTTTATCCAAAAATATATTTTTTTTATATGATTTTTTGTTTTCTTAAAAACCTCTTTATTTGATAAGTAGTCCTTATTTTAGTAGGGCTTTCTTTTTGTATAATGAAAAAAAAGACTCATTTTTTTAAGCGTACATTCATTAAGACTATGGCGGTTATGATTAAAAATATCCCAAACCACTGGAGTCCGTTTACTTTTTCGGATAATAAGAAATAGGCTATAGCAACTGACACCGGTAATTCTAATGCTGAAACAATGCTGCCTAATCCAATTCCGGTAAGAGGAAAACCACTAGTGAGTAATAATGGTGGAATTATGGTTCCAAATAGTGCTAAAATGATACCCCATTTAGCAAAAATAGAAAAGTTAAAAGGAGTGGTTTGCGTAATAAGTGCAAAAATAAGTACAACTATTGTTCCTCCGATGAGCATAAACAAACTGCGTTTTAGAGAAGAAATTTCAGTGGCTATCCGGTTAGCACTAAACATGGTGGTTGTAAAAGCTGCTGCAGCTAATATTCCCCAGAAGAAACCGCGCCAGTCTAATGTAAGATTACTGCTCAGCAGATTAGTTGCCAGAACCGTTCCGGTAAGGGTAATTATAACAGCTGTTATTTTTTGCAGAGAAGGTTTTTTCCTGTCTAAAAGCATTTCTGTCAAAACACCCATCCATACGGTCTGCATTAATAATACAATACCAATGGAAACAGGAACGTATCTGACGGATAAATAATAGAACACACTGGTAAAACCCATGGAGGTTCCGGACAGAATAAGTTTGATAATTTGTTGGGACGTTATTTTAATTTCAGAAGGTTTATTTTTTATTCTTCGAAGAAGAGTTAAAAAAAAGACACCCAGAAGCCCTAATGAAAATTGTGAACCACTCACTTCTGCGGTCGTGAATCCTTCCTGATAAGCTATTTTTACAAATGTAGCCAGCATGCCATAACTGCTGGCTCCTAGTGCTACTAACAGAACTCCTTTTAAAGTTTTATTTTCAATCATAGTGTATCTTTTGGACTTGCAAAAGTAGGGCTATGCATGAATCTGATTAAAAAATACAGATAGATAAAATTGATGTACTTATAGCTATAAATATTTTTTTAGTTAATATGTTTACAATCAGATGTTCTAAAACAGTCCTTGTAAGGCAGGGTTTGTTATTCCTATTTTAGAATAGTCAAACTGCATTTTTTCTTTTAATAAACTGGCATAGACAGATCTGAAATCGATTTGGTATTTTAAATCACCCTGAGATAAATCAGCAAGATTGGGGTTGTTGCCTATTACTTTTCCCTGATTCTGTCCGCCTATGATAAACATAGGGGCGGCTGCTCCGTGATCGGTTCCGTTACCGTTGTCTTTTACTCTTCGTCCAAATTCGGAAAAAACAACGATAGTCACATTTTCTAGCAGATTGGCTTGTTTTAAATCCTGATAAAAACTGTAAATGGCACCATCCAGTTCCAGGAATTTGTTTTTTTGAATCACTAATTGATTGTCATGAGTGTCGTAACCACCCTGAGAGGTATAATACACTTTTGAATTTAAGTTTCCTTTTACTAATCGGGCAATCCATTCCAGATTTTTACCCAGTGCTGTTTTAGGATAGTTGGTTTCAGTTGTTGATTTAGTTAAGGCTTTCTGAATTTCTTCTGAACCTTCCAAAACCGAGTTGGCTACTTTTCGAACAAAGTCCAGCGAAGAATTCTCAGAGAGCATTCCTGTTTCTTCTTTGATGTTTTTTATCTTAAATCGGTTAGGATCTTTTACTGTAATAGAATTTGGACTGTCTCCTTTTAGTGATAAGTTGTCTATGGTGTCAATATTGATACCTGCTGTAGGTGTGTGTGTGGTACACTGCAAATCAAGGTAACGACCCAGCCAGCCTTCATTAATGTATTTGTTAGAATCCGACGCCGTTTGCCAGATTTCCTGACTTCTGAAATGCGAACGATTCGGTTCCGGATATCCTACATTTTGAATGACTGATAAATCACCATTCTGCTGCATCTGGGCAAATCCTTTTAACGCAGGATGAAATCCCATGCCTTTGGTTTTTGAGATAACCTCCTCTTTTGAAAGTGCAATTTTTGGGCGTAACTCATAATACAATGGATCGTCAAAAGGTATAAAAGTATTCAGTCCGTCATTTCCTCCATTCAATTGTACAAAAACCAGACATTGTTCTCCAATAACCAGGTTTTTTTGGGAACCATAAGAAAACAAAAAATTAGGAAGCAGCAGGGTTCCCCCTGTTAATGTTCCTGTAAGCGATAGAAAATTTCTTCTGTTCATAATCGGTATAATTAGAAGGTTTCTTTTAAATTAATTGAAATTCAGGTTCCTTTACCATGGCATTAAAAAGTCTTAAAACGGCTTGTTCTGCATTTGGGGCATTAGAATCAAAATCATATTTTAATATTTTTTCAAAATCTTTTTGGCTTTCACCATCTACCTGAAACAATAGTCTGCTGGATAATTCACTAATGATAGTTTTATTTGATCCTTTGTCCCAGTCGAGATTAATAATCCTTTTTCTGGAAGCAGGACGGTTCTCCATTTTATTTTCGTCCGTCATCATCATATTGGTCACTGCTTTCTGGTTGAAGTTCTCTCTTCCGCTGCAATATAAATCAGCCAGATTGTTGCGTTGCAGATAAATTTGAGATGTGAGCCATGATTTTCCGCCTTCCCAGCCTTTTACATTAGGCTGATTGAATAAATCCATTCCCTGACTTTTTAAAAAAGCAACTACAGGCCGTTTGTTCTTAGGCTGCAGATGCAACTCAGACAGTAATTGCAGGTTGTATTCTAACGGATTTTTTATTTTTGTACCCGCAGCGTTTTTTTCAAACTCTTCAGTAAAAATTTTTTCTAACAAGGGTTTTATTTCAAAGTCTTTTTTTCTGAAATAGTCTCCATAATAGGTCACTAATTCCTCGCTTGGATTGTCATAAATAAACCATTGCAGGATTTTTTTAGTAAAAAGATAAGGGCTGTTTTTTTGTTCGAAAATGATATCCACAATAGCATCGGATTTAAAATGTCCTTTTTTACCCAAATAAGTGATTTCAGAACTATTGGAAAGTTTGTCTCTGTAAACACCTCCATTGTCAGCGGTGCTTAATCCTGCTAATGCTTTGGCTCCGTTTTTTATATCTTCTTCACTGTAATTCCCAATACCCAGCGTAAAAAGTTCCAGCAATTCCCGGCTTAAATTTTCATTGATTTTACCTTTTCGGTTGTCGGTATTGTCTAAATAACGCAGCATAGCATTGCTTTTTAAAACAGCTTTAGTCAGTTCTCTGAAATTCCCGAATGCATGTTTACGAAGCAGTTGATTGTGTTCAAAAATCCAGTGGTTTACTTTGACTTTTTGATAAGTAGATACAAAATGATTGTGTAAAAAAACAGTCATTTTTTCCTGTAGCGGATAATCACCAGAGATCATTTTATCAATCCACCAGCATTTCATTTCTATAGAAGTATTTCCTTCCTGTTTTTGAAAATCCTTTTTAAGTTCTCTTTTTTGCTCTGTATTTAAATCTTTGCTTTTTTCCCGACGTTCTTTAAAATCGGCAGTTGTTTTCGGGCTGTCTTTTAAAAAATCAGGTACAGTGGCATCAAAATTTATTTTGAAAGAAGCATCCAAAAATTTAGAAATACCCATTTTCTCAATAACAGCAGCCTGCTGATTTGAAAATCCTAATCGAAGAGACCAAAGCGTGTTGCGATTCATAGCTGGCAGGATTTAGTTGTTTTATAATTTACTATCAGATTGTGCCTCATTAAGATATGAAATAAATAAAAAGGTTTAATGCAATTGAAGTTTTATTCTGGTAAAACGATAATTGATTTTATTTATTGGAAATATTCTTAATTTTTTGAAATAATTGTTTATTTGATGCTTCTCTGGCTGCATAATAAATTTTCCTGCCATCTGATTTGGTGAGTAAAATATAAGGTTTGTTTTCGGAGTTCAAAATTAGTTTTACAATCTCTCCAGTATCAGTTTTAAACAAACCTTTTTTAATAGTTCCAACAGAAAAACCTTTAGTTCTTTTAATGATTTTTGGTTTTTTATCTACTAATTCAATGCTTTTTATGCTTTCAAAAGCTAAGACTTCGCCATAAGTTCCTTTAAATTCAATGGAATTCGAATTTAAAATGAGTTTGGTTTCCTTATAATCGCGGGCAAACATAACAACTATAGCTATTAGAACTAAAGCCATAATGTAAGTTCCAATTTTATTTTTTTTGGTACTGAAATATTTAGCACTCGTAGCAATAAAATAGGTGTAAGCTACAATAGGATAGATTCCAATGAAAATTCCAACAGCATTTTCGCTAACCAAATACTTTAACAGAATTCCAATCAGTAAAAACGAAAAACCTAAAAAAAGATGAAACTTTCTAAGATAAGCAATATACGTTTTTAGGTCTACTTTCTTTTGCTCTTCGTCACTCATCGTATTGTATCCCGCAAGAAGGTATTTGGCATTATTCTCGTTTACAATGAATCCTATAGCGATAAAAAGCAAACTCATTCCGATTAGTGTGTATGTCATATTTGTTGGTTTGGTTGTAAATAAAGTGGTTGATAAGCTTAAACTTTTAACGCTCCGCGAAACCCTCTGGCAGCATAATAGGATTCCGCGCCGTTGTGATAGATAAACACATTTCCATAACGGAAATCAGCGAAAATGGCACCGCCTAATTTTCTAATTTCGGCAGGTGTTTCAATCCAGCTGGATGTTTTAGTATCGAAATTGCCTAGTTTTTGCAATTCCCGGTATTCTGATTCTGATAAAAGTGTGATTCCCATTGCAGCAGCCACATCTTCTACATTGTTTTTAGGTTTGTTTTCTTTTCTGGTATCTAATGCCTGACGGTCGTAACACAGACTTCTGCGGGCTTTAGGACTTTCGGCTGAACAATCGTAAAAAGTATATTCATCGGTGTTTTTATCATAATTGACAACGTCCGGTTCACCGCCTGTTTGTTCCATTTCGTTTAGTGACCAGAGTTTTTCCGGATTAGATTCTAGTTTTGCTTGAACTTTATTCCATTCAATACCTTCATGGCGGTTGCTGTTTTTTTCAAAGCGGTCTTTTAGTATTTTTAAAAGTTCTGCGGATTCTTTTAATGATAATTTCTTTTTCATAGTCATGTTGTTTTATAAGGTCTTCGACAGGCTCAGACTGACAGTTTATTTATCCTCTCATTTTACAATTTCGTTCGCACAAATCGATGATTTGAGCAATTCGGTTTTGTCGGGTTGCTGACCGTTTGGCCTGATTGAGCCAGTACAAATAACTTTTTCGATAGCTTTTACTAAAGTTGTTATAATTGGAAAAAGCCTGTTGGTTTTTATCAAATTCGAGTTGTAAATCTTCCGGAATTTCTAAATTTTCTACGGCATCGAGACTTTCCCAGGAGCCGTTTTTCTTAGCAATCTCAATTTTTTTCAAGCCACTTTCATGCATGAGGTTGGCAGCAATCAAATATTCAATATACGTTTTGTTGAGTTTGCTCCAGACACTTTTGTCTTTGCGGGGTGTAAAAAGTTGTTGCCTGCGGTCTTCGTCCAGTTTTTTAACCGTAGAATCAATCCAGCCATAACAAATAGCCACTTTTACCGCTTCTTCCCAACGCATGCTTTCGGCTTCGTGTGCTACTTTATAAAAAATCAAATGCACCGCCTGGTAACGGCTGTGATTTTCATGCAGCCAGGCTCTCCATTCGGAAGCATTTTTAAAGTATAAGTTTGGAATTTCACGCATTGGTTTAGCTTATATATCAAATCTACAAAATAAAGAATTAAGTTTAGTTTGTCATTAAGGAGCTGCAAAATGCTCAGAGGCATTTGTAATTTACTCAAAGACATTTGTAATTTACTCAAAGACATTTGCAATTTGCTCAGAGGTATTTGCAAAATGCTCAAAGGTATTTGCAAAATGCTCAAAGGTCTCTGCAAAATGCTCAAAGGTATTTGTAACTTGCTCAGAGGCATTTGCAAAATGCTCAAAGGTATTTATAATTTGCTCAGAGGCATTTGCAATTTGCTCAAAGGTATTTGTAACTTAATTAAAGGTTGTTGCAATTTTGTCGAGGACATTTACAGGGTTGAAATACTTTTGATTCGGATTCCGGTAAAGCAATCGTCCATACATCCTTTTGCAGTATAACCACAAGTTGAAATGAGTCCGTTGTTTTTGGTTTCAAAATAGGTGTCGGTGTTTTTTCTCTTAATTAACCATTCGTTTTCTGCCTTGGCATAGATTTCATCTAATGTCAACGGATTTGCTGCATTAGAATTGGGATGACTGTTTATCTCGTTTTCATTTTCTGTCCATTCTAAATCTTCTTCAGGAATATTCTCTGTTGTGCCAATGTATTTAAAATGTCGCTGAATTACAATTCCGTTTGACACTGTAATAGTGGTTTCCCAACCGTAAATGGTAAATACGGAACCTCCGGATACCACATATTGATAGGAATTATTAGAGGGTGCTTTAAAATCCAGCCAGGCTTTTTGGCTCTTTTCAAAATCAGTCTGATAGTTTAAATCATCATCATTTGAACAGGAGAAAAAGCAAATGCTAATTAATAAAAGTGTAAGAATGTAAATGGATTTTTTCATGGTTGTGTTGTTTTATAATTGATTTATATTGAATTGATTTTGGCTTTAGCCGAATCTATTAATAGTTTGAATTATTGGTTTTTGTTAAACTATACATACTAATTATCAAACCGACAACTATTCCGATATAGGAGTAATTGTGGATTTTAGCTACCTTATTGAATTGTACTTTATGTTCAATTTCGAATGGTAAGCTGTAATTTAAAATGATTTCTGATGGATTTATTTCTGCAAGTATATATCCTGTAAAACCAAGTAAAAATGTAGTTACCATAACCATACAAAAAGCATCAAATGTTTTATTGAAAATTTCCTTTCCAACATGGTACTTTATTGCAACTATTCCAACAATAAGTCCAATAAAAAATCCAATCCAGCAAGTTGAGAAAAAACTAACCCACAATAAAGCAAGATTCCAATTTCCATTGAATTTTCTACCATAATCATCTAAAATACCAAAATTAAAAAAAGTTAGTTTTGTGTAAAATTCAGGTGCAATGTGGAAAGCTATGAAATGATGTGCGGTACCATAAAGCACACTTAGGATTATTGAAATAAGTACTATTGATATTAAAGTTGCTGCTTTTTTCAAAATACAGGTTTTAGAAATTTATTTATTCTTGTTCGCCGGCAAATATTTCCGAGCTAGTGAGTATTATTCAGTCATTATATTTTTAATTTCGTCAAATAAATCTTTCCATGTGGGATTAATAGATTTTATTAATTTGTTTTTGGCAGCTCTTGAACCTGCTTTAATTTTTTTTTCACGGGCTATAGCATCTTCAATCCATTGAAATTGCTCATAGTAAACTAATAGGTTTAAATTGTATTGGGCTGAAAATGATGTTGGGTATTTCTTGTTTTTATGTTCTGAAATTCTTTGTGGAAGATTTGATGTCACACCAACATAAACTACCGTTTGGTATTTATTGGTAATGATATACACAAATCCTGGTTTCATCTTTTTTGGTTTATTGATATAATTGCATTTTAGCGACTAGATTTACTCTTTTTAGTGAGATTGCTTCGCTATCGCTCGCAATGACTTTGCATCAAGTGGGTCATTGCGAGGAACGAAGCAATCTCATTAAGTAATTCTACAAAGTTGCTACTCTTTGTGGAGACAAATTATGGAAATTTTATGTTTCCTTCTTTGTTTACAAATTTCCATTCTTTTTTGTTTATTGTTGCTGTGTCAATGGGTGTAGGTAAAATCCAAAAGTACATGAATGGCTTTGTCTCAACTATTCTGAATCCTCCATAACCAAAAGCTCCAATATCATAAAGTTGTTCCTTAATTTCTAAATTTTCTTTTCTATGTTTAAAGATTGTTTTTGTAGTTGTCCAATAACCAAAACCAAATGCGAAAATCATATATAATTGTCCAATAAAACATATAGCGGAAGTTAAAACAGTTAAGATTCCAAAAGTCCAATTTTTTGGATTAGAATTTTCTTTTTTTAGTGTACCAAATAACGTCAAAAGAATTGCGAATGGAAGGCCAAAAATAATAGTATCATAAAAATGATTTTGAACTTTAATATCGGCAAATTCATATGGCAATTTTTGTACTATTGTTAAGCTTAAAATTGATAGAATAATAAACATTATAGAAAACCAGAAAATTATTTTTTTTATAGTTATTATCATTATTTTTATTAGTTATCTTCTTGGCTTGTTTAACTGAGGTTTTTTCGTACCTCGTAATGACAAACTTGGGGTTTTGTATTGTACTTAAATTCGTTGGAATTTCAAATATATTAAAATATTCTTACAAAATAAATATTCGTGTTTATTCCTAAAACAAAAAAAAACCTGCCAGTTTGCACCAGCAGGTCTTGTTATTCATCAGTTAAACGAATTAACTAGTAACCAAATAAATTATTTAATCAACTCAAAACTACGTTTTACAAAAGCGGTTAAAGCTTCTCCTTTTAGTAAGTTTTGCGATAATTTAGCCAAGTCTAAGGCTTGTTTTACTAAGCTTTCTTGTGCTGTTTTGTCTTCGGTTGCTAAAATGGTAGTTGCCAAAGGCGAATTAGTATTCACGACCAAATTGTACATTTCCGGCATGTTGCCCATTCCGAACATTCCGCCACCGCCAGTTTGACTCATTTCTTTCATTCTACGCATGAATTCCGGTTGCGTGATGATAAATGGTGCTGCCTGACTGTCCATAGCTTCCAGTTGTACGGTGTATGTTTTTGGGATATAAGACTCTAAAGAAGTTTTCAGGCTTTCTTTTTCTTCCTCAGAAAGTTTAGAAATGGTGGTTTCTTCTTTCTTGATCAGGTTGTCAATATGATCCGAATCCACACGAACGAAAGTTAAATCTTTATTATCGTTTTCCAGTTTTTGCATTAAATGCGAGATAATTGGCGAGTCTAATAATAAAACTTCGTATCCTTTTTCTTTAGCGATTTCAATATAAGAGTGTTGCTCTTCTTTGTTTCCTGCATATAAAACAACCAGTTTTCCGTCTTTGTCAGTTTGATTGTCTTTTAGGTTTTCTTTTAATTCGTCAAGTGTAAAGTATTTGTCATCCACTGTTGGGTACAATACAAATGCGCCTGCTTTTTCGTAGAATTTATCTTCAGAAAGCATTCCGTATTCCAAAACGATTTTAATATCGTTCCATTTTGCTTCAAAATCGGCTCTGTTTTCGTTGAATAAGGATTTTAATTTATCAGCAACTTTACGGGTAATGTAGTTTGAGATTTTTTTCACGGCACCATCAGCCTGCAATCCGGAACGGGAAACGTTCAAAGGAATGTCAGGTGAATCAACCACACCGCGAAGCATCATCAGGAATTCAGGTACAATTCCTTCTACATTATCGGTAACAAATACTTGGTTTTGGTATAATTGGATTTTGTCTTTCTGGATTTGCATATCCGAACCTAATTTTGGGAAATACAAAATACCAGTCAAATTGAACGGATAATCTACATTCAGGTGAATGTTGAATAACGGCTCTTCAAACTGCATTGGATACAATTCGTGGTAGAACGTTTTATAATCTTCCTCATTCAAATCAGCCGGTTGTTTAGTCCATGCCGGATTTGGGTTGTTGATGATGTTGTCAACTTCAATAGTTTCGTTTACGTAATCTTCCGGAGCATCTTCCGGCTTAGGAAGTGTTTCTGTTTTAGTTCCAAATTTAATCGGAATTGGCATGAACTTATTGTATTTGTTCAACAATTCTTTGATTTTAAATTCTTCTAAGAACTCTAAAGAATCATCGGCAATGTGCAGAATGATTTCGGTTCCGCGGTCTGTTTTGTCAGCTGGTTCTAAAGAGAATTCAGGGCTTCCGTCACAAACCCAGTGAGCAGCCGGTTCGTCTTTGTATGATTTAGTGATAATTTCAACCTTAGAAGCAACCATAAAAGCGGAGTAGAATCCAAGACCAAAATGACCAATGATTCCTGAATCTTTAGCAGTGTCTTTGTATTTTTCTAAGAATTCCTCAGCACCTGAAAATGCCAGTTGGTTGATGTATTTTTCAACTTCTTCAGCCGTCATACCAATACCCTGGTCAATAATGTGCAGTTTTTTACCTTCCTTGTCAACTTTAACCTCCAGAATTGGATTGCCATATTCTACTTTGGCTTCGCCAATGTTAGTCAGGTGTTTTAATTTTAATGTTGCATCTGTTCCATTCGAAATTAATTCCCGTAAAAAGATCTCGTGATCGTTGTATAAGAACTTTTTGATTAGCGGAAAGATATTTTCCACCGAAACGTTAATTTTTCCAGTTGTCATATTTAAAATTTTTTTAGAGTGTTTTACAATCAGCTTCAGGCTATTCAAATAAAGTACCAATTCAGTGTAAGATGACAAAATGTCTTAACAGTGAATTTTGATATAAAAATGTTGAATTTTGAAATATTCTAACCCAATTGCATCGTATATTTGTACTACGTTTAATATTAAAATGAGAAACGATGAAAAAAATATTTTTAGTTGCAGCGCTTTCGCTGGCATTATTTTCCTGTAAAACATCCTCAGTAACCGCTACTAAATTAGATAGAGGAATTCAGACTGGGATTAAAGGGAATTGGGTAATTAGTTCTGTTTCTTATCCGGGATCAGAATATATTAAAGTGAATTCATTTCAACTGGCTGATTCAAAATGTTTTGAAGGAAGTACCTGGAAATTTGTTTCTAATAACAATAAAGGAGAAATGGCTTTGACTAAGTATGACTGTCCTGTTTTTAGCTCACCAATTACCTGGTTTGTTAATTCTAACGGAGAGTTTGTATTGAAAATTTTAGATGCCGGAGAAAAAGCTAAAAAAGTAAGAGATGGTTACGTTTTAGGCGTATCTAATTTAACAGACAGTTCTTTTCAATTGATTGACAGAATTGATGTTGGAGGAAAATTAACAAATGTTGTTTACCAGTTTCAACGTGTAAACTAAGAAGACTTAATTAAAATTTAAAAAAGAATAAATTATGAAAAATATATCCGTATTAGCATTAGCTATAATAATGATTGCAGGTTCGGTTTTTACAAGCTGTGAGGCAGTAAAAAATACAAATAAAACACAAAGGGGAGCTGCTATAGGTACAGCAGGAGGCGCTATAATAGGAGGAATTTTAGGAAACAACCTTGGAAAAGGCGGAAAAGGTGCTATGGGAGCTGTTATTGGTGGAGTTGTAGGTGGAGTTGCCGGTGGTGTTATTGGTAACAAAATGGACAAACAGGCCAGACAGATTGACCAGGCTATTCCGGGTGCTGAGGTAAAAAGAGTAGGGGAAGGAATCCAATTAGTTTTAAACGAAAATGCAGTGCGTTTTGATACTAATAAATCTAGTTTAACTGCTGCCGCAAAAGGAAATTTGGATAAATTAGTTTCTGTTTTCAATGAATATCCGGACACTGATATTA
Organism: Flavobacterium plantiphilum; assembly: GCF_046000495.1. Lineage (NCBI taxonomy): Bacteria > Pseudomonadati > Bacteroidota > Flavobacteriia > Flavobacteriales > Flavobacteriaceae > Flavobacterium > Flavobacterium plantiphilum. The sequence goes on from NZ_JBELQA010000004.1 coordinate 126,502, forward strand.
CTATTTTTGGTTACACAGATAGTACAGGTCCTGCTGATTACAACCTAAAACTTTCAGGAGAGCGTGCTACTTCAGTTAAAAACTATTTAGTAAGTAAAGGAATTTCTTCCGGTAGATTTATGATTCAGGGAATGGGAATTGCTGACCCGATTGCAGACAACGGTACTGTTGAAGGAAGAAGCCAAAACCGTCGTGTTGAATTTGCTATCGTAGCTAATGAAAAAATGAAAGCGGATGCAGAGAAAGAAGCCGGTAACTAGTATATCGCTTTTTTGAAATAATTTAAAGGTCGTTTTGTTTTAATAACAAAACGACCTTTTTTTAAAACCACAAATTCCTTAGATTTTTACAAAACTTGTGTAATCAGCATAGCCGTCCTTAGCTTTCGCAGTCGAGTGTCAAATGTTTGAAGAATACGTAAAAAGAAAAGCTGTTTGAGCGTAGTGAGTTCTTTTCTTTTAGTATTCGAAAACTAATTTGACCGACGAGGAAGCGCAAGACTTGATTTTTTTGTTTCTTTTTTGATCAAGCAAAAAAGAAAAATAATCAAATTATTTTGTATGTTAAAGCTACATAAATTTATAAATCATTATATAATTTTCCTAATATGATTACTTAATGTAATAATATTATTTATAAACTCTTCCCTTTTTATACCAAAGAATCTATCTTTGCGTTTCCAAAAAAAAACATTCTTTTAAAATGCTCCAAGTTCAAAATATCTCCTTTGGTTATACCGAAAAACCAGTAGTTCAAAATATAAATTTTACTGTAGAAAAAGGACAAAATATTGCTGTAATAGGCGAAAGCGGTTGTGGTAAGAGTACATTGCTGAAACTGATTTACGGCTTGTATGATTTGGATGGAGGACAGATTTTCTGGAATGACCAACAAGTTTTAGGTCCTGATTTTCATTTGGTTCCCGGAATGCCTTTTATGAAGTATTTATCACAGGATTTTGATCTGATGCCTTATATTACGGTAGCGGAAAATGTGGGGAAATATTTGTCGAATATTTATCCGGACAAGAAAAAAGCACGTGTTAGAGAATTGCTGGAAATTGTTGAGATGACGGAGTTTGCCGATGTAAAGGCTAAATACCTGAGCGGCGGGCAGCAGCAACGTGTAGCTCTGGCAAGAGTTCTGGCTTTAGAGCCTGAAGTTTTATTGCTGGACGAACCTTTTAGCCATATTGATAATTTTAGAAAAAATGCCCTGAGACGCAATTTATTTGCGTATTTAAAAGCGCAGGGAATTACGGTCATCGTTGCGACTCACGATAGTACTGATGCTCTTTCTTTTGCTGATGAAACAATTGTGTTGCAAAATGGAAGAATGGTTGATAAAGCGGACTCGTATAATTTGTATAATAATCCTATAAATAAATATGTGGCTTCATTGTTTGGTGAAGTAAATGAGCTGAAATTATCCCAGCTTATCACTGTAGATGGCGAAGATGAACTGGTTTTATTGTATCCGCATCAGTTAAAAATTGCCGAAAATGGTTTGATGAGTGTCATTGTAAAACAATCTTATTTTAAAGGAAGTCATTATCTTATTAAAGCTGTTTTTGACCGAAAAGTGATTTTTTTCGAACATGAATCTCCTTTAGAATTTAATCAGGAAGTCAATTTGAAGATTTGTTAATAAATTCTGCAAATTTGTATTCTTTTTTTATTATTTTAGTTAAGTCATTGAAATACAGATTATCAATTTAAATTCTAAATACAATGGGGAAATATCTGGTTACAAAAAGAGTTAATGGGGAGTTTCAGTTTAGTTTGAAAGCCGGCAATGGTCAGGCAATTTTAGCAAGCGAAGGTTATACCACTAAGGCTGCTTGTGAGAACGGAATTGAATCGGTTAGAAAAAATGCCCAGGATGACAGTCGATTTGATCGAAAAGAATCCTCAAATGGGAAACACTATTTTAATTTAAAAGCCGGTAATAATCAGATTATTGGAAATAGTGAAATGTATGAGTCGGTTGCAGCTCGTGAAAATGGAATTGAATCAGTTAAGAAAAATGCACCGGATGCAGTTATAGAAGATCAAACAGCATAATTGAGAGATAAAAATTAGTCGTTCAGGTTATGTTCATTTTTTTTTAGTAAATATCCTATCAGTAAACCAGTTGTTTAGACTGGTTTTTTTATTATATTTATAATAGATGTTATTAAAAACTAAAATATGTATCATTCAAAAATTTCAGGTTTAGGTTTCTATGTGCCTTCTAATGTAGTTACTAATGACGATTTGTCAAAAATTATAGATACTAATGACGCATGGATTCAGGAAAGAACCGGAATCCGGGAGCGCAGGCATATCATAAAAGGTGAAGATACGACTACTTCAATGGGTGTAAAAGCAGCCAGAGTGGCAATTGAACGTGCCGGTATCGATAAAAATGATATTGATTTTATTGTTTTTGCTACGTTAAGTCCGGATTATTATTTTCCTGGACCAGGCGTTTTAGTACAAAAAGAATTGGGATTACGCACTGTGGGAGCATTAGATGTTCGCAATCAGTGTTCCGGTTTTGTGTATGCGTTATCTGTTGCGGATCAATATATAAAAACAGGAATGTATAAGAATATTTTAGTGATAGGATCTGAAGTGCATTCGTCGGGATTAGACATGACCACGCGCGGACGCAATGTTTCGGTGATATTTGGTGATGGAGCAGGAGCTGCAGTGTTGAGCAGGGAAGAGGATTTGACTAAAGGAATTCTTTCGACACATTTGCACTCCGAAGGAATTCATGCCGAAGAACTTGCATTGACTGCGCCCGGAATGGGCGGACGCTGGGTAAGTGATATTGTTGCCGATAACGATCCGGATGACGAAAGTTATTTTCCGCACATGAATGGACAATTTGTGTTTAAAAATGCGGTAGTTCGTTTTGCTGAAGTGATTCATGAAGGTTTAGAAGCTAATAATTTAAAAATTTCTGATATTGATATGCTGATTCCGCATCAGGCTAATTTGAGAATTTCTCAGTTTATCCAGCAAAAATTTGGTTTGAATGACGATCAGGTTTATAATAATATTCAAAAATACGGAAATACTACAGCAGCTTCAGTACCTATTGCCTTAACGGAAGCTTGGGAAAAAGGGAAAATAAAATCAGGAGATACGGTGGTTTTAGCGGCTTTTGGGAGTGGATTTACCTGGGCGAGTGCTATTATTAAATGGTAGAATTGTACACTTTAAAAAGTAAAAAGTGATTAGTGAATAGCTCTTACTAATCACTTTTTACTTTTTACAAATCACTTTTCCCCAATTGCGCTATAATACCTATATTTGCAGCCATTAAAAAATAACTACAAAATGACATTATCACAAACACTTACGCCATCAATACAAAAAGCAATTCAGGATTTATTTGATGTAACGATTGATAAAATAGAATTTCAAGCGACACGTAAGGAATTTGAGGGCGATATTACCATGGTTATTTTTCCTTTATTAAAAGTAATTAAAAGTAATCCGGTTGAATTAGGAAACAAAATAGGAAATTATTTAGTAGATAATGTGACTGAAGTAGCCAAGTTTAATGTGGTTTCCGGTTTCCTGAATATTGTTATTGCCGATGCTCATTATTTGAATTTCTTCAACGGAATTAAAGATAATGTGAATTATGGTTTTGTGACTCCAAATCCAACTGACAAAGCGGTAATGGTTGAATATTCTTCGCCTAATACTAACAAACCGTTGCATTTAGGGCACGTTCGTAATAATTTATTGGGTTATTCGGTGGCTGAAATCATTAAGGCTTCGGGTAAAAAAGTATATAAAACCCAAATTATCAACGACAGAGGAATCCATATTTGTAAGTCGATGTTAGCCTGGCAGAAATTTGGAAAAGAACAAACTCCGGAATCCACAGGATTGAAAGGAGATAAATTGGTTGGGAATTTTTATGTCGCTTTTGATAAAGCATACAAAGAAGAAATCAACCAATTAATGGCTGAAGGAAAAACAGAAGAAGAAGCTAAAAAACAGGCGCCAGTCATTCTGGAAGCTCAGGAAATGCTTCGCAAATGGGAAGCAGGAGATGCCGAAGTAGTAGCACTTTGGAAAACGATGAACCAATGGGTTTATGATGGTTTTGCTGCTACGTATAAAAATATGGGCGTTGATTTTGACAGTTATTACTACGAAAGTAATACGTATTTGTTAGGGAAAGATGTAGTTCAAATGGGACTTGAAAAAGGAATCTTCGAAAAAGATCCTGATGGTTCAGTTTGGATTGATTTGACTGACGAAGGTTTAGACCGCAAAATTGTGTTGCGTTCTGACGGAACTGCGGTATATATGACACAGGATATCGGGACGGCAATTCAGCGTGTGAAAGACATGCCGGATGTAGGCGGAATGGTTTATACAGTAGGAAATGAGCAGGATTATCATTTTAAAGTTTTGTTTTTAATTTTGAAAAAATTAGGTTTTGATTGGGCTGATAATCTATTTCACCTTTCCTACGGAATGGTTGATTTGCCTTCGGGCAAAATGAAATCCCGTGAAGGAACTGTGGTCGATGCTGATGATCTGATGCGGGAAATGACCGATACGGCTCAGAAAATCTCAGAAGAACTAGGAAAATTAGACGGTTATTCCGATGAGGAAAAAGCCAGATTGTATAAAACAATTGGTTTAGGTGCTTTGAAATATTACATTTTGAAAGTAGATCCTAAGAAACGTATTTTGTTTAATCCGGAAGAATCGGTTGATTTTGCCGGAAATACAGGTCCGTTTATTCAATATACCTATGCCAGAATTCAATCGATTATAAGAAAAGCTGATTTTGATTTTTCGAATGTGGCTCAAGTGAAAACGTTGCACGAAAAAGAAAAAGAATTACTGAAACAATTGGAATTATTCCCGGAAGTAATCCAGAATGCTGCACAAAACCATAGTCCGGCTTTATTAGCTAATTATACGTATGATCTGGTGAAAGAATACAACTCCTTCTATCAGGCTGTACCAATTCTAGGAGAAGCCGATTTAGAAATTAAAATATTCAGAGTACAGTTATCTAAAAAAGTAGCCGATACCATTGCTGCTTCTTTTAGATTGCTGGGAATTAATGTTCCTGAGCGAATGTAAGTCTTTCAGGTGGACGAATTATTGACCACAGATTAAACCGATACAGCTGATATAAACGGATTTTATAGTCTGGGATTATCTGTTTAAATCAGTTTTATCTGTGGTTATTTATTTATTTATTTATTTATTCTGTAGTTATATATTAGAGTTTTTAGATAAAGAAAAGAGCCGGTAATATTGATTACCGACTCTTTTCAAAACAAACTAACACACAAATTCAACTATTTTTTATTTTAGAAAACGATCAATTATCGCATCGGTTTCCGTTTTTGGCGCATCCGGTTTTAATTTAAACAGATGCGAGTATAATGTCTTTTTGTCTACTTTTTCTTCTAAGTTAAGATCTTTGTTTTGTGTAAAAACCGCATCCCATTTTGTTCTTACATTCTTCCAGAGTGCTTTATTTTCTTCCCACCATTTTTGAGCTGCCTCACATTTAGAATCCGCTACTTTAGTGTAAATGTCCAGTCCTTTTTCTTCAGCAAGAACAATATCTTTTCCGTTATTGTCTCTGATAATTTTTACATTATCCTGCTCATGATTCCATCCCGTTTTAGTAATTTCATGAATGTTTCTTCTTTTCAGTACATTGTAATCATTACGCTTGGTATGTTCTCTTCGTGGTAACGGTGCATCGGTAGTATTTACCCAATAGTCTTTTCCATCCACATGAACCCAACTCGCTGATCCTTCATATCGCGGACTGTCATCTACCTGATATACTTTCTGAGTCCACTGTCCTTTAATATCCTTTTTATTGAGCTTGCTGTATTTCCAGCTGTTGTCTTTATAAAAAGAATACAAATCGGTGTTTTCATATATCCAGTCCTGTCTCCAGTGTTTGATAATCATGTCTGGTCCGGCAATCAATAAATGCTGCAGCATGATTTTATCTGGAGTGTCTTCCAGTAATGCAACCCATTCTAAGGCCGATTCATGCTTGGTTTCAGATGGTTTATAGTTAGCAGTATCTTTAGCATATTGAAAAGTTTCAGTAAAATTAAATTTAACTTCATAGCAACCACACATGGATTTGATGGATTGAATGTCTTGCTGTTTTTTATTTTCCTGACTAAATCCAAGGCTTGCTGTAAGAGCTAATACAGCAGTCAGATAACTTTTTCTTGTTTTCATAACTGATTTATTGATTTAAAAATTTTTGACAAATATAATAGATTTTATTTAGAACAAATAAAAATAATTATATATTTGCACTGTTATTAAGATTAAATAAAAATAATGAAGTTTAAAATTACACCATTTATAAGTCTGTTTTTTTGCAGTGCAGTTTTTGGACAAATGAAAGACAGTATTGCTGCTGATGAAATATTAGCAGAGGTGGTGGTAACGGGCACAAGAACCGAAAGAGTGCTTTCCTCATTGCCTTTGCCTATGACAATTATTACATCGGATGCAATCGTTAAATCCGGAGTTACCCGATTGAGTGAAATTTTAAACGAACAGACCGGAATAATTCTGATTCCGGATGAAAGCGGGTTTGAAGGCATTCAAATGCAGGGTTTAGATGCCGCTTATACGATGATTATGATTGACGGTGTTCCTCTGGTGGGGAGAAGTTCGGGAGTTCTGGATTTGTCGAGAGTTTCTGTTGGAAATATTGAAAGAATTGAGATCGTAAAAGGTGCTTCATCCGCCTTATATGGGTCTGAAGCTATGGGAGGTGTGATAAATGTAATTACAAAAAGACCTCAAAAAGATTTGTTTTCGGGTAGTTTGTCGTATCGTTATGCCTCTTTTAATACGAATGATGCAAATGTAAATTTGCTTTGGAAAAAGAAAAAATTTGCGGCTAACGTGTTTGCAAATTACAATTCCTCTGACGGCTATGATTTGGATAAAAGTTCGTGGTTGAAAAATATTGAAAAATACCATAACAATACGATTCAGCCAAAATTATATTATGATTTTTCGGAAAATTTAAAACTGATTGTAAGTAATCGTTTTTATAATCAAAAGATAGATAATAAAGCAGTAATTGAAACCAAACAATATCTGGGCGATGCTACGGAGAAGGAGTGGAATTCACAAATTAAATTAGAACATAATTGGAATTCTAAAATCTATTCGGAATATGAGTTTTATGTGACTAATTATAAAAATAACGCTTTTTTAAATGATGAAAATAGCGTTCTTTTTGAAGAATCTTATTACAATCAATGGCTTTTAAGACCTGAAGTGCGAACTACTTTTTCGATTAAAGCCAATAAGTTAACCACAGGAATTGGATTCAATCATGAAACCTTAGACCGAACCTACTTTGACGGTAATGTAGTTTTTAATTCGCAATATGTTTTTGTGCAATACGATTATAATCCAACAGAAAAATTGAATATTCTGGCGGGTTTCAGATATGATAATCATAGTGAATACGCTTCTCAGTTTAGTCCCAAATTAGCGGCTAATTATAAGATAACAGCCGATTTTTCTCTGAAAGCTTCGGTAGGATATGGATATAAAGCGCCAGATTTCCGTCAGTTGTATTTCGATTTTATGAATCCACAAGTTGGTTATACTGTTTTAGGTTACAATGTAGCAGAAGATCGTTTGAAAGAATTAGACAATCAGGGGCAAATTGCTAACCGAATTTCAGGAATAAATTTTAATAATCCTTTGAAAGCGGAAAGTGCCATCAATTTTAATTTGGGAACTTTCTATAAAAGAAACAAGTTTAGATTAGATGTCAATGCTTTTTATAATTCGATTTCTAATTTAATTGATACACAGGTTGTAGCTGTTAAAAGTAATGGTCAGAATGTTTTTAGTTACACTAATATCAGTGAAATTTTTACTTATGGATTAGAATATAACTCGACTTATAATTTCAGTAAGGAGTTTACAGTGTCATTAGGATACCAATATTTAATTGCAAAAGACAAATCAGTTGTTGATGATTTTGAAGAACATAAGTTTGTTCGTTCATCGGGTTCCGGAACAATTGCAATTAAAAAATCAGATTATTTCGGATTATTTAACAGATCTAAACATACGGCTAACGTTAAGTTTTTATATCGGATTCCAAGAATGAAAACTGATATTAATTTACGTGTTTTTTACAGAGGTAAATACGGAATGTTTGATACTAACGGTAATAGTATTATGGATAAATACGACAAATTTATAGATGGTTATGTATTGACAAACTTATCCATTTCTAAACAGATACAAGACAAATTCATGCTTCAGGCAGGAGCTAATAATGTATTTGATTTTACTAATCCTGATCAGATTAATAACCTTGCAGGAAGACAGATTTTTGCCCGAATTCAATACAATTTTTAATCAATAATTATTTAAATACCCAAAAATGAAAACAAAATTTTTAAAACTTTCTCTTTTAGCTTTAGTATTATTTACAGCATCCTGTAGTAATGATGATGATAATGCTGATAATGAAACCATCCCGGAAGTTCAAACAGTTAAAGCTACTAATATTTCAGCAAGAGACGGATTTACAAAGTTTAGCTTCTCTGAAAATAAAGTAGTTACTACTGATAAATGGGATATTGCTTTTAGTGGTACCACAATTATAGTAAATGGAGGAGCTAAATTTAATCCTGAAAGTGCTGAGGAACCTGCAAGGACAGGGCAGGCTGCGGTTAGTATTGTTTCAAATACATTTGCAGCTGTAACAGCATTTCCGGAAGCAACAACTTTTAAGCAAGATGCTGCTTCAGTATATGCTATTCCTACAGGAAGCGGAAACGGATGGTACAGCTACAACATGACTTCGCATCTTATTTCACCGGTTGCAGGAAAAGTATTTGTAGTAAAAACACATGATGGTAAATATGCAAAATTTGAAATTTTGAGCTATTACAAAGATGCGCCTCTGACACCGGATCCATTGAATTTAGAAGCTACTAAATATTACACTTTTAATTTTGCTTATCAGGCTAACAGTACCACAACATTTTAAGAAAATAGACTTAAGTTCCTGTTTTCAATGCACAATATTAAATTAGTGTCCTTACGTCATTAAGTTAATTACTTGGTTTTTTTTATTTTTTTTTGTCAAAAGAGGTTAGATTTTTCTAGCCTCTTTTTTGTTTTTCATCGAACAAAAATAAAAGAAAAACTTCTTTGAACTTTGTTAGTTTGCTACTTTGAACCTTTGCAACTTCTTAGTATATTTGCAGTTCCAAAAAAAAACAATATTATGTTTGATAATTTAAGCGATAAATTAGATAAAGCTTTTCATATACTAAAAGGTCACGGTAAAATTACCGAAGTCAACGTTGCAGATACCTTAAAAGAAGTGCGTCGTGCGTTACTGGATGCCGATGTGAATTTTAAAATAGCTAAAGATTTTACTACCCGAGTAAAAGAAAAAGCAATAGGTCAGGACGTATTAACTACTTTGCAACCGGGACAGCTGTTGGTGAAGTTAGTTAAGGATGAGCTGACTGAATTAATGGGAGGCGATGTTGCCGGAATTAATTTGCAGGGAACGCCTTCAGTAATTTTGATGTCAGGATTACAGGGTTCGGGAAAGACTACCTTTTCCGGAAAATTAGCTAATTATCTTCAGACAAAAAAGAATAAGAAACCGCTTCTTGTAGCTTGTGATATTTACCGTCCTGCGGCAATTAATCAATTGCATGTTGTAGGAGATTCTATAGGTGTTGAGGTATATTCAGAACCGGAGAATAAAAACCCGGTTGAAATTGCACAAAATGCGATTAAGCATGCTAAAGCTAATGGATTTAACATTGTAATTGTCGATACAGCGGGTCGTTTAGCAGTAGATAAGGAAATGATGGACGAAATTGCACGTGTTCACAAAGCAATTCAGCCTCAGGAAACTTTATTTGTTGTGGATTCGATGACGGGACAAGATGCAGTGAATACAGCAAAAGCTTTCAACGATATACTGAATTTTGATGGGGTTATTTTAACAAAATTAGATGGGGATACCCGTGGTGGAGCTGCTTTATCCATTAAATCAGTTGTCAATAAACCGATAAAGTTTGTAGGTACCGGAGAAAAAATGGAAGCCATTGATGTTTTCTATCCGGATCGTATGGCAGAGCGTATTCTTGGGATGGGAGACGTTATTTCGTTAGTTGAAAGAGCTCAGGAGCAATTTGACGAAGAAGAAGCCCGAAAATTACAAAAGAAAATCGCTAAGAACGAGTTTGGTTTTGATGATTTCCTTACTCAGATTCAGCAGGTAAAGAAAATGGGTAATATGAAGGATTTGGTAGGGATGATACCAGGAGCTTCTAAAGCAATGAAAGATGTAGAAATTGAAGATGATGCTTTCAAGCACATTGAAGCTATTATCCATTCGATGACTCCTATTGAAAGAAAAAAACCGGCTTTGATTGATGTGAAAAGAAAAGCAAGAATTGCTAAAGGTTCCGGTACTAAAATAGAACAGGTTAATCAGTTGATGAAACAGTTTGACCAAATGAGTAAAATGATGAAAATGATGCAGGGGCCAGGAGGAAAAAACCTGATGAAAATGATGGGCGGAATGAAAGGAATGCCAGGCGGAATGCCGGGAATGAAATAATTTTTGTTTAAAGTTTCAGGTTTTATGTTGTTGAAACCTGAAACTTGGAACTTTAAACTTTAAACTTAAAAAAGAATGCAAATACTAGACGGAAAAAAAACTTCGGAAGACATTAAAAAAGAAATTGCTGCGGAAGTGCAACAAATGAAAGCCAATGGCGAAAAAGTACCTCATTTAGCAGCAGTTATTGTGGGTACAAATGGAGCAAGTTTAACATATGTAGGAAGTAAAGTGCGTTCTTGTGAGCAAATTGGTTTTGATTCTACATTGGTAAGTTTGCCTGAAGATATTACAGAAGCAGCTCTGTTAAACAAGATAAAAGATTTAAATGAAGATGATAATTTAGACGGTTATATCGTTCAGTTGCCTTTGCCGAAACACATTGACGAGGAAAAAATTTTAATGGCCATCGATCCTGACAAAGATGTGGATGGTTTTCATCCGGCTAATTTTGGTAAAATGGCGTTGGAAATGGAAACATTTCTTCCTGCGACACCATTTGGAATCATGCAGTTGCTCGAAAGATATAAAGTTGAAACTTCCGGAAAACATACTGTAGTGATTGGGCGCAGTCATATTGTAGGGCGACCAATGAGTATTTTGATGAGCCGTAAAGGATATCCCGGAGATTCAACAGTAACGCTAACACACAGTCGTACTAAAAATTTAGAAGAATACACTAAAAATGCGGATATTATTATAACTGCTCTTGGAGTTCCTGAATTTTTAAAAGCCGATATGGTAAAGGATGGTGTGGTTATTATTGATGTAGGGATTACTCGTGTGGATGATGCGTCAAATCCTAAAGGTTATGTTATCAAAGGAGATGTTGATTTTGACGGAGTAAGTAAAAAATCCTCTTTTATTACCCCGGTTCCGGGTGGAGTAGGACCAATGACAATTGCTATGTTGTTGCAAAATACACTTCTGGCCCGAAAAATCAGAAGTAGAAAATAAGAATTATTATAAATACAAGAAGCCTTAAACGAAAGTTTAGGGCTTTTTTTATGTCTTAAAAATTGCTTAAAGTTTGTGAGATGTGCTGTCATAACTAAATTTAAGCCTACTTTTGCAGCACTTTTAAAAAACAATCCCTCTAATGGACGATTATTATTATCCGGAAAACAGCCAATTAATATAGCATTTGAAACATTATTCAAAATGCTATTAACCCTTTTATAGCATTTTATAATGAAAGCATATTACAAAAATAATAATGGATTAACAGAAATCGAAGCATGGATTCCCAACTGCTGGATTAACGTAGAATGTCCTGATAAAAAAGAAAAAAAATACCTTCTTGAGGAGCTTCAGATTCCCGAAGCCTTTTATAATGATATCGAAGATTTAGACGAAAGACCGCGTATTGAGGTCGAAAATGGCTGGACTTTAATTATTCTCCGCATTCCGGTAAAAAGTAATGATGTAAAGCTGCCTTTCCAGACTATTCCTGTGGGAATAGTTTTTAAGGGAGAAATATGTGTTACTGTAAGTTTTCAGCAGACCGAAATGCTTACCGATTTCGTGGCTTATATCAAGCGTAAGCGAATTGATATTAAAGATAATTTTGATCTGGTTCTAAAACTGTTGTTGTCTTCCAGTGTATGGTATCTGAAATATTTAAAACAAGTCAATCAAAAAATCAAATTAGCCGAGAATAATTTGGAGAAATCTATCAAAAATGAAGAATTACAGGCATTATTACAAATAGAGAAGTGTCTGGTTTTCTTTATGACTTCATTAAAAGGGAATGATATTTTGTTGCACCGTATTCGAAACATAAAATCACAAAGAGAAAATTTTGATCCCGAACTGTTAGAAGACGTAGAAATTGAATTGCGTCAGGCTCAGGAAACGACTAATATTTACAGCGACATTTTAACCGGCACGATGGATGCGTATGCCTCGGTGATTTCAAATAATATGAATACTATTATGAAACAAATGACTTCCATTTCAATCATATTAATGATTCCCACATTAATTGCGAGTTTGTACGGAATGAATGTACCTAATAATTTAGAAAATAATATTTACGGTATATGGATTGTTATTCTTATTTCATTTTTATTGTCTCTCTTTGGTGTCTTTTTGTTCAAAAGAAAACAATGGTTTTAAGTTGTTAAGAGACTTCTGTACAGATTGATGAAGCTTTTTTCTTTTTGGTAAAAAAAAAATGAAATTCATGTTTGTTATATCAAAATAAAAAATAACTTTGTATTTCAAAGTACTTTAATTATGAGTCAGAAACATCAAGAAGATTTATTGCATATTCGTTCCATGATGGAGCGTTCTTCCCGCTTTATATCATTAAGTGGTTTGTCAGGAATTTTTGCCGGAATAACGGCATTAATTGGAGGAGCTTATATTTATATGTTATTTAGTAAATACGGGATTGATTATTTAACTGCTGAGAGGAGAGTTTACAATATTGAACTAATAAAAGAACTTATTGTTACTGCATTACTAATTTTAATATTTGCTGTTTCTTTTGGTATTTTTTTTACTGTCCGAAAAAGCAAAAAGAATAATTTGCCTGTCTGGACCAGTTCTTCTAAGAATCTTTTATTCAATCTTGCTTTGCCATTATTGATAGGAGGTGTTTTTTGTACCGCTCTTCTGTATCATAACCTTATTGCATTTATCGCACCGGCAACATTGATATTTTACGGATTAGCATTGATAAATGCCGAAAAATATACTTTTTCAGATATAAAATATTTAGGAATTTCTGAAGCTCTTTTAGGATGTTTGTCATTATTTTTTTTAGGTAAAGGATTGTTTTTTTGGATGTTTGGCTTCGGAATCCTGCATGTTTTTTATGGAATAATCCTTTTTAAAAAATACAAATAGTTCATGGGAATTATCGATAAATTAAATAAAAATTTTGAAAGCCGTGTACGATTAGGAATTATGTCTGTCCTTATTGTTAACGATTGGGTGGACTTTACCGAAATGAAAACCTTGTTAAGCATTACAGATGGAAATTTAGCCAGCCATTCTGCTGCTTTAGAAAAATCAGAATATATCGAAATTAAAAAAGAATTTGTCGGTAAAAAACCGAAGACGTCCTACCGAATAACTAATCTTGGAAGAGTAGCTTTTAAGGAACACCTGAATTATCTGGAAAAATTAATTAACGCTAAATAATCTCTTTTTTTTGACCAATAACTTTGAATTACAAAGTACTTTTAAAATTAAAATTATGAAAAAATTATCTATTATTTTAGGTAGCAGTTTATTATTTACATTGCTTTTTTACAACGAAGATTTGGGACTCAACTGGGCCATTTTCGGTTTATTTCAAATTGGGTTAATTTTTTATTTCTTTAAGGAAAAGCTGGTTACCCGTTTGCATTTGGTTTTAGTGGTTACATCCATACTATCCTGTTTTGCTTTTGCCTGGTATGGCGATTTTCCATCGTTTTTAGCAATGGCTTTGTCTGTTGTTTTTCTGCAATTTAAAACGCAGGAACCCAATCTTAAGCTGTTACAGGTATTTCCTTTAGTAATTGTCAACGGACTTGCTTCTCTGGGACGGATTCTAATGTTTAGCCAATACATTCCCAAACGAAAGGTAAACAGTAGTTTTGCCAAACAATTAATTGCTTATTTTATAATACCGGCTGTGTTTCTGGGATTGTTTCTAATGGTATATTCTTTTGGGAGCAATCATTTTTCAGCGATGTTTACCGATTATTATTTAGATATTGATGCCTGGCAAGCCTTTGTTCTTACCGCTTTAGGATTTTATATTTCGTTTACTTTTTGGAATTATTGGATTCCGGAAATTTGTTATCAAAAAAATGAATTATTAGCGAATGATTTTAACGAAGAAGTAAAAACAGAAAATAAAAATTCGTTTTCGTTTCTGGATATTGATTTTGAAAGAAAAAGTGGAGAAATTACTTTATTTCTTCTCAATGCGTTGCTCATCGTTTTTATAGTGACCTATAATTATGAGCAGTTTTTTGAAATTGTCGAAAAATCAAAACTGAGTTCGGATACTCATGAAAGGGTAAGAGCCGTTATATTTTCTATAATTATGGCTATTGGAGTAATTTTATTCTATTTCAAAGGAGGCTTCAATTTTGACGAAAAAGCCCACAATCTTAAAAAAATGGCGAAGATATGGATTGTCTTAAACGGTATTTTGATATTGAGCACCATTATTAAAAACTCAGAGTATGTATTGTATTTTGGCTTAACCTACAAAAGACTTGGGGTATATGCTTTTTTGATTTTAGCAATAATTGGTCTTTTAATTTCCTTTATAAAAATCAACAGACAAAAAACAAATGCGTTTCTTTTTAATCGAATGTTATGGTATTTCTATGGAACAATTCTGCTTTGTAGTTTTGTCAATTGGGGGAATTTAATTACGCGTTATAATATTGTTGTCAATAAAGGTGTCGAACCTGATTTTTTGAAAAGTTTAAATTATAATGAAGAGTATCGTCAGCAATATTTTCCGGATTCATCAATTGATTCAATTCAGTTTTTTGATAAAAATAGAGATATCAATTATGAGAAAAACAAAAGTTTTCTTTCGAAAGCATTATATTATGAATTTGTAAATATTTAAAATTAAGTAACTAGCCCGGTAATTCCGGGCTTTTTACAAATTTTCCTGTAATTGCATCTGTTTTACAATAGTTTCTTCCAGATTTTTAAGAACAACTGGTTTGGTGATAAAATCATCCATGCCTTTTGAAATTGCTTTTATTTTATCTTCTTCAAAAGCGCTGGCGGTTACAGCGATGATTGGAATGTTTTTCGATTTATATTTTACTGAGGAATGGATTTGTTTAGTAGCTTCAAATCCATCCATTTCGGGCATATGTAAATCCATGAAAATGATATTATATTCATTTTTTTCAAATAAAGAAACAGCTTCAAATCCGTTATTTGCTATGTCAGCCGATATATTTATTTTTTCTAAAAGTTTTCGTAATACCTTTTGATTGATTAAGTTATCCTCTACAATCAAGGCTTTGTTGACAGTTTTTTTATTATTACATACAAAGCTGTCATTTTGATTTTCTACCACAGCTAAGGCTGAATTTAATTGAAAAGGAATGTCAAAACTAAAGCTTGAACCGCCTTCTTCTAATGCTATAATATTTAATTTTGAACCTCCCATTAAAAGGATCAATTGGTTGGAAATGGTTAAACCGAGTCCTGTCCCTCCGTATTTTCGGGTAGTTGTTAAATCAGCTTGTTCAAAAGCTAACAGCAGTTGTTCAGTTTTATTGACATCAATCCCTATTCCCGAATCCATTATGCGGAAATTTAAATATTGGATATTTTCTTTTCTTTTAATGTATCGTACTTCGAGTTTTACATCGCCAACAGCTGTAAATTTGATGGCATTATCCAAAAGGTTAATCAATACTTGCTGCAATCTTAAATTATCACATAAAATATTATTTTCAATTGCCTCATCAAATTCGAAATGTAAGGCTATGTTTTTGTCTTTGATACGGTACTCAAATAAACGGATTAATTTAGATAATTCTTTTTTGAGATGAACAGGATTTTTTTCCAGTTTTAGTTTTCCTGCTTCCATTTTAGAATGATCCAGAATCATATTGACGATACCCAATAAATGGTTAGCGCTGTGCTCAGCAATTTCAATATATTCAGACTGATCTGTATTCAACGGACTTGTTTTAAGAATATTCAGCATGCCTATAACACCATTTAGCGGGGAACGGATTTCGTGACTCATATTAGCTAAAAACTGCGTCTTAAATTTAGCTGTATTATTGGCTGCTTCTGTATTTTTCTCGAGAGAAATTACATTTTCGGTTAGTTTTTCTTTTAAAATAGAATAGCTATTCAGCAAATAATCAATCTCTTTGATAGATGATTTATAGTTTAAATTTGGACCTGTGTTTTTGAAATTAGATAATATAAAATTAGACATGTCTAATGAAAGTAACTGAATATCTTTAGTGAAATATTTAGAAATATAAACACATAAGAATAATGCAATGGCAATCATCAGTAGGCTTTGTCCAAGTTGAAAGTAAAATAAATTAGCTTTTAAATGATTAATTTGTTTTTCATTAAAACTTATAATTTCAATGAATAAAGTTTCAATTTCTTCGTTCAGTTGATTAATTTCACCATTTAAACCCTGGTTTTGTGTATGGCCCAGCTTGCTGCTTAGCGATACTAATTTTTCAAAATAGTTTTTGTAAGCTGTTAAGGTTTGTTTGGTATTGCTGTTTGTTTTTCCAGATGTAATTGTATGCTGATATAATTTTTTAAAACTTTCTATATAAGTAGTTTCATTACGCATTAAATAATCCTTTTCATGACGTCTTAATTGTAAGATAACAGCTGATTTAAGTGTTTTTTGTTGTTCTAATGAATGCGCTTTTTCACGCATTTTACCTTCAATTCCATAATCTTTAAAACCCCGTACAAGTGCTATTCTTTTGTATAAATTCACATCAGAAATAAGAGAATCAATTTTGTCAAAAAGACTAAACATCCTTTTTTCATTGATAGCAATATGAAGTTCTTTAGATTGTTTGAAAAGTAAATTTATTTCGGCTTTTTGTTCTTTTAAATTCGAAATATATTCTTTAAGGTCTTTCTGGCTATGGTTTACATAGAAATCTTCCTGTTTGTAACCATATAATAGAAACGTTTGGAAACGTTTGATATTCGCACTAAAATCCTGAGAAACCCTATAGGATTTATAACTAAAATCATTGAGGTTGTCAATTTTTCGATCAATTGTGAGATAAAGCAGAAACCAAATTAAAATTAAAACTATCATTACAGAGAAGGACAGGAAAATCTGGATTCTGAAATCGCGAATGTTGGGTATTGAGAATTTCAATTGTGGCAGGTTAATTTCAATAGCAAAATTATATGCTTAGTATAGAATGAAGTTTACTAAAATTCGAAGAAAAGGTTAATTAATTGTTTTTTTATAATTATTTCTAAAAAACCTATAGAGCAGGATGCTATGTAAGATAAATCTTTGTAAGTTGCGAATCTGTTAAAAACCAATAAATTATGAAAAATAGCTTTCTTCAATTCATGCTACTTGTAAGTAGCCTTGTTTTTGCACAAAAAACAATTGAAAACCCTAAAACCGGATTTTCTGCCGTACCTTATTTATCAATTCATAAAATTGAAATGAGAGATTCTACAACAATAGTTTCATTTGAAATTACTCAGTATCCAGGATTTAAATTTACCATTCCTAAACAAACTTATATCAAAGATGTAGCGAAAGAAGAAAAAATATTTGTAAAAAGTGCCGAAGGCGTTTCGATGAAAAGTGGAAACTTCGTTCCGGAATCTGGCGTTTTAAATTACAAATTGATTTTTGGGAAGTTAGATTATTCAGTTAAAAAGATGGAATACGGTGAAGCGAATGATGGCGGAAACTGGTTTATATATGACATTGCATTACAGGATATACCTAATCCGTCAGGAATAAATAAAGAATTAGAAGGAAACTGGTTTAATGCTGATAACGGTAATTGGGAAATGGGATTTTATGATAATACTATAATTTATAAAAGCAAGGTGTGGCAATATGAGAAAGTAGCTTTGAAAAATGGTAATGGTTCTGTAAGTCTTACAAATAAAGATCAAAAAGTGACTTTGTTTGTTAAAAAAGGAAAAGAAGGAAGCTATTTTATTGGTGAAACACCAAAATCACTAATTGCTTATACTAACACATCTCAAAATGAAATAGAAAAATCAAACAACACTGATATAGTTTATGAAATGCCTATTTTACAAAGTGATTCAGCCACATATAGCGGATATATTAAGAATTATAGTGCTAAGGCCGCTGTAAAAACAATAGCGATTCATATTGATGATATTATTACCGGAGCACAAAATACTTTTGTAGCAAAAATTAATGATAATGGTTTTTTCTCTATAAAACTTCCATTGTACTATCCACACGAAGTTTGGGTACGTTCTTCAATTTTTAATGGTTCTGTATATTTAGAACCCGGAAAAACACTCTTCCATTTAGTTGGAGACAGAGAGGCTCTTTTTATGGGCGAATCAGCTAAGTTAAATGTAGAATTGTTAAAAGCCCAAACAGTGAGACGAACGGATTATGAAGATATAATGCGTAATATTTTAGATATGAATCCGGAAACTTATAAATCTTATTGTAAGAATGTAGTAAGTAAAAAGCTGGAAACATTAGAGGCTTTAAGAAATACTAAGACAATTGGAGCTAAAGTTTATCAAATTACAAAATTAGAAATTGAATACAATGCTATTGCTCAAATGATGAATTTCCAGCGCAATAAAGAAACGGCTTTTAGATTAAAAAATAAAATACCTAATAATCAAAGGGAAATCAGCCTAAAAAATGATAGCCTTACAGCAGATTATTATGATTTTTTAACAGACCCGCTTGTAAATAATCCATTAGCGGTAATTTCGACGCATAGTTATCAAAATGTTATTAATCGATTACAATATTTAGATTTGGTTCATTTAAATAGTGTTAGTGTAACTGTTTTTGAAATTGCCGATGAACTTCAAAAAAGAGGTTATACTTTAACCCATGAAGAGAAACAGCTTTTAGATGATATGAAACAAATGGAAATTTTAAAAAATGATCCGGAACATAAAGCATTTGACGCAAAATATGCCAAAATAAGGTTAGCATTTGTTACTAAACACCAAAAAATACTGAAAGAAATTGCTAAAGTTGAGTCTTTTAGTTTTGAGAGTTTAGAAAAGCATTTATTGAAAAATAATATTCCAATTTCTAAGGAAGAACAGGAATTTTTAAAAACATCAAGAAAGTTAGCTAAAACACCAACAGCGAAAAAGCTAGAAAAATACAAGAACTTGGGGCTATTGATTGATAAATTTTATAAGAAGCATAATGATATTACTAATTTTTTATATTCTGAAATGAGAACCAATTTCAGAAACAAAAAATTAGCTGAATTATTTAATGTTCAAGAAGGTTTTGCTTCCGATATTATGAAGTCTCAGGATCTTTGTAATAATGTTGTAGCGCAACTTACTCCTTTGTCGGATGGCGATTTAATCCGTGTACAACAATCTATACAAACACCATTTATTGCTGATTATATTGAAAAATGCAACAAGCAAACGATAGCTAAAATAGAAGCTAATAAAAAACAAACGGGTTATGTGCTTAATGAAACTCCTAAAACAGAAGGTGATGAATTATTTTCCGGTATTATGAAAAAATATAAAGGTAAAGTAGTTTATGTAGATTTCTGGGCAACCTGGTGTGGACCTTGTCGTTCCGGAATTGAACGAATCAAAACCTTAAAAGAAGAGATGAAAGATAAAGATATTGTCTTTGTATATCTTACTAATCAGAGTTCGCCAGAGAAAACCTATTCTGCGATGATCCCCGAAATAAAAGGAGAACATTATCGTCTTTCTACTGATGATTGGAATTATTTGGCAGGAAAGTTTAATGTTTCCGGGATTCCACATTATGTATTAGTAGGTAAAAATGGCGAAGTTATCAATCCTAAACTTGGACAGCATTCTAATGAAGAATTAAAGAAAATTTTAGAGAAACAGATGTAGTTAGCAATGCAAAAACAAATCCCATCTCTTACTAAAAAATGAGATGGGATTTTTTTATGAATCTTTTTTTCTCCTAAACCTTGGATCATCTTTTTTGATGAATTCCGTTCGTCGTTTTGGTGCTTCCGTTTTGGGTAAGCTGGCTTCTTCCGTTTTACTTGAAGGTTCGATAAGTTTATTTAATTCTTTGATTTCGGCATCGGTTAAATCGCGGTAGCGCCCCACAGGAATATCAAGAGAGATGTTGATAATGCGGATGCGTTTCAGTGCAGTAACTTCATAGCCCAGATATTCACACATTCTGCGAATCTGTCGATTCAGACCCTGAGTCAGAACAATTTTGAAAATATATTTTGAAATTTGTTCTACCTTACATTTCCTTGTAACTGTATCTAAAATAGGAACACCATTGCCCATTCGCTGTATAAATCGGTCGGTAATAGGTTTATTTACCGTTACGGTATATTCTTTTTCGTGATTGTTTCGGGCACGCAGAATTTTGTTGACAATATCTCCGTCATTAGTCATGAAAATCAATCCTTCAGAAGCTTTGTCTAATCGGCCAATAGGGAAAATTCGTTTTGGATAATTAATATAATCTACAATATTGTTGCGAACTTCTAAATTGGTTGTACATTCAATTCCAACCGGTTTGTTGAATGCCAGATAAACGTGTTTTTCGTTTTTCTCATGAATGAGTTTACCATCAATGCGTACTTCGTCATCAGAGGAAACTTTAGTACCCAATTCAGGAACAGAGCCGTTGATGGTAACGCGGCCTTCTTCGATGTATTTATCGGCTTCACGGCGGGAGCAAAAACCGGTTTCGGCGATGAATTTATTGAGACGTTTTAGATTTTCTTCCATAGAGCAAAAGTAAGCAATAATACAATAACAATAGCAATAACTATAGGAATGACAATGGTAATTTCAAAAGCAATTCTTTCGAAATTATCATAGATTTTGAATACTGAATAAATTATTCAAACAGAAATTGATACACTTTTTGGTACAATTCTTTTCCGTGAAGACTGTGTCCAAGTCCTTTTGTCTCGATAAAAACGGCATCCTGCCAGCTGCTGGCAATTTTTTTTCCTTCTTCAAATAATACTATAGTATCTTCAGTATCATGTGCAATAAATCCTTTCGTTTTTATTGTAGAAGCAAATGATTTACCGGAAAAATGATCTAATTGGAGGTTAAAATGACGCAGATAGTGGTTTTCAAGCCCTTTTGAAATTTTAGAATTCAGACTCAGTAAGTTAATGTAATTGTTCAGAATAATTTTAAAATCACTTGGAGAACCTAGAATCACCATCTTTTCAAAATTGCTGTTTTGATAAGTAGACTGGTAATACAAACAGGTTTTTCCGCCTAAGGAGTGTCCAATAAGGTATTTGGGCTGAAATTTTTGTACAATAATATCAATAAATGCGGCATATTGCGGAATGTTGAATTCTTTTCCGCTGGATAATCCGTGTCCCGGAGCATCAATAGCAATAATGGTACTGCCTGATTTTTTTAAATAGGGAAGAAGTTTTTCCCATCTGGAAGCATTGCTCTCCCAGCCATGAACTAAAAGAATATTATTTTCATTCCCTTTCCAGGTATAGGTCTGGAAATATTCACCTTCATGTTTGTAAATTTCTTTATCGGCTTCAAGCAGGACAGGAGGTAAATTATCTTTTGTCAATCTTCCATCACGAGGCTGACTAAATAAGTCATAGGCAATCTGATTCGCTTTTTCGGGGAAAATAAAACTAAGCACATTGATGTAGAAACCAATGGATTTTGTAAAAAGATAATAAACGATTTTTTTCATAATAAAAAAGTCCCGATGGTAAATCGGGACTTAAATATAATTAAATACTTGCGAATAAGTTTTCCATTTTTTCTTTTTCTTCTTCAGCTAAACTACTGTCAACTAAAATTCTTCCGGAATGCTCATCAATGATGATTTTTTTTCTGGAAGCAATTTCAACTTGTGTTTGCGGAGGAATGGTAAAGAATGAACCTGCAGAAGCACCTCTTTCGATAGAAACTACTGCTAATCCGTTACGTACACTAGAGCGAATTCTTTTGTAAGCTGCTAACAATCTTTCTTCGATTTGCTCTTGGAATTCGATAGATTTTTGAGTTAAGAATTCTTCTTCTTTAGCAGTTTCTGCCATGATATCATCTAACTCTAATTTTTTGTGCTTTAAGTGATTCGATTTCAATTCTAATTTTTCTTTAGATTGAGCAATAATCTCTTTTTTGTGTTCGATAGAAGCTTTCATTTCTTTCATTTGCTTTTCAGCCAATTGAATTTCAAGTTCCTGGAATTCTACTTCTTTAGTTAAAGAGTTGAATTCACGGTTGTTACGAACAGTTTCTTGTTGTTTAGTATATTTTTTGATAGCCTCTTTGTGGTCTTCAATACTATTTTTTTTAGCTTTAATTTGCTCTTCGATTACTTCAAGCTCACTTTTCAATTTTTCAGAACGTGTGCTTAACCCGGCAACTTCATCTTCTAAATCTTCCACTTCAAGAGGAAGTTCTCCTCTTACGTTTCTAATTTCGTCAATTCTTGAGTCAATCAATTGTAAATCGTAGATGGCTCTTAACTTGTCCTCAACACTTAATTCTTTTGTATTAGTCATATTCTATAAGTACTTAACTGGATTTGTATTTTCTTCAGATAAAATGATTGCAAAATTAAGGATTTTTTTTCTAAGAAAATCAACAATATAATTTTTTGTATAACGTTCTGATTCAAAATGTCCAATATCTGCCAAAAGTAAGCTGTTTTCGGCCTCATAAAATTGGTGATATTTTAAATCAGCGGTTAAAAAAACATCGGCTCCCGCCTGAATCGCATTTTTTATAGCATAACTTCCCGAACCTCCCAGAACGGCCACTTTTTTTATCTTTTTTCCTGTAAAGGCTGAATGACGAATTCCATCAGCCTGCATTTTGTCTTTTACTAGCAGTAAAAAATCTTTTTCTGGCATCGGATTTTCTAATTCGCCTGTCATTCCTAAACCTATATTCTGATGCATATTTTGTAAATCATAAATTTCATAAGCGACTTCTTCGTACACATGGTTTTTAAAAAGGGCTTTTAAAATTTTAGATTCTAAATATTTTTCAAAAGTAACTTCGATTTTGATTTCCTCACTTTCTACAAATTCAAAACGCTCTCCAATTTCAGGATTGCTGTTTTCATTGCCCATGTAGGTTCCAATTCCTTTCGAATTAAAACTGCAATCTTCGTAGTTGCCTATTTTTCCTGCTCCGGCATTAAATAAAGCATTACGCAGTTTTTCAGCGTTTTCAGGTATGGTATAAGTGATTAATTTTCGAATAAAACTTTGTTTTGGAATCAATATTTTAGTGTTGGTTAAACCTAAGGCATCACAGAAAATTTTGTTCACTCCGTATTGATGATTATCCAAAGCCGTATGAACCGCATAGATGGCAATATCATTTTTGATAGCCTTGATAATGGCACGTTCTACATAATTTTTGCCGGTTATTTTCTTTAGACCCGAGAATAAAATAGGATGGAAGCAAACCACCAAATTACATTGCTTAGCAATCGCTTCGTCTATAACATTTTCCAGCGCATCATGGCAAACTAAAACTCCGGTTGCTTTAGTTTTAGCATCGCCTACAAGTAAGCCTACATTGTCAAAATCTTCGGCATAAGCCAGTGGTGCCATTTCTTCCAGTACGGAAATTATTTCTTTGATTGTCATTTTTGGATATTTTCGGATAAACAAATTAACGAATAAACAAATCAACTTTAAAATAAAAAATATACTTTCGTAGTATGAATGTACTTCGAAAAATACTTTTTCCGTTTGCTGTTTTATATGGTTGGATTACCAGTATTCGGAATTTTCTTTTTGATAAAGGAGTTTTGAAATCTTACTCGTTTGATTTGCCTGTAATTGCTGTGGGTAATCTCAGTGTAGGCGGAACGGGTAAAACGCCTCAGATAGAATACTTAATTCGTTTGCTTTCGCCAAAATATAAAGTAGCTACTTTGAGTCGTGGATATAAAAGAAAATCAGAAGGATTTGTTCTGGCTGATGCCAATGAGAATGCAGAAATCTTAGGCGACGAGCCTTTTCAGTTTTTTCAAAAGTTCCCCAATATCCAAGTGGCTGTTGATGCGAATCGTAAAAATGGTATTGAACAATTATTAGGACAGGCAGAAAAACCAGAAGTTATTTTACTCGATGATGCGTATCAACACCGAAAAGTAAAAGCGGGATTTTATATTTTACTGACTGCTTATGGCGATATCTATGCTGATGATTTTATGTTGCCAACAGGCAATTTGCGTGAAAGCAGGAGTGGTGCTCAAAGAGCCGATATAATTGTAGTGACCAAATGTCCACCAAATCTTTCTGAATCAGAACAACTTTTTATAAAAAAGAGGCTAAAATTAACGAATAATCAAAAGGTTTATTTTAGCTGTATCTCTTATGATAATTACATTTATTCTGAAAACAGTAAAATTACTGTTAACGAGATTGCGCAGGAGAATAAATTGCTTTTGGCAGGAATTGCTAAGCCCGAACCTTTTTTCTCTTATTTAAAAAATGCAGATGATGTTTGTCTTACTTATCCGGATCATCATCATTTTTCGGAGAATGATATTCAGGAAATTATCCTTAAGGCAAAAGACAGTATTATCATTACTACCGAAAAAGACTATGTAAGACTCAAAGGAAGTTTGCCTGACGAACAGCTTTTTTACTTACCCATACAAAGTTCGTTTCTGTCGGCGGCAGATCAATTTGATAAAAAGATAAAAAATTATGTGGGAACTAGTACAGCAAACCGTTAGTTATATCCAAGATAAAATGAATTTTACCCCAGAATATGGAGTGATTTTAGGTTCGGGTTTAGGTAATTTTACGGATGATATTCAAATTGAATTTAGTTTGCCTTATCCTGATATTCCTAATTTTCCTGTTTCTACGGTTCAAGGACATAAGGGAGCTTTGATTTTTGGAACCATAGGCACTAAAAAAGTAGTGGCCATGCAAGGTCGTTTTCATTATTACGAAGGCTATTCGATGCAGGAAGTTACTTTTCCGGTTCGTGTCATGAAATATTTAGGAGTTCAAAAATTGATTATTTCTAATGCTTCGGGCGGAGTGAATCCGAATTATAAAGTAGGGGATATTGTTCTTATAAATGATCATATTAATATGGTTCCTGAACATCCGTTGCGTGGAAAAAATGACGAGCGTTTTGGACCAAGATTCGTTAACATGAGCGAACCTTATTCGAAAAAAATGATAGCTGTGGCTAAAGAATTGGCACAAAAAAATAATATTGAGGTAAAAGACGGAATCTATCTGGGATTACAGGGACCAACATTTGAAACCTTAGCCGAATATAAAATGGTAAAAATTCTGGGTGCCGATTGTGTAGGAATGTCTACTGTTCCCGAAGTTATTGTAGCGCGTCATATGGATTTAGAAACTTTTGGCATTTCAGTAATTACCGATATGGGTAATGAAGAAAGTATCGATACTATTTCACATGATGAGGTTTTGGAAGCTGCCAGAAAAGCAGAACCTAAAGTCCGAAAATTAATTAAAGAGCTTATTTTGAACTATTAATCAGCAAGATATTTACAAAGCAAAATGTAAAAATCATTTGGAATAAAAGGCTTTGTGATGACATCATTCATTCCATAAGAAAGAAGCATAGCTCTGTTTTCATTTAGTGAAATAGCTGTCATGGCAATAATAGGTGTTATACTGTTGAATTTTCTGATTGCCTGAGTGGCTATTGTACCGTTTATGCCCGGCAAATGGACGTCCATAAGAACTAAATCATAGTTGTTTTTTTTCACCGCTTCTATGGCTTCTTCACCATTATCGATGATTTCACAAATGATTTCCTTATTTTCAAGCATTCTTTTAGTAATCATTTGGTTTATTTTGTTGTCTTCAACAACTAAGATCTTTTTGCCTTTTATTAGGGAAATATCAAATGAAATTTGTTGTTTTGGTTCTATCGGAGTTTGATTATTGTTGATGGCTAAAGTTAATCCAAATGAAAAAACAGAACCTTCGCCCAAGGTACTTTTAAGATGAATTTCACTTCCCAGTACGTTTAAAAGTTTTTTTACAATAGTCAGTCCTAAACCGGTTCCGCCATATTTTCTGTTGATTTCTGTCGACCCCTGAGAAAAACTATCAAAAACAGTTTTTAATTTTTCTTCGGGAATTCCAATTCCTGTATCTCTTATTTCAAAAAACAGTACCGCTTTTGTATCCTGAACAGACTGTAGTTTTCCTGTAATACTTACTTTTCCGTTTTTAGTAAATTTTAATGCATTATTGATTAAATTCATAAATATCTGAGATAATTTAATAGGGTCACCTATCAGATTATTTGGGATATCCGGGTCAATGTCAAGTATAAAAGTATTTTTGTTTTTTGTGGCTAATTCCATCAGGGAATTTTGAAGATCTTCCAGCAGTTGCTTTATGTCAAAATCAATGTGCTCTAATTCTATTTTGTTAGAGTCAATTTTGTTAATTTCTAAAATATCATTGATGAAAGCAGTCAGGTAATTGCCGGAATATTGTAAAGAGCCAAGATAATGCAGCTGCGATTTTTTAGGATTTTCTTCCAGTAATAAATGAGTAATTCCATTGATTGCGTTTAGCGGAGTTCTTAATTCATGACTTACAATAGATAAAAAATCGGCACGTGCATTCGAAGCTTTTTCTGCTTTTTCTTTGGCTTTTATCAGCTCATTGTTTTTTTCGGTTAGCAGTTGGTTTGATTTTTTTCGGATAATGTTATTTCTATAAAGAGAAAAACTTAGCAGTGATAAAATCACTATTAATGCAATGGATAAATAGTTAATTAGTCTTGAGAAATTTTTGGTTTTTTGTTCTTCCTGTTTCTCTTTGTTTAAACGGATTAAGTTTTGTTCTCTTTGTTTTTCTTTAAATGCTTCATAATCATTTATACCTAATTTTTCATTGGTAGCTATTGCAATACTTTCTTTTAAATTAAGGTGTAGTTTTAGAAAAGCATATGCATTACTTTTATCGAGCATTTTTTCGTAAACTAAACTAATAGCCAGTAAGATATTTGATTTTTGATCTAAATTTTGGTTTTTCGCATTTAAGTTTAAGGCTTTGTTAAAGTAGTTTAAAGCCAGATTATTTCGGTTGTTGTGCTCTTCAATCAGTCCCATCTGGTATAAAGCTTCGGCTTTAGTATCTGAAATTTCAGGTTTGTCCGGTTTCGAAATGATACTGTTTAAGATAGCTGCAGCTTTATCGTATTTTTGATTGGCTCTGTAGATAATAGCTTTTTGAAGTCGTATTAATTCATTGTTCCCGGTAATTTCAAATGCTTTGGAAATAGCAGCTGTTTTGTTGATGCAAATTTCTGCGGCACTAAAATTATTTTTATTAATATAAGCCAATCCCAGGAAATAGTAGGCTTCAGCATATTCTGCTGATGGGGTGATGGTCTTAAATAAGTTGATGCTTTCGGTTAGTTTTTCAATAGCATCATCATATTTTTTCAGGCTGTAATACAATCGTCCCAGTTTAGCTGTCTGAGCAGCCTGTTCTTTTATTTTAGAATGCTCCTGAGCATAATTTATAGCTTTTTGCGTATACAGCAAAACATCTTTATACTGGTTGGTTTTGATATTAATATTAGCCTGGTTGTTGTAATAGCTAATGCTGTCTGTTACTTCTTTTTGAGCATACAGACAAACATTAAATAAAATAAATAAAATCAGGTAAAATTTGATTTTTAATTTCATTTAGTCGCTTAGGGTTTGGTCAACAGTATTAAATCAATCAGACGTGATGAATATCCAATTTCGTTATCATACCAGCCCACTACTTTTACCATTTTGTCTATAACAGAAGTTAGCTGTGCATCAAATAAACAGGAATTTCTATTTCCTATAATATCTACAGATACGATTGGATCTTCGGTGTAATCGAGTATTCCTTTAAGTTCATTTTGCGAAGCTAATTTAAAAGCTTCGTTAATTTCAGCAATGGAAACCGCTGTTTTTACATTAAAAGTAATGTCGGTGAGCGAGCCATCGGGAACAGGAACACGTATACCACATCCTCCAATTTTGCCCTCTAAGATAGGAAAAATTTTTGTTAATGCCTTAGCTGCTCCTGTAGTTGTTGGAACAATAGACTGGCTGGCACCTCTGGCTCTTCGTAAATCCTTGTGTGGCTGGTCGTGTAAGCTCTGGTCAGTGGTAAAAGAGTGAATTGTAGTAATATAGGCTTGTTCAATTCCGCAAAGCTGATCGATTATTTTAATCATCGGAGCGGCATTGTTAGTCGTGCAGCTCGCGTTAGAGATGATTTTTTCGGTTCCGTCCAGGATATGTTCGTTGACACCTAAAACCACTGTTTTAATAGTGTCTACTTCTGAAGGAGCCGAAAGAATAACTTTCTTTGCTCCAGCAATAATATGCTGGTTTAAATCTTCATGAGTTTTGTATTTTCCGGTAGATTCAATAACAAAATCAATATCTAAATCTTTCCAGTTAAGATTGGAAATACTTTTTTCGTGGAAAAATAAATAATGTATTCCATCAATACTAAATCCTTTTTCATCGGCAATTACCGTCTGGGGCAAAACACCATGAATGCTGTCATATTTGATTAAATGAGCCATAGTTTTTGTATCGGCAATGTCATTTATGGCTACGACTTCTATTTCAGGATGGTTTAATAACAGGCGAAAAAGGTTTCGGCCAATCCGACCAAAACCATTGATGGCAATTCTTGTTTTCAATTATGTTGTTTATTTGGTTATTCGTTTATTTGGTTAATCGTTACCCAAATAAGCGAATAACCAAATGAACTTTATTATAATATGTGTTTTTGTGCTTTGTAAGAAGAACGGACTAATGGTCCACTTTCTACATGACGGAAACCTAATTCCAGACCAAATTGCTCGTATTTAGCAAATTGTTCCGGAGTGATAAATTCCTTAACGGGCAAATGTTTTTTACTGGGTTGCAGGTATTGCCCCAGAGTCACTACATCAACATTCGCAGCGCGAAGGTCTCTCATGGTTTGGAATACTTCTTCTTCCTCTTCACCTAATCCTAACATAATTCCGGATTTGGTTCTGTTGATTCCTTTTTCTTTTAAATAACGCAATACTTCTAAGCTTCGGTCGTATTTCGCCTGAATGCGTACTTCACGGGTCAGTCGGCGAACGGTTTCCATATTATGTGAAACCACTTCAGGATTAGCGGCAACAATACGGTCTATGTTTCTTTCGATTCCCTGAAAATCAGGAATTAAGGTTTCAAGAGTCGTTGTAGGGTTCATTCTGCGAATGGCTTTTACCGTTTCTATCCAGATAATAGAACCACCATCTTTCAGGTCGTCTCTGTCTACACTGGTAATCACGGCATGCTTAATATTCATGATTTTGATGGAACGGGCTACTTTTTCAGGTTCATCCCAGTCAACTGTTTCAGGGCGGCCTGTTTTTACACCGCAAAAACCGCAGGAGCGCGTACAGGTATTGCCCAGAATCATAAAAGTAGCAGTTCCTTCGCCCCAGCATTCACCCATATTAGGGCAACTTCCGGAAGTACAAATAGTGTTGAGGCTGTATTTATCAACTAAGCCGCGAAGTTCTGTATATTTTTTCCCAATTGGTAGTTTTACTTTTAACCATTTTGGTTTGGCTGTGGCTGGAGTAGCAACCGGTGTAGTAGTATCTAAAACAGTTTCCATAAATCAATTTTAAGGTTACAAAGATACGGAAACTTGATTTAAAATGCAGTGTTTTAATTGGTGAAGCTTTTAGCCGGATTTGTTATAAAATTAAAATCATATTTGCTATTCTAAAAGAAATAGGACAAAAAAAAGCAGCCTTTCGAGCTGCTTTGAATTTATATTAAAATAAATAGCTTAACCCGTTGGGTGTAATTAGTTTTTGATAATAATTTTTCGTCAGTTCGAGTAATTTTAGATAGAAAATTGTATCGAGAACAAGAAAAATTATTATCAAAAACGATTCCCGATATATTTTTTACTCCATTTCATTACGCAAAAAACACTCGAATTGACGTTTTTGATAATTACACCCAACGGGTATGGATTTAATTAATTTGTACCACAATAGGTAAATTATAAGCGGTTCTTACCGGTTTTGCATTCAATATCCCAGGAGACCATTTGGTTTTTATAGATTGTAACACGCGAATAGCTTCTTTTTCTAACCCCTGCCCAGGTTTATTAAGTACTTTTATATTGCTCATACTTCCGTCTTTTTCTACTACAAAAGAAACAAAGATGCGTACGTTTTTAGTTTCGTCCAGCATGGGGCTTCTGAAATTATTTCCCACATAACGGTAGAATTTTTCAATTCCTCCCGGAAACTGTGGTTTTTTATCCAAGACTTCGTTAATAATGAGTTCGTTCCCATTAGAATTTGAGGTTCCTGTACCAATACCGGCACCTTCGCTGCTTCCATTTAGGACACCTTCTCCGGTACCTGCGGATAGTCCTGTAGCATTCACTCCGTCCTTAGTGGTGTCTATAGGATTGCTTTTTTCTAAGGTATATTCAACATCAGCGGGAGCTTCTGAGGTACTTACCACTATCGGGTCAATTAATTGTCTGGTTTCGATTGCTTCAGTGGGAGCTTGTTGCTGAATTTCAGGAAGTGCAGGAGCAGCGGCAGCCTGTTCTTCTGCGTGATAAATGTCCTGCAGCTGAATAATAGTTTCTGTCCAGTCAGTTGTGGTGTCAGCCTCAATGTGTTTTGGGTGAAGCAGTAAATTGGGTAAAATGATTAGTGTAGCGCACACTAAAACACCAATAAAAAGGGCATTAAAAGAAGTTCTGGTGGTTTGCTGACGCAGTTGGAATGCACCGTACTCTTTGTTTCTGTTTTCGAAAACCAGATTAATCCAGTTGCTTTCATAAAGACTGTGTTGTGACATAAGATATAGATTTAATGGTTAAAGGTTTCAGTTAAATCGTATGCGTATGTGGTATTTTTATTTAGAACGATTAAGGTACAAAATTTAGATGTAATTTCTGTACGGTTCTTTTAAATAATTTAGAATAATTTTAAATTTAGTTGCCGGAGTCTAAGAATAAATGAGATTGTCACTGTGGCGATTGATTGCAAATTTATACTATCAACCAGCTGCGCCATGCTAATAGCAGGGCTTGGGTGTTGTTTTTAAAAGCATTGCCTATAGTTTAGCCAAGCGTGGCTGTAAATTTGGTTGGCACGCCTTCTATTTTTGAAGGTACTGCCTATGTTTTTGGTAGGCGGGCTATAGTTTTAGTATGGCGTGCTTACTGTTTTGAAGGCATCGCCTATGTTTTATGTAGGCATGCCTTTGGTTTTTATATGCTCATCTATAGTTTTAGTAGGCGTATCTATGATTTTTAAAAGTTAGGGATATTCGTTAATTGGTTTGGTTAGGGAAAATATTTCCGCCTTTAACGCAATCCTGTTCATTGCGAGGAACGAGGAATCTCATCCGGTAACTCCACAAAGTATTTTGTTTGCGTTATTTGCTTATTGTTGCGGGCACAGAATGCAATTCTGCGCTAACGCTGTGTTGATATATCTCCGCGGTCGGGTTTGCGGTTAAAGGCGGTTAGTTGCTGTTGCTTATTAATGAAATATTTCTAATTCTAACTCTTTGAAAGTTTTTGTTTTTTCCGTTATGAGTGGACACATTGTATCTCTTAAGAAACTATTAGTGTTATTGCCTCCGTCTTTAATATCTAAAATTCTCTTTAGAGCTACAACAATATCTCCGCTAGCAGATTTAATATCGTCACTTGGATTTTTACGTTTTACACTTGCGTTGATAGCTGTTTGTTTCGCTAACAAACATTCTTCAAGCTTTTCGTTTTCCCAGTTTGAATCACAAAGCAGTTCAATAATTTCATCATCTAGTAGATAGCTCTCAATATGCCTTCGCTTTAGAGTTTTGATACCCAAAGATGCTAACTCTTTAATTTCTCTTTCACTTTTCCCATCTCGATCAACAACTTTAATAATTTTTGATGATTTTAAAATTGACGAAACAATATTAATAGATTGATTTTCTATATTTTCAATCTCATTACACGAACCAACTGACACAAATCTTGTTAAGGGATATTTGTCTTCAAAAATATTTGAGAAAACTTGCGCATCAAAATTTTTAATTTTTCTTCCTTGAGATGCACCCTCACAAAAGACTAAAGTTTCAGGGGCGATAAGTTTTGAAAAATCAGCTAATGCCAACTCAAAAAATTTGTCCTAGATTGACTTGTTTATTTTAGAGGGTTTAATGATTTGTGAAACATCAAAGTCAAGATTGTCGAAGTTTAAAAACACAACACTTCCTGGGTTTTCTTTTTCAATTTCTTCTGCTTGATTTAGCATGCCAATCGAATGAGTGCTTATCCATAATTGAGATTTTTCCGGAAGAAGCCGAACTAATTCTTTAAGCAATTTTGCTTGCAATCTGGTGTGCATGTGTGCCTCTGGTTCATCGATACAAAAAATTGCCTCAGGAAAATATTTGGTTTTTATAATTAGATCTAGTACTAAATCGAACACCGATTTTTCTCCAGCGGACAAGTTTTTATAGTGAAAATCTTTCGCATTGCCTTTTTCAAAATAAAAACTACCATCTGATAAAGGGTCGCCGATAGAGCTAAGATTCAAATCCTCAAAAATGCGCTGTAATGAACTTCTAATATTACCAATCATTTCATCTCGGAATTGTTGAACGGATTTGGAGTCATTCTTATAATTAAAAACTCCCTCAAGCGTTTGAGAAATTAATCGATGATAATTTTCTGACACGGTAACGTCGTTAATATTTAATTTAGCGAGTTTTGGATTTTCGGTTGGGTTGTTTTGATTTTTAAGTTCGCTAATTTTAAAATCAGGTTCATTCCTATATGCTGTCCTAAAGTAAAACTTTCCTTTAATTTCGTCCTTAGTAATCTCTTCAATATCGTGAAATTCAATTTGCACTTTGTTATCATACCAGTAATTTCCTTCAGAAATCGCTCCTTTCTTTTCCAGATAGTCTTTGTCGCCAGTTTGTGTAAATCCTTTATAGCGATACCAATGGTTAAAAGCCTCTAATAACGACGATTTTCCAGATCCATTAGGGCCCACAAGCAGAACTAACCTCGTCTGCTCTGGAATATCTTTGATTTCAAGATGAGTAAATCTCTTAAAATTATGGATGATTATGTTGTTTATTTTCATATCATGATTATGTAATAGCAACTAACTAGTTTATACAGGTATAAAACTGACCTGTTTTGTTCTAAAATAGTATGTTATACGCATGTTTTTGTTTGAATTGATGCGTATATTTTTTTATAGCGCAATACAAAAATAAAAATATTTCTTACATGCTAAAAGAAGTAACAATGTTTTTTACAACTATACTAAAAGAAAACCTTAATATAACTTAATCCCTTAATGGTAAAAAAACTATCGCTTAGTATGAATAATCTCAGCCAAAAGTTTCTTGGCTCTTAGTAGTTTTACTTTGACGTTGTTGAGGGGTTCGTCAATTTTATTGGCTATTTCCTGATAACTCATTTCCTGAAAATAACGCAGCTGGATGACTTCCTGATAATGCGGTTTCAGTTCTTTGATGTATTGCAGTAATTGCGACAGGTTTTGCTCGGTAATTAATTCGTCTTCTTTTGATGGGGTAGTATCGGCAATATTGTACGCCTTCTGGTCTTCCTGCTCAGTGATTTCTACAAAAAGACTGGATTTTCTTTTGCGAAGCATATCAATATACACATTCTTAGCAATGGTAATGAGCCAGGTATTGAACTGAAATTCGGGGTTATAAGTTGCTATTTTGTCAAATGCTTTTGAAAACGTTTCAATGGTAATGTCTTCAGCGTTAGTTTCGTTTTCGGTGCGTTTGAGCATGAATCCGTAAACTTCACTCCAATAATGATTCAACAGAAAAGTAAAGGCCGTCTGGTCTCCTTGTTTTGCTTTTTCTATTTGATTGCTTATTTCCAATTGACCGGTTTTGAAAAAATATTAGTAAAAAACACATTCAGTTGTGTGAAAACAAGTGCTATTTCGACTATTGGAAACCAAAATTTAAGGTCTTTTTCTTTTAATTTTCCAGCCGAAAAACCGATAGTAATCCACGCACATAAATACCTTAGTCCAACCAGACTTAACACTAAAATCCATTGAAACTGAAACGCCAGTAAAATGGCTGCCAGGATAATAAATAACAGCTGCGAACTGAAAAATAAGCCCAATTGGAACTGATCGATTGTTTTATAATGTTTTGCCGTAGCTACATGTCTTCTTTTTTGGGTAAACCAGTTTTTGTAAGTGGTTTTTGGTGCTGAATAGGTGAAACTCTCCGGGGCGTAGGCTATAGTAGTGTTTTTCCCGTTAGCCGCTTCGTTGATAAACAAATCGTCATCGCCTGAACGCACCTGAATGTGATTGATAAAACCGTTTACATTAAAGAATTCTTCTTTTTTATAGGCTAAATTCCGCCCTACACCCATATAAGGATGTCCGGCTTTAGCCCAGGAAAAATATTGAACCGCAGTAAGCACTGTTTCAAAACGAATGATTTTATTCAGGAAGGAATTGGCAATTTTTTCATAGCCTCCATAGCCTAAAACAATTGTTTTGTGTAATGTAAATTGTGAACTCATAGCGGTAATCCAATCTTTAGATGTTGGAAAACAATCGGCGTCAGTGAAAAGCAAATATTCCTTTTTGGCAGCTTTGATACCTAAAGTCAGTGCATATTTTTTATTTCCCCAAAACGCTTCGTTGTTTTGTACCTTAACGAGACGAATGTTAGAATATTGTTGTTCGAATGCTTCAAAAAGTTCTAATGTATTATCGCTCGATGCATCATCGATGAGAACGATCTCAAAATCAGGGTAATTTTGCTCAGCTAGCAGCGGAACATATTTAGCCACATTTTCTTCTTCATTTTTAGCACAAACGATAACCGAAACAGCTATTTTTTTGGGTGTTATTTTTTGTGCTTTGGCGAAAGCAAATTTCCCGAAAACACCTAAATAATACGCAATTTGAATAGCAACAATAGCAATAAAAAAGTAAAGAATCAGTATAAGCATTGGAGTTTAATGAGTTTTTAACGACTGCAAAGGTAAGAATACAATTAGGAATTGTAAATGATAAAATATGAATTTTAAAAGAAAATTTTCAACGGGGTTTTTCGGCTAAATCACGTTCACTTCGGCTTCAATTTTAATGCCAAAAGTCTCCAAAACAGTCTTTTGTATGTCTTTGGAAACAGCCAGGATTTCCTGTCCTGTAGCATTGCCGTAGTTGACTAAAACCAAAGCCTGATTTTTATGTATTCCGGCATCGCCAAAACGTTTGCCTTTAAAACCGACCTGTTCAATCAGCCAGCCCGCAGGAACTTTTACTTCGGTTGCCGAAACTTCATAGAATTTCATCTCCGGAAATTTTTTATGAATGGCTTCAAAATCACTTTTTAAAACTATAGGATTTTTGAAAAAACTACCGCTGTTACCCAGTTCTTTCGGATCCGGTAATTTGCTTTTTCTAATAGCAATTACAGCATTGCTTACGTCTTTTAATCCCGGATTAGTAACGTTTG
This sequence comes from Flavobacterium plantiphilum, assembly GCF_046000495.1. Taxonomy (NCBI): domain Bacteria; kingdom Pseudomonadati; phylum Bacteroidota; class Flavobacteriia; order Flavobacteriales; family Flavobacteriaceae; genus Flavobacterium; species Flavobacterium plantiphilum. The sequence continues at coordinate 162,383 of NZ_JBELQA010000004.1, forward strand.
TACGCTCTAATTCGGCTAAAATATCGCCGTATGAAGTATTGATTTTATGGTTGCGTTTAGTCAGTTTAAAAACCACCGAAGTAATAATATACTGGTCTTTTACGTCATGTTTAAAGATGCTTTCTCGGTATCCAAAATGACATTCAGCATTGCTGAAAGTTTTTATTTCTTGGGTTTCAATATTCATAGCTTCACAGGAAACAAAGGTATCTTTGATTTCTGCTCCGTAAGCACCAATGTTCTGAACAGGTGTAGTGCCTACATTTCCCGGAATGAGCGACATGTTTTCCAGTCCGCCATAATTTTGGTCAATACACCAAAGCACAAATTCATGCCAGTTTTCACCTGCTTGTCCTTCAACCCATACAGAATCATCGTCTTCCTTAATGATTTTTTTGCCCTTCAAATCAATATGAATTACCAATGCATCAATATCCTGTGTCAGCAACATATTACTGCCGCCGCCCAAAATGAATTTTTTCTCTGATTGGTGTTGTTCTAAAACCGTTTTCAATTCTGCTACGCAGTGAACAGCAACAAATTGTCTGGCTTTGGCTTCAATGCCAAAAGTATTGTAGTTTTTTAAAGAAAAATGATGTTGAATTTCCATAAAAGAAAGCGCTTTTTAGTCGTGATTTGAAGGTTCAAAAGTAAGGATTATAATTTTTGGTTTTACTGCAAAGACACAAAGTTTGCGCAAAGTTCGCTAAGCTTTGTATTCTTTGTGAAATCCTAGCCAACTTTGTGGTTAAATTATTTTTTAGAATCTATTAATTCATGGTATTTGTCCGCAATAATTTTCATATTGGTTTTGTAATTCACCTGTTTTTCAATGAATTTGCGATTGTTTGAAACAGCATTCTCTAAAATGGTTTTATTCTCAAATGCCCAGAGGATTTCATTAGCCAGCATTTCAAAATCGTCCACAGTAATCAATTGTCCGTTTTCTCTATGGCGAATCCAATTTTGATTTCCCGGAATATCAGAAACTATAGGGTAACAACCGCAAGCCATAGCTTCAAATAAAGAAGCCGAAACACCTTCGGTTATGGGCATGCTGATATAAAAATTCGATTCTTGGAGTAATTTAGGTAATTCCGTATTGGGAATTCTGCCCGTAAAAATAACTTTGTTTTCAATCTGCATTTTTGTTGCTAAATCCTTTAAATGCTCTAACCTAATTCCGTCGCCCACAATAGTTAAAGAAAAATCTATTCCTCTTTGATGCAAAATATCAAATGCTTTCAAGATAACGTCATGGCGGTATTCGGGTAAAAGGGAACGTGTAACAATAGCCTGAATTTTGTTGGAATCAGAATTGTTTTTGTTTTCAAATCTGTTTAAATCAATTCCCTTTGGTAAAACCAAAACTTTGCTCATATCTGCTTTAGAATTTTTCATGTGCTCTGCCATAACTGATCCCCAGGCATGAATAAGTGTGGCTTTTTTGAAAGCGTAATTCTGAATCATTTTTTTAAGCGGAATTGTAATAGCATCTTCAGGCCACAAATCGGTTCTTCCTTGTTGGGCAATGGCAGATGGTTGCATACCTGAAAGCGCTGCCAGAAAACCATAACTGGTAGTTCTTTCGGCAATAATCATATCTGGTTTTTGCTGACGAATTATTTTACGTATTGTAATAGGAGCGAAGACGAATTCCAGTGTTCTCAGGATTCTGTTCAGGAATGAATGGTTAGGCGTTTCTAATTCCCAACTGATAATTTCAAAATCACCAAATTCCCTTAAGCCATTTATCCAAGTAATGGCATCGGCGCGATAGGATTCTCCAAGAAAAAGTATTTTTCTTTTTTTCATTAAAGAAATTTTTTCGCCACGAATTCACGAATTATTTTATATTGATTTCGTGAATTGGTGGCAGAAATTTTAGTATTATTTTAAAATTCCTCTGTTTCGAGTGCACGGTTCAGGAATTCGTTCAATGGTTTTAAAAGGATTAGCTTCTGGCTCATTTTCGAAACAAAATCTTTTTTAGTCACCTCGGAGATATCAAATTTCTGAAGCGTTTCGAAGCTTTTTAGCTTTAGAAAATCAATCGCAGGATGGTCTTTTTCGTAACCTCTTGGCGGATTTTTCAACAGGCTTTTTTCGTTTCGGTTAAAATCACCAAACTCTTTTTTGAAATTAGGTTCGTTCAAAATGGCTCCTAAATCGTCATAGAAAAAAGCAATTTCTTTGCGTATTTTTTTTAGTTGATCCGGATCAGGTGAATAAAACCCTCCTGCAATAAAACTGCCTCCTTTTTCAATATGAACATAATATCCGGAACGATTCTGATCTTTAGCACCCGATGAAAGCCAGACGCCCAAATGGGATTTGTACGGCGATTTATCTTTAGAAAACCGAATATCACGATTGATTCTGAACGTGCAGTTTTTTATTTCCAGCATTTCTAATGACGGATCCATAGGTTTCATGGCATCCAGGAAATCAGAAACTAATTGGTGATAATCTTTTTTGAAAATTTCGTATCTTTTTTTGTTGTCCTGAAACCATTCGCGGTTATTATTGGCTCTTAAATCGTCCAGAAATTGTAGTGATTCTTTTGTAAGCATGAATGTAACTTTTTGTTTTTATTGCGCTGTTTTTGTCTCTGCTTTCCATTTAAGGTAACCGCCATCCAGATTGTAGATTTCCTTAAACCCTAATTCGGCCAGTTTTTCAGAGGCTTTCAGGCTTCGTTTACCACTTCGGCAGTACACATAAACGGGTTTGTCTTTATTTAGTTTTTCCGCATTTTGTGTAAATTGATCTCCAAGCCAATTGATGTTCTGTGCTGTGTCAATATGTCCTTCGGTAAATTCTTCCGGAGTGCGAACATCAATGATTTGTGGTTTTTGGGTCGTCTTTATTTCTTTTGCGAAAGCGGCAACTTCAACCGTTTGAATGTTTTGAGAAGTTTGTGCATGGCAGGAAAATAAAATGAATAAAAGGCTTATTGCGAATAAGGATTTGAATTTCATTTAGTTGAATTTTGATTATATCAAAAATAGTTAAAACGATAGACTTTGATAGATTTATATTAAAATTTTAACCACAGATTTTTTTCTTTTTTAGCTAAAAAAGCTTGGTGTCCCGATAGCTATCGGGATTGCTGAAAACTTAGTTCTCTTTGCGGTAAAAAAAAATTACAAGTTGAATATTTTATACGATTGATGTGTCGATTTCACGATGGCTTCGGTACGCTCGGGATGTGTATCTGAAATAAAAAGCTGACCAAAAGTATCTGAATTCACCATTTCTACAATTTTTGCTACCCGGGTTTCGTCCAGTTTGTCAAAAATATCATCAAACAATAAAATAGGTTTTACACCGCTTTGCCTTTTTAGGAATTCAAACTGAGCCAGTTTTAAAGCGATCAAAAAAGATTTTTGTTGGCCCTGAGATCCGAATTTTTTAATAGGATGATTGTCTATTTCAAACGCCAGATCATCTTTGTGGATTCCCACGCTGGTGTATTGCAATGCACGGTCTTTATTAATGTTTTGCTGTAAAAGGGTTAGTAAATCAGTTTCATACAAATGACTCTCATAAACTAATTGTACCGATTCCTGTGAATCCGTAATGGCATGATGGTGTTTGTTGAAAATAGGAATAAATTCGGCAATGAATTCTTTTCTTTTTTCGAAAATATAGCTGCCAAAATCGTTTAATTGCTCATTATATATAGAAAGGGTATCATTGTCAAAAACATGGTTCAGTGCAAAATATTTTAAAAGTGCATTGCGCTGACTCATTACTTTCTGGTACTGAATGAGTTGTTGTAAATATTGGGAATCCAGTTGGGATATAATACTGTCAATAAATTTTCGGCGGGTTTCACTGCCTTCAATAATTAAATCCCTGTCAGCAGGCGAAATAATAACAAGTGGAATGAACCCGATATGATCGGAGAATTTATCATAGACTTTGCCATTGCGTTTTAATATTTTTTTCTGGCCTTTCTTCAGGCTGCACAGCAGTTGTTCGCTTCTTTCGTTTTTGATAAATTCCGCATCTATAACAAAAAACTCCTCGCCATGTTTAATATTTTGAACAGCCAGCGGATTAAAATAACTTTTTCCATAAGATAAATGGTAGATAGCGTCCAGAATATTGGTTTTGCCGATACCGTTTTTACCCACAAAACAGATTATTTTGCCGTCAAACTCGAAACTGGCTTCTGAAAAGTTTTTATAATTGAATAAAGCTATTTTTTTTAAATACATTTTTGAGGATGCTGCTATTGAGACTGGTCGTTTTTTAGACTTTCAAAAGAGGCTGCAAATTATTGAAAAATATCCATATAAACGACTTTTGGTGTTTTTCTATATTAAAAAGTTAGCCACAGTATTTGTTGAAAAAATCTTTAAAATAAAAATATTTTCGATTTATATATAAAATCTTCGTTTTTATGTGTGGGTTTGAATAAAAATTTTATTTTTGCGGTTCACTAAATTAATTTTTAAATGGCTACATATAATAAAAGAGGATATAAAGCACCAAAAGAGAAAGAAGTTAAAGAAGCAGTAGAAGAACAAGTAGTAATTGATGAAAAAAACAGTACAACTGCTGAGGTTTTTTCTAAATTAGACGAAACTGCATCAAAAACGGAAGACTGGGTTGCTAAAAATCAAAAAATTATTATTGGTATAGTAGGTGCTATTGCTTTGTTTACAGTAGGTTATGTAGCTTATGAAAAATTTGTTGCAGAACCGAAAGAAGAGGAAGCAGCAAGTGAGATGTTTGTGGCACAACAAAATTTTGATCAGGCAGCTAATGGAGTAGCAAGTGACTCATTATATAAATTAGCTTTAAACGGTTCAGAAGGAAAATTTGGATTCCTTAAAATTGCTGATGAATATTCAGGTACTTCAGCAGGAAATTTAGCAAATTATTATGCAGGTATCGCTTATTTAAATACCGGAAAATACACTGAAGCTATTGATTATTTAAGTAAATTCAAATCTGATGATGTGGTTTTGAGTGCGATGGCTAAAGGAGCAATAGGAGATGCGTATTCTGAAAATAAGCAGCCAAAAGAGGCTTTAGAAAATTATTTGAAAGCCGCCGAATCCAGTACAAATGATTTTACCACACCGCGTTTTCTTTTAAAAGCCGGGAAGACAGCTTTAGCAATAGGAAATAAGGAAGATGCTTTGAAATATTTCACAGATATAAAAGAGAAATACGAAAATTCACAGGAAGCTGCTTCAGTGGATGGCCTGATAGGTTTGTCTCAATAACAGAAATCAATAATAAAAATTTGGTGATTATGAGTCGTAAAAAAAGCTTGTAATCACCAATTTTTATTTTTAATTTCAAAGTCTAAAATTAAATTTTATATGGCAACAATTAATAAAAACTTATCAGTTTACGATAAAAGTGCACTTCCCAGTGCGAAAGATTTTCGTTTTGGAGTGGTAGTTTCAGAATGGAATGAGAATATAACAGAAGGTTTGTATAAAGGAGCAGAAGATGCTTTTTTAGATAATGAAGTTCCTGCTCAAAATATTATCCGATGGAATGTCCCGGGTAGTTTTGAGTTAATTTACGGAGCAAAAAAAATGCTGCAAACCCAAAAAGTAGATGCTGTTATTGTGATTGGATGTGTAATTCAGGGGCAGACGAAGCATTTTGATTTTGTTTGCGAAGGTGTTACTCAGGGAATTAAAGATCTTAATGTGCAAACGGATATTCCCGTTATTTTTTGTGTACTGACCGATAATACGATGCAGCAATCTATTGACAGAAGTGGGGGAATTCACGGAAATAAAGGAACAGAGGCAGCTATCGCAGCTATTAAAATGGCTTATATCCGTCAGCAGGCTTCACTGACTCATGACTACGCAGGTCAAAACTTACTGACTTCCGGAGCAATGCAGTTAGACGAAGGAACACCTTTAGAATTAAAAGAATAAAAACTAAATAATTCAGAATGAAACCTATACTATTTGAGACTAAATAGTATAGGTTTTTTGTTTTATTTATGATATAAGAAACCCTAAAAGACGGCAGAAATTTATTAAATTTGCTGGGCTTAGTTATCTTCTGAATACTAATCCCTATAACTGTCGGGACTGAAAAACTAAAAAAAAAAATGTCAAGTATAATCCAATTACTTCCTGATCATGTTGCTAATCAAATTGCTGCCGGAGAAGTGGTTCAAAGACCTGCTTCGGTAGTGAAAGAATTACTTGAAAATGCAGTTGATGCTAATGCAACAGATATTAAGTTGATTATCAAAGATGCCGGAAAGTCGTTAGTTCAGGTGATTGATAATGGAAAAGGAATGAACGTGACCGATGCGCGATTGTGTTTTGAGCGTCATGCCACTTCCAAAATCCGTCATGCCGAAGATTTATTTTCACTGCATACCAAAGGTTTTCGCGGAGAGGCACTGGCTTCTATTGCTGCGATTGCGCATGTGGAAATGAAAACCAAACAGTCACAGGAGGAATTAGGGACTCAGATTGTTATTGAGGGAAGTAAATTTGTCTCACAGGAATCGGCCGTGTTGCCACAGGGGACTTCGTTTGCGGTTAAAAATTTGTTTTTTAATATTCCTGCCCGACGTAATTTCCTGAAATCGGACACGGTAGAATATAGACATATTGTTGATGAATTTCAACGAGTAGCTTTGGCTCATTCAAACATACATTTTACTTTTTACCATAATGGCAGCGAAATGTTCAATCTGCCAATTTCGACATTAAGACAACGAGTGGTGAATGTTTTTTCAGGTAAAACCAATGAGAAATTAGTTCCCGTTCAGGAAGAAACTGAAATTGTAACGATAGAAGGATTTGTAAGCAAGCCTGAATTTGCCAAAAAAAATCGGGGCGAACAATTTTTCTTCGTCAATGACCGATTTATAAAAAGTGGTTATTTGCATCATGCAGTAATGGCGGCTTATGACGGAATTTTGAAAGACGGTGCACAGCCCAGTTATTTCCTGTATTTAACAGTTCCGCCTAATTCTATCGATATCAATATTCATCCTACCAAAACCGAAATTAAGTTTGATGACGAAAGTGCATTGTATGCTATTTTGCGAGCTTCTATTAAACATAGTCTGGGGCAGTTTAACGTGGCACCGGTGTTAGACTTTGACAGAGATGCTAATTTAGACACACCTTATCATTATAAAGATTTAGAAGGAACGGTGCCTACCATTCAGGTAGATAGTACTTTCAATCCATTTTCGGATGATAAAGTCAATAAACATTATGCTGGTGCTGGATCATCGGGTTCAAGTTATAAAAAACCAGCTTCAACAGCCAGTTGGGAAAGTTTGTATGTAGGTTTAGAACAAGAACCTGAGTTTACAACGGAAACTAATGAAATTTCTTTTGAAAGCGAAGAAGTTACGGGTTCGTTATTTAATGATGAAGAAGTAGAGCACGCAGTTCAGAATGTGTATCAGATTCATAAAAAATATATTGTTTCGCCTATAAAATCCGGAATGGTAATTGTGGATCAGCAACGTGCGCATCAGCGTGTTTTGTACGAACAATTCTTAACGAATATGACCGTGCATCAGGCATCGAGTCAGCAATTGTTATTTCCGTTGAATTTGTATTTTTCGTCAGGCGAAATGGAACTGATTAGGGAACTGAAGCTTTCATTGGTTAATACCGGATTTGTTTTTGAAGAAACCAATGACGATCATGTGGTAATTTCCGGAATTCCGGTGAATGTAACCGAAAGTGAGATTTCTATCCTGTTAGAACAATTGTTAAGCGATTTGCAAGATGGAATACCCGAAAATAGTTTCAGTCAGAATGATACGATTGCTAAATCAATGGCAAAGAGTCTGGCAGTAAAAACAGGAACAAGCTTAACGGTCAAAGAGCAGGAAAATTTAGTCAACGGACTTTTTGCCTGTAAAGATCCTAATGTATCACCTTTTCAAAAACCAACTTTCATCACGATGCGTGTGGAAGACTTAGATAAAAAATTTGCAGTATGATGAATATAACACCAATAGTAAAGCAGTTATTAATAATTAATGTACTGTTTTTCATAGGGACACTTTTTGTGGGTGAACCCGCATATCAAATTTTAGCAATGTTTTTTCCTGAAAATCAGGGTTTTCATTTTTGGCAGCCTTTAACCCATATGTTTATGCACGGAGGATTTGCGCATATTGCATTTAATATGTTTGCGTTATATTCTTTCGGTTCTACATTAGAGCATTTTTGGGGAGAAAAGAAATTCTTGTTTTTTTATATCTCCTGCGGATTAGGAGCTGTTCTGGTACAAACCGGAGTGAGTTATTATTACTTTAATGATGCTGTAAGTATATTAGAATCAAATGGTTTTCAAAAAACAGAAATTTTGCAGTTGCTGAACGAAGGGAAAATCAATACCCAATGGCAGTCTATTTTGACAGCATCTGAATATCAAAACTTTATTAGTTCTTTTGCAACGACTATGGTTGGAGCTTCAGGAGCTATTTATGGATTATTGATTGCTTTTGCCTTTATGTTTCCTAATGCTGAGTTGGGGATTATGTTTATCCCTGTTCCTGTTAAAGCTAAATATTTTGTCCCAGTTTATATGCTCTTGTTTGATGGTTTCTTTGGTATATTTGGGAATTCCTTAATGGGAATTGATTCGGGAATTGCTCATTTTGCACACATAGGCGGAGCCTTATTTGGCTTCCTGATTATGTGGTATTGGAAGAAAAACCAGTTTAATGATAATCGCTGGAATTAATTAAAATGGAGCATTCAAGCTAAAAAAGAATTGGAAAATGAATATTTTAGACGACTTAAAATTACAATATAAACTGGGAGGAATCGCTAATAAATTAATTTATTGGAACATTGGCTTTTTTCTTATTTCATACGTATTGCCAAGGCTTTTATTATTAGGGAATGTTCAGGCAGATTTTCTTCAATATGTAAGTTTGTCGGCTAATCCGGAAGATTTACTATGGAAACCGTGGTCGTTGCTGAGTTATTCTTTTTTTCATTTTGATTTTTTTCATATTTTATTCAATTTACTGGTTCTTAATTTTGCCAGCCAGTTGTTTTTAACCTTTTTTACCCAAAAGCAATTTTTAGGATTGTATCTTTTGAGTGCAATTTTTGCAGGAGCTGTTTTTGTGGCAAGTTATTATATTATGAATATTAATGGAGCCATAGTAGGAGCTTCTGCGGCAATAATGGCAGTATTAGTGGCGGCAGCAACATATCAGCCATTGATGCAGGTTCGTTTATTACTGATTGGTAATGTAAAATTATGGCACATTACAGCGGTGTTGCTGATACTGGATTTAATGCAGATACGTTTAGATAATATGGGCGGACATATTTCGCATTTAGCGGGCGCTTTTTTTGGATTTATGTATATAAAAGGACTGCAAAATGGCAATGATATGAGTGTGATTGTGACCAGAATAATTGACTTTTTTGCTAATGCTTTCAAGAAATCACCATCGACACCTTTTAAGAAAGTACATAAGAATTATTCCAAGCCCGTAGAAAAACGGGCTTCCAGAATAGTGACGAAAGATAAAACCCAACAACAAATTGATGAGATTTTAGATAAAATCAGTCAGTCAGGTTATGATAGTTTAACTAAGGAGGAAAAAGATTTTTTATTCAAGTCAGGGAAGTAATTGTTTAGGAATGCTTTGTTTTATAACGTTTTTTAGACATTAAATAAATAAAATGAAAAAACTTTCATGGTTCAATACAGGAATGTTTTACTTAAACATTACGCTTATTATAGTTACTTTTATAGCTTATGTGCTTCCGTTTCTGGCACCTAAAATTTTTCCATGGTTGTCTGTTCTGACATTGTTCATGCCTTTGTTTTTTATTCTCAACAGTCTTTTCTTTTTATATTGGGCTATTCAGTTCAAAAAGAGGATGATTGTTTCGGGCTTGGTTCTTTTAATTGGAATCACTTTTATTAATAAGTTTTATAAATTTACGGCTAAAAAATATCCGGAGAGCGACAAGGATTTCGTGGTAATGAGTTATAATGTGCGTTTGTTTAATTTGTTCAAATGGGACGATAAAGCAGATATTCCCGAAACAATTTTAGAATTCGTAAATGATAAAAACCCTGATATTTTATGTATTCAGGAATATTCTAATTCTGCAGGAATCGATTTAAAAGTGTATCCGCACCGCACTATTTTTATGGAAGGAAACCAGATTAAAACCGGACAGGCTATTTTTTCTAAATTTCCTGTTATCGAACAGGGAAAAATTCTGTTTCCAAATTCTAATAATAATGTTGTTTTTGCTGATATTAAAAAAGGGAAAGACATCATCAGAGTGTATAATATGCATTTACAATCCATCAAAATTTCGCCGGATGTCAATGAGATTTCAGAAAATATCGATGTGATGAATAAAGAGAAATCCCAAATGATGTTTTTCAGAATCAGTAAAGCTTTCAAACAACAACAAGAACAGGCAGAAATTTTAAAAGAAAGTTTAAAAGATTGTCCTTATCCGATTATTATTTGTGGTGATATGAATAACAGTGCGTTTTCTTATGTTTACCGTATTATAAAAGGAGAATCAAAAGATGCCTTTGAAGAAGCCGGTGTAGGTTTTGGACAAACCTATCGTTTTAAATATTATCCTGCCCGTATTGATTATATTTTTGCCGATAAAAAAATGGAGGTTAAAAAGTTTGAAACCTTTCCTGAATTTGATAATTCAGACCATTTCCCGATAATGGCAAAGCTCTCGCTAGATTAAAAACTATTTCATTTATGGGAGAACAAGTTGTTGCGATTTTAAATAATCAACGGTAAATTTTCCTTCGTTAAACAGTAAGTCCAGAATGCTTAAATTGTTGATAAATCCAAATTTATCATCAAAAACCTGAGTATAAGGTTCGAAAACAGAAGGGTCTTTTTTTCCGTTTATTAAAAAACGATAATCTGTAAACTCATTTGTATCGACTTCGTGAAAATATTCTGTGGTAGTTTCAAAGTTAAATTTGGTACGCATACATTTGGAAATAATTTCCAGGGCTTCCAAATTCAGATCCATTAAAAAGTGATGTTTTTTTTCGAAAAAAGGAATGAAATCATCTTCGAAAAATTCAAAAAAAGGAGAGCTTCTGTATGCTGCTTCCAAAGATTTAAAATGTTGTTTTTGCCAGTCAAAATCATTTTCTATCTGAATGTCTTTTGTTTTTTGATGGCCTTTTTTAGAATGTTTTATAGGGATATTCAAAAGCTGAATTCCGTTAGGACTATAAATATAAGTACGGTTTCTGTTAGTTTGCTTTTGAAAATTATCTTCCATTTCAAACACAATGTTTTCTGCCTGAATCATTGCTGCAAAATGACTAATCGATGGGAAATAAGAAGGGTGTAATAAGGTTTTCATTCTGTTACTGCTCTCTAAAATAGTTAAAACTATCGAAGTGTTTTATTTTTTTTGCCACAGATTACACGGATTTAAACAGATTAATCTGTGCTAATCTTTTTAATCTGTGACAAAATAAAAGAATTTATATGCTATAAATATATCAAACTAGATATTGTTTTTCTCTTTTCTTTTTTTCCAGAAATATTCACCCACGAAGAATGCGGCTAACAAAATAAGGAAAATTTTGAAATAAGATTGGGGTTGACCTTCACCGCTAACAGTAGTGAAAACTCTGTCCCAACGCACTTTGTTCCATCCCTTTCCGTTGGTATCCCAACTCATCCAGATAAAAACCGGCTTTCCTACGATATGATCTTCGGGAACATAACCCCAATAACGACTGTCCTCAGAATTATGGCGGTTATCCCCCATCATCCAGTAGTAATTTTGTTTGAAAGTATAGCTGTTGATTACTTTTCCGTTCAGTCTGATTTCGTTTCCGGTTACTTTTAAATCGTTTTTGTTACCATTATCGTCTTTTTCGTAAGTAGTGATAATTCTTTTATAAAAGGGCAGACTTTCTAATGTAAGAGCTACTGTTTTTCCTTTTTGAGGTATGTAGATAGGTCCGTAGTTATCGGCATTCCATTTGTTAATATGTGGAAAAATACCATGCTCAGCACCTTTGCTTATCTGTCTTTTTACCACAGTAATTCCGGCAGTGTTTTTTAGTCTTTCAGCACCTGCAGCCGTTAAAGCTCTGAAATAAAGTGTGTCTCTGGAGTCATTTAAACCCACCCCGTCAGTCACGTCCATTTCTCTTAATAATTGTTCTAAATTTACCGGAGGATTTTTAGTATCAATACCTACAGCATAAGAAAATTGAGGTTTAGCCCGTTCAGGTAATTCTAGTATTTTACCATTTATGTAGATAATTCCATCTTTTATAGCTAGACTGTCACCCGGGATTCCAACACATCTTTTAACATAGTTTGATTCTTTATCAATAGGCTTTATTACCCCCGGAGTTCCTACAGGTTCACGGAAATAATGTACAGTATCTACAGGCCAGTTAAAAACTACAATATCAGTACGGTTTATTTTGTCTTCTATTCCGGGTAATCTTAAGTAAGGTAATTGAGGCCAGTTCAGATAAGATTTTCTTTTGGTCATAGGAATAGTGTCATGAACCATTGGTAAAGCTACCGTGGTCATTGGAACTCTGGCTCCATAATTTATCTTGCTTACAAAAAGAAAATCTCCAACTAATAATGATTTTTCCAAAGAAGAGGTCGGTATCGTATACGGCTGTACAAAATAAGTATGTACAAATGTAGCAACGATGATAGCAAATAAAAGGGAACTTACAGTATCGGCGGTTTTGTTTTTTGGATGGAAGTTTCGGTCATTATTATACTCTAATTTCTGCGTGTAATTAACGTAATAGATGTACAATCCGAAAGTTATAATTCCTAAAAAGGTGTCTAACTGACTTCGTTTTCCAAAAGTTCTTAAGGTTTCTACCCAGATAACCGGAAACATAATTAAGTTAATAATAGGAATGAAAAGCAATAATGTCCACCATGTAGGGCGACCAATGATTTTCATTAATACAATTGCATTATAAACAGGTATTGCTGCTTCCCATTTTTTTCTACCTGCGGCTTCATATAATTTCCAGGTTCCTAAAAAATGAATAACCTGAACAAAAAGAAAAAAAACAAACCATTGATATAGTGTCATAATTATGTGTTTTAAGTTTTTTAAGATTTAAAATGAAGTTATCCACTTTAAATTAAAATCAGGTTTATTGAATGTTAAGTACATCTCTCATGCTGAAAATTCCTTGTTTTCCGGCTAACCATTCGGCAGCTATAACTGCACCCAGAGCAAATCCTTCACGATTGTGAGCAGTATGTTTGATTTCGATACTGTCAATACCGGAATCATAAGTTACTGTGTGGGTTCCCGGAACTTCACCCGTACGGACAGCTTCAATATGAATATCCTTTTCAGTTGCATTTTCAAGAGTCCACTTGCTGTATTGATTGTTGTTTTCAATCACGCCCTGTGCTAATGAAATAGCGGTTCCGCTTGGAGCATCCAGTTTATGAATGTGGTGAATTTCTTCCATAGAAACTTTGTAGCCTTCAATATTAGCCATCATTCTGGCCAGGTATTCGTTTAATCCAAAAAATAAATTTACGCCTAAGCTAAAGTTGGAACTGGATATAAAACCACCATTTTTTTCTTTACATAAGGCAATCATTTCTTCGTAACGATCCAGCCATCCTGTGGTTCCGGAAACTACAGGAACATTCGTGTTGAAACAAGCCGAAATATTATCTACAGCTGCCATAGGAACGCTAAAGTCAATAGCAACATCTGCAGTTGAAAGCCCTTCATAAGTATTAAATTCGTCTTTTTTCAAAACAATTTCATGACCTCTTTCCAAAGCAATTCTTTCAATTACCTGACCCATTTTTCCGTATCCTAAAAGCGCGATTTTCATTTTGTGTTATATTTAAATTATAAAATTGGAAATAACCAATTCTGTTGTATTCGATTAAAAATTATAATTAAGGCTAAGCCCTACGTTTGTTTTGTAATTTAGACTATTCTGATAAAGTGTTGGTTTTACTGATAAACGATCATCTACATTAAACTGCATTAATGCCGCATCAACATTGGCATCAATAATATTCAAGACATAAAAACCTACAATAAATAAAGAAGATAAGTCACGGTTACGCTGATAAAATTTTTGACCGGCGATTAAGCGGTTATTATCCAGATAAGAGAATTCATCATCAGTATATCCTTCGAGTCTTCGTTTGTAAGCATCTCTAAACTGATGGTATTTTTTGTTACTGTCTATATAAAAATACAGACTCGTTCCTATGGCTCCATACACCAGCGGAATTTTCCAGTATCTTTTGTTGTAAGCCTGACCTAAACCGGGTAAAACTGCGGAGTAAAATGCAGCTTTTGCAGGTGTTAACGGGTCAATATCTATTGATTTCAAAGTATCAGCTGCAACTACTTCTGACGGGACTTTTTTTTGTGCCCATGCAGTGGTATTGCATAAGAAGATAAGAAATAGTGCTATGGAAATAATTTGCTTCACTATCCTTTGATTAATTCCATAATTCGGTTAAAATCTTCTTCAGACCGGAACGGAATGGTGATTTTACCTTTTCCGTTACTGGCTACTTTGATGTCAACCAGATTTCCAAAATAATTGTTCAAAACCTTTTTCTGGTTTTCATCGATATCAAAAGAAGCTGTTTTAGCTTTTACCGCAGCTTTTGGTTTGAGACTGTCCTGATAATTTTTTACTAAAGTTTCAGTATCACGAACCGAAAGATTCTGACTTACAATTTTTTGATAAATAGCTGTCTGGGCATCTAAATCTTCAATGTTGATGATGGCTCTGCCATGTCCCATACTGATAAAACCATCACGAATTCCTGTCTGGATAATCGGGTCCAGTTTTAAGAGTCTTAAATAATTTGCAATGGTAGAACGTTTTTTACCCACACGTTCACTCATCTGCTCCTGAGTCAATTGGATTTCATCCATTAACCGCTGGTACGAAAGTGCAATTTCAATTGGATCTAAGTCATGACGCTGGATGTTTTCAACCAGTGCCATAACCAGTGATTCATTATCATTGGCAATTCGAATGTAAGCAGGAACGGTGCTAAGACCAACTAATTTTGAAGCTCGCAAACGACGTTCTCCCGAAATTAACTGGTATTTATTAAAGTCTAATTTTCGAACAGTTATAGGCTGAATTACCCCCAGTTCTTTAATAGAAGTGGCTAATTCTTTTAATGATTCTTCGTTAAAATTACTTCGGGGCTGAAACGGATTTATTTCTATGGCTTCAATCTCGAGCTCAATAATATTTCCAACAACCTTGTCTGCATTTTTATCCTCAACTGATTTTATGTCATTTTCAGGATCTTTTAATAATGCTGATAATCCTCTTCCTAAGGCTTGTTTTTTTATTGCTTTTGCCATAAAATTAATTGCTGTTTTTCTTTATAATTTCCTGAGCAAGGTGTAAATAATTTGTTGCTCCTTTGCTCGTAGCATCATAATTGATAATGCTTTCGCCAAAACTTGGTGCTTCGCTTAGTTTAACATTTCGCTGGATAACCGTTTCAAAAACCATATCATTAAAGTGTTTCTGAACTTCTTCAACAACCTGATTTGATAAACGAAGTCTGGAATCGTACATGGTTAATAATAAACCTTCGATGTCTAAGTCGGGGTTATGAATTTTCTGGATGCTTTTTATAGTATTCAGTAATTTTCCTAATCCTTCCAAAGCAAAATATTCACACTGAATAGGTATAATTACAGAATTTGCAGCAGTTAAAGCATTTAATGTTAATAAACCAAGAGAAGGTGCACAGTCAATAATGATATAATCATAATCTTCTGTAACACTTTCTAATGCTTTTTTAAGCATATATTCTCTGTTTTCCTTATCTACTAATTCAATTTCTATAGCCACAAGATCAATGTGAGCAGGAATTACATCTACATTAGGAGCGGAACATTTTACTACTGCTTCTTTAGGAGTATTACTGTGTTCCAGTATTTGGTAAGTACCAATTTCTACACTTTCGACATCAATACCTAATCCTGAACTGGCATTAGCCTGAGGATCAGCATCAATTAATAAAACTTTCTTTTCTAAAACGCCCAGGGAAGCAGCAAGATTTACTGATGTAGTAGTCTTTCCAACGCCTCCTTTTTGATTAGCAATCGCAATGATTTTGCCCATTTATTTCTATAATTTTGAACGGTAAAAATACAATTTATTATTGTTTCTAAAAATCTATTTTGTTAACATTTGTTAAAGCCTGATTTGCGATGTTTTGTCAGGTTTCAGACCGCTGCTGTAAAATTATTTTTGGAATTGCATTTATTTTTAAATTATAGTTTGCATAAGCAAAAAAGAGTTGTATATTTGCAGCCGCGTTACGGGGTGTAGCGTAGCCCGGTTATCGCGCCTGCTTTGGGAGCAGGAGGCCGCAGGTTCGAATCCTGCCACCCCGACTAAAACCTTCTTGTTATTCAGGAAGGTTTTTTATTTTCTGTAATTGATAATCAGGGCTGCGTAGGAACCACGTTCAAAAATTGGGGATTAAGAAAAAATATTTGATAATCTAAAAAGGAAGAATTCCACATTTCTAACGCCTCTAAATTTACTTCTAAAGACTTTATATTTTACCATTGAAAGATTATGCACCATTTAGTGTTGTTTTTTTTGTGTCATGAACCATATTTCAACTGAATAGATTAGTACTTATGTTATCAAAATAGTGTAGTGATTTTGATAAAAGAGGTATTAACAGTCTATATTCCTTTTTAAAAGATTCTCTATAATCAGGATATTAATAAAAACGAAGCCGTTTTAACTATATTTCTAGTGAGTTAGAGTCGATGCAACACAACAGAACACAATAATATCTGTTAAGTTAAGTGACCCGCCTCAGGTCATATTATAGCCTGATACTTGTTTTTTTTCATACTTATTGAGTTTGGTTATCTTGTAAACAATATACTTGAAATATTAACTCTAAAGTGAAATTATCTGTTTTCTGGTATTATTATATCTTTTAAAAGATTAATTATCTTTTTATTTACTATAATAAAGCTAAAATATTTTATATTTTATCAATACTTGGTTTATAAATCTTTTGTTTTAAAATTTGCAGTGTAAAATAACTATTTAAAAAAAATGAAATAGTTCTTAATAGAAGCTTCAATACTAAAACGGAAAATATATGGAAAATACTCAAAGTACAATCAAGTCTGATTTTACATTCAAGCTCGAGAGCACTTGTTTAGATGAAAATTATCACCCCTCAAGCAAAACACGTTTGACGACCAATTTTGCAAACCTGGCCAGAGGAGATAATCGTCAGCAAAACTTACGTAATGCCTTGAATATGATTAACAATCGATTCAATTCATTGGCTCATTTGGATAATCCTGGAGCTGATCGTTATCTTGTAGAACTTGAAATCATCACAGTAACGATGAGTATTAATGATAAGAATGGGATTAACAATCTGCCACTTATTGAAGTTTTGAAAACGAATATTTTTGACCGTAAGACCAGTCAGCGTATCGAAGGTATCGCCGGAAATAATTTTTCTTCTTATGTACGTGATTATGATTTCAGTATTTTATTGACCGAGTACAATAAAAATAAACCTAGTTTTTGTATTCCTGAAAATTTTGGTGATTTGCATGGAAAACTTTATAAGTGCTTTGTGAATTCTGTCACTTACAAAGAGCACTTTAAGATGTCACCGATAATTTGTTTAAGTGTATCGGGCAACAAAACGTATACACGTACTGAGTATCAGCATCCGGTTCTGGGGTTTGAGTATCTGCAGAATGAGTATTCTCTCACTGATGAATATTTCTTCAAAATGGGTTTAAAAGTTCGTTTTTTCATGCCTGCGAACAGTGTGGCACCGATGGCTTTTTACCATTCCGGAGATCTGCTTGCTGATTATACTGATCTTGGACTAATCAGCTCAATCAGCACAATGGAGACTTTCCAGAAGATTTATCGTCCTGAAATTTACAATGCAAATTCAGTAGCTGGGAAAATCTATCAGCCGAGTCTTAAACACGAAGATTATTCACTCACCCGCGTGGATTATGACCGCGATGAGCGCAGCCGACTGGCTGTCGAACAGGGTAAATATGCAGAAGAGCACTTCATTAAGCCTTACAAAAGTGTTTTAGAGCAGTGGTCTGCCAATTTTGATCTTTAATTATAGCCATTAAAAATATTTTATTATGAAAAAATTAGTACCGACTTCAATTGTTGGAAGTTTACCCAAACCTGCCTGGCTTGCACCGCCCGAAAAACTTTGGTCGCCCTGGAAATTAGAAGGAGATCAGTTAATTGAAGGCAAACAGGATGCGTTGCGCATTTCTCTGCACGAACAGCAATTGGCAGGGGTCGATATCATTAGTGATGGCGAGCAGACACGTCAGCATTTTGTAACCACTTTTATCGAGCATTTAAGCGGTGTAGATTTTGAAAACCGCAAAATCGTAAAAATTCGTGACCGTTACGATGCAAGTGTTCCAGTTGTTGTTGGAGAGGTTGCACGCCAAAAAGGAGTTTTTGTTGAAGATGTCAAATTTTTACGCACGCTGACAAATCAGCCTATAAAATGGGCACTCCCTGGTCCAATGACGATGGTAGATACTTTGTACGATGACCATTACAAAAGCCGTGAAAAACTGGCATGGGAATTCGCGAAATTACTCAATGAAGAAGCAAGAGAACTACAGGATGCAGGTGTAGACATTATCCAGTTTGACGAACCCGCATTTAATGTATTCTTTGATGAAGTAAACGATTGGGGAATGGCAGCATTGGAACGCGCCATTGAAGGTTTAAAATGCCAGACTGCGGTACATATCTGCTACGGTTATGGAATACAGGCTAATAATGACTGGAAAAAGACATTGGGATCAGAGTGGCGTCAGTACGAGGAAATTTTCCCTAAAATCCAGAAATCCAATATTGATATTGTTTCATTGGAATGCCATAACTCGCGTGTGCCTTTTAATTTAATTGAACTGGTTCGCGGCAAAAAAGTAATGGTCGGTGCCATTGATGTGGCCACCAACACTATAGAAACACCGGAAGAAGTCGCTGATACCCTGCGCAGGACCCTTGAGTTTGTAGATGTCGAAAACCTTTATCCTTCAACAAACTGCGGTATGGCTCCTTTATCACGGGATGTGGCAAGAGGCAAATTAATTGCATTAAGCGCTGGAGCAGAAATTATACGTAAAGAATTTGGGATGTAGTCCCGATCTTTAATGTATATTCTTAATTATATTTTAGGAAAAACTTCATTATCACCCGAATATTAGCTTTAAAAAAAAATTAAATAGTAAAGATCAAATTGAAAAAGTTATTACAAGTATTAAGCAAATCAGGTCTCGACGGTTTTCTGCTAATGATAGCCACCATGATTTTGCTGGCTTATTTTCTGCCGTGGCCGGGCATGGTCAAAGAGCCTGTTTCGCTGGAGGATATTGCCAATATTGGCGTGTCATTTATTTTTTTGTTTTATGGTTTGCGCCTGAGTGTTGAAAAACTAAAATCCGGGCTTGTAAACTGGAAAATGCACATTGTCGTCCAGCTAACAACCTTTTTGTTTTTTCCGCTCATCGTTTTAGTATTTCGCCCCGTGTTTGTCAGCAACGGCTTTGAATTGCTCTGGCTGGGCGTATTTTTTCTTGCAGCTTTGCCGTCCACAGTTTCTTCTTCTGTGGTCATGGTTTCTATTGCTAAAGGAAATATTCCCGCAGCCATTTTTAATGCGAGTATTTCAAGCCTGATTGGCGTAGTGGTTACGCCGATATGGGTTGGGCTTTTCATCGCTTCTGCAACAGGCAGTTTTGATGTTTCGAATATCGTTATCAAATTGTTTTTACAAGTTTTGTTGCCCGTCATCATTGGCATCACCCTCAACTCCCGCTTTGGTGCCATTGCCGAAAAGTATAAAAAACAACTCAAATATTTCGATCAGGCAATTATCCTTACCATCATTTACACGTCGTTTTGCAAGTCATTTTCCGAACATCTTTTTGAAGGTTTTACTACCCTTGAACTTGCAGGACTTGCTGTTGGGATGATGGTTTTATTTCTCGTTGTATTCGTTTGTATAGGGCTGATCAGCCGATTTTTAGGTTTTTCAGATGAAGATCGTATAACGGTCTTATTTTGCGGGTCTAAAAAGTCATTGGTACATGGCACCGTCATGTCAAAAGTGCTCTTTCAGCACAGTACCATCACCGGAATAGTATTACTGCCATTGATGCTTTATCATGCCTTGCAATTGATTGCAGCCAGCATCATCGCTCAGCGTATGGCTCAACGGAAAGAAATACAATTTTTACAAAAATATTCTGTATAAATGATGTGGCAAAAAATATCTTCAGCAGATAACTATATGAAGTTTCAGCTTCTTGTCTTTTATAAATAATAATAATTTTAAAAAAAATGGTATGAAACTTTTTGAAAAAACATATTTAGGCAATGTCAGCCTAAAAAACAGAATGGTCATGGCTGCGATGACCAGAGGCCGTACAGACATAAATGGCTTAGTGGGTAATATGACGGTAGAATACTATACTCAAAGGGCAAGTGCAGGTATGCTGCTTACTGAATCCATAAGAATCAGTGAAGAAGCTACCGGCAGTCCGCTTACTCCGGGTATTTTTACCAATCAGCAAATGGACGCCTGGAAGAAAGTTACTGCGTCAGTACATGATAAAGGCGGTGTTATTGTAGCTCAGCTTTGGCACACCGGCCGTATGGGGCATTCTGTAGACAGGAATGGCAGGCTCCCTTTTGCACCATCACCTTTGCCTGTAAGGGGAATGCAGCATTTTACCTCCCAGGGTAAGAAGGATTACGAAATACCTCAGGAAATGACAATTCAGGAAATCAAACGGACTATAAAGGATTATGGTCAGGCCGCAAAAAATGCCATAGCCGCAGGTTTTGACGGGGTTCAGCTTCATGCTGCTAATGGCTATTTGCCCAATCAGTTTTTGGCTGAAAGTGCCAACCAAAGGAAGGATGATTACGGCGGCAGCATACCTAAAAATGCCCGCTTTGTACTGGAAGTAATGCAGGAATTAATCAGAGCGGTGGGAAGTGAAAAGGTGGGAATTAAATTATCTCCTTTTCATACTTATGGTGACATGATACTGGATGACCCTGCCGCTACCTATACCTACCTGATTGAAGAACTGAACAAATTAGATTTTGCCCATGTGGAACTCATGAGACGCAGTTCGAATTTTCCTTCGCCAGAACATTATACCGCTGAAAACGAGATTGAATTCTTTGGCAGGATGATACGCCAGACACTTATTGCTAATTCAGGTTATGACAAGGCTTCTGCGGAAGCTGAACTTGAAAAAGGTATTGCAAATCTTATTTCCTTTGGTACTTTGTACATCGCAAATCCTGACCTGCCTGAACGGTTTGAAAAAAATGCCGGGCTTAGTAAACCGGACAGAGCAACAATGTTTGGAGGCGGAAAACAGGGTTACACTGATTATCCCCTTTGGAACGGATAAAAAAATATTTTTTGTGAATTTAGATGTTTGAAGGCTGTTGAAAAGCTTTTTTTGTCACTGGGCAATCAAATACTAATATTGTGTAGATTTTTAATTTCTGCCATTACAAAAGAACTATGAGTGCTACCGATGCTTTCCACTGTGCCTAACTTGTTAAATACAAAGTTTTGGTAATGCTTCATGTCTCGGGCAAAAACTTTCAGGATAAAATCATAATCACCGGAAACATTATAACATTCAATTACTTCATCGATTTTCATAATATCATCAACAAAATTATGACCTATTGTCCGGTCATGCTGTTTGAGTTTGATATTGCAAAAAACAATGAATCCATGACTGAATTTTTCATGATCAAGTAAAGCAATATATTTTTTGATATAGCCGTTATTTTCTAACCTCTTTACCCGCTGAAGTACCGGGGTAGGTGATAAATTTACCTGTAAAGCTAATTCTTTGATTGTCTGATTGGAGTTGTTTCCCAGAATTTTTAATAATAATAAATCTATTGTATCTAATTCTTCCATCGTACTAATTGTCTTTTGTGGTGACAAAAATAAGTATTAAAAAGTTTTTGAATCTATTTTTTATGTATAATTAAGTTTAATTATCTTGTTTTTTAATTTTTGATGGTCTTTTTGAGTTTGTTTGCTAAATTTATAAAGAATATTAAACTAATTGTGTTGATTGGTTCTTTATTTGTTTTATCAAATTGAATTAGGTTTTTTTTTAATAATAAGTGAAAAGGGAATCGTGGGAAAATCACTAACTGTCGCGCTTATAAACTCCATTGCTGGCGGGAGAATATAAAAGAATGTTACAAGTCAGATACCTACCTAATTTAAACAGCTTTGTTGTGTCCTGTATTTAATAATCTATATTTTCTTTCTTTTCTCGCTTAACATCTATAAATGATAAAGAATTTTTTAGAGTGATAAACAATCATTTTAAAGAAAAGATGAGTGTTAACATTCCTAAATCTTTAATAGCCTTTGGGCAGCTGAGATTCTGGCCGAACTGATAGCATCTTTGCCTAAAAAGATTCGTATAGGATTGCATGTATGTGGAGGTAATCCCAGAAAGGTTCGGACATTGTTCGGGCCTTTTTTGTTTTTAAATTAAATTATAATTTTAAAAGAATTTTCTATAATTCTATAAATACATCCCAGCCGCTTTGCAATATCTTCACAAAAGTGTTTTTGTGTTTTGAAAAGAGCAGTCAAAGCTGTAGTTTTATAGAGAAATGCTGTTGTTTAAATTGCTTAAACCCACGGTCAGTTGAACTGTTTTACAAATAAATCAATATGATTTATTTTAATTTATATCTATCTTAAGTTGAAAAAAGTTGCTAAAATTCTATTATACATTTTATTGTTTGTTGTAACAGTTTTTTTATTGATAGTTATTGCTTTGCAGACTCCGTTTGGACAAAATTTTATAAAAGACAAAGCTGTTAGTTATCTTCATGAAAAAATTAAAACAAATGTAGCAGTAGGAAGTATTGAACTTGGGTTACCAAAGAAAATTATTCTGCATGATTTCTATTTTGAAGATCAGTCAAAAGATACTTTACTGGCGGGTAAATCTTTAAAAGTAGACATCAGCCTGTTTGAATTGCTAAATAGTAAAGTTCAAATCAACAGCATTGATTTGCAAGGTGTTACTGCGCATATTAAAGTAAATAAAGATTCTGTTTATAATTTTGATTACATCATCAAAGCCTTTGCTACTGAAGAAAAACCTAAGACTGATGAGAAAGGAATGGAAATTTCTATCAGGAAAATAAACCTTGATTCGATAAAATTTAAATATGATGATACAGTTGCAAAAAACAATATTGATGTATTTGTCAATCACTTTGATACCCAAATTAAAAATTTTGATTTAAATAATCTCTCTTTTAATATTCCAGAAATAAACCTAAACGGTTTACAATTAAATCTAACTCAGGATTTAGTCGAAGCAACTAAAAAAGTGGCTGAAAAAATCGAAGAAGAAGCTGAAACGAATGTTTTAAAATTGCAGTTAAAAGATATTCTTCTTGAAAATATTGACGTCAGATATAAAGATGCACTTACAAATATGGATACCAAAATCCGGTTTGAAAAATTGAAAACAAATGTGAAAACAATAGATTTGGAAAAGCAAATCATTGCGCTGAAATCATTGGAATTAAACAATACAAATGGTGAACTTACCTTAACCAAATCTGTAAAAACAACAAAAGAAGAAACGAACAAAGAGGCTGTCGAAAATTCCGGATTAGCCTGGAAAATTGATGTGAATGCTGTTTCTATCAGCAATCTTAATTTTATATTTGATAATAATAATGAAATTCAGACTAAAAAAGGAATTGATTACAATCATCTAAAATTAAATGAACTGAGTTTTGACGGAAAAGCTATTGCTATAAGAGATAATGATTACAGCGGAACGGTCAATTCTTTTACTTTCAAAGAAAAAAGCGGATTTCAGTTAGATGCGTTAAAAACAAAATTTAATTATACTTCAAAGGAAGCATCTCTTAAAAATTTATCGTTAAAAACACCACAGACTAATTTACAGGATAACATTTTGGCAACTTATCCATCTATTGAATCCATTAGTAAGAATCCTGAAAAGCTCACTTTAGATGTCCATTTAAAAAACAGTATGCTGGCATTTAAAGATATTTTATTATTAGTGCCACAACTGGAATCGAATGCTGTTTTTAAAAATAATCCTAATACTATCGTGAATTTTAATGCGACAGTAAACGGAAAACTGGATGATTTAAAAATTACCACTTTCAAGGCTGAGGGGATTGGGAATACTAAAGTGGATGTGAAAGGAACCATCAGGGGATTGCCTGATTTTGAAAAATCAGTGTTTAATCTGGCTATTGCCAACTTTGAAAGTACGGCAAAAGATATTACTGCTTTTACACCAAAAAATACGATTCCGAACACGATTCAACTGCCTCAGAAATTTAATTTAAAAGGAAACTTTAAAGGAAGTGTGGCTGCCTTTGAAACTAATCTGGATTTAAAAAGTTCTTTAGGAAATGCTATTGTGGAAGCAACTTTTGACCAAACCAGAAAAAATAATGAAAAATATATAGCTGATGCCAGCGTTACTAATTTTGATGTAGGGAAATTGATTAAAAACAGACAATTAGGAAAGATTACCGCCAATGCTACTGTCAATGGAAGAAGTCTTGATCCTGCAACGGCAACGGCAAAACTGACTTCTAAAATCGTATCAGCACAATTTAATGATTACAATTACCAGAATATAAATATTGGCGGAACTATTAAAAACGGTGTGTATGCAGCGAATGTGAGTTCCGGTGATCCTAATTTAAAATTTAAATTAGATGCTGAAGGTTCTTCTGATTCTAAAAAACCAACACTGGATTTGGAGTTAAATGCTGAATTTATTGATTTGAATAAGCTCAATCTTCATGCCGGTCCTTTAAAAATGCGAGGAAATATTACTGCTGATTTTAATGATTTAAATCCGGATAATTTAAATGGAATATTAAATGTTAATAATTTTTTAATTGCTTTAGAAAAGGAACAATTTCCGCTGGATACTATTTCGGTGAGAGCAGTTTCTACGGTTGAAAAAGATTCCATTATTATTAAATCTCAATTTGTAAATGGTTTAATCTCGGGAAATTATAAGCTTTCGACTATCGGGAATACGCTTATGAATTCTGTTTCGAAGTACTATCAGTTGGATAAAAAGTATGTTGAAAATAAAGAAAATCAGCAACTGGCATTTGAATTTACTATAAAAGATGAACCATTATTAAAAAAACTAGCTCCGCAGATTATTGAATTATCAGAGATTACCCTTGACGGAAAATACAATTCTATTAATGATTCTATAATGATTAATGCTTCGGTTCCCAGTTTAAATTATGCGAATAATGAAATCTCTGCCGGTGTTTTAAAAATAAATACGCAGGACAATGCACTGATGTATAATGTGTCTTTAGGTCAGATTAAAAATGAGCAGTTCGAAATTCCTAAGACGACATTAATCGGAAAATTAGAAAATAACACCATTGATTATGCCTTAAATATTAAAGATGCAGAAGATAAAGACAAATATTTAATTTCAGGTGTTTTTAAAGACAGTCTGGGAGCATCTATTGTGCATCTTAATCCGGAAAAACTGCTGCTGAATTATGAAGACTGGGCAGTAAATGCGAACAATGAAGTAAAATTAGGAAAAAACGGAATTGTAGTTAGGGATTTTATACTTCAAAAAGATCAGCAATCATTTGGCGTTCAGTCTGAAAATAATTCGGCTGATTCACCCATTGTAGCCAGTTTTAAAAATTTTGAATTGGAATCCTTAACAAGTATTGCCAAATCAAATTTCGAGCTTGGCGGAATAATAAACGGGGAAGCTACGATTAAGAATGTTACTTCAAATCCCTTATTTGTTGCAGATCTGGATATTGAGAATTTTAAAGTAAAAAATGATACTGTTGGGAATATTAATGCAAAAGTGGATAATAAAACCACTAATTTGTATAGTGCTAATGTAACGCTGACAGGTTTAGAAAATCAACTGAACATTGACGGAAATTACAATGTAAGCACCGAAAGTTTAGATTTCATGGTTGATATTCAAAAACTTCAGATGAAATCGGTACAGCCTTTTACATTAGAAAACCTCAAAGAAAGCGAAGGTTTCTTAAACGGGAAACTGGATGTGAGCGGAAAAGCATCTAATCCTGATGTGAATGGAAATATTAAATTTAATTCGGTTGGATTTGTTGTTGTTCCTTTAAATTCCAAGTTCAAACTGCTGAATGATAACATTAATTTCCAACAGAATACTATTGTCTTTGAAGATTTTAAATTACAGGATGAAGATGGAAATCCGTTAAGTATAAAAGGTTCCTTGGACAGCAGGGATTATACTAATTTAGGACTTAATCTGAATCTTACAGCGAGAAATTTCAGAGCGATAAACTCTACCGCTAAAGACAATAAATTGTTTTATGGGGAATTGTATTTAGACAACAATCTGGGGATAAAAGGAACTTTAAACAGCCCGGTTATTGACGGTACAGTTAAAATAAATGAAGACACTAAATTTACTATTGTATTACCTCAAAGTGATCCTTCGATAGCTGACAGAGAAGGGATTGTAGAATTTATAGACCAGGATCAGCCGGTTTTAGTGACTGTTGAAGAAGACCCGACAAAACAGATTACACAAACTGAATTTAAAGGGATTGATGCTTCGGTAAATATTGGAATTGACAAAGATGCAGAGATTTCGATTATCATTGATGAAGCTAATGGGGATTATCTAAAGTTAAAAGGAGAAGCAGAATTAACCGGAGGAATTGATCCGTCAGGAAAAACTACTTTAACAGGAAAATATGAATTTACGGATGGAGCTTATCAGATGAATTTAAATCTGATTAAGAGAAAATTTGATATTAAATCCGGCAGTTATATTTTGTGGACCGGAGAACCTACCACTGCAAATGTAAATGTGACCGCAGTGTATAAAGTAGATGCACCACCCTTAGATTTAGTGAGTGATCAGGTTGAAGGTATAACAGCTGAAGCCCGCAATACTTACAAACAAAGAATCCCTTTTGAAACAGAATTAAAAATGAAAGGTGAATTATTAAAGCCTGAAATCACTTTTGATATTGTTTTACCGGAAGGTAATAATACGGTTTCAGCCGAAGTAATTAATACCACTCAGGCTAAGTTAGAGCAGATAAGACGCGACGAAGACGCTTTAAACAAACAGGTTTTTGCGTTGTTGTTATTAAACCGTTTTATTGGAGAAAACCCTTTTGAAAGTGAAACCGGTGGTGTAAGCGGGGCTTTCTTAGCGAAACAAAGTGCCAGTAAAATTTTATCGCAACAGCTGAATAATTTAGCAGGCGATTTAATAAAAGGTTTCGAATTGGATTTTGATCTTGAAGCGACGGAAAATTATACTTCAGGACAAAAACAAGAGCGTACTGACCTGAATGTAGGGCTTTCTAAAAAACTATTAAATGACCGTTTAAAGGTTACCGTAGGAAGCAGCTTTGGGCTGGAGGGTGCTCCACAACAAAACGAGCAATCTACAAACATTGCAGGAGATGTTTCTGCCGATTATCTCATAACCAAAGACGGTCGTTATAAACTGAGAGCCTACAGAAAAAATAATTATCAGGTAGCCTTGCAAGGTCAGGTTATTGAAACGGGTGTAGCCTTTATCATTACGATGGACTACAATAAGTTTAGAGAATTATTTCATAAAAATCGCAAAAACAGAATAAAAGACAAGAAACAAAATGAGACTAAATAACTACATCTTATTGTTTTTTTCAGTTTCAATATTTTTGAGCTGTAGTGGAACTCATAAAATTCCTAAAGGAGATTTATTATATGTAGGTCATACTATTGACATAGAAAAAGGCGAGGAATCAAAAAAAACAAGAAAGCAGATTAAGTCAGAACTGGATGGATTAATTCGTCCTGTACCTAATAAATCCATATTAGGAATGCGTCCTGAAATCTTTTTTTATAATTTGATTGGAGAAGTAAAAAAAGAAAAAGGATTTAAGTATTGGGTCAAATACAAATTAGGAGCAGAACCTGTTTTGATGAGTAAAGTAGATTTAGAATATAACAAACAGGTAGTTCAGAATTATATAGAAAACAAAGGTTTTTTTAATGCTGAAACAAAAGCGGATTCGACAAGAAGAGGTAAAAAAGCCAAGGCTAATTATACGGTTAAATTAAATAATCAGTACAAAATAAAGTCGGTTGTTTTTCCAAAAGATTCGGTTGTTCTTAGTCAGGAAATTAATAAATTAAAAGAGAAAAGTCTTTTAAAAGTAGGAAACACTTATGATCTGGAAGATATAAAAAATGAAAGAGTCCGTATTGATGCTAATCTGAAAGAACAGGGATTTTATTACTTTAATGAAAATTATCTGTTAATTCAGGTGGATAGTACTGTAGCAAATCATGAGGTAGATCTAATTGTAAAAATAAAAAAAGAAACTCCCGAAAAAGCAAAAAAACAATATAAAATCAATAATATTTTTGTTTATCCAAGCTTTAATTTAAGAAGAGATACCATTGCCAGAAAAAAACAGGATACCATCCATTATCAGGATTTAACCATCATTGATAACAAAACTGTTTTTAAACCTTTTATTTTTGATAAAACATTATTGTTTAACAAAGGCGATTTATACAATAGAACGACTCATAATTTATCATTAAACAGACTCATTACTTTAGGAACTTTTAAGTTTGTTAAAAATGAATTTCAGGTAAATGATTCTGTAAAAAATCAACTGGACAGTTATTATTATCTGACTCCGTTGCCAAAAAAATCAATTCAGGTTGAAACTTTAGCTAAAACGAACTCGGCAAATTATTCAGGAACAGAATTAAACATCAACTGGAGTAACCGTAACACTTTTAAAGGAGCTGAATTATTAAAGATTTCTGCTTTTGCCGGTTTAGAAGTTCAGGTTTCCGGACAAAATAATGGTTTTAATGTATACCGTTTTGGAGGAGATGCCAGCCTGATCTGGCCACGATTTATTTCGCCGTTTCAAATGAACTCCGGAAGTGCTTATGTTCCCAATACAAAAGCTTCGATAGGATATGAATATCAGCTGAGAACTAAATTATATTCCTTAAAAACTTTAAATGCTTCTTTTGGTTATATCTGGAAAGAAAATGAAAGAAAGGAACACAATCTTAATATTCTTAATATAGCCTATACTTCGCCAAATAATGTGAGTGAGCTGTATCAGTCGCAAATAGCAGCTAATCCTTCTTTACAAAGAGTAATTGATAAACAATTAATTCTTGGAACCACTTATTCGTATACCTATACCAATACAATGGAGCAAAACAGGAAGCATAATATTTATTTTAAAGGAGGGATAGATTTATCCGGGAATTCATTGGGCTTGATTTTAGGGGCAAATGATTATAATAATCCCAAGAACATTTTAAGTGTTCCTTTTAGTCAATATACAAAAGCCGAAGTGGAATTTCGTCATTATTTGAACTTTGATAAGGAGACAAAATTAGCCAGCAGAATTATAATAGGTGCCGGAATTCCTTATGGAAATTCAAAAGAGCTTCCATTTATCAAGCAATTTTTTATAGGAGGAACCAGTAGTATCCGGGCTTTCAGGGCAAGGTCAATTGGGCCGGGCACTTTTGATGGCAGTCAAAATTCAAATTCTTTTTTACCGGATCAATCGGGAGATATTAAGTTTGAATTCAGTACTGAACTAAGAGGGCAAATATATAAAATAGTCAAAGGTGCTGTATTTGTTGATGCCGGTAATATCTGGCTTCTGAATGAAAACAGCGACAAACCGGGTGCTAAGTTCAGCGGTAAATTCCTCAATCAGCTTGCCATCGGGACGGGTATAGGTTTGCGGTTTGATTTTGATTTTTTAGTTCTCAGAACTGACCTGGCTTTTCCGCTCAGAAAACCTTATTTGCCTAAAGGACAGGAGTGGGTGATTGACGATATTAATTTTGGTGACAGAAGCTGGAGAAAAGAAAATCTGATTTTCAATCTGGCTATTGGGTACCCTTTTTAAGCGACGGGTATTTTATAATAAAATCTTAAAATCTTGTAAACTTAACCTTAAAAAAGGGTGTAATTTTATTTTACTATAATAACAATAAAATTATGCCTAAAACTACGTTTCCAGCTGAAAAGACTTTGTTGAAGGAGCCTTCATTCTTTAGTCTGATAAAAGAAAAAAGTGTTGCGTTTTTGATAGACGTAGCCAATGTAGTGGATTATCTTAAAAGAATATTCCGCAACCTTTTTACTAATTCATTTGAATTTCAGGAATTTTTAAAGCAATGCTACCAATGCGGGAATAAGTCAGTAGGATTAATTTCCATTACGGGTATTATTGTTGGTTTGGTTTTAACTATTCAATCCAGACCGCCCTTAGTAGAATTTGGAGCTGTAGGTATGTTACCAGGCATGGTTGCTATATCTATCATCAGAGAAATGGGGCCTGTAATTACTGCTCTGATCTGTGCAGGAAAGATAGGCTCAAGTATGGGAGCCGAGTTAGGCTCAATGCGGGTTACAGAACAGATTGATGCTATGGAAGTATCGAATACGAATCCAATAAATTTTTTAATTATTCCGCGATTGCTGGCTGTAACAGTGATGATTCCTATACTTACACTTTATGCTGATGCTATTGGGATTTTTGGCAGCTGGTTAGGTGTAAATATCAAAGATGACGTGAGTTTAAGGCTTTTTATGACTCAGGCATTTGATAATGTAGAGTTTATTGATATTATTCCGGCGGTGATAAAATCATTCTTTTTTGGAGCAGTGATTGGTTTAGTAGGATGTTACAAGGGATTTAATGCCGGAAGAGGAACTGAAAGTGTAGGTATTGCAGCAAACTCAGCCGTTGTAACTTCTTCCTTATTATTAATTATTGTAGACTTAATAGCTGTACAAATAACGGACTTATTATAATGAAAAAAAAAGTAAATGATAAGGTAATAATAGATATTAAAGATCTCAAAAAAAGTTTTGGTGATCAGAAAGTTCTTGACGGCATCACACTTCAGCTTCATAAAGAAGAGAATTTAGTGGTATTGGGAAAATCAGGGTCGGGAAAATCAGTTTTAATTAAGTGTATTGTCAATTTACTCAAACACGACTCGGGAAGTATTAAAGTTGGCAAGCACGAATTAACAGATATAAAAGAAGATGAATTAATTGAAGTACGCAAAAAAATTGGATTCCTTTTTCAGAGTGCGGCTCTTTATGATTCGATGACAGTAAGAGAAAATCTGAATTTTGCGCTTTCCAGACTCAGTAAAGAATTTACTAAAGAAGAAACAGATGAAAAAATTAGGGAGGCTTTAGAAAACGTAGGCTTACCGGATTCCATTGATAAAATGCCCTCGGAATTATCCGGCGGAATGAAAAAAAGAATTGGTTTAGCAAGAACATTAGTGGTCAATCCAAAAATTATTCTGTTTGATGAACCTACAACAGGGTTAGATCCCGTTACTTCAAGAGAAATAAGTGACCTTATAAACGAAACAAAAGCCAAATTTCATAATTCATCCATCATCATCACACACGATATAGACTGTGTAAAAACAGTGGCTGACAGGATAGCGATGATCAAAGAAGGTAAAATATACAAAGAAGGCAGTTTAGAGGAATTCCTAAATGATGAGGATCCTTATATTAAATCATTTTTTAAATAAAAAATCATGAAAACAAATACTCGTGCATATAAAATAAGATTGGGGATTTTTGTGTCTTTAGGGATATTAATTCTATTCGTAATTATTTTTTTCATCGGAAGTAATCAAAAATTGTTTAGCTCTAAATTTAAAATAAATACACAATTCAGGAATGTGAGCGGATTAAATGTGGGCGGTCAGGTGCGATTTCTGGGAATTGCTGTAGGTACTATTGAAAATATAGAAATCATTAATGATTCTACTGTAAATGTTATGGCAATGATGGATAACAAATTCAAAAAGTTTATAAAAAAAGACAGTAAGGCATCTATAGCGTCTGAAGGAGTTATTGGCGACAAAATTCTGGTAATTTCTCAGGGAAGTTCCAAATCAGCTGAAATTAAAGATGGTAGTTCCATCAGATCCATTGAGCCATTAGAATTTGATGATATTTTATCTTCTATTAAAGTCACAGCTGAAAATGCAGAAATTATTACTGATGAATTAGCGACTACATTAATAGGGATTAATAACGGGCAGGGAACCTTAGGTAAGTTATTAAATGATGACGGAGTAGCAAAAGATATGGAAAAAACAATGGAAAATTTAAGAAAAGGATCCAAAGGTTTAGAGCAGAATATGGAAGCCGCGAAGCATAATTTTCTTTTAAGAGGTTATTTTAAAAAGAAAGAGAGAGAGAAGGAAAAAGCAAGAGAAGAGGCTGAAAAAGAAGCCAAAAAAGCGGCAGAAAATAAAGCAGAAAAGAAATAATCAATGAAAAGTTTAAAAATATGAACTCAGAAGTACATATATTTAAAGAATCTGTTTACCAGTCATGGATTAATTTAGTAGCTTATTTTCCCAGTATTTTATTATCTGTATTTGTTTTTTTAGTTGGCTTGTTATTTATCAGGCTGATAAATAAATACTCCAAAAAAATAATTATTTCAAAGGCTAATGACCCTTTAATAGCTGATTTTATATTGAGTATTATTTCACTGGTATTAACTGTTTTATTACTGGTAATTGCTTTAGGAATTTTAGGATTTGATAATGTTACCAATCAGATTCTTGCAGGCGCAGGGTTGACTACTTTTATAATTGGTTTTGCACTCAAAGATATTGGAGAAAATTTCATTGCCGGAATACTGATGGCTTTTCAGCGTCCTTTTAGAATAGGTGATCTAATAGAAATAGAAGGAATCAAAGGCCGGGTTATAGAAATGAAACTGCGTTCCACAACACTAAAAACTACTGATGGCGTGGATGCTTATATTCCTAACGGATCCATTTTGAAAAATAATTTAAAGAATTATACCATCGATGAATTAATGCGCGATACGCTTATCGTTAAAGCACGATATGACGATCCGATTGATGCAATCATAAAGGCAATAAATATTATTATAAATGAGAATCCCGATACTTTAAAAAATCCTCCGCCTTATGTTGTAATAGACACGATTGATAATGATTTTGTGAATCTGGTTGCTTATTACTGGTATAGCATTGATCAGAACAGAGTTCCTGCAGTTCAGTTAAAGTCAGAGCTGCAGTTGAAAATCCATTCGTATATTAAATCAGTCAGAAATACCTAAAATTCCGGAACTGACATTTTTTGAGTCAATAATTGAAAGGATTGAGGTATTTTGAAAAAGGTAATTGCTTTAAATTTATATAATAAATTATAAATATAAAAATCATGAAAACATTAAAAAAAATAATACTGACGGGTTTACTACTGGTAACAGTGGGAGTGATGGCTCAAAATAAAAAAGACACTCAAATCATGAATGATGCAGAAAAAGCAAAAGAAATGATTTTAAGCAAAAATATGGGTTTGAAAAAGTTCTTTAAAGAGGCTTCAGGTTATGCTATTTTCCCCAATGTTGGGAAAGGTGGTTTTGTTATAGGCGGAGCAAGCGGTAACGGAGTGGTTTATGAAAATGGAACTGCAATAGGAATGACTTCTTTAAAAAAGGTGAATATTGGTCTTCAGGCCGGCGGACAGGCACTTATAGAAGTAATCTTTTTTCAGACTGAGGCTGCGCTGGCTAAATTTAAACAGGGAAATTATGAATTCTCTGCCGAAATGTCTGCGGTAGCCGCAGATAAAGGTGAAGCAGAGAATGCGAGTTATAAAGACGGTGTTGTCGTTTTCGCTTTGCCTAAAGCCGGGCTTATGGTTGATGCATCTGTTGGTGGTCAAAAATTTGAGTACCATCCTTTTAAAAAATAATTAAGTGTGTTAAACATTAATTTTAGAGAAAAAAGCTGTTTCAATAATATGAAACAGCTTTTTTTATTCTGATGGTAATAAAAAAGCTGCTGTATCAATTGATAAAGCAGCTTCATAAGTAGGGTTTGATTACTAATGATTAACTAATTACTATTAGGAATCTTGCCAATCATTAATTTCTTTTTTCAAGTCATCCATTTTCTTACCGGTTTTTTCCTGAATTTTACCTAACATTTCGTCAAATTTTCCTTCTGAATAGGTAACATCATCATCAGTAAGATCACCATATTTTTGTTTGAATTTACCTTTAATCTGTTTCCATTTTCCTTCTAATTGATCTGTATTCATAATATTAAATTTTTAAATTAATGTTTTTTTATTCTGAAATAAAAGTACTAGATTTAAGTAGGAAAAATTAACTCTAATCAAAGTGTTATTGATGCAATAAAAATGGCAGAGTTTTTTAAGTTAATATATTATCTGATAAGGTCAAGTGATTTAGTATTTAAGAGGCATATTTGAATTATTATAATTTTAAGTATCACCCTAAAAATAAAAATCATGGATATACCAACAGTTAAAAATGAAGAACAATATGAGGCACTACGGGACAAAGGATACAGTAAAGAAAAGTCCGCGAGAATAGCCAATACACCTGATGCCGGTAAAAAAGGAGGAAAGAGTAAGCCTTATGAAGACTGGAATAAGCAGGATCTGTATGGGCAAGCTCAAAAGGTAGGTATTCCGGGAAGATCAAAAATGAATAAAGCTGAACTCATTCATGCTTTAAGAAATAATTAATAAAAATTTAAAAAACCAATAATCTGTGAATATTATAAACCCCAAGATAATCCGTCAAATTTTTATACTTCTTTTAATTATATTAACAGGAAGCCTTATTTTTTATGAAATGACCCCTTATTTCTCAGGTGTATTAGGAGCTATTACATTATATGTTTTGCTTAAGGGAGCTATGATAAAATTAATAAACAGAGGTTGGAAAGCCAATTGGGCTGCCGGGTTTTTAATGTTTGTATCTTTTATTGCTATTTTAGTACCAGTAGCCGGTGCGGGATTAATGCTGGGAAATAAAATAGGAAAAGCAGCTCAAAATTCAGAAAAGGTAGTTAAAGCTGTTAAAAAACAAATGGAAACCTGGGAACATCATCTGGGCTATAAAATTACTGATCAGATTGATGCTTCTTCCATTTCTGAAAAAATAACCAGCGGAATCACGAATATTCTGGGGAGTGCGGTTAATACTTTTATAGCGGTTTCAATTATGTATTTTTTACTGTATTATATGCTTACAAACCGCAAAGAATTTCGGGATACATTAATGGAATATATTCCTATAAGCAAAGAGAATCTTAAAATAGTAGGCAGAGAAATACATGCTTCGGTTCGTTCTAATTCTTTAGGGATTCCACTAGTAGCCATAGCTCAGGGCATCGTAGCTCTGATAGGATTTTTGATATTCAATGTAGAAAGTCCGTTTTTTTGGAGTATAGTGGTGACCATTGGTTCTATGGTTCCCTTCATTGGAAGTATGTTAGGGATAATTCCCGTTTTTATATTAACAATATCTAATGGTGATACTTTTCAGGCTTGGGGAGTTTTATTGTACGGATTCGTAATAGTAGGACTTACAGACAATCTTATCCGCTTATATGTATTGCAGAAATTAGATGATGTTCATCCGTTAATAACTCTTTTAGGAGTTATCGTAGGTATTCCTCTTTTCGGCTTTATCGGGCTTGTCTTTGGTCCTTTATTGATTAGTTTATTTTTGTTAATTGTGCGTATTTATAAAAAAGAATATGCCGAAGAAAATAAGGGGAAACTTTAATACCCCTTTTTATGACGAGTCCTGACTTATAAGAGTCAGGATTTTTTTTAGATGTTTTTTATCGGCTTGTAGCACTTATTATAAAATGGCTGTCAGCTTCTTTTTGCAAATTAGTATACACACAGTCTAAACTTTTTCCCAACAAGTTTCTGAGTTCTCTGAAGGTATTCGGCTTTATTAAGTACCAGTTTGCACCTTTTTCTCTTAATCTTTCTGCCACTGCACGATCGATATAAGTAGAATAAATAACTATTGGAATCTGTGAAAACTTGGGTTCATTTCTAATGTCTTCAACACATTCTTCACCATTCATTAACGGCATGTTTAAGTCTAAATAAATGGCATCCGGTAAAGCATTTTGAGAATTTAAAAGGGCATCCATGAGTGTTACCCCATTATCAAAAGTTTCTATGCAGATTTTGCTGTCAATTTCTGTTAATGCTTCTTCAAAAAGCATGCTGTCTTCAGGGTCATCGTCGGCCAGATAAATTAATAGTGGTTTATAACTCATCATAATTATTTTAAAAAGTTGTACGGAAAAAAATTATTTTATGTGATTTTCCAGATTGGCATCCAGTGTTATTTCCAGATTGCTGTATGCTTTACTCACAGGACAGTTTTGTTTAGCTCCTTTTGCAATTTCCTGAAATTGGTTTTCCTGAATTTCCGGAACTTTTGCGTTAAGCGTCAGATTTGATTTTGTAATAGTTCCATTTTCTAATGAAATTTCACATTTCGTCTCTAAAACTTCAGGGGTGAAACCTGCTTTTGTCAAATCGGCACTTAACTGC
This sequence comes from Flavobacterium plantiphilum, assembly GCF_046000495.1. Classification (NCBI taxonomy): domain Bacteria; kingdom Pseudomonadati; phylum Bacteroidota; class Flavobacteriia; order Flavobacteriales; family Flavobacteriaceae; genus Flavobacterium; species Flavobacterium plantiphilum. The sequence continues at coordinate 198,988 of NZ_JBELQA010000004.1, forward strand.
ATGGTAAAACAACCTGCATGTGCAGCTGCCATTAATTCCTCAGGATTGGTTCCGGTGCCGTTTTCAAAGCGGCTGTTGTATGAATATTGCATGTTTTCCAGAGCCTTACTTTCTGACATTAGAGAGCCTTTTCCTTCTTTTAATGTGCCACTCCAAACCGCTGTGCTTGATCTTTTCATATTTTTTATTTTTTTAGGTTTATAAATTAATCGTTTTTAGATTCCTCTTCCTGAAATGATATTGTATAAAATTGCAATTATAGCAATCACTAACAGAATATGAATAAGGTTTCCTGTTGCCATTCCGGCAGCAAATCCAAAAAATCCAAGTATCCAGATAATGATACAGATTACGGCAATAAGCCAAAGAATATTTCTCATGATTTTAAAATTTAAGGGTTAGTTAATGTAAAAGCAAAAAAGCTATGCAGGTAAAATTACATTTAATAATCAGGGAGGTTTGACCCGAATGCAAAGAATTTTTAGCGTAATCAAAAAAACTTTTCTAAAAAAAGATTGCAATCATAAGTGGGGAAAAATGCTAAAATAACATTAAAAACAATCCTGTGAAATTTTAAAATTACAGCAGGAATTATGGATACAGCCAGCATTATTAAAATTATATAAAACAATGAAAAAATTATATAACAAGAAGGGTGGGTTCTTATTGCAACTTTGTAAACCACAGTAATTTATAGGAGTAATTTAAAAATCTAATTAAGATGAAAAAAATAAATTTTAAAAGCGTAACAGATTGTATTCTTAAAAAGAACTTTTCTGTCTCAGGTTAAATTATTGCTGATTACATTATTAATACGGTGGTTTTTAGAAATAAAAACTTCTGAAGACCTGAAAAACCTAAGCTGCCCCCTTAGATATTAGTATATAAACCTAAAAAATAAAACATGAAAAAGATATCAATAACATCAAATAATCTCTCCGTTATTTTTAAACAAATGCAACTACAGTTAGGAGGTAAAATTGAAATAAAATCAAAAGAATATAAACTGGTAGTCGATAATGAAATTGCCAAAGGTTTTATTTCCGGAGTTTCAATAGAGAATGCGATTGCCTATTTGGAGTATGATATTTTTTTCAAAGAAAATGTTTCATTTGAAGGTAAACTTCAAAATTCTAACCTCATTCATTTTGGATATTGTTCCAAAGGTCATCTTGCTCAGAGTTTTGGGGAAGATGGGATACAAAATCATCTGAGTCAGTTTCAGACTGGTATTTTTTCAGGCTCTTCTGAAACAAGTACGCTTTTAACCTTTAAAAAGAATGAAGAAGTTAAAGTATCGGTTATTACCGTTGATATTTTATCGGTCTCTGATATTGAATTAAGAACACAGTTACAAAATATATTTCAACCCACACAGGAGGATAATATTTTTTCATACGTAGGTTCTTTTAACCTGAAAATAGCCGAAAAAATTGAACATCTTAATACCATCAGTCAAAACGGTTTAGTTAGAAATTTGTTGATAAACAGCACTGTATATCTAATTCTGGCTTTAGAAATTGAGCAGCATAAATACGATTTAATTCATACAGAATCTTATTGTAGTTCTCTATCACAAGCAGATATGGAAGCCATAAAAGACATTTCTGAGTTTATAAAAAACTATCCTGAAATTCAGTACAGTTTAAAATATTTAAGTAAGAAATCAGGTTTGTCTCCTTTTAAATTACAGGAAGGTTTTAAAATAATGCACAATAGAACGGTAACTGATTTTATTAGAAATGTGCGGGTTGAAGCGGCTGAAAATCTTATAAGAACAACGGAATTAAATATCTCTGAAATTGTGTATACCATTGGTCTTACAAGCAGAAGTTATTTTTCTAAAATTTTCAAAGCAAAGTACAACTGCAGTCCAAAACATTATCAAAATTATCTCAATAACCTTCCGGTTTTATCTTATTTATAACTGTTTATCTGTAGCTAAGTATCCGGATGTAGATGATCTAAAAGTACAAACTAAGGATATTTTGTAATTGAATTTTACAGTTGCAATACAAGCTTATTTTAAAGCAAAATGCATTTAAATTTATGGATCTTACATCAAATGAACCATTTTGGTTATTAAAAAATGGATTATTAGGCTCTTATCCCTCGTTACACGACAATATAGAGACCGATATTCTGATTGTTGGAGCAGGAATAACCGGTAGTTTAATGGCTCATCAATGTATGGAAGAAAATTATAAAACCGTAGTAATTGACCGAAGAGAAGTTGCAAACGGCAGTACTTCGGCATCTACCAGTATGCTTCAGTATGAAATTGATGTTCCTTTGTTTCAATTGACTGAAATGATAGGTCAGGCGGCAGCAGAAGCAAATTATATTGCCTGTTATAAAGCTATAGACGAACTGGGTGCTCTGGTCAGAAAAATTAATTCAGAATGCGGTTTCAAGAAGAAAAATTCTCTTTATTTTGCTGCAAAGCAAAAAGATACAGCTTTTTTAAAAAAAGAACTGGAAGCTAGAGAACGTTGTGGTTTTGATGTTAAATGGCTTTCTGAAAAAGAAATTGAGAGCCGTTATAAAATCAAGAAATCTTATGGAGGAATTTTATCGGCTCAGGGTGGAAGCATAGATGTTTTTAAATTTACCCATGATTTACTTGCTTACAACCATAAAAAAGGTTTAAAAATTTTTGATAAAACAGCAATTAAATCGGTTATATATAAAAAAAACAGTGTAGAAGTTCAATCAGATTTGGGGTATAAAATTAAAGCAAAGAAAATAATTTATTGCAACGGTTATGAAAGTACCGAAATGATAAAAGAAAAGTTTGTCAGGCTACTTTCTACTTATGCTATTATTGGCGAACAGAATTATCAGGATCAATCGCATTTAAATGATACACTTTTCTGGAATACCGAAGATCCGTATGTCTATATGAGAACTACTGATGATAACCGGATTTTAATAGGAGGTGAAGATGAAGATTTTGCTGATGATAAAAAGAGAGATGCACTATTAGCGGATAAAAGCAAAAAACTTTCAAAAAAACTTAAAAGCTTATTGCCTCAATGCCATTTTACAACTGATTTTGCATGGGCAGGAACTTTTGGAGAAACTAAAGACGGACTCCCTTACATTGGCAAACATCCGGATTTTAATCACAGTTACTTTGTTTTAGGATTTGGAGGAAATGGCATTACTTTTTCCGTTATTGGTACGCATGTAATTAAAGATATGCTAAAAAATAAGGTACATCCTTTACAGGAATATTACCGTTTTGGTCGTTAATTATTCTTAAAAAATAAGTCTCAACAACATTTTCCTTAAAATATAAATTTAGAAGTACAGCCCATTTTTTGATAGAAAAATGGGCTGTACTTATTTAAACAGAATTTCTCTTAATAAAAAAGTATTTCTCTTTTATTGAGGTATTTTTTTTATGATTAGCGTCAGTATATGTATTTGAAAATTAAGACTTTCGTGTAGAGGTTTCTCATTAAATGATTAGACTTCATCTTAATTTATTTTAAAAAATCTAAAAAAAAAATATTATGAATCAGAAAAAAAATAGCAACCCGGAAACTAAAAAGACAGAAGATTTAAAAGCATATCAAAAAGGGATTAAAGATACTGGTATGACTACTAATCAGGGCTTAAAAGTAAATGATACTAATAATTCGCTAAAAGCAGGAGAAAGAGGTTCGACTCTATTAGAGGATTTTTTATTAAGAGAAAAAATAACCAGTTTTGATCATGAACGTATTCCGGAACGTATTGTTCATGCCAGAGGAAGCGGCGCACATGGTTATTTTGAGTTATATGAAAGTATAGAACAATACAGTAAAGCAGGAATTTTTAATGATACCAGCCGTAAAACACCTGTTTTTGTGCGTTTTTCTACTGTTGCTGGTTCTAAAGGTTCGACTGATTTAGCCCGAGATGTGCGTGGATTTGCTGTTAAATTTTACACTGATGAAGGAACCTGGGATTTAGTAGGAAATAATATGCCTGTATTTTTTATTCAGGACGCTATGAAATTCCCGGATTTAATACATTCGGTGAAACCTGAACCTCACAGAGAAATCCCTCAGGCGGCATCCGCTCATGATACTTTTTACGATTTTGTATCTCATGCTACAGAAACGCTTCACAATCATATTTGGGTAATGAGTGACCGGGGTATTCCGCGAAGTTTTCGTATGATGGAAGGGTTCGGGATTCACACTTTCCGGTTAATAAACAAAGAAGGTAAATCTCATTTTGTAAAATTCCACTGGAAACCTAAATTGGGTGTTCATTCGGTATTATGGGATGAGGCTGTTAAAATAAGTGGTGCAGATTCTGATTTTCACCGAAGAGATTTGTGGGATGCTATAGAAGCGGGTCAATATCCGGAATGGGAATTAGGAATCCAGGTTGTTCCGGAAGAGGACGAATTTAAGTTTGAATTTGATTTGTTAGATCCTACTAAATTAATACCCGAAGAACTCGTTCCGGTGCAAATTATTGGGAAGATGACTCTCAATAGAAATCCTGAAAATTTCTTTGCCGAAACGGAACAGGTGGCTTTTTTACCGGGTCATATCGTTCCGGGAATTGATTTTACGAATGATCCTTTATTACAGGGACGCTTATTCTCTTACCGCGATACGCAGTTATCCCGTTTGGGCGGACCTAATTTTCATCAGATTCCTATAAACCGTCCGGTAGTGCCCACTCATAACAATCAGCGTGACGGTATGATGCAGACAGAAATTCCTAAGGGACAAACGGCTTATTTCCCAAATAGTATCAGTGGTGGCTGTCCTCATCTGGCTAAAATGGCTGAAGGAGGTTTTACTTCTTATGAAGAACGAATAGATGCAAAAAAAATCAGAACCCGAAGCGAAAGTTTTAATGATCATTTTTCCCAGCCGGCATTATTTTACAGAAGCTTGTCTAAATGGGAACAACAGCACGTAGTAGATGCTTATACTTTTGAGTTGGGTAAATGCCAGCAACAACCTATTCAGGAACGCATGCTTTGGATTATTGCTCAGATTGATAAAGAGTTAGCCCAAAAAGTGGCTGCCGGATTAGGTCTTGAAATACCTAAGTCAGTGGAACAACCCGTAAATCAGGCAATTGGTGCTGATGCAGATGTAGAAAAGCATCAGCCTCCAAAAAAGAAAAATTATCTGGATGCTTCTCCACGTTTAAGTCAGGCTAATACTAAATTTGACAGCATTGTCAGCCGTAAAGTTGCTGTTCTGGTTGCAGATGGCTTTTCCATGGAAAATTTCAAAAAAATGAACGATGCGCTAACTACCGAAGGGGCTATGGTAAAAATTGTAGCACCTCACGGAGGAAAAGTAATGTGTGATGAAAATATGGAACATAAGGTAGACGCAGCAATACTAACTACCGAAAGTGTTCTATATGATGCAGTGTACATTCCAGGCGGGACAAAATCAATAGACAAATTAAAAACAGAAGCTAAATTTATAAAATTCATAAACGAAGCTTTTATGCACTGTAAAGCAATAGCCGCAGATAATGAAGGAGAGGATTTACTTGATGCCACTTATATGGTGAGTTGTAAAAAAGACAAAGCTGTCTGTATCAATCAGAAAGCTCAGGTTTTTATTGACGCTATTGCCCAACACAGAAATTGGGAAAGAATGGATGAGGTGAAAAAGATCCCTGTTTAAATAAAAATTCAAATAAAGTCGAATCTTTAAAATTTAGAATTATGGAAAAGTATACAGCAGATTTAAAAAATAAACTAAACAATCTCTTAGAAAGAATTCATGATGGTGAAAAAGGTTTTAAAAAAGCTTCTACACATACTGACCATCAGTTTTTAAGAAAGTTTTTTGAAAAAAAATCTCTGGAGAGAGAAAAGTTTAGCCATGAACTTAATAATGTACTCAATACTTATGAGGTTCATGATGATAATAGCGGAAGTGTTGCCGGTGCTGCACACAGAGCCTGGATGGAAATAAAATCATTATTTTCTTTTGACAATGAGGAATCGATGCTGGAAGAAGCGATTAATGGTGAAAAGGTTTTATTAGATGATTATAATGATATTCTCAGTGTAGAAACCGTACCGATAGGTATTCGTGCCGTTTTACTGAATCACAAGGAATTGATAGAAAACGGTCTCGATGCCATAAAAAAGCTGGAAGATTTAAGAGATTAAATTTCCTGCATATACTTTATAAAAAAAGAGGAAATTAGTTTTCCTCTTTTTTTATAAAGTATTATCATATTAATTTATTGGGTTACAATTTATCTTATTAGAGTTAACTATAACAGTATTTTTACTCTAAATTTGAGATATAACAAACAAAATAAACCTCAAAAATGGAGGTTTTATTTAAGTAGTATTAACTTAAAAAATAGAAATTATGTTACGTTGGACAGTTATATTTATCATTTTAGCTATCATTGCCGGAGTCTTAGGATTTGGAGGAATAGCAGCCGGAGCGGCAAGTATCGCAAAAGTTTTATTCTTTATTTTTATCATATTGTTTCTTATATCAATAATCAGAGGAAGATAATTGAATAAAATTACTTTGCTTGTCAAAATATAAACATGTATTTGGGAGATTTTCTTGGGTTGAATCTTTACAGCCCGGAAAAATAATTCCGTACAGAAAAAAGTTGTAAAATACACAAATAGTAAAAAACAGAGAAGGATTCCTAATGATCCTTCTCTGTTTTTTGCAACAAAACTAAATTAAATTGTCTGTCTGAAATTCAGGTGTGTAGGTTTTAAATAGTTTCAGAATCTCTTTTTCTGATGGAGAAAAATAAGGGTTAACATTGCTATTATTTTTAATTCTGTCAAATGATTTATATAATTGTTTGTCCTGATATGCCTGCACAATAATGGGATGAATATAATATTTCCTGCAAACGGTTTTAGTATTTCCCAAAGCTGATGCAGTCATTTCATATCCTTTTAAAATATTCTCTTTTATTTCTTTTTCGGTTTCAGCTTTATCCAGTTCTGATAAAGTATTAAAAAATGACAATGAAGCAGACCAGGTTCGAAAATCTTTGGCAGTAAAAATTTTTCCGCAAATAGCCTGCAGGTATTCATTAATGTGGTTGCTTTTGATTATTTTACGTTCACCGTTTTCATCAATAAATTTAAATAATTCCCATCCCGGAAGTTCTTCACAGCGGTTGACTAATCGGATTAATTTTTTGTTGCGGATAGTAATGCTGTGTTCTTTCCCTTTCTTCCCCACAAATTCAATTCGCATTTTGTCCTTGTAAATATTTATATGTCGTTTTCTCAGGGTAGTCAGTCCGTATGTCCGATTGGTTTTTTCGTAATAGCTGTTTCCTATACGAATGTGAGTTTCTTCCATTAACCGGATAATCAAGGCTACCACTTTTTCTTTAGGCCATCCTTTTTTTTCCAGATCTTTGTCAACTTGTTTTCTTATCAGCGGCAGTTTTTTACCAAAAGAATACATTTTATAAAACTTGGTATTATTTCTTATTCTCTTCCAGTCTTCATGATATAAATACTGCTTTCTGTTTTTGTTATCACGCCCTACAGCTTGTAAATGGCTGTTTTTTATACAACTGATTTTAACGTTTTCCCACATAGGCGGAATTACTAAGTCTTTAATACGTTTTAAATCGGTCTTTTTTTTGAGAGGTGTATTATTCTTTAAATAACAAAATCCCTTACCTTGTTTCTTTCTGATTATCAGAAAATCTTCTTCCTGAGCATATACCAGGTTATATTGGGAAACAATGTTTTCCGGCTCCGTAATTAATTGTTGGAAGTGTCCTTTTTTAGAAATCATTTTTTGCATTGGTTTAGTATGGTATATCTCTGAAGAGGATGTTAAGGTTTAAGGACAGTCATATCAAATATAATAATCAGATTGTTGTTTGTTTGACTTAAAAACACAAAAAAATAATCTTATTGCAGCAATTCTGTACTTATTCAACTATTATAAAAGTTCTCATTTGGGTTAAGAATTTTATTTTTGAGATTAATCTTTCGTTTTTTTAAAAAATACCTTTAAGCTGGTAATAAAAAAAAACAGCATTATTAAAACATTAAAAGATTATCTGAACTTCTTTTACAATATTTTAGATTTTACATACTGTCTGATTTACAGACAGTTTTTTATTTATTAATTTATAAAATTTGTTTATATAAAATACTTAACTTTAATAATCAGTCTGAATTTTGAGTAAACATTAATATTAAAATTATACTATGTCAGTTCCTGTAACCCGAAAAAAAATATATTTTAAACCAGACTCCAGCAGGGTAGTAGCCCGTTTTTTTAATAATGGCGATGCCAGAACTATTAATTTAGTAAACCGGATAATGCGTCTGTCTGAAGCAGAAGTAATGCATGAACTCGATGTTACTTTTAAAGGATTTATAGGAAGGCACAGGAATATTTCGGAAATTTTCTTGAAACATGCGGATAACTATAAAAATTTGATTGAAGAACAAATAGGAATCAATTATAAGGATCTTTCTCTGGAACGTCGCCTTCTGATTGGGTCGTATAGCACAATGGAATATTCGATTGAGTCTGCGGCACTTTTTAATCCTTCGATAATTGAAGATTTTGACCAGTCTTTTTTGGCCGAAGGTGAAAAAAGAGTTATTATATCTTTCAGAGCCACAGGAGAAGGACATTTATCGTCTATTGTTTTTAGAAAAGGAATACTGGATGCTTCCAATAATTTAAAAATGACGGAAGTGAATAAGTTTATTCATCTTCCCACCATAAAAAAGAAAAAGGCATATAATAAAAAACGGTTTATAAAAAAGATGGACGAAATGCATATTCCAAAAGAATATTCATTGCCCATTATGGATTCTTTACCGGACAGATTTGAATATTTTGAACTGAAAGAAGCGGTCAGAAATATATTAAAGATGGACATTGACGAATCAAAGAGAAAAGCGCTTAAAGAAATGACCTGGCTGGTAGATTCTTATTATGATGTGGAATTTAATGAAAATTCTAAAATTTCCGGCAGGGTTATATTTCCTATTTCTTCAGCGGAGAGTCGCGGAATTGAAGATGCCCGGTTTGTACGTTTTACCGAAGATGACGGAACCGAAAAAATTTATGCCACTTACACCGCTTATGATGGTTTTACAATACTTCCTAAATTGCTAACCACAGAAGATTTTATAAATTTCCGGATTATGCCGATGCATGGTGATGGTGCACAAAATAAAAATTTTGCCCTTTTCCCCAGAAAAATTAAAGGAAAATATGCTATGTTAGCCCGAATTGACGGAGTAAATAATTACCTGTTTTATTCAGACAGAATTACGTTGTGGAATGATCCGATAAAAATTCAGGAACCCAAATATCCTTGGGAATTCACCCAAATAGGAAATTGTGGCTCTCCTATTTATACAGAGGAAGGATGGTTAGTAATCACGCACGGTGTTGGAGCAATGAGACGCTATTGTATTGGTGCTTCTTTATTGGATTTAGAAGATCCTACTATAGAAATAGGCCGTTTAAAAGAACCGTTACTTTCTCCTCTGGAAGAGGAAAGAGAAGGATATGTACCAAATGTGGTGTATTCCTGCGGTAGTATTATACATAACAATCATTTAATTCTGCCTTATGCTGTTTCTGATTATGCTTCATCTTACGTTACTGTAAATATGGATGATTTATTAGCTGCACTTAAAGCAAAATAAGTTTAATATAAAGTATAAAAAAAGAGATGCCGTTAAAAATAAATTTAACGGCATCTCTTTTTGAATTAAACAATGTCTTCAAAGGCAAACCGTGCCAGACAATAGCTTATAGTAGATTCGGCACCCTGATTTAAATTCACATTAGAGCTCTCTAAACCATCATGACAGCCTCCTGTACAGGGATTGTAAATAATCTGTTTTAATTGATTGTTACCCTGAAACCAGCTAAAAGCGATCTCCATTTTATCGTCATAGCCTTTTGAAGGAAATGCCTGGTGGAATTGTTTTAATGCCAGTATAGTATAGGCCACATCAATGGGCTGCTCTCCGCCATTCAGAATCAGTTTTTCATCAAAACCTTTAATAAGCCAGCTTTGGTTAGAGATTACCCGGATACTGTCTTTTTTGAAAATTTTAGAAAGTAAAAAATCAAAAGTTTCTTTTGCTATAGCTTTAAACTTTAATTCTCCCGTAGCTTTCCAGGCATATAATAGAGCTTCAGGTAATACACTATTGGCATAAGTGAGGTAATTTTCAAACCAGTTCCAGGTTTCTTCCGAATGAAAATTATACAAATCAACAAGTTTATTTGCCAGATTATTTATAATCCCGATAATTTTTGTGTTGTTGAGTTTTACATTAAAAAAGTACAATCCTTTTATAGCAAATGCCAGTGCCCTTGGGGATTTAAATAAATGTATTTTTAAATTAAACTGTGTGATAGCAAACAAAATGTTTTGCAATAAAGTAGCATCTAGATCGACATCTTCTTCCATCAGGTAATAGGTGTAGCCCAATGCCCAGATAGCTCTTCCGTTAGCATCTTCCAGATTTTCATCTTCATTTTGCTTTGTAAACTTTTTATCCTTGTCTACATAATTAAGGAAGAGTCCGTTGTCACGCTGGCATTTTAAAATAAAATTGGCATAGGTTTCTATTAATTTTAAATCAGCGTCGCTTTGTGTTATTTTGTAATGATCACAGGCTGCTATCAATGCCCGGGCATTATCGTCTAATGTGTATCCGGAATCAATATCCGGTGTATTGATTTTTGAAAACTGAATAACTCCTATATCCGTAGTCATTGCCCGCAAATGGTTCAGATTAATTTCAGGCTTTTTATATTTTAATTTAAAACTTTTCTTTATTAATTCAGAGAAAAGCTGTGCGTGTGATATTGCCGAGTTTTCCCAGGACGTAGCAGCTGAGGTATGCAGTCCTTTCATTTTCATATCATGTCTTAAAGCATCATCATCCAGAAGTTTATTTACTTTTTCTGCCAGTTGGGCAGCATCTCCAAAATCAAATAACAGGCCATTTCCCTGTTGCAACACTTCTGTAGCATGAGGAATAGGAGTGGAGACTATAGGGCATCCGCAACTCACGGCATAGGAGAAAGTGCCACTGACAGCCTGATTAGGATCTTTAGAAGTAAATACATAACAATCTGATAGTTGCAGGTATTCTAATAATTCAGAAAGAGGAACAAATTTATTTACAAAACTGACATGATTTTCTAATTTTAATGCTTCTACTTTCTGTTGTAAAAAATCTTTGTAAGCATCTCCTTCATTATTAAACAGTGTAGGGTGGGTTTTACCTACAATAAGAAACATAATTGTAGGATGCACTTTTATTATAGCAGGCAAAGCATCCAGCGTTGTTTCGATACTTTTTCCAGGACCTAAAAAGCCAAATGTAGCAATAACTTTTCTGTCTGAAATATTATATTTCTCTTTGAGAAAAGCCTTGTCCTGATGTTTTACTAAATGGGTTCCATGAGGAATTATTTTTATTTTGTCTAAAGGAACTCCATAAGTATCATTCAGTAAATCAGAAGAAGATTTGGTCATAACAGTGACCATTTTTGCCACTGCAACTAAGTCTTTTACGTTTTTCTCCAAATCTTTATTTGGATGTGGCAATACCGTATGAAAAGCAATAATTACTGGCTTTGTAATGTCTTTTAAAAAAGTAATAAAAGTTTCTTCATTGTTTTTAAATAAACCAAATTCATGCTGAATCATCACGATTTTAGTGTCTTTATCAGAATTGATTTTGTCGGAAATCGTCCGGAAAGATTCGGAATCATCGGTATTCAAAACCATATTAACATCTTCTGTAATGTAAGTATGGCTTTCGGTATTAGATTCTACAGCACAAATTTTTATATCAAAACAGCGATCAAATTTGTTTTCCAGCGCATTTTTCAAATCATACGTATAAGTTGCAATCCCGCATTCTCTGGGAGGATAAGTAGCTATAAATTGTATTTTAGGTAATGTTTTGGAACTTTTGCTAAAAGCAGTAGTGTTTTTCAGACTTTCGTCTTTAAAGGCTTTAATACTTGCCTTGGTTCTTATAGTTGTATTACGTTTCATGATTTAAAAATTTGTTACTGTTACACCATCCTATTGGTTTTTAATAGAGTTGTTAAAAATTAATTGACACACAGGATTTACTATCCGTTAAGGCTAAGTTATATATAATAAAAAACTGTCATTAGCCTTAAAGAGAAATTTGTTAACCCAATCAGATTAAATTTTGCTCTTTTGAAACAGATGAAAAGTATCTGCCTGAAATCAGCAAAGATGCCGATTTGAAATCACGGAATGGTTTTACGTAAAAAACTATATTTTTCTGTAATAATTATTCATCAGCGACTTCGTCATTTTTATCAATAGCAGATAAAGGATGGTCATACATTTTTAGACCAATTATTTTTATCATATCCACAATGATGTTATACAGCATTAACACCACCACAATTAATCCGGAGCTTAGAATACTTGAAATACTTAATGAAGAATAATAGATGTAATTGTACCAGTTATCAGGGACATTATCTGACTCTGTGATAGGTAAGTTGAGTATTAAAAAAGAAATAACGGAAGCAATAAAAACAGCAGTATCTAATTTTGCTATTTGAAGAATATGAATGTAATGATCTTTTTTTAGTTTGGGTTTTGAATTAGAACTAATGCTCAAAACAGTCAATAATAACGCTAAAATGGTAGCTGATGCTAAGGCTATTGTATTGCATAGCGTGTTAAGACCCGACAGCGATTTTTGTATCAGTATTTTAGCTTCATAACCACTTAATTCTCCCAGAAGTAAACTTCCCAAAAGAATTATAAATAATGAGATAAGTCCGCCTAATATGGCTCTTCTGGTATGATTGTTACTGTTCATTAAAATAATTCAGTTTTAGAATGATTATAGCTGTTATTCTTTTTTACCGTCTCCTGTTAGCGTACTGATTACGCCACTCTTTACATTAATCCAGAGGTAATTAAAAAATGACTTTGTCGGATCCCGTTCTGCTTCAATCGTGCCATACCTGAAACCTTGAGGATTAGTGTTCTTATCACCGTCTTTAATAAAAATATTGCCTATTGCCGTGAGGAATTTATTTATTTTAGACGTTTTTTTACGTAATATATTGAATTTAAAATCTTCATATTTCATTTTCATGGTTCCCGATGATTTTATATTATCCCCACTAAAAGTAAAATACATCTGCTGAAGAGTTCCTTCGGTAATTACATTTAAATTAGGTTTAAAAAAGGGATTTAAAACAGGAGCAGGCAAATTCATAATAGAACCGGATACATATAGCGCATCTGCCTGATTGTTTACATCAAAACTCCAGTTAAGTTCCAGAGGAGCTTCGCCCATAAATTTAGAATGTATTTTAATTTCTGTTTTTTTAGCATCTTTTAAATTACAAATATTAGCAACTACAGCATTTACATTTTTGAAGAATATTTTGCCGGCATTTTTATCAGCTTCCACTAATTCAGCATACGAAATATAGCCATTCTTTATTTTTGTTTGGCGGATATCGAGATTAAACCCTAATTTTCTTAACGATTTACTGTATAAGGGTTTAACAGTGAGGTCATCGGCAATTAATTTATCCCGGTAAATTTCCAGATTTGGTTCAGTAATTTCAACCGATTCGGTAGTAATTCCCAAACGATTGCCGGCATAATTAATATCGGGTTCATTTATAACAATTTCCGGAATTTTTAATTGCATGTGATCTCGTTCTTTTTTTAAATGCTTAGAAAGTTCCTGTTTGGTGTACTTAGGAATGAGTTGCAAATTTTTTATAACCACATTGTTTTTAATACTGTTGATGCTGTCTATTTTAAAACTTTCATAATCACTATGATTTAGAACAATGTTTTTTGCTTTGACATAAAAACGGGTATAAACAAAAGGTACGGTAGCTAATGTTTGTAAATTTAATTTGAGACCTGAAGCTTTTAAATCATAAGACGAAACAGAAACGGATATTGAATCGGTTTTGTTTTTCATTACGCTCAAATCACCATTTATAATATTGAGGTCGTTAATGGTTATTGTTTTTATTCCCTTTTCAGGCTGTTTTTTTTTGTCTTTTTTCGAAACAATACGATGGTAAGGATAGTGATTGATTTTTGGATTTGTTAAAGTTAAATTGCTTAACGAAACCGTGTTATTAAATAATAAATTCCAATAACCAATTCCTTTCAGCTGGATTTCTTCGAGCTGTAAATAAGTATGGTTTTTTGAAACCACACTGTCTTTTATTTTGACAGAAGGATGGTACAAAACAATATTTCCTTGTAATAAACTAAAATCCAAATCTGAATATTCAACGGTAAAAAGTGAAGGAGTTTTATCAGAAAGGAAATCTTTTATGTAATTTTTTACCCACCACTGGGTGATAAAAAATCCAACGATTAAAAAGCTGCCTATGAGCACTATTAATGTAATTCTTTTATTGTTTTTGCTACTCATATAAATTGTTTTATACCGGTCGTTTTTTATTTTTTTAAACGTAGTGGTTATGTTTTAATCGCTTTTGTTTTTTTAGTTTGTCTTTATTCTGACTAAGACATGAGATCTACAAAGGAAATGCAAAAAGTATGAGCTTTACAAATAAAATGCAAATTCTGTAAAAAATCTAAAATATTTTATAAGAAACTTAGAGTCAATGAATCGCATCTTTGTAAAACACATAACTACTATCTCAATGAGGTTACATTAGAATAGAAAATTAGACTGACAGTTTTTTTATATTTATTAAAGGCTGTTGAAAAAGCTAATTAAAAAGTAAGTTAAGTTTATTCTATTGAGTTATATATAAACATTCGTTAAATTATTAAAAAAAACAAAGATGAAAACAAATGAAACAATTATCGGTGTATTAGGCGGAGTTGCAATAGGAACTGCATTAGGAATTTTATTTGCTCCGGATAAAGGAACAAATACAAGAAAAAAAATTGCTCAAAAGAGCAACGATGTTAAAAACAAAGCATTTGAAAGCTTTAACGGAGTGCTGGACACTGTATCGGAAAAATGCAATTCTTTAATTAATAAAGGAGAAGATATGGCTGTAAATGGTATTAATACTGTAAATAGAGAATTAGATACAGCAAAGAATAATATTAAATAGCATATATAATGGAAACAATTGCAACAAACATAGAACTGCTTTATAAAAAAGCTAAAGATTATGCAGAAATCAATATCGAATTAGCAAAGCTAAATGCAGTTGATAAAACAGCAGATGTTATTTCCTCTATATTAGCAAGATTAGTAGTAATTATGATTGTTGCAATATTTATTTTGTTTTTTAGTATTGCTTTAAGCTTGTATTTAGGTGAATTGTTAGGACAGGAATACCTGGGATTCTTAGTTGTTTCAGGTATTTATTTAATGGCTGCAATAATCTTACATTCTTACAGAGACAAAATAATAAAAGAGCCCTTAACCAATGTTGTTATTGCAAAATTATTAAAAAAGAAATCACTATCAGTTAACTCTAAACCTAATCAGGATGGCAGTCTATAAAAATCAAAATACAGAATTAGATAAAGCAATTGCTCGTTTAGAAATGGATAGGGATTTGAAGCTGGAAGAGTTAAAAGAGCAGTTAGCAACTACTTATGAAAGTATAAAACCTGTAAACATACTCAGAGAAACCGTTGAAGATTTTAACAATGCGCCGGATTTGAAGTCAAATTTGTTGCAAATTGTAGTGAGTATAGCAGGTGGTTACCTATCTAAAAAACTACTATTAGGGAAATCAAACTCCTTTTTTAAAAAAATTGCCGGCTATATTTTACAATATGGCATGACAAGTTTTATTGCCAAAAAAACAAATCCTAATCCCTAATAAATATGAAAAAAACAATTAACATTTTAGGAATACTAATGGTATTCCTTTTTAGTAATTATGCTTCAGCTCAATTACAGTCAGAAAATTACAACCGCAATTTTAAATTAGGATTTGGACTCAACGCCGGTCTGCCTTTTAATGATCCCTATACTTTTAATCTGGGAGCTGATGCAAGACTTCAGTATAATATATCTGAAACCTATTCTATTTGTTTAACAACAGGTTACAACAATTTATTCGTAGAAGACGGAGGAACTAATTTTGGCTATATTCCTGTCAAAGTAGGATATAAAACCTTTATTTTTAGTAATGAATTTTATGTCATGGGAGAATTTGGTGGTGCATTTTCAACTACTAAAGCCTATAGTGATAATTCTCTTCTTTTTTGCCCCAGTCTGGGATATGCTACTAAATATGTTGACATCAGTTTAAGGTATGAATTCCTGAAAGATTTTCCGGTTATTAAAGATAATGTAGCAGATGACGGATTAGGACAGATTATGGTGCGATTAGCTTATGGATTTGATTTATAATCCATGATTTCATGAAATACTTATCTATCTCAGAATAATAAAAACTGATTGTTGAAGTTTAATTTTCCAATAATAAAAACTTACTTTTGTGATGTTTTAAAATTAAACTTAATTTATTATGTCTGATACAATCGAAAAAATAAAATGCCTTATTATAGGTTCCGGACCGGCAGGTTATACTGCAGCTATTTATGCGGCCAGAGCCAATATGAATCCGGTTTTATACCAGGGAATGCAGCCTGGAGGTCAATTGACCACTACTAATGAAGTAGAAAATTTTCCAGGATATGTTGATGGAGTTACCGGTCCCGAAATGATGGTACAGTTACAAAAACAGGCAGAACGTTTTGGAGCTGATATCCGTGACGGATGGGCGACTAAAGTTGATTTTTCAGGAGATATTCATAAAGTATGGATTAATGATGCTATCGAATTACACTGTGAAACAGTAATTATATCAACCGGTGCTTCAGCTAAATATTTAGGTTTGGCTTCTGAGCAGCATTATTTACAAATGGGTGGCGGAGTTTCGGCTTGTGCTGTTTGTGATGGCTTTTTCTATAGAAATCAGGAAGTAGTAATTGTGGGAGCAGGAGATTCTGCCTGTGAAGAAGCGCATTATTTATCAAAGCTTTGTAAGAAAGTAACCATGTTAGTGAGAAGTGAAAAATTCAGAGCTTCTAAAATCATGGAAGAACGTGTACGTAAAACAGAAAATATCGAAATTTTGCTCAATCATGATACTGTTGAAGTTTTAGGCGACGGTCAGGTAGTTGAAGCTGTCAAAGTGTTAAATAAAGCAACAAATGAAACGTATGATATTCCGGCAACAGGTTTCTTTGTCGCAATTGGTCATAAGCCCAATACGGATATTTTTAAAGAGTATTTAACATTAGACGAAACAGGTTATATTATCAATACACCGGGAACTTCTAAAACTAATATTGAAGGAGTTTTTGTAGCCGGTGACGCTGCTGATCATGTATACCGTCAGGCAATTACTGCTGCGGGAACAGGCTGTATGGCTGCTCTTGATGCGGAAAGATATTTAGCTGCTAAAGAATAACTTTATTTTAATTGATTACAAAAAAAAAGGTTGTTTTCACTCCATTGTTTGAAAACAGCCTTTTTTAATAGCATATTTTATAAACTTATTTTTTAGAAATTTTTGCTTTATCAGTAAACTTATTCATTACAAGTTTTGCATTTCCGTAAAGTTCTGTTTCTGTTTCTTCGCTGGCAGTGATAACAATATCTTTTTTTGCATTTACGGCAGCTTTGCTTTTTCCTTCCGTAATTAATTCAATTTTATCTATCTCCAATTTAGAAGCTTCCAGTTCACAGTCATTTGCTAAGCGAATAAGACTGCTTTTAGCCTCACCTTCAATTTCAGCTTTTGTATCCTGATACATATCTAAAGCTAAATTATCCGTTGATAGTAAAGATTTTAATTCCGAATCTTTACTCATTTCAATTTTTATAGTTTCACTTTTTAAATTCAATTCAATTTCCGAATCACCATCAGCCTGTAAATCAAAAACTTTGGTGCTGGCATTCATTAATATTTTTGAATCGTCAAAGGTTTTAATAGTAAAATTATCTGTTATTATTTCCTGAATTGCATTAACAACAGCATCATTTTTGGATACAATAGTATTGAATTGAGCCGTATAGGTAACTTTTACTTTTAATGATTTACTTTTTACAATTCTTTTAGACGTGGAAAGACGTAACACATGATCTGTAACCTCAACAGCGATAATATCCATTAAATTGTCATCGGCTTGAATTTCGATTCCGGGAAATTCGCCTCTTTCTAATGAAATTTCTAGATTGTCTCCAACTTCAATACTATTGAAATTCCCTATGTTTTTGTGTTTTTTTACGATGTTTTTTGATCCGCTTATCTTATCTTTTTTTTGTGCAAAAACAAGAGTTGTGGATAAAAAGACTAAAAGGACGATACTGATTTTTTTCATGTTTGATAATATGTTTATATACAAATATAAAAAAATCGCCTCTTTTCAGGAGGCGATATCTGTTTTTAATCCAAATTATTTGTTAGTCAAAGCTAATTTTACTCCCGGAATTTGTTGTTTTTTCAATTTGTTGGGGTTTGTTGTAATAGGTGATTTTACTTCCGCTACTGGCTTTTGCTTTTAGGCTTACTATAGGATATACATTTATTTTGGAACCTGAAGAAGCTTCTGCAATAATATTATTTACAAGTAAGTCTTCCGCATCGGTTTTGGCTGCACTTGAGGTATATGTAAGTAAATCAAGAGCCATTCCTTTTAAATCAATTTTACCGGCACTACTGGATTCAGACTCAATTTTTTCAAATTCTAAGTTTAGTTTAATTTCTGCAGCAGCAGAGGATTTTAATGCGATATGGTCCCCTCTTAAAATTCCTTTGTTTTCTATTTTTGATGCCGAATTAGCTTCCAGTTTATGAATGACTGGTAGTTTAATAATCACTTTTTTAGTAGCTGCATCGTGTATTCTGGTACGCTTGTAACCAAAAAATTTAAATGTAGTTGTATTGGTGGTATTCGACACATACAAAGTCCCGTTTTCTACTTTTGTTTTTATTTTTTTTTGAAAATCTTCATCAGTAATAACAGTAATTTCAGTATTATCAGACTGTTCAATGATTACATTGATTCCGCTACTCACATTTATTTTATTAAAATCTTCGTTAAGATGTCTGGTTTCATGAGTTATATTTCCTGATGATTTTACTGTTTTTATAGTTTCATTTCTTTCATAATTAATGCAGGAAGTGCATAATAGTATTATAAATGAAAACAAAAGCAAGGGATGGAATTTGGTTTTGAGCATAACTAATTGGTTTTAATAATGATACCGTTTTTATCTACTTTTAGTTTAGAAACCCCGTTTACACTGTCATTTTTTACTGTAATTCCATCTTTATTGATAGTTATTGACGAGGATTCATTGTCATTCTCCATGTCAGTTTCAGTACAATTTAAACACGACACTTCAAAAGCTCCTACTTTATATAAAGGTTCGTTAATGTCATGATCCAGGTCAAAAAAATCATTGTCTGAACGGTCGTAATCATTAACGGAAGAATCTGTTTTAAAAACAGTTCCTTCGGTTAGAAACAGGACAATTTCGATACGCTGGTTGCGGTATTTATTTCTTAATTCGGTTAACAGATAATTATCAAAAATGAGTTGGTTTCCAATAACTTTATAGTGATAATTAATTTGATCCGCATTTTTTCTGGCTTCGGAAAATGATTTCCCTTTAGCTTCTTTTTCAATTTGGATATACGAATAATTTTCGTTTGATTTTTTTATTCGAAAACGCACCTCATTCGAATAAATCACATCGTTATTCGTAGAATCTGTAGTAATTTTAAATTCAGAACGATCATGTATATCTCTGGCAAAAAAATCATTGTGTTTGAATTTGACAAACAAAGTATCTTTTGCAGCTAGATTAAGAGTTTCTTTTTTAACTATACGACCATCCATTGCAAAAGCTGAGGCCTGCTTGATTCCAAGAGCAATAACTAATGAAACAGCGATAATCCAAAGAGCCAGTAAAGTGTATTTAGCAATAGAACCAATTGATTTTGTATTAGGAGCCAATAGTTTAAAACCTAATAAAGTCAGGAAAAAGAACGGAATCCCTACTGCAAAAAACATCAGTAGTCCAAAAACCCAAATAGGATAATCCGTAAAATTGCCTGTCTCCACAAATCCCTGCCACGGAAGTTCAATAAAAGTATTTGTTCCTAAAGTAAAAACACCAATCAGTAAAAAGGCCAGTGTGCTAAGACCTGCTATGATTAAGAAAAGTCCTAGAAACTTAGCGATTATTTTAAAAAAACCGATGATAAAATTTCCTAATGAGTTTCCCACTCTGTTAGCACCTGTTTTGATCTGATTTCCATATTTGTCATAATCAGCATTTTTTATTTTTTCAGAAACATTTTCAAATTCCTGTCTCACTTTTTTTTCAATATTCGAAATATTGACAGCTTCTCCGGTCATTTCCAGCTTTTCGGATGTAGTTTTTGCTTCAGGAGTTACAATCCACAAAATGATATAGGCGATTATTCCTGTTCCAAAACCGGCAAAGATAAAGAGTACTAATATAATTCGAATCCAGACTGCATCAATCCCAAAATAGTAACTCAATCCGGAAGCAACACCACCAATCATTCCTTTTTCGCCATCGCGATATAGTTTTTTAGATTTAGTTGCAGTGTTATATTGTCTGTTTTCAAATGATTGTGGTTCGTCTTCAATGATATAATCTTCGGGTTGTCCCATCACAGCAATAATGGCATCAATATCATTTAAAATAACTACCTGCTTATCATTTTTTAGTTTTTCATTCAGTAACTCCGCTATTCTCATTTCAATATCTTTGATAACTTCATCTTTTCCGGATGAATTTGAAAGTGAGCGCTTAATTGCGTCAAAATAGCGAGATAGTTTTTGGTATGCATCTTCGTCAATATGGAAGAACATTCCGCCTAAGTTGATGTTTACAGTTTTATTCATGACTCCGTTTTTTGATTTGTGATTAGGTTTACGGCATTGGATAATTCGGTCCAGGTTCCATTCAGTTCGTCCAGAAAAGTCTGTCCTGTTTCAGTGAGACCATAGTACTTTCGGGGTGGTCCTGAAGTGGATTCCTCCCAGCGGTAATTTAACAATCCGTCATTTTTTAGTCGTGTTAATAAAGGATAAATAGTTCCTTCAACGACTAACAGTTTTGCGTTTTTTAAGGTTTCCAATATTTCGGATGTATAGGCATCCTTCTGTTTTAAGACAGATAAGATGCAAAACTCGAGAACACCTTTTCGCATCTGGGCTTTTGTGTTTTCAATGTTCATATGATTTTATTTTGTTATTGAATTTGATTGTTTTTTATGAATAAATATCATGAGTTTCTTATTTAATGAAATTTATTGTAATAGGGTATTTATATCTTTCTCCGTTTGACGCATTTATAGCAGCAATGATTAGTAAGAAAAACTCAAAAACTTTTAACAGAAAGAAAGCTATCAGCAGTAGAATACCAAAAGTTATTTCCCCAATTAAATTATCTAAATCCAGTTGAGACAATATAAAATCATTGTCATTAATCAGTGCGTCTAGGGAAACTCCGTTAAAAAGAGAAAAGAGCAATACCGGTATTGCTATGATTCCCAGAATTAAGGAATAAATAAAAATACTCAATTGAAAATTAAGCAGTTGTTTTCCGTGATAGTCAATAAATTCAGATTGTTCTTTTTTACTGCTCCAGATTATAATTGGAAAAATAAAATTTCCAAAAGGGATGAAGTACTGCGTTAAAGCACTCAAATGAGTTATTGCTGCAGTGGTTTTGTTACTATTGGTTTCCATTTTTATCAGTTTTAGTAATTTCTTATACAAATATATGTCTTTAGAAAGGTATTATGTATTACAAAGTACTTAAAATTAACATATTTTTAACTTTTAATAATGAATTCAAAAGTTGTGATTATTTTGTATATTGGTTCAAAATCAAAGACAATGAAACTTTCGGCTGCCCATTTTAATCGTTTTTTATTATTCAAATTACCTTCAGCATTTATTTGCGGAGTGAGGGTGAAAGAGATTGTATATAATAAATGTGTTGTAGCAGTAAAGCACCGGTGGATAAATCAAAATCCTTTTAATTCGATGTATTTTGCTGTTCAGGCAATGGCTGCCGAATTATCCACCGGAGCCTTAGTTATGCTCCATATTCAAAACAGCAGGCAAAATATTGCTATGCTGGTGGCTGCTAATAAAAGCAGTTTTTCTAAAAAAGCAACGGGCAGAATTACTTTTACTTGCCAAAATAACAATGAAATTGAAAATGCAGTCAATCAAACGATAAGTACAGGAGAAGGACAAACTTTCTGGCTAAAATCTGTTGGAACAAATGAAAAAGGAGAATCCGTTTCTGAAATGGATTTTGAATGGACCATTAAATTGAAAAATAAATAATGTATGATTATGAAATAAGTTCCAATTTTAAAATGGTTTTATTTGCAGGTGATCCATTTCTTTCCCGGCTAATTTTTTTCTTCCTATTGATTCAAAACCAAGTTTTAAATATAATTTTTTTGCCAGCGGATTTTCTGTATCCACCAGCAGACCTAAAGGGAGATTGTACTTGCTGTATTCTTTTGTAAGAAAACGCAATAGCTCAGATCCAATACCTTTTCCCTGATATTGAGGATTTACACCTAAAGTATCAATATAATATTCGCCACTTTCTGTCTCGTCTTCAATATTTAAATTTTGTCCATATTGCTTATTTATATAGTCTGTAACGGGTTTTCTTAATTCTTTCAGTTTTTCCCCGTCATAAATATTGACAGCCGCAATAATTTGATTTTGATCTTCCACAACCCAACAATTCTGATAAGAATACTGATTGTTTTCTTTCTCTATAAAATAAAGTAAAAATTCAGTTGCTTTTGCAGGATTTTTTTCTCCGATGAATGTATAAATAATACTTTCCATTGCCAGCAATAAATAAGGAGCAATTGATTTAGAATCTTCAGGAGCTGCTTTTTTAATTATCATATCAATTATTTTACTGAAAAGATAATAAAAACATACTATTTATACCTTTTAAAATGATGTTTAGGGAAATTCTTTGATTTAATCATTTTACCGGAGTCGGTAAACATAATGTAATAATAATCAGGATAATTTTTTAAAAATTCCTCAGCCTGTTTCTCTCCAAGAACCATTGCCGAAGTACTAAAACCATTAGCTGTTTCAGCATTTGGACCAAAAACCGTTACGCTGCACAAACCTGTCGATGGATAGCCGGTAGCCGGATTAATGATATGAGAATACCGTTTTCCATTAAAAATTACAAACTTTTCATAAGAGCCGGAGGTAGTCACAGCTCCTTGTTTTAAAGTAACAACGGCGAAAATCTGGCTTGGTTCAAAAGGATTTGTAATACCAATATTCCATGGTTTTCCGTTAATCTGTGTTCCCCAGACACTCATGTCGCCTGTAGCATTTATAATTCCCGATTGAATTCCTTTGGTCAGCATCATTTGTTGGCATTTATGGGTGGCATAACCTTCGCCAAGTGCTCCAAATCCAATTTTCATTCCTTTTAATTTTAAGAAAATAGTCGAATTGACACTGTCTAAAACAATATTTTTATAACCTACTTTTTCTACGGATTTTTTGATGGCTTCCGCCGAAGGCATTTCGGTCATCGAACCATCAAATTTCCAGATCTTGTCCATTGCGGCAAAGCTTATGTCAAAAGCACCATTGGTAATTTTTGAAAGATGGAGCGCTCTTTTTGTTAACTCAAACACTTCGGGATCTACTTTTACAGGACGAATTCCGGCATTCTGATTGATTTTAGAAACTTGTGAGCTGGGTTTCCAATCAGAAATGAGGTTTTCAATGCGGCTGATTTCGGAAATGATAGTATCAATATTTTGTTCGGCAGTAAGAGAATCTTTAGCAATAATGCTAATATCAAAACGTCCGCCCATAAGTAAGGTTGTTCTTTTTCGTAAAACTTGTGAATGACAGGATAAGCCAAATAGCAGAAAAGTAAAAAAGCTTACAATTAAGAAGGATTTGGTTTTCATTCAAATAGAGTGCGTAAAATTAATAACAATCCGTCAGGATTTGACCTTTAGCTTTGTAAGCAGATAAAGTTGTATTGTTTTTAAAAATACAAATAGTATCTAATATTTCTTCAACATCAAATTGCATCGCCAGTGCACCACAAATCATAATGATTCCATCGTTTTTTAGTAAATCAGCAAAAAAATCAGCATCCATTTGGATTAAATCCATTACATAATGATGGTTTTCTTCACGTGAATAAGCTATATGAAAATGTGATAAATACTGTTTTTGTATCATTTCTGAGGCAAATTTTTCATAATTCGCAGTGATGTCGGTTTTTTGGCGAAAGCCGGAATACAAATGAATCGGAACTTTTTTCCTGTTTTGAGTAATCATTCCCAAAAACGGAGCAATCCCGGTTCCATTAGATATTAAGGCAACCTGACTTGTTTTTTTAGGAAAATGAAAAGCATGATTGTTGATGATTTGCGCTTTAATAGTATCTCCGGGTTTCAGATTGTATAAAAACTCCGAACCCAGACCCTCAGGATGTAATTTTACGGCTAACTGGATGTTTCCTTCTTTTTTTCCAATAGAATATAAGCGTTCGCGATTATCATTGGCAGGATAAATGGCTAAAAGATCTCCGGAGGTGAATTTACTTCGTATTCCGGCTCTTAAAGTTAACAGGAAAGTTTTTTCGGTTGCTGAAATGGCTGTTTTGTCTAAAACCATTAGTTGCTGTAATCCTTTAGGAATATGATTGTAAACCGATGGAGTAGTGGTAAGCGCAATACCAGTTTGGGCACTCCATAATTTTACCCAGTTTACGAATTCTTCGGCTGATTTGTCATTTACGGTGTGCAATGCCAAGAAACGATTTGCCCAGTTTTTTGTTGCTAAAAGGGTATCCACTTCTTTAGCATATCCACAAAAATCAGGATAGGATTTTGAACCAAACCCAATCACGGAATAATGAATGGATTGCTGTTGTGTGTATTTTTCTAAAAGATTTACAAATTTACCGGCATTAGAAGGAGGATCACCCAAACCATAAGTTGAAGTAAAAATCAGTAAATGTTCGGCTTTTGGATAAAGGCTGTAGTTATTGAGTTGTGCCAAATGTGCTTTTTCACCATTATCAGTAATTTGTTTCAAAATGGCATTGGCAAAACGAAGCGAACTTCCGTTTTCTGAACCTACTAATAAAATGTACTTGCTTTCCTCCGCTTTGAATTTGTTTTTAATCCGGCTTGCTCTTCTTTTTAATGTCATAGCAAATCCGGAATAGATAAAAAACAGGATATTTAAAGATGCTAAGCCTAGGATAAATGCCCAGATGCCGTTAGCTCTTCCGGTGTGCAGATCCAGACTTAAATCAGATAATAATTGAGTTGCAGGGAAAAGTTCTTCCGAAATAATTTCGTTAGAATATTGATTGACTTCAATTTTTCGGTCTGTCAGTTCGAAAATATAATAGTCTTCCGGATCATCTGAAAAAGGAAATTCTATTTTAGTAACCTCGGCTAAAGAAGTATTTTTTAAATCTAATGTTTTTTTAGCAGCAGTTGTTGGTGGAGTTTCTGTTTGGTTTTCATTTTTGTTTTCGAAAAGATGAAAACGTTCCATAGACAAATAAGTCCCGGAAAGCGCAATAATCAGAATAGGAATCAATGCCAGACGTCCCAGTAAAACATGATAATATTGGGCAAAATATTCTTTAATGATTTTAGAAAAAAAGTTGCGTAAACCTCTTTGTCTGTTAATGACAAGTGCAAAACCTGAAATAGTAATTAGCACTAATAAAAAAGAATTAATTCCTATAATAAATCGTCCTGTTTCATGTAGAAATAAAGAACGGTGCAGCCCGGTAACCCAATTAATAAAATCACTTTTTTTTACCGGTGTACCTATGATTTTCCCTGTTAGCGGATTGATATAGGCGTTGACATCGTTTCCATCATTATCAATTGCCTGTAAATTTACAAACTGATTGTGGTCGATACTTACTTCGGTAATTTCGGGATAAATTTTGCGTAGTACAGGCAGGGTTTGTCCCAATGTAATATCATCAAAATTTTCCACCCGATGTGGTGGTATTTTCTCCTGTATTGCATCTACTGCAAGTATAGTACCTGTAACGGATGCCAAAAATAAAAATGCAGCAGAAAATACCGCCAGCGCGAGGTGTGAGTACCGCCAGAATGAAAGAGTCATTTAGAACTGCTATTATATTTTGTTTAATCGAACATAACGGATGTATCCTTTTCCTTCTGTTTTTGCCGCAATTCCTGCTGCAGTCAGAGGGATTTCTACATCGCTAACATGGTATTTCTGATCTTCTACAGCAGATTCAAAGCGTAATTTATATCCGTGATTAATCTTAGAATCTTCTATTTCTATAGTGGTGATACTACGATCGCCCCCTGTAACCGAAGCACCCGTGATAGCACTAATATTAGAAGGTTTTTTTGAATTGAATTTATGCCATTCTTTCAGACTATTGTACCATTTTTTGTCATCTCCCATTACATAAAGTGTCTTTTCATATTCTCCTTTGGCATTAATCAAAGAAACTACTACATAAGCGCCTTCACCCATGTAATTAGACATTTGCAGCATACACTTGTATTTACTGCTTTGTGCTGTTGCCTGAAAAGAAAGAAGAAGGATAAATGCGCCTGTTATGGCTGTTTTAATAATAGAGTTCATTTTATTATTTTAAAATTTCAACTGAAATGTTGTTTTGGGTTAAAGTTTCATTTTCTTTAGCTAAGTCGTAAGCACTTTCATCAAAGTCGGTTCTGATGTCTTTTTTAGCACCTGATTCCAACAAATATTTGATAAGGGTATCATTTTTCGCAATCATAACTGCTTTATGTAAAGCGGTTAATCCATCTTTGTTTTTGGCATTGATATCGATGTTTAAAGAAGCGATTTTTTGAAGTAATTTTAAATCATTTTTCAATAACGCAAAATGATACAGCGTGTTTCCGTCTTTTTGAGCCTGAGTTAAATTCAATCCGTGGTCTTGCAATAATTTTAATTTCACTGCAAAAGGATCTTCTTTAGGAGTGTTCCCGGATTCCTGACCGCGTCCACCCATCATTTGCGGGCGATAGGACTGGATTAAATAATATCCCAGATTATTGTTGTCTTTGTCTAAAACAGATACATCAGCTTTTTTATTTAATAAAAGTGTTACTGCTTCCGGACTTCCGGATTGTACCGCTATTGCTAAAGCAGATTCTCCTTTAGCATTTTGAGCATTTACATCTTTTACTTTTGAAAGTACTAATTCTAATGCTTCAGTATCTCTTCCGGAGGCAGCATTCATTAAAGCTGTGTTTCCATCGTTATCGGTTTTGTTGATATCAACTCCTTTATTTAAAAAGTAATTGATAATTTCAGTCTGATTGGGTTTACGTACCAAACTGTGTAAAACCGTTTCTCCATCGGCTGAAACTACTGTTGGGTTTAATTTTAAATCTTCAATTAAATATTTAAAAACTTCAATTGTGTTTGCTTCTCTTCTGGATCCCTGAGCAGCAAGAATTACAGCATTATCAGTAGGCTTGATCCCTTTTTGTAAAAGTGTTTTCAGAAGTTCAATATTTCCTGTTCTGGCAACATAATTAAAAGCAGTATTTCCTTTGTTATCAGTATCTTTAAGCGATAATCCTTTAGAAATGAAATAATTTGTTAAAGTTAAATCTTTGTCATTTGGCACAGCCAATAATAAAAGATTTGCCCCGTCTCTGTATTTTTTCTTAACATCTAAACCTGCTTTAAAGAAAGCATCATACAAATTCGTATTTGTTTGCCCTGCATTCAAAGCAAATGTTACAGGTGTAGTTCCGTGGCTGTCTTCAAGATTAATATCAGACCCTTTAGCAATTAAATAATTTACCAGTTCAACGTTGCCTCTGTAAGCCGCCCAGTGTAGATAGATACGGTTGTCATGAGTTGATTTGTTAACAGAATTACCGGGCTGTTCCAGCAAGAATTTAATAGTTTCATTTGGCGCCTCACTATTTATAGCATAAACCACAGCATCAAAAGCATTTCGGGTACTTTCAGATGGATTATTTCCTTTGGCTATTTCTGCTTTTACAGCTGCAACATCAGGAGATGCTTTCCAGAAAGATTGCTCTAACAATGAGTTTTTTTGTTGAGCCGAAGCCAGAAAAGTAGCGGCAAAGGCCAACGAAACAAATAGATTTTTCTTCATTATGGTATCGTTTTTCGATTAGATAAACATTTATAGGTATAGTTTAATACTTTATTCTATTTAGAATAAATAAAAATAATGCAAATGTAAAAATAAAAACGAGATTTTAGAGTTTGTAAGCTGTTTTTTTAAATAAAAAATCATCCCGAACTGATGTAAGAATCAATCTGAGATGATTTAATTGTAAATAACAGAAATGTTTTTATTCAATAATTATTTTTTTAGTAAAGTCGCCTGCTGTAGTTTCTACTTTTACAATGTATACTCCTAATTTTGCTTTTTTGATGTGAACCTGAATGTTTGACTGGTTTCGGTTTTCCTGAATTTTCCAATTCTCAATTTCAATTCCGGATTCATTGTAGAGTCTCACTTTTGTAACACTACAGTTTTTAATTTGATTGTTGATATTGATATTGTCTGATTTTTGAATATGGATAATTGTCATTTCAGGATTCATTTCAGGCATATCTATTGGATCCTCGGGTTCAATTGGTGCGTCTGCGGGATTGTAAAAGCGCAGAGAGAATCGGGTAGTATAACCGGCAACAAGGCTGATTTCAAAATTTTGATTTTTGATATTGTGATACGTATTGGTTTCGCTGTCAAAAATATAAATGGCTTGATTGTCATCAAAATTTTCGGTTTCATCAATCATAAATTTCACAATTCCTTCGGCATTTACTTTTACACCAATAGGATAAGAAGTATTTTTATCAAAAGCTCCAACGCCCTGAATAACAAATTGATCTTCATTAATTAAGAAAAACATATCATTAGGAAGATTGTCCATATTGTAAGCATCATAACCAAAATCTATTGCATCAGTAGCTTTTTCGTCTATAAATCCTAATAATATCTGACGGTGATAATCGTTATAAGAAGTAAATCCTAATCGGACTTTTTTATACTTTTCCTCCACCACTTCATCGTTATTGTTATTCTGCCAATGTTGTTTGGTCTGAGCAGTGATTTTATACATCACATTTGAATTAGCAGCGTCATCTTCTTTATGAAAAGCTCTTTGATTATTATTATACGTTATTGTTCCGCCAGAATCCGCTTTTCCGATTAAAAAGAAAGCCTGTCCTACAGGAATAAAACGGTTAGGAATTCCTCTGGATGGTGTTCCTAGTTTACTTATAAAATCTACATTGGCTGATGAAGCAACAACGCCTCCGGTTAAGTTGCGTGTGGCATATCCTCCCTGATAATCTCTCAAAATGTGAGTATTGTTGCTGGCATAATGTTCCCAGTAATAAATAGTTCCGTTAATTGAATTTTCATTATCCTCAATAAAAGTTTTGCTGTCCAGAGAAGAAGGATAGGGGTTTCCGGCCAGTAATAATTGATTCGCACTTACACTATTGGAAGAGATTAATCCATTATTAGGTTTTCCAACAAAAGTATAATTTTGAGTATCGGCGGAAGTGCCACTGCCTTTCATAGTATATCCTTGACCGACTCTCACTGACGAGTTTTCGTTCATTTGTACCCAATTAGCATAAGCATTGGCATAATTATCAAATTTATATAGCCAGTATCTTGCAATACTTATAGGAGTTGTAGGTGAACCATTATATCCTCCTATCCATTGAATGTTTTTCGGAGTGGAAGTTGTTCCGTCTTTCATGACGCTTCCTACCGAATAATTCACATTATTAGCAGTAGTACTGATTGCGCCCACAGGCGAACTCCAATAATTGTAATTAAATAAATTGGATTGCCCTTGCTGATCTCTTTCAATAGAACCAGAACTACTTACCTCTAAATCACTGTCCATGGTTTGGATTAATTGTGATTTTCCAACTAAATCTATTTTTCCATCTAGTTTCAGGTAACTGGAGATTTTAATTTTAGAATCATTGTTGGCACTGATTTTATTGCTGTTTACTACTAATCCTAAAACAGTTTTGTTTCCTGCAGAAGTAATATTGTGTGAAGTGGCTACAATATTCCATTCAATTATTGTTGAATTGTCAATACCTAAACTGTATGGAGGATCCCAAACATCATAATGTGTCCAGCTTGCATCAGTTTCCCACGCACCGTCTGCTCCGGAAGTATAAGGAATAGGGGCAGTGTCAGGTTCAGGAGTATAGATTCCTTTTAATTTTCCGCTATTATTATTTCCGGATTTATCCACTAAATAACCATTGCTAACATCATCAGTATTATTCATTTGATAGTATCCGGATAAATTTGTCCAGTTCAATCCGCTGATGTTTTTAGGAATAACAGCACCTTTTACATTATTACTTCCGTCATTTTCTATTTCCTGATTCATCATTCTCCGGATTTGATCTGCAGATAAAGGAGTATTCCAAATACGAAGTTCATCAATCCATCCATTAAAATAATTATAAGGGACATCGGTATTTTGGCTCATGGCACCAATAATAAAATCAATATTATTTGCTATGGGATTTGAACCGGAAGTTGTTTTTTCTAATATACCGTCAATGTATAAATTATAATTACTTCCGTCAAAAGTTACTGCAATATGATACCATCTGTCTGTGTCGATACCATGTGTGGCAGTAATGGAATTGTTGTTCCAATTGAAAGAAATAACATTATTAATAATCCTTAAATCATAACCATCATTAGCTGCAGGACTAAGATGTTTGGATAAAATAGTTTGAGTATTTCCGTTGGTAACATTTGATTTTACCCAAGCCTCAATACTAAAATTACCATTGTTTAAGTTAAATTTATTTTTAAAGTTGATATTATCATCCACTCCGTCAAAATTTACTACGTTACAAAGTTCAAAGGTAACCAGAACGTCATCAGTTGTTCCGCAACTAGTGGTCCATCTTAAAGTGTAGGTACCCATGTTAGGGCTATAGAAAGTTGAGGTTGGACTTGTATTATCAGAGAAAATTTCTCCGTTCCCCGAAGGACCGCTTACAATAGACCATGAGCCTGTAGCTCCAGAGGAAGCATTTAATGTTACTATTTCACCGCCACAATAAGTAAGCTGATCCGGACCGGCTAAACCGGATAAACAAGAACTGGCGTCAATAGCTACTTTAATAGAACCGTCGATAGGCTGCTGGCAGGTAGTATTGTCATAACCCTGGAAAAAATAGTTTGTAAACGCTGTTCCGGAAGTTGCCCCTGTACCCGTTATAGTACCGGTTTCTAATGAAACTTCAGGCGCACAACCTGCATTTAATATAATGGCACAGTCTGTGGTAACATTGAGGTCAAAACTTAAATCGGCATAAATGTATTCCGGGTGATTTGCGGTAATAGGCAAAGTTCCTAAATCCCAAATAATCGCATTGGTAGCCGAATCATAATGAGGTACCTCTGCAGTACTGAAACCATGATATTTATTAAAGGTTATGTTTGTACCAGTATCGAAAATTGCTGTGGCAGGAATTGGTATAGAAACAATAGTGTTATTAGTGGCTTCAGTTCCTTCGTTGGTAATCTTAAGCGAATAATTAATTGCCTGTCCCGGTAATGCATTTAATACAGCAGGGTTGGTGACATTGTTTATAGAATTAACACTAATTAAACCTTGGGTGTCTGGTACATATGAGTCCACTGACATAGCAAATCCAAAGATAGTAAATACCTCATAAGTAGAGCCAAATCTAAAAGTAGTAGAAGTTTGATTGTTACCTATTACAGTATTTCCATCATTGGGTATTGTAAACATGCTAAAATCGACTCCGGTATTGTTTTGCCAAATAGGATCGCTGGTTCCGGATGCTGGAACTGGAAAAATAGAAGAATTAAAGAAATTATCAGTTGTGTTTCCGGAATGGTTCAAGGTTAGATAATTGGTACTATTATAAACAGTTGGATCCGCATTTAATTTTTGCACGGCCAGATAATCACTTCCGGAGTTTGTTGCAACATCTCCTTCGGCAGCCATAATCCCAAGTTTCATGTTTACTTGTCCCGAGCCAACAGTTGTAAATCCTGAGATAGGAATGTTTCCAAATTCACCACCATCACTACGTTGTCCATTTACGTATGCATAACCATCAAAAAGAGTGACAGCGCGGCTTTTCATTACTGGATTTTCATAAATAACGACCATTGACCAACCGCCTGAATATCCAGGATTAGAGTTCGAACCTTCAATTAAGGCAATATCTGCAACGGTATAAGCTCCAGCACCATGTGCTTTTACATAATCAGTAACTTCTTGATAGCCAATAAATATACCACTATAATTAGATCCAGGAAATAGGACATTCGAATTTGCTGTTATCATTGTGTAGGAATTAGCCCCCGGGCCTTTTAATGAAATTACTTTTTTATCATAGTTTTTGTTTATGGAATTAAAAACCTGAACGTTAGCTGTAGAATTATTTCGGTATTGAGTTTCGGTTAATGTTTGGGATGTATTTCTTGTGATGCTGTTAATTTTTAATATAGTACCGTCTAGAGGTAATGAGTAAGGTGTGCTAAATGTAGCTGTTCCAGAGTTATATGTAACAGGAATATTATTTAATGCGCCACCGTTTATAGAAAGTTTAACTCTGTTTCCTCCATTATTATTGGTAAAATGAAAGGAATAGGTGTTTCCAAAAGAGTTTGTAAAAGTATAGATAGGATAAAAATCTGTTGTACCTCCTCTAGTTATAGTTAATTTATAATTAGTATTTGTGATGTTTGTAGTTGTATTGTGGGTAATGTTTTTTGAGTTCTCTAGAGGGAATTCTTTAGATACCGTAAAAGTATCTGCATCTTGTGATTTTCCGGTCCAGTACAATCCTGCATAAATTACGGTAGAACAGTCAGGGTTTGCACTGTTTTCACCACCATTGGAAAGCTCTAATGTAGCCTTAGAGGAATTCCATGTATTGCTATCACCATCAATATCAACATATTTCATTGAGTTTCCTTCATTGTTAGTTGTTGAGCTGTAGTTGTTTAATGTTAGGTTAGTATTTCCTAACATGGTAAAATCACCTTTGATGTTATAAATTACTTTTGAAGGTGTTGCACTGGAAGTTCTTTGTGTAAAATTAACCTGAGGAGCAGTAACTGTTTGAGCAGTAATGCTGTTTGTTTTTACTATTAGAATTAAAAATATAATCAGGTGTATAAAATGCTTATTTGTTTTGCTTAGGTAAAGTTTTTCCATAGTTTGAACTTAATATTAACTATTTTGTTTATAGTGTTTTAAAGACAATCCAGAAAGGGAAATTGATTCATAGATTTTGGGGGTCTTTTGGTTTGTAAAAATATTTATTTTTTTATTTATAATCGATTAAAAGCTTAAAAATATCGATTAAGTACGTATTTTTATTTAAAAAAGAAGAAAAGGATTTCTTTTTGTTTGTATAGATCCATTTTGTAAAAGCTTGATTTTAAGCTTAAAAGTTTCGGAATGCTTTTCTTTGATTTTTTTAGGTAAAAAGTATTTTTAAAATTTTGTGGAAGAGCTAAAATAGAGGTATTTGGAAAAGCAGTGTTAAAAAAAAAAGAATGTAATTAATAAGAGTAACTGTTATTTTTTTGTGAAGTCATGTAATTCTTTCTCTTTAGCACCTAAAAAGTGTTTCTTCTATTTTTATTTTCTCTCAATTCGTTCTTAAATTGATTAATTTATTACTTATAAAAGAAAGTGTTTTGGAAACGAAATCCCAATAAAAAACCCTTAAACATTTGAAGTTTAAGGGTTTGTTTTTGTAGCGAAGACGGGAGTTGAACCCGTGACCTCAGGGTTATGAATCCTGCGCTCTAACCAACTGAGCTACCTCGCCAAATGTTCAGGTTTGTACTGTTCCTGATTGCGGGTGCAAAGATAGAAATAAAATTAAAAGTTGCAAGTATAAAATGAAGAAAAAAAATATTTTTAAAAACGTTTTTTTTTAGACATTATATTCTATATATTCGAAAAAAAAATAAATCTGCCTCTATGGATGTTAAAGTACGTTACGAAATTGAGTTTCCTATAAATTCTTCGCCACAATTATTATATCAATATATTTCTACTCCTTCTGGTTTATCTGAATGGTTTGCTGATGATGTGAACTCAAGAGGAGAATTTTTTACTTTTATCTGGAATGATTCGGAAGAAAAAGCAAGATTAGCATCTAAAAAATCAGGGGAAAAAGTGAAATTTAAATGGGTGGATACAGCAGGAAAAGATACAGAGTATTTTTTTGAATTGCATATTCTTGTTGATGAATTAACTAAGGATGTGTCATTGATGGTAATTGATTTTGCTGAAGAAGAGGAACTCGAAGAAGCTTCGCAGTTATGGGAAAACCAAATTTCTGATTTGAAACATCTCTTAGGTTCTGTATAGCTAAATTCTATTTTATGACTTATATTTGCCCTGAACTAAATTCAGGGCTTTTTTTATGATTAATTTTAATGGAACTTTAGCAACGCAAGATTCAAATACAATAACACAAAATCGCGGATTTTTATATGGAGATGCCGTTTTTGAAACCGTTAAAATTGTAAATGGGAAGGTGTTGTATTTAGAAGATCATTATTTTAGATTAATGGCTTCCATGCGTGTGGTAAGAATGGAGATTCCAATGAATTTTACCATGGAATACCTGGAAGAACAATTCGTTTCTCTGACTAATCAATTAGCTATATCTGCTTCGGCAAGAGCCCGTATTACAGTTTTCAGACACGATGGCGGCTACTATTTGCCTGTTGATAATACTGTAAGTTTTCTGATTCACGCAACAGCATTAGAAGTTGTCAAATATTCTTTTGAAGAAAAAGAGTATGAAGTGGATTTGTTTAAAGATTTTTATATCACAAAACAATTACTTTCTTCAATTAAGACCACTAATAGGATATTAAATGTAGCGGCAAGTATTTTTGCCAGTGAAAATGATTTGGATAATTGTTTGTTGTTAAACGATAGTAAAAATGTGGTTGAAGCTATTCAGGGAAATATTTTTATGCTGATAGGAAGCAAATTGATTACGCCTCCGGTTTCTGAAGGATGTCTCAATGGCGTGATGCGAAAACAGATTTTAAAATTGGCTAAAACGATAGAGGAAATTGAAGTGGTGGAGGAAGTTATTTCGCCATTTGAACTTCAAAAAGCCGATGAATTATTTGTTACCAATGTGATAAAAGGAATTCAGCCTATAACAAAATATAGAAAAAAGAATTTTAAAGTAAATGTTTCAAAGCAGTTGATTTCAAAATTAAATGAAATCATTACTGTTGCTTAATTCAAATATGGATTCTCCGGAGCATTGGACCAAATAAGATAATCGCCTCCTAATTCCATGATTTGTTCTTTCCAGAAATGGGTAGATGATTTTCCAATAATTTTGTTTTTATAATTATTAGAAGTGATAATCCATGAATTGGCATCCATTTCTGATTGTAACTGGCTTTCTGACCATCCTGTGTATCCCAGAAAAAAACGAATATTGTTTTTATTTATTTTTCCTGTATTGATAAGCGCTTTAGTGGATTCAAAATCACCACCCCAGTAAATCCCGTTTGAAATTTCAATACTATTGGGGATTAAATCGGGTACATTATGTATAAAATAAAGATTATCCTGTTCAACGGGACCCCCATTGTAAATTTTCAAACGGGAATCGATATCAGGAATCAAATCGTTTATAGTATATTTTAATGGTTTATTGATAATGAAACCTACTGATCCGTCTTTGTCATGATCAGCCAATAAAATCACAGATCTATTGAATGACAAATCTCCAATTATAGAAGGTTCAGCAATTAGCAATTGTCCTTTTATTAATGTTTCTGAAATCATGATTGTTCTAGTTTTTATTAAATTTAAGAAAAAAAAATAAAAAACACCAAACATATTCGTTAAAAAGCATAAAAAAACCCTCAAATGAGGGTTTTTTATATGGATAAGATTTGTAACTAATTATTAGTTTACAGCTCCTTCTAATTCAGCTCCAGCTTTAAATTTTACAACGTTTTTAGCTGCGATTTGAATTGTTTTACCAGTTTGAGGATTTCTTCCGTCTCTAGCTGCTCTTGGAGAAACTGACCAAGATCCAAAACCTACTAAAGATACTTTTCCACCTTTTTTCAAAGTACCACCTACATTTCCTAAAAATGATTCTAAAGCTAATTTAGCAGCAGCTTTAGTAATTCCTGCGTCAGCAGCGATAGCATCGATTAATTCTGATTTGTTCATAATAAAAGTTATTAATTGTTGGTTAAAAATAAAATTGTTATACACAAATTTAACAGTAAATACAGACCTCGCAAGTGTTTTTAAGGATTTTACGGTATTTTGTTGATAACTTATTTTTTTTGTTCATAACCTTGTTGTTTTTGAATTGTTTTTGCAGTTTATTGCCCGTTTTTATTGGCTTAAGATGCTTTTGCTTCTTCCGAAAAAGTAATTCCGTTGAGTAGTTCGGATGTCGTCATCTTTTTTTTGCCTGGAAATTGTAAACTTAATAATTGAATAAAACCGTCTTTTACCGCAATTTTTAATTCTTTTTTGGAGCTGATTATTTTTCCCGGATTATAATCATGATTTTCATAAATTATTTGGGATTCGTATATTTTTACATTCCATTCCTGATTTTTATCTGAAAAAAAACACCAGGAAGCTGGATAAGGACTCAGACCTCTAATGAGGTTATGAATTGTTAGTGCGGGTTTTGTCCAGTCTATTTTGCAATTTTCTTTGTTGAGTTTGTAAGCAGTTTTTATATTAGAATCATCGGTTTGTATAGTGGTACTAATTGATCCGTTTTGAATTAATTCTAATGTTTTAATTACGGTATCGCTTCCCAGGTTCATTAAGCGGTCATGAAGCTGTCCTGCATTTTCATTGGAATCAATTGCTGTTTCGGTGCTTAGAATCATTGCGCCGGTATCTATTTTATCATCAATAAAAAAAGTGGTAACCCCTGTTTTAGTTTCTCCGTTGATAATCGCCCAGTTAATAGGTGCAGCACCGCGATAATTAGGCAGAAGTGAAGCGTGAAGGTTAAATGTGCCTAAAGCCGGCATTTCCCAGACTACTTTTGGCAGCATTCTAAAGGCAACTACTATTTGTAAATTGGCATTAAGCGCTTTTAATTCTGCCAGAAAAGATTCGTCTTTTAGGTTTACAGGTTGTAGTAAATGTAAATTATGAGCTAAAGCATATTCTTTTACGGCAGAGTATTTTATTTTTTGTCCGCGGCCTGCAGGTTTATCTGCTGCGGTGATCACTCCCGCAATTTCGAAGTTATTTTTTAAAATAGTATCCAGGATTCCCACTGCAAAGTCAGGTGTTCCCATGAAAACGATTCGTAATTTTTCCATTATTTTATGCTGTATTTGTTATTAGTCAGAATTTGAATAGTGTTGTTTTCTAATAATTCCTGAATTGCAAAGATAACATCGTCAGAGGGATTATTTAACTTAATCTGAATTTCTCTTGAACTTAAATCGGCTGTTTTTAATAATGCTAAGATTTGATCTGATAATGGAATTTTACTGTCTTTCTTTGTTTTTTGACTGATACAATAAGAGCATATTCCGCAATTACTGCTTTTTTCTTCTCCAAAATAGCTTAAGATTAATTTGCTTTTGCAAATAGCATTTTCCCTTGTATAATTTAAAACTGACTCCAGTTGCTCTTTTTTGAGTTGGTTTTGATATTTTAAATATTTTGCTACCCGGTTTATTGTTCTTTCGTCTTCTCGAATTTCATTAAAAATTAATGTAGTGTCATTGTTTTTAGAATGATAATCAATAATTCCTTTTTCTTTTAATTTTTCTAAAACGGTTTGTACTTCCATTTCAGTGTGTTTAGACTTCCGGGCAATTAACGGCAGATTGAAATTAGTCTGAATGTCATAAATTCCCGGATAGCTTCTTATGATAGTTAAGATAATTTCTTCGTCCTGGGGATTCAAACTTGTATATCGAATAACTTCTTTGGAGGGAATGACAAATTGCAGACTTATTTTTTCTGAAAATTCCTGTGACAGACTAATGATTCCCTGCCGGTCTAAAAATTGAATAGCGTTGTATGTTTTTAAAACAGGAAATTTATAGCGCACACAAAACTGATTTAAATTAAAAGAATATTGTTCATTAATACCTTCGCCATAAGCAATTTGGAAATAATTGCAAATTTTGATAAAAACCTCCAACAGAAACTTTTTATCAGGAAGAATGTATATAAACTGATTCTCGGCCTGAACAATATCCGAAGGACTGGTAAGTAAAACAGCAAATGCTTTTTCGCCGTTTCTTCCCGCCCGGCCAGCTTCCTGATAATAATTTTCAATATTTTCAGGGAGTTGAATATGGATTACCGTTTTTACATTGGCTTTGTCAATTCCCATCCCAAAAGCATTTGTAGCAATCATAACCTGAACATCTTCTTCCATCCACAGCTTCATGTTTTTTTCTTTTTCTTTGGTCGAAAGTCCGCCATGATAATAAGTTGCTTTAAATCCAAGTGAATTCAGTTGGGCGGCTGTGTCTAAACAAGCTTTTCGGTTTCGCACATATATTATGGAAGGTTGTGGATTTTTGCTTAGAATTTGTTGTATTCTAAACAGTTTGTCCTCAATTTCAAAAACCATATAAGCAATGTTTTTTCTTTCGAAAGATTTTTCAAAACAGTGTGGATTTAGTAATCCTAATTCGGTGATAATATCATTTTTTACTCTGGATGTTGCTGTGGCGGTTAAAGCCAGAAAAGGGACTTTGGGGAAATATGTTTTTAAATTAGATATTTTTAGATAAGCAGGACGAAAATCATGTCCCCATTGCGAAACACAATGCGCTTCATCAATAGCAATCAGATTGATTGGAAGGGTTTTTATCCGGTCTAAAATCCAATCCGATTGTAAGCGTTCGGGTGATAAATAAAGAAATTTATAATTGCCAAACTGACAATTATCCAGTAAATCAATTAATTCGTCTGATTTTATGCCTCCGGTGAGTGCAATGGCTTTGATATTGCGTTTTTGTAAGTTGGCAACCTGATCTTTCATTAAAGCAACAAGAGGGGAAATTACTAAACAGATTCCTTTTTGCATCAGCGCCGGAATTTGGAAACATACTGATTTTCCGCCACCGGTGGGCATGAGTGCAAATGTATCCTGACTGTTTAAAACAGCTTTAATGATCTCTTCCTGCGGTTCTCTGAAATGATCGTGATTCCAGTATTTTTTTAGAATTTGTAAAGCTTCAGACATGCAATTGAGGAAAAGTTAATTCGGTTTTTTGTACAACGAATGATTTTGTGAAATGAATTTTAAATTCGAAAAAAAAGCTGTATTTACAACAAACTTACTCAAACTAATTTAGATTTTAAAAAATGTGGCGAATCAAAATATGATTTTGCTAAATTTCATATTCCAGAATTCTTATTTTAGAATTGAAACCGTATATTTGCTTTTATTTTTAAAGACAAAATGGATAAGAAAACCGAAGAATTTTTCGATAGATTAAAAGGCGAATTAGAAAAAAGCAATACCTGGCCGGCGATATATTTGTTTAAATTTATTGTTCCTACTGATAATGATAAAATTAAACAGGTAGAACTTGCTTTTGATGGTTTAGGTGCGGTTATAAAAACAACCCAGTCTAAAACCGGCAAATTTACCAGTGTTTCCGTTGACGTTCAGATGGAAAATCCTCAGGCAATTATTGATAAGTATATCGAAGTCTCTACTATCGAAGGAATTATTTCTTTATAATTTAAAAAAAAGCAATTCAGACAAAGTGTTTTTGTTAAAGCTTCCAAAAAAACAAATATGAATCAGAAATATATAAAAGAAAATGCGAATGATGTAGTTCATCATTTAGAATATAATGCCGAAAGATCGCATTTGATTATTCCTGAATACGGACGTCATTTACAAAAACTAATAGATCAGGCAACTGAAATAGAAGATGCCGAAATAAGAAATAAAGCTGCAAAATATATCATTCAGGTTATGGGAACCTTAAATCCCCATTTGCGTGATGTGCCTGATTTTCAGCATAAATTATGGGATCAGCTTTTTATCATGTCCGATTTTAAATTAGATGTAGACTCTCCGTATCCTATCCCTTCGCGTGAAGTCCTGCAATTAAAACCGGATGTTTTAAAATATCCTCAAAATTTCCCCAAGTACCGCTATTACGGAAACAACATCAAATATATGATTGATGTTGCCAACAAATGGGAAGAGGGAGAAATGAAAAGCGCATTGGTAAAAGTAATTGCTAATCATATGAAAAAATCCTACTTAAGCTGGAACAAGGATACAGTAAAGGACGATGTGATTTTTGAACACTTATATGAGCTTTCAGGCGGAAAATTAAATCTGTTGCAAAGTTCAGAAGAGCTTATCAATACAAGTGATTTGTTGCGTACCAATAAAAGAATGTCCAACAAGATTTCTGCTCCGGGACAACCTAAAATTCAAAGTAATAAAAACATGAAAGGAACAAAGTCCAAGCAGTTTTCTAAAAATAACAATACTAAAAACAATCAAAAAAATCAATAAAGTTGCTAAATGGCTAATTTTTGAGCAATTGATGTTTTAAAATCAAAAAGCTTAAAACTTTAGAATTTCAGTGACTTAGAATCTTAAAATAATAATATGGGAATTTTTAAAATTGAAGGAGGAATCCGTTTAAAAGGAGAAATTACTCCGCAAGGAGCTAAAAATGAAGCTTTACAGATTTTATGTGCTGTACTTTTAACTACTGAAAAAGTTACAATTAACAATATTCCCGATATTATAGATATCAATAAACTGATTACACTTTTAGGAAATCTGGGTGTTAAAATTGAAAAATTAGCACACGGTTCTTATACTTTTCAATCAGATGAAGTAAATACAGGATATCTTGAAACTGAAGCTTTCAAAAAAGAAGGTGGTGCTTTAAGAGGTTCTATTATGATTGTTGGTCCACTTTTGGCCCGTTTTGGAAAAGGATATATTCCAAAACCAGGTGGCGACAAGATAGGCAGAAGAAGATTAGATACACATTTTGAGGGTTTTATAAATCTGGGGGCGAAATTTCGTTATAACAGAGAAGACCATTTTTATGGAGTAGAATCCCCGGAAGGCGGTTTACAAGGAACTGATATGTTGCTTGATGAAGCTTCAGTAACCGGAACGGCTAATATTGTTATGGCTGCCGTTTTAGCAAAAGGAACGACTACAGTTTACAATGCTGCCTGCGAACCTTATTTGCAACAGCTTTGCAAAATGTTAAATTCTATGGGAGCTAAGATTACAGGTGTAGGTTCTAATTTATTAACTATTGAAGGAGTAGAACGTTTAGGTGGTTGTGAGCATCGCATTCTTCCGGATATGATTGAAATAGGTTCCTGGATTGGTCTTGCTGCAATGACCAGAAGTGAACTTACTATAAAAAATGTAAGCTGGGATAATTTAGGGCTGATTCCAAATACTTTCAGAAAATTAGGAATCACTTTAGAACGTCGTGGCGATGATATTTATATCCCTACACACGAAAACGGATATGAAGTAAAAACCGATATTGATGGTTCTATTTTGACTATTGCCGATGCACCGTGGCCAGGATTTACACCGGATTTATTAAGCATTGTTTTAGTGGTGGCTACTCAGGCAAAAGGAGATGTGCTGATTCATCAGAAAATGTTTGAAAGCCGTCTGTTTTTCGTAGACAAACTAATCGATATGGGAGCAAAAATCATGTTATGTGATCCGCACAGAGCGGTGGTAATAGGACATGATTTTAAATCAACTCTTAAAGCAACAACGATGTCTTCTCCAGATATTCGTGCAGGAATCTCTTTACTTATTGCTGCGCTTTCTGCAAAAGGAACAAGTACAATACAGAATATCGAGCAAATTGACCGCGGTTATGAGCGTATAGATGAGCGATTAAGAGCTATTGGAGCTAAAATTGTTCGGGTTGAATAAATACCACTAAATGAGTAAAGCACAGCAAGCCATAAAAGCCACTTACTTTAGCATTATAGGAAATACCTGCTTAGCCATTATTAAAGGTTTAGCAGGTTTTTTTGGCAATTCTTATGCCTTGATTGCTGACGCAATTGAATCTACAACCGATATTTTTGCTTCTCTTTTAGTTTTATTTGGTATCAAATATTCCAATAGGCCTGCTGATGATAACCACCCTTACGGGCACGGTAGAGCCGAACCTTTAATTACTTTTCTGGTAGTTGGTTTTTTAATTACTTCTGCAACAGTTATAGCTTATGAAAGTATTAAGAATATACAGACCCCTCATGATCTGCCTAAATCATGGACACTTATTGTACTGGGAGCAATAATCATCTGGAAAGAGTATTCTTTTCAACTGGTAATGAAACGGAGTATAGAAACCAATAGTTCTTCTTTAAAAGCCGATGCGTGGCACCACAGGAGTGATGCAATAACTTCAGTTGCAGCTTTCATAGGAATTACAATTGCTTTGGTTCTTGGTAAAGGTTATGAATCGGCTGACGACTGGGCGGCTCTTTTTGCTTCCTGCTTTATCCTTTATAACAGCTATTTAATATTCAGACCTGCTTTGAGCGAAATTATGGACGAACATCTTTATGATGATTTAATCCGGCATATTAGAGCTGTAGCCGTCAGGGTAGAAGGAATAACAGATACTGAAAAGTGTTTTATACGCAAATCCGGCATGAAATATCATGTGGATCTACATGCTGTTGTAAATGCGGAAATTACGGTTAAACAGGGACATCAGTTAGCCCATAAACTAAAAGATACATTACGAAAGGAAATTCCTGAATTAGGCCATGTGTTAATTCATATAGAGCCTGATGATGAATGAATTTATTATATAAAAAAACGAGCCGATTATCTTTTAATCGGCTCGTTTTTTTATAATTTTTCCTTGTTAAAGAAAAGATTGTATCGCTAAATCATAGCTTTTTAAGCCAAAACCTAATACAACACCTTTTGCATTTCCGGAAATATAAGACTGATGTCTAAAGCTTTCTCTTGAAAATGTGTTTGAAATATGTACTTCAACAACCGGAGTGGTAATACCTTTAACAGCGTCACCAATGCCCACAGAAGTATGGGTATAGGCTCCTGCATTCAAAATAATTCCATCATATGAAAAACCAAATTCCTGTATTTTGTCAATGAGTTCTCCTTCAATATTACTTTGGTAATACGTAAATTCAACTGAAGGGAATTTCATTTTTATGTCTTCAAAATACTCTTCAAAAGTTAAACTTCCGTAGATTTCTGGTTCGCGTTTTCCTAACAAGTTGAGATTAGGTCCGTTTATAATGCTAATTTTCATTTTTATCTTTTTGTAAAAATAAAAAAACCGTTTCGTTAAAAAAATAACGAGACGGTTTTTATTGTGTTTTCTAATTTTTTTTAGAACATAATTCCGGCAGATAATTGGAATGTTGAATTTTTAATATCAGCTTCCTTGGAAACTTCGGTTAAACCAAGACCGTATCGTGCCTGAATAAATAAATTTTTTGTGATATTAAGTCCTAAACCACCTGCAACAGCAAATTCAAAAGTTTTTGCATCTTCTACGTCAAAATCATTTCTTTCGCTTAACAGGAAAGAAGCTTGTGGTCCTACTTCTAAGCTCAAACTTTCACTTAGGTAAAATTTAGCTAATACCGGAATAGAAAGATAGCCTAATTCATTTTTAAATTCATTTACTGCGTCTTTATAACTAGCACCTTGTGTGGAATATAAAAGCTCTGGCTGAATAGCAAAGCTGTCAAATAATTTAATTTCAGACACTAAACCAGCGTGGTAACTGGTGATTCCTTCTTTATTATATTCTATGCCATCAAAACTTGCATCTCCATTTTGATTTGCAAAATTAGCACCACCTTTAATACCAAAACGAATTGACTGTGCCTGTAATACCGTCGTCATGCTTAAAAACATAATTGCGACTAAGATTAATTTCTTCATAAAATGTTCATTTAATATTTATAATCGATTTGAGTGTGCAATATATAACTCTATAACTCTTCAGATATTATATAATTCTTAATTAATGTTTCATTTTTTAATTTTTATTTGTAAACAAAGAAAGTAAAATATTATTAATATTGATGTGTTTTTTTAGGTAATAAAAACACCATATTTTTAGCGATAAAATAGGTGTATGGTATTGATGCACAAATTATTTAAGGGAACAGTATATTGCTGATGTTTTTAATTTACTATATTTTTAACAATAAATTATGTTGTTTTGTAGAAAATATTTAGTTTTGCACGGAAAATTTAACATATATTAAAAATGAAAAAAATTATTTTGTCTGCTTTAGCAGTATTCGCATTTGGAATCACCAATGCTCAGGAAACTAAATTTGGTTTGAAAGTTGGTGGTAATCTTTCAAGCTTAAGAGCAACTAATTTTGAAGGAGGAGATGATATCACAATTAAGTTTAATGGAAATGTTGGTTTTTTAGCTGGTGGATTTGCAGAAATTAAAGTAGCTGATAAATTTGCGGTTCAACCTGAAGTTTTGTTTTCATATGAAAGTAATACTATGGCTGCGGAAGGAGATGTAGATTTTAATTTGTCGTATATTAATGTACCGGTAATGGCTAAATATTTTGCATCTGAAAAAATTAGTTTGCAAGTAGGGCCACAAATTGGTTTTTTAGTTGGTGCTAAAGCTAAATTTGAAGGAGATTCAGAAGATATTAAAGATGATTTGGAAACGGTTAATTTTGGTTTGAATTTTGGATTAGGATATGAATTAACTGAGAATGTAGTAGTTGATTTTAGATATAATATTGGTTTAACAGGTATTACTAAGGAAGATTTCTTAGGAGAAGATTCTAAACTAAAGACTTCT
Organism: Flavobacterium plantiphilum; assembly: GCF_046000495.1. Lineage (NCBI taxonomy): Bacteria > Pseudomonadati > Bacteroidota > Flavobacteriia > Flavobacteriales > Flavobacteriaceae > Flavobacterium > Flavobacterium plantiphilum. Next base: position 243,956 of record NZ_JBELQA010000004.1, read on the forward strand.
GGTTTTTCTTTAGCAGTGGGATACAAATTCTAAACAAATTTTTAGAATATATTATTATAAAGACCGTTCGAAAGAATGGTCTTTTTTTTGCCTTATGTTTTTCCTGTTAAAATGTTGTTAATAGTATTGTTGATAAGTTTTTAGTAGGATTTAGTTTTGGTTTTTGATGTTTTGTTAATTTTAATCTGATAAATTACTAATTTAACAATTGTAAACTATGAAAAAAATCATTTTAACAGCAGCGGCTGTATTTGCTTTTGGATTTGCAAATGCGCAAAGTGGAGCTTTCAAATTAGGAGCTCATGTAGGGTTGCCTACTGGAGACATTAAAGATGGTAGTTCTGTAAATCTAGGAGCAGATTTGGCTTATACCTGGAGTGTAGCTGAAGGTTTAGATGCTGGTATAACTACTGGTTATACTTCTTATTTAGGTAAAGATGGTATGGATGCAGTTGGTTTTATCCCTGTAGCAGCTACTGCGCAATTTACTTTAACGAATAACTGGTTCTTAGGAGTAGATTTAGGGTATGGAATAGGTGTAAATCCTGACGGAGTTGATAGCGGATTTTTGTACCAGCCTAAATTTGGTTACCAAATGGGTAATACGGGATTATATGTTGCCTATAAAGGAATTTCAGTTGATGGAGGAACTTTTTCTTCTGTTAATTTAGGAGTTAACTTTAAATTGTAAAAAAAAAATAATCAAAACCTCTTCTGAAAAGAAGGGGTTTTTTTTATGCTTATAAATATCGTTTATTTGTAATATGAACTGGGATTTTTATATTAAAAGTTTTCAATCTTATCTTAAAATAGAAAGGGGCTTGTCAAAGAATACAATTACAAACTATTCTTTTGATATGGAACGATTGTGTTTGTTTCTTTCAGATAATAAAATAGAAGTTTCTCCTTTAAAAATCAACGAAGAAACAATTCAGCAGTTCATTTATACGATTTCCAGTCAGGTAAATGGGCGTTCTCAGGCCCGGATTATCTCAGGTTTAAAAAGCTTTTTTAGTTATTTGATTTTTGAAGATTATAGAAAAGATAATCCAATGGAGTTGATTGAGTCGCCTAAAACAATGCGTAAGTTACCGGATACCTTAGCGGTTGAGGAAATTGATGAGTTAATAGCGGCAATCGATTTAAGTACTAATGAAGGAGAGCGGAACAAAGCAATGTTAGAAACTTTGTATAGCTGTGGACTTCGGGTCTCAGAATTAGTTGCTCTTAAAATTTCCGATTTGTTTTTTGACGAAGGCTTTATCAAAGTAACCGGAAAGGGAAATAAAGATAGGTTTGTACCCATTGCTAATCAGACACAAAAATACATTCTCATTTATAAAGATAATGTAAGGACTGAGGTTCCTGTTAAAAAAGAGTTTACGGATACGTTATTTTTAAATCGAAGAGGAGGGCAGCTAACCCGTGCTATGGTTTTTACCATTATAAAAAATCTGGCGTCTGAAATTGGTCTGAAAAAGAAAATAAGTCCGCATACTTTCAGGCATTCTTTTGCTACACATTTGCTGGAAAATGGTGCCGATTTACGCTCTATTCAGTTGATGCTTGGGCATGAATCTATAACGACAACTGAAATCTATTTACACTTGGACAGAACCTTTTTAACCGAAGTAATCAATAATTTTCATCCAAGGAAAACGAAGTAAATTCTAAAATGGATTGTAAAAAAAAACCAAATCCCATCATCATAGTTGGAATTTGGAATTTTTAATATTTAGAATTTTGAGTAATTATTTAGCAATATTTACAGCTCTGGTTTCTCTGATTACAGTCACTTTTACCTGACCTGGGTATGTCATTTCTGTTTGGATTTTTTGAGAGATTTCAAAAGACAGAGTAGCGGCATTGTCATCAGAAACTTTTTCACTTTCTACAATCACACGTAATTCTCTACCTGCCTGGATAGCATAAGCATTTTTAACACCGTTAAATCCATAAGCTACTTCTTCCAAATCTTTTAAACGTTGGATGTAAGAATCTAAAACCTGTCTTCTGGCTCCCGGTCTTGCTCCTGAAATAGCATCACACACCTGAATAATCGGAGATAATAAAGATTTCATTTCAATCTCGTCGTGGTGCGCACCAATGGCATTACAAACTTCTTCTTTTTCGCCATATTTTTCAGCCCATTGCATTCCTAATAAGGCGTGAGGTAGATCACTTTCAGTATCCGGTACTTTTCCAATATCGTGTAATAAACCGGCTCTTTTAGCCAGTTTGACATTCAATCCTAATTCGGCAGCCATCAATCCACAAAGTTTTGAAACTTCACGAGAGTGTTGTAATAAGTTTTGACCATAAGAAGAACGGTATTTCATACGCCCAACCACTTTGATTAACTCCGGGTGTAAGCCGTGAATTCCTAAGTCGATAACCGTACGTTTACCTACTTCGATGATTTCGTCATCAATTTGTTTGGCTGTTTTAGCAACTACTTCTTCAATACGTGCCGGGTGAATACGTCCGTCAGTTACTAATTTATGTAATGATAAACGGGCAATTTCTCTGCGAACAGGATCGAAACAAGAAAGAATAATCGCTTCAGGTGTATCGTCAACAATGATTTCAACCCCGGTAGCGGCTTCAAGAGCTCTGATGTTTCTTCCTTCACGACCGATGATTCTTCCTTTAACATCATCCGATTCAATGTTGAATACAGAAACGCAATTTTCAACTGCTTCCTCTGTTCCAACACGTTGAATGGTGTTGATAATAATTTTCTTCGCTTCCTGCTGTGCGGTAAGTTTAGCCTCTTCAATAGTGTCCTGAATATGAGACATAGCTTTGCTTTTAGCTTCAGCTTTTAAGCCTTCTACTAATTGTTCTTTTGCTTCTTCGGCAGAAAGTCCTGAAATGACTTCAAGCTGTTGTAACTGGCTTTTATGTAGTCTGTCTACTTCGGCTTGTTTTTTGTCTAAAACTTCAATTTTTGCCTCAAATTCGGCAGTTTTTTTCTCGAAATCGTCGTTTATTTTTTTAGCTTTCGATAATTCATTAGAAATTTGAGATTCTTTATCTCTGGTTCTTTTTTCAACTTCGGCTACTTTTTTGTCACGAGCCAAAATTACTTGTTCGTGTTCCGATTTTAATTCGATAAATTTTTCTTTTGCCTGAAGAATTTTGTCTTTCTTTATGTTTTCAGCCTCGAGATTGGCGTCTTTTAAGATAGAAGCAGCTTCTTTTTTAGCGTTTTTGATAAGGTTAGAAATGTTGCTTTTTTCTATGATTTTAGCGATGGTAAAACCTACTGCAATACCTATAATTCCCGAAATAATAATCGTTAATATGTCCATGTTTGTTTAAAAATTTATATATAAAAAAAGCCTACATTAGTTGTTTGTATAAACTCGTAAAGACAAGTTTTGAGCTAACTCGCTGTTCAAGCTTCCAAACTGAATTGGCTTGCTATAGTAACGATGATTCGCTCATTCTAAATTGTTAGTGTTGAGTTTACCAAATTGTGAACTAATGTAGGCAGTATCTTAGTTGTTAAAGAACGTATTTTTTAGAGATTTTCGTCTAAAAGTGCATTAATTTTCTGAATTCTGTCAATGGTTTCGTCTCCATTAATAGCATTGTCAATCTGTTTTTGCTCTACCTGCGATGCAAATTGCAAAGCACACATAGCTAAAACGTCCTGTTTATCGCGAACAGCATAATTTTCTTCAAATTGCTTTATCATTGTATCAATTTTTTTAGAAGCACTTCTGAGTCCTTCTTCCTGACTGGGATCTACTGTTAGCGGATAAACCCGGTCTGCAATTGATATTTTAATTTTAAGCTTTTCGTCCATTGTTTATACTAATCTGATAACTGTGCGATACAGTAATCAATTTCCCGAATTAATGAATTTATTTTAAGCTTCGTATCTCTTTTGTTTTCGTCACTGCCTAATAATGAATTGGCAATTTTAAGTGTTTCATACTGTGCTTTTAAGGCTTCAATTTCCTGTGATTGCGATTGTATGACCTGAGCAGCTTTATTTAATTCGATAGTTAAATCCTGATTATTTTTTTCTAATTTTTTTAATTTTAGAATAAGTTTTTCAACTTTATTTTCAAGAGTATCAATTATTTCTGCAATTACACTCATAATTAATCCTGTTCATTACTTAATATTACAAATTTAGTATTAGTTTTTATTATTACAATATTTTATCGCTTTTTTTATTAAATAATAATCAAAATGTTGTATTGTAAATGGTTACAAAAAAACTTTTTTTGTAAAGTATTCCTAATTACTTTTTTTATCTTAGCAAAAACGACATATATGAGATTATTTATCTTCTTTCTATTGATTTCTAGGGCAGTGATAGCTCAGAATGCATATCCCAAAGATTATTTTCAGGCTCCTTTAGACATTCCGATACAATTATCAGGGAATTTTGGAGAATTAAGATCGAATCATTTTCATGCGGGTTTTGATTTCAGAACTTTGCAAAAAGAAGGTTTAGAAGTACATGCTGCTGCGGATGGGTATGTTTCGCGTATTAAAATTTCACCATTTGGTAACGGGAAAGCTATTTACATCAATCATCCTAATGGTTTTACCACTGTTTATTGTCATTTACAGACTGCTACCGGTGCAATTGCGGATTATATAAAAAAAGCACAATATAAGGAACAGTCCTTTGAGGTGGAAATGTTTCCGAAAGCTAATGAGCTAGTGGTTAAAAAAGGACAACTTATTGCTCTTTCCGGAAATAGCGGTTCGTCAGGAGGTCCTCATTTGCATTTTGAATTTAGAGATACCAAAACAGAAAAAATTATTAATCCAATGTTCTTTGGTCTTGATAAAAAAATTAATGACACTAAAAAACCTATAATTTCGGCGCTTTATGTCTATCCTTTAGACGGAGCAACAGTTAATAAATCCAAGCGTCCACTACTGCTGAATGTTAATTTGCAAAAAGACGGAACTTATTTAGCGAGTAAAGTGTTATCTAATGGGAAAATTGGATTTGGAATCACTGCTGATGATTATAATAATAATTCATCTAATAGAAACGGAGTATACAAAGTGCAATCTTATCTTAATGGAAAAGCGGTTTTTGGGTATCAATTTGATACTTATTCGTTTGATGAAATGCGCTATATTAATGCTTTAATTGATTATTCACGTTATAAAAAATCGTATCAAAGAGTTCAGAAACTGTTTATGAATACTCCTTTTAATTTAAGTATTATTAAAACCGATGCGGATAATGGAATTGTAAAAGTATCTCCTAATATTAATTTAGTGTATCGCATTGAGGTAGCTGATTTTTTTGGAAATACTACTATTATAAATATTCCGATTGGTTTTGATTCTTCCAGTCCTGTAGTGGAACAGGAAGCAAATAATTCTAATTATTTTGTAAAAGCTAAAACAGATAATATTTTTTCTAAAAACAACATGACAGTTACTTTTCCTGCAGGAACTTTTTATGATAATTTTGCAATGGATTTTGCAGTAAACGGAAACGTTTTGACTCTTCATGATGATTCGGTTCCGGTACACTCCAGTTTTGAAATTGCTATAGAAAGTGATCAGTATTCAGCTGATCAGAAAAATAAAGTATATATCGCTGATTTGAGTTCAAACGGCAGATTAGGGTATAATTCAACTACCGTAAAAGGAAATGTTTATAGTGCTAAAGTACGTTCTTTAGGAAAATACACTTTAGGAATAGATACTACGCCACCAGTAATAAGTATTGCCAGATCAATTGAAGGTCGCTGGTTAAGTAATGAGAAAACTATTCAGCTTTCTATAAGTGATTCAGGTTCGGGAATAAAATCTTATAATGGTTATTTAAACGGAACTTGGATTTTATTTGAGTACGATTATAAAACCAGAAAAATTACCCATTATTTTGATGATACACTTGTGGCAGAAGGCGCTAATGATTTAAAAGTGATTGTAACGGATCAAGTGGGAAATTCAACAACTTTTGAGGCTCATTTTTTTAGAAGTCAAAAATAATACTGCGATACTTTGAATAGCAATAAATTAAGTGGTGTTTTTATTCTGTTTTGGATTAGTTTTTCCTCTTTTGCACAGCTGGTAAAAGTGAAAGGGACAATAGTTGATACTGAAAACCGACCTGTGAATAATGTGAATATTTCGTTTTCGGGGCATACAACCCAGTCCGGTGTAAAAGGAAATTATGTGATTAAAGTTCCTGTAAATAAAAAAATAAATTTATTATTTAGCCATGTAACCTATAAAAAAACGAGCATTTCCCTGCTGTTAAAAAGTGCTTCAGATTATGAATTGAACTTAATAATGAAAGAAACTGAGGAGCAAATAGGGGAGATTGTGGTATCAAAAGACAAAAAAAGTCAGATAGATGGAATTGTTACTATTCCCGGAACTTTAATAAAGAAAATTCCCGGAGCTAATCCCGGAGTTGAAAATGTGTTGAAAACACTGGCAGGGGTAAATTCTAATAATGAACTGAGTACACAATATTCGGTAAGAGGAGGGAACTATGATGAAAATTTAGTGTATGTCAATGAAATTGAAATTTATCGTCCTTTTTTAATTCGTTCCGGACAACAGGAAGGGTTGAGTTTTACCAATACTGATCTGGTACAGAATATTACTTTTTCCGCAGGTGGATTTCAGGCTGGATATGGTGATAAATTGTCTTCAGTTTTAGATATTACGTATAGAAAACCAACACAATTTGCCGCCACTTTAGAGGCAAGTTTACTTGGAGGAAGCCTCGCTGTTGATGCCGTTTCAAAGAATAAAAAATGGAGTTCAGTTACCGGTTTTCGTTATAGAAACAACAGTCTTTTAGTTAATAGTCAGGAAACAGAAACAAATTTCACGCCCTCTTTTATTGATATTCAGACAAATATAAATTACAAAGCGTCAGATAAATGGCAATGGAGTTTTTTAGGGAATATTTCGCAAAATAAATACGATTATCAGCCTTTGCTACGGAGAACCAGATTTGGTACTATTGATAAGCCGATGATGCTTACAGTGTATTATGAAGGACAGGAAAGAGACAAATACAATACTTATTTTGGTGCTTTAAAAAGTACTTATCAGTTTTCTGACAAATTAAAATTCAAGTTCATTACTTCTGTTTTTCATACTTTAGAACAAGAATATTTTGATATTCTGGCACAATATCGATTAGAAGATAATGAAACTACTATTGGAGGGGATACTTATGAAGGTGTTTCTTACACAAATGGCATTGGTACTCAGTTGAATCATGCAAGAAACGATCTCGATGCTTTAATTATTAATACTGAAATCAAGGGTTTATATAACTGGAAAGACAATAATTTAGAATTTGGACTTAAATATACGCGGGAATCTATCAGGGATAGAATAGCAGAATGGGAAGTAATCGATTCGGCAGGATTTTCAATTAATCCGCCCATTCTGGACTTTTCCAGAGAAGACCAGCCAGATACTTCTTTCACCGGACCACTGGCACCTTATCAAAGTGTTTTTGCTACTAATTATAATACGATTAATAGGTTTTCTGCTTATTTGCAGTGGAATGCAAAATCGAATTTAGAAAAGGCTCAGCTTTGGTATACAGCCGGAATAAGAATGCAAAATTGGAGTGTTTCCGGAACGAATTCTTCGGGAAATTCTCAAACTGTTTTTAGTCCCAGAGCACAGTTAGCAGTAAAACCGGATTGGGAGAAAGATATGACTTTTAGAATTTCGGGTGGTTATTATTATCAGCCTCCTTTTTACAGGGAATTAAGAGATGCTTCCGGAGCGGTTCAGGATAATGTAAAAGCACAACAATCGGTTCAGGTAGTTATAGGAAATGAATATAATTTTAAAATGTGGCAACGCCCGTTTAAGTTGGTTTCTGAATTGTATTATAAAGCGCTAACTGATGTTAATACTTATACGATAGAGAATGTCAGAATCCGTTATGCTGCGACAAATGACGCTAAAGCTTATGCGCAAGGATTAGATTTAAGATTGAATGGCGAATTTGTTCCCGGAACAGAATCCTGGTTTAGTTTTGGGTATCTTAAAACAGAAGAAAATAGTGCTGACAGAGGTTATATTGCCAGACCTACCGATCAGCGATTGAAATTTGGTGTCCTGTTTCAGGATTATATGCCTGCTATTCCGGGGATGAAATTGTATTTAAATTTAGTTTATAATACCGGTTTGCCCGGAGGATCTCCTTCTTATGCAGATGCATACAATTATCAAAACAGGTTAAATGATTATCGCAGAGTTGATATTGGTTTTTCTAAGGTGTTAATTGATGCAAATTCGAAAAAAATAAAAAAGAGCTGGCTAGGGAGTTTTAAAGAGCTGGCCATAGGTTTAGAAATATTTAATTTGTTTAATAATCAAAATGCGATTACAAATACATGGGTAAGGGATGTGTATTCTAAAAATGAATATGCTGTTCCTAATTATATGACTACAAGAATATTTAATGTGAAACTGAATGCTAAATTGTAATAAATAGTTGCTTTTGGAAGTTTTTATTTCATTAAATTAAGTCATAAATTAAGTTTAAAAAACCTAAACCGTTTTTAAAAATCATTACATTTGAAAATATTTAAATATCACATTCGTATGAAAACAGTGTCTATAGCCATAATGAATATTGCCGTTTTGCTTTTAGTAAGTTGTAAAAAAGAAGTAGAAAAACCAAAAGTGATATATAATACGACTAATGATAAGTCTGTTGCTAAAGTAGATTCAAGTCAGATTTCGATTGCTGATTTGCCTATTCAGATGGAAGGCACGCAGTATTTAATTCATCCTGTAGGGGATTTAAGAGTTTATGAGCGAGGAACTAAAGCCAGATATGGTTCTTCGAGTGTAATAGATTTAAGTTTTACGATTTCTAACTTAGGAGATGATGAAGTAACAGGTTATTTACAAAATTTAAAATTTCAGAAAACAGATTCAGACTCAATACATACTCTGACCGATAAGCCTGCTTTGATTTTAACTGCTACTTATTTAAAAGCTATTGCTGATAAGACTAAAAAGCAAATTCTGGTTTATACTATGTATGATCTGGATACCAACAGAGATGGTAAATTAGATACCAGTGATATCAAAGCATTGTATCTGAGTGATATCAGCGGTGAACATTTTACAAAAATTTCAGCTAATTTTGAAGAATTAATTGACTGGAGTTTAATAGAATCAACTAATCGTTTGTATTACAGAACTGTTGAGGATACTAATAAAAATGGTCAGTTTGATAAAAATGATGTGGTACATTACAACTACATTAACCTTTTAGATGCAAACTGGGAAGTCAGAAGTTATGATCCTATATAAGAATATCGCTTTCCAGATCTGATTTTTCAATTGTAAAATCAAAACCTAATTCTTTCACTAATTGAATTACAAGATTCTTATACCAGTTTTCTGATTTGGGATGAATGTAGATTTTTTCAATTAATTGGCTGATGTCAATATTTATTTTTAATCCGTCATTTAGCGTCGTGTTGCTGTCGGTAACATCACTTATAATTCGTACTTCGCGCTCGTATTGAAAACTTTTTCTTTTAAACAAAAAAGGGAAAAACAAGTCGTCAAATGGAATGTATTCTTTTTTATAATCAATATAATTTACTTCGCCTATATACTGCTTAAAGTTGTTTTCAGGATTAAGCGCTTTTTGTAATCGCCCGATAGTAGACTGAATAGCGAGTCCTTCACTGTTTTGAGTAAATATTTGCCACATAGCAAACGATTCGTATTCATTGATGTGCCAGCTGCTGATAGCTACTTTTTCCCGGTGTATTTTATAGTTGTTTATAAAATCAGGATTGTCAATGGCTAATTTCTTGATTTCTTCATAAGTAGGCTCGCTAAAAGTACCTTCATACTGATCTTCAAATTTGTCTGATCGCGACATAAACAACTTTTTAGAAATCAGTAAATCTAAAAATTTTGACAAATCTAAATATTTCCAAACCACAGTATTTGTATCTTCCGGAAGTTTGATATTTAGGTTGTTGTGATACATTTTATAAACTTATGTTTTAGTGCTGTAAAAGTTGTTATTTGTTTTAGAACCTCAAATAGAATGATGTTAAATTATAATTATTTATTCGAATGACTGCATCATTACCAGTTTGTTATAAGTACCATTTAAAGCTATTAATTCTTCATGTGTTCCCTGTTCGACAATTTTACCTTTATGCATTACAATAATACTATTTGCTTTTTGAATTGTAGAAAGACGGTGAGCAATAACAATCGAAGTTCGGTTTTGCATCATGTTTTCGAGTGCCATTTGTACAAATTTTTCACTTTCAGTGTCTAAAGCAGAAGTAGCTTCATCCAGAATCATAATTGGCGGATTTTTTAATACGGCACGTGCAATAGACAAACGTTGTTTTTGTCCGCCTGAAAGTTTGTTTCCGCTATCGCCTACATTGGAGTGAATTCCTTCGGGTAATTCTTTTACAAATTCGTAAGCATTGGCAATTTTTAAAGCTTCAATTACTTCTTCGTCAGTTGCATCTGGTTTTCCTAAAGCAATGTTGGCTTTAATGGTATCGTTGAAAAGAATAGAATCCTGAGTAACCAATCCCATTAAACCGCGAAGTGATTTTAATTTGATGTCTTTAATATCTAATCCATCCATCGTTATTTTACCTTCATTGACATCGTAAAAGCGGGTTAGTAAATTAGCAATAGTACTTTTTCCGGAACCGGATTGTCCTACCAGTGCAATGGTTTTTCCTTTAGGAATCTCTAATGTAAAGTTATCCAGAACATTTTCTTTTTTGTATCTGAAATTGATGTTTTCTAATCGGATAGTATCATTAAAGGTTTCTTTATCAACAGCGTCAGCTTTGTCAATTATAGTGTTCTCCTGATCCATCAACGTGAAAACTCTTTCTGCTGCCGCTAATCCGGATTTGACCTGATAAGATGCTTTAGAAACTGCTTTTGCAGGAGTTAAAATGGTGTAAGCAAGTGCGATATAAGTAATAAAAGTTGCCGAAGTGATGGATTGATCTTCAACAACTAGTTGGGCACCAAACCATAATAACACTGAAATAGTAACAATACCCAGGAACTCACTCATAGGAGAAGCTAAGTTGTTTTTATTCCCAATGCTGTTAGAAAGATGTAAAAGCCGATTTATGGAACTGTTGAATTTAGCAATAAAAGATTCTTCAGCATTGTACCCTTTTACCACTTTTAATCCACCTAAAGTTTCGTCTAAAATGGAAATAAAAATACCATTTTCATTTTGTGCTTTTATTGATTTAGCCTTCAGATTTTTTCCGATTCTTGAAATGATAATTCCAGCGACCGGAATAAAAATTAAAACAAAAAGAGATAGTTTCGGACTTATAATAAACATAGTTACTATTGAGAAAATGATAGTCAATGGTTCTCTGACAACCAGTTCCAAAACCTGAAAAAAAGAATTCTGAACATCATTTATATCTCCTAACATACGAGCCATAACGTCTCCTTTTTTCTTTTCAGAATAATAAGATACAGGCAGGTTTATGATTGTGGTGTATAATTTTTTTCTTAAATCTCTAAGAACACCTGTTCTTAACCGTGTAACATGATAGGAAGCAAAGTAGTTGGAAATGTTTTTTAAAAAAGCGGTTATAATGATAATTGAAATAACAAATAACAACATGATTTTAAAACCGTAAACATCGGTAAGGGTCGTCATTTTGTAATTCAGAAAGTCTCCCGTGTAGTTTTTGATAGTTCCGATTCCTTCGTATTCTGGGGCGGTATAAATTTTTTCATCAATCCCAAAAAGTACATTGAGGGTAGGAATCATAGATACCATCAGCAAAGTAGAAAACAATGCATAAAATATATTAAAAAACACATTTAAATAAATGTGTTTTTTATAATTTGAAACAAAAGGAAGTAGTTTTTTTATGTTAACATCCATTATTTTAATTGCATTTCTGAGATTATTGAAGCAATTTTTTGATCTAAATAAGATTCTGTTTCGTTGAAGTTTTCAACTGTATCTAATTCAGTGTTTACGCTTATGTAAAATTTAATTTTCGGTTCTGTTCCACTTGGTCTGGCACAGATTTTAGATCCGTCTTCAGTATAATAAATCAATACATTAGATTTAGGCATATGTATTGGGGATTCTTCTCCGTCTAATAAATTTTTAGCAACGGAGGATTGATAATCTTCTACCATTACTACACGTTGTCCGTTAATTTCTTTTAATGGATTTTCTCTCAGGTCAATCATCATCTGGTTGATTTCCTGTAAGCCTTCCATTCCTTTTTTAGTTAATGAAACCAGATATTCTTTATAGAATCCATGTTGAGTGTACAATTGCAATAATTCTTTGTAGACACTGCTTCCGTTGGCTTTAGCCTGAGCAGCGATTTCACAAATTAACAGTGTAGCTGCAACCGCATCTTTATCACGAACAGCGTCGCCTACCATGTATCCAAAACTTTCTTCACCACCTCCGATGAATTCCAATTCAGGGAAATCTTTAATCATTTTAGCAATCCATTTAAAGCCTGTTAATCCTACTTTAAATCCTACTCCGTAAGCAGATGCTAATTCCATAATCATAGGAGTAGAAACAATGGTGGAGCCTACAAACTGTTTTCCGTTGATTTTACCTGCTTTTTTCCATTTTTCTAATAGAAAAGCAGTCATTAAAATCATCGTTTGGTTTCCGTTTAACAAAGTCATTTTTCCTTCGTTGTTTCTAACAGCGATTCCTAAGCGGTCACAGTCGGGATCAGTACCAATAACGATATCTGCATTGGTTTTATCGGCTAAAGCCAAGGCTAAAGTTAAAGCTTCCGGTTCCTCAGGATTTGGTGACTTCACTGTTGGAAAATCTCCGTCAGGTACTGCCTGTTCTTCTACTATGTTTACGTTTTTGTAGCCTGCTTGCGCAAAAGTTTCCGGGATTGCAGTAATTGAAGTTCCGTGCAGTGAAGTGAAAACAATATTCAGATTGTCTTTTGCTTCAGCAGGAGTATCAAAACTGGCATTTTCAATAGTGGATTGGATAAAAGCCTGATCAACCTCTTTATCAATATATTCAATCAAATTCTCATTAGCATCAAATTTGATATCATTATAATTTAATTTTTCAATAGCATTAATAATTGCTGCGTCTTCGGGAGGAACAATCTGACCACCGTCTTCCCAGTAAACTTTATAACCATTGTATTCCGGTGGATTGTGCGAAGCTGTAAGAACAATGCCGCACTGACAGCCTAAATGTCTTAGGGCAAAAGACAATTCCGGTGTAGGTCTTAAATCAGAAAACAGATAAACCTGAATTCCATTTGCAGAAAAAACATCAGCAACTACCTTAGCTAATGTTTTACTGTTGTGGCGGCAATCAAAAGCAATAACGGCTTTGATGGGCTGATTAGGAAAAACAGTATGCAGGTAATTAGAAAGTCCCTGTGTGCTTTTTCCCAGAGTGTATTTATTAATACGGTTGTTTCCAACTCCCATAACACCCCGCATTCCGCCGGTTCCAAATTCTAAGTTTTTGTAGAAGCTTTCTTCTGCCTCTTTAGGAGAGTCGGTTAGTAATTTATTAATTGCTTCCTGAGTTTCGTGGTCAAATACTGGACTTTTCCACTCATTGACGGCGTCTAAAATGTTTTGTTTAATTTCCATTTTTGTAGCTTTTTTTACTGTTGTAGTTTTATGTTTTGTGTTGTTTTAGTTTCTTGTATTTCTTTAAAACAACTCACTGGTTTAGATGTAATAAATATAGGATTTTATTATTTTTTAAGCAGAAGATTGTTTAAGAAAAATTAATTTCATTTGAAATTTTATATCTTTCTTCATTATTCTTCGTGCGTAAAATGATTTCGCCAAGAAAACCGGCTAAAAATAATTGTGTTCCTAAAATCATCGTGGTTAGGGCAATAAAAAACCATGGATTGTTAGTGACTAAACTGTATGACATGTTGTTATACATATGATACAATTTAGAAAATCCAATATATCCCGCTAACAAAAATCCGATGATAAACATCAAAGAACCAATAGCTCCAAAGAGGTGCATCGGTCTTTTTCCGAACCTTGAGAGAAACCAAATGGTGATTAAATCTAAGAATCCGTTGATAAAACGTTCCATTCCAAACTTTGTTTCACCGTATTTTCTGGCCTGATGCTGTACTACTTTTTCACCAATTTTTCCAAAACCGGCATTTTTTGCAAGAACCGGAATGTATCTATGCATTTCGCCGGAAACTTCAATATTTTTTACAACAATATTTCGATAAGCTTTCAGCCCGCAATTAAAGTCATTTAAATGAACTCCTGAAGTTTTTCGGGCAGCCCAGTTAAATAATTTGGAAGGAAGATTTTTAGCAACTACAGAATCATAGCGTTTCTTTTTCCATCCGGATACCAAATCAAAATTTTCCTGGGTAATCATTTGGTATAATCCCGGAATTTCTTCGGGGCTGTCTTGCAGGTCAGCATCCATAGTGATGATTACATCGCCCTGAGCTTTAGCAAAACCAGCGTGTAAAGCCTGAGATTTTCCGAAGTTTTTCATGAATCGAATGCCTTTAACATGCGGATTCTGGGCAGCAAATTCCTGAATGATAAACCATGATTTGTCAGAGCTTCCGTCGTCCAGAAATATGATTTCGTAGGAATAACGGTGTTCCTGCATTACTTTAATAATCCAGGTGTAAAGTTCTTTAAGTGATTCTTCTTCGTTAAGAAGAGGGATTAATATAGATAGATTCATCGATTTTTTATTCTTGTGATGAGGATTTGCTTTTAAAGAAAGCAGCCATAATTAAACCAAAAATGGTGCAGAAAACAATATTTGATAAGGAGCCTTTTAATAATCCGGCAATTGAAAACTGATCGTTTTCTTTTAAATCAGTAACGGCTTTATTTATAGTTGCAGCAGGAGCATTAAACTTTTCCATTGCAGAAATCATATATTTAATAGTAAGCTCTTTAATGGTGTCTTTGGCGGCAGGATCAATAAAATTAAATAGTATGATATTGAAAACTACCGATATTGCAATTCCAATCAGAGCTGAAATAAAGTAGGTGGTAAAAGCATCTTTAAAAGTAAAAGTGCCCGGAAATTCTTTTTTTGTTTTGCTTAATAATATGATGGCAATAATGAGATATATAGCCAAATTAGAAACTCCAACCCAGGTTGATGTAAATAAATTTAAATCAATAGAGTAAATCAAAGCAGTAATTAAAACAGAAGTTAATCCGGTAATAATTCCAAAAGTAACTCCGTTTTTTTTGATAGTCTCATGAATCATTTTAAAAAGCTTTTAATTAAGCAACAAATATAGTAATTCCCTGTATATTGAAGTGGAAAAAACTGTTTTTAGCCATTTATATAAAAAAAAGAAATAAACATTTGTTTATTGAAAAATAATTGTATTTTTGCATCCTCAAAATTAATATAAAATAAAAAGTTATAATTAGTTTATACCTTTTCTGTTAAAAGGAAAGCTTCAAAGTTAAGTTATAGCCAAACAAATAAAAAAAGATTCAAGATGAAAAAAGGTGTACACCCGGAAAATTACAGATTAGTTGCTTTTAAAGACATGTCAAATGATGACGTTTTTATCACTAAATCTACTGCAGATACTAAAGAGACAATTACAGTTGATGGTGTTGAATACCCAGTTGTAAAAATGGAGATTTCCAGAACTTCTCACCCTTTTTATACAGGTAAATCTAAACTTATTGATACAGCAGGACGTATTGATAAATTCAAAACTAAATACGCTAAACATATTAAATAATTTTAATTTGTTTTTATATAATTTAAGCCTTCCATTCGGAGGGCTTTTTTATTTTAATCTATTTGAAAACTTTGTAACTTTGGCTCGTATTTTACAAAAAAAATACAATTAACAAATTGACAGCTTTATGAATTATATACTTTTTGACGGACCTGCTCGTAATGCATTATTGCCATTTACTTTTACCCGTCCCGTAGCGGATATTCTTATTGGGATTTTAACCATACGTCAAAAATGGGAGAAATATTTAGGCTCAACAATTACGACTTTAACAGAAGAATATTTGTCTGATAAATATCCGATGGTGGAATTAGAAGAGAATATAATGATTAATGCTTCTTTTCTTCCGAATGAAGTTTTGGCTGAAATGGTTTCGAATCTGGAACCAAATCAGGCTTTGTTTAAAGGAGAAGAAGTAATTGCTTTTTTTACTAATGATAGTCAGGAGGAAGTTGATTTTGATTCTTATGAAATTATCGAATACAGTGAAGACTGTTTGACGGTTATGAATACCTGGGATATTTTTTCTAAAAATGATGCGGCTATTCGCGAGGATTTTGAATTTTTAACAGAAGATAGAAAATCACAGCCCATTCCTAAAAGCGTAAATGTTATTGCGCCGGAGAATATTTTTATTGAAGAAGGCGCTCAATTGGAATTTGTTACGCTAAATGCTGGTACAGGTCCTATTTACATTGGTAAACATACTTTAATAATGGAAGGTACTGTTATCCGGGGACCTTTTGCGCTTTGTGAAGGTGCGGTTGTCAAAATGAGTGCCAAAATTTATGGAGCAACAACGGTAGGTTCTTATTCGAAAATAGGAGGAGAAATTAATAATTCAGTGCTGTTCAATTATTCTAATAAGGGGCATGACGGATTTTTGGGAAATTCAGTTTTAGGAGAATGGTGTAATATTGGAGCGGATTCTAATAATTCAAATCTTAAAAATAATTATGATGAGGTTAAGCTATGGAGTTATGAAACAGAAGGTTTTGCAAAGACGGGTTTACAGTTTTGTGGTTTGATGATGGGAGATCACAGTAAATGCGGAATCAATACGATGTTTAATACCGGGACAGTTATCGGAGTGAGTTCAAATATATTTGGTAGTGGATTTCCTCGAAATTTTGTTCCAAGTTTTTCCTGGGGCGGAGCAGCAGGATTTACCACTTATGTGACCAAAAAAGCTTTCGAAACAGCGAAGTTGGCTATGGGAAGAAGAAATATAGAATTTGATGAAAAAGAAGCCGCTATTTTAGAACATGTTTTTGAAGAAACTAAAAAATGGAGAAAAGAATAATCTGTATCCTTTTTTATATCATAGAATTTATTAAAAAAGCTTTGTTTGTAAAGAACAAAGCTTTTTTGTTTTAAGATGTTTTTTTGTTATTTATTATAAAAATGTTTGATAAATGGATGTTTTGTTGTTTTTTTGATGGTAAATTAATACTTAATAAAGATATGGAAGAATTTGTAGGAATGTTAAACGATGTGATTTGGAGTAATGGCTTAATCATTTTGTGTTTGGGTACAGGACTTTATTTTTCAATACGAACTCGTTTTCTGCAAATACGCTATATTAAAGAAATGTGGCGTTTGTTATTTGATGGAGAAAGTACAGATTCCGGTGTTTCTTCATTTCAGGCTTTAGCCATGTCTTTAGCGGGAAGAGTGGGGACGGGGAATATTGCCGGTGTGGCTACAGCGATTGCTTTTGGTGGTCCGGGGGCTATGTTTTGGATGTGGACGGTTGCTTTTTTAGGGGCGAGTACTGCTTATGTTGAGGCTACTCTGGCGCAAATTTATAAGGAAAAACATTTAGGGGAATTCCGCGGAGGTCCTGCTTTTTATATTGAAAGAGGTCTTGGGGTGAAGTGGTTTGCAGTATTATTTGCGATTGTTTCAGTAATTTCGGCAGGAGTATTTTTACCGGGAGTTCAGGCTAATTCTGTTGCAGAGGGAATTCAAAATGCTTTTAACTTCGATACATGGATTTCAGGTTTGGGAATGGTGGTGTTGTTTGGAGCTATTGTTTTTGGAGGGGTAAAAAGAATAGCGAAGTTTACGGAGTTTGTAGTGCCTTTTATGGCTATTGGTTATATTTTGCTGGCTCTTATAATTATTGGGGTTAATTTTGATCAGGTGGGAAGGGTTGTTAGTTTAATTTTTAAAAGTGCTTTCGATTTAGAAGCCGGATTTGGAGCTGTTTTTGGTCTGGCGATTCAATGGGGTGTAAAAAGAGGAATTTATTCTAATGAAGCAGGACAGGGAACGGCACCACATATTGCTGCAGCTGCAAATGTTTCGCATCCGGCTAAACAGGGTTTGGTGCAGTCTTTTTCGGTGTATATTGATACGTTATTTGTATGTTCAGCTACCGGTTTTATGATTTTGATTACAGGAATGTATAATGTCCAAAATCCTGATTTTGGTACTAATGGAGCAACGGAATTTTTATATCAGGGATTACATAATGTAGCGGTAGGACCGGCTTATACACAAAGCGCAATGGATACTGTTTTTCCCGGTTTTGGGTCTTATTTTGTTGCAATAGCGTTGTTTTTCTTTGCTTTCACAACTATTATTGCTTATTATTATATCGCAGAAACTAATATTTCTTATTTGACCAGAAAGATGGAATCAGCTATGTTTTATTATATTCTAAAGGTGGTTATGATGTTTGTTATTATGTATGGTGCTTTGAATCAGGCAAAATTAGCATGGGCAATTGGTGATGTAGGAGTGGGATTAATGGCATGGTTTAATATTGTGGCAATTATTCTTTTGCAAAAACCGGCTTTAAAAGCGTTAGGGGATTATGAAAAACAGAAGAAATCCGGTAAGGATCCTGTTTTTGTTCCGGAGGAAATAGGAGTTTCTAATGCGCATATCTGGAATACTCTGAATAAGACAAAAGTGAATTAATCGAATTTTTTGATACTATTTTCAAGCTTCTTTTTGCAATTTTTGGGTTGCAATCAGAAGCTTTTATTTTATAGGAACAAATTACTTAATTAAGCTATCTTTGCAGCTTTCAAAAAAAGAGCTAATCAATTAAATGGTTAACCGAATAAATAAAAAATAATGATTACAATTAACGATATATCGGTTCAGTTTGGAGGAACTACACTTTTTAGTGATGTTTCCTTTGCAATCAATGAAAATGATAAAATTGCCCTTATGGGTAAGAATGGTGCGGGAAAATCGACACTTTTAAAAATTATTGCAGGGAATTCTAAACCTTCAACAGGGAGTGTTTCAACTCCTAAAGATGCTGTTGTGGCTTATTTGCCTCAGCATTTATTAACTACTGATGGAGCAACAGTGATGGAAGAAGCTTCTAAAGCTTTTTCTGAAATTTTTGCTATGAAATCGGAAATTGACGAAATCAATGAGCAATTAACGATTAGAACAGATTACGAGAGTGATGACTATATGAAGTTAATCGAGCGTGTTTCTGATTTAAGTGAAAAGTTTTACGCTATTGAAGAAGTAAATTATGAGGCTGAAGTGGAAAAAATCTTGATGGGACTAGGTTTTGTTCGTGAAGATTTTACAAGACAAACATCAGAGTTTTCAGGAGGATGGAGAATGCGAATCGAATTAGCTAAAATTTTATTGCGCAAACCTGATTTGATTTTACTGGATGAGCCTACCAATCACATGGATATTGAAAGTATTCAATGGTTAGAAGATTTCCTGATTAATTCGGCTAAGGCAGTTGTGGTAATTTCTCATGATAGGGCTTTTGTTGATAATATTACTAATCGTACTATTGAGGTAACAATGGGTAGAATATACGATTACAAAGCTAAATATTCGCATTATTTAGAATTGCGAAAAGATCGTAGAATTCACCAACAAAAAGCTTACGACGAGCAACAAAAAATGATTGCTGATAATCGTGCTTTTATCGAGCGATTTAAAGGGACTTTTTCTAAAACAGATGCGGTTCAATCCCGTGTTCGAATGTTAGAAAAATTAGAAATTGTTCAGGTGGATGAAGTGGATACTTCGGCTTTAAGATTAAAGTTTCCGCCTGCGGCACGTTCAGGACAATATCCTGTTGTGGTGAAGGATTTGGCTAAAGCTTATGGAGATCATGTGGTTTTTAAGGATGCTAATATTGTTATTGAAAGAGGTCAAAAAGTGGCTTTCGTAGGTAAAAATGGTGAGGGTAAGTCGACAATGATTAAAGCTATCATGAAAGAAATTGGTATTGATGGCGGAAGTGTTGAGATTGGTCATAATGCTCAGATAGGGTATTTTGCTCAAAATCAGGCTTCATTGTTAGATGAAAATGCGACTATTTTTGAAACCATAGATAATATTGCTGTTGGCGATATTCGTACGCAAATCAAGAATATTTTGGGAGCATTCATGTTTCAGGGCGATGATATTACTAAGAAAGTAAAAGTGCTTTCCGGTGGAGAAAAAACACGTTTGGCAATGATAAAATTGTTGTTAGAACCTGTGAATTTATTGATTTTGGATGAGCCTTCCAATCACCTGGATATGAAAACTAAGGATATTATTAAAGATGCATTACGTGATTTTGACGGAACTTTAATCTTAGTTTCTCACGACCGTGATTTTTTAGATGGTCTGGCAACTAAGGTTTTTGAATTTGGAAACAAAAGAGTAGTAGAGCATTTTGAAGATATTTCCGGTTTCTTAGCGCACAAGAAAATGGAAAGCATGAGAGAAATTGAAAAATAAATTTCGCTTTAAAAGTAAAAGTAAAGGCACAAGTTGATTCTTGTGCCTTTTTTCTTTTGGATTGTAAATAGGATTAAATTCGGATTCCAGGAGGAAGTAATTCTTTGTATGATGGGTTTTTTTTGAAAAACTGAACGATTCTGGGATAGGTAGGAACGACTTTTAAGCGTTGTTCAATAGCGTTTTCCAGGATGGTTTTTATCAGGTTGTCGATGAATTGTTCATTTTTAAATTCTTCGGGAGTATTAATTTTAGTTAAAAATATTTTCCGTTCCTGAAAAGAATATTCTACTGTTACGAGTCCTTCGGGGATTGTGGTTTCAAATTGTCTTGCAAAAGAGTTGTCTTTAATTTCGATAGTAGCAATTGTTTCCATGTTTTTTTTATTTATTGAAAAAGACTAAAAAATATAAGAATGAATAAAGATTATTCTTTTTTATAGCCAAATTATCTGTGCAATGATTTCTAACTGAATGAGGGATTGTAAAGTTAAGTAATTGATAATCAAAATCAAATAATTTTAACTTTACATTTTTGATTTCTGATTTTAAAACAGGATTTTTGTTATTTGCAAAAATTAGGTGTTATTCCTTAAAAGACTTATATTAGTTTTATTCCTGTTGTAAAAGTGTAAATTTGATTATGAGTAAAATTCCTGTCTATTTCATGCCCGGACTGGCAGCTAATTCATTGATTTTTGAACGAATCAAATTGGATGAAGCACTGTTTGATGTCTATTATTTAGAATGGGAAATTCCAAAACCACAAGAATCTCTGGTGGATTATGCTAAAAGGATAGTGTTGAAGATTACCGAAAAAAATCCGGTTTTAATTGGGGTTTCCTTTGGTGGGATTCTGGTTCAGGAAATTGCGGATTTAATAGAAGTTAGAAAAATAATTATTATTTCGAGTGTAAAAACAAGATCAGAATTACCTAAACGAATCAAATTTGCTAAATCAACTTTGGCACATAAATTAATTCCAATGCGGCTGATTTTAGGGTTGAACAAGCTGGCAAAATCAATATTGACAGAGAAATTAAAACACAGGATACAATTGTATGATACTTTTTTATCCGTGCGGGATATTTATTATTTGAAATGGGCGGTGGAAAAAGTAGTTCTTTGGAATCGTTTAGCGGCAGATAATCGCGTTGTTCACATTCATGGAGATAAAGACCGCATATTTCCTGTTCAGAATATAAAAAAATGTATTGTAATCAAAGGTGGAACGCATGTTGTGATTTATACAAAATACCGTTGGTTTAATACCCATTTGCCGGATATTATTTTAGGAAAAAATCCCAGGTTGTAAATAATAAAAAAAATCCCAAACTCTTGGAATTTGGGATTTTGACCCGAAATTTCGGGATTGTTGTTTTAGAAAAAATCAGATTCTTTTCATTTGTTCTTTCATCATAGCGATTTGTTCTTTCAGCATATTTTGTTTGTCTAACTTTTTTACTTCACTAATCAGGTTAGTCGCTTCCAGTTTTCTTCTGCGTGACAATGCGATTCCTGCCAGATTTAATTTGGCTACAGCCAAATCCATATCCATAGATAATCCTAATTCGATTGCTTTCTTGAAATATTTTTCAGATTGATTGATGTTGGTTTGTGAAAGCATGATTCCGTGAAGGTAATTAAAGTAGCCTTGTTGTTTTTTTATCAATGCAGATTCCGGATTTTTAATATAAGAAAGCCATTTTTGAGCACCTTCAAAGTCCTGTTTTCTTAATTTTAAAAAAGCCAATAAGATAAATTCGTTTCTGTAATATAGAAAAACAGGAATTATAGTAAGTAATAATAAGAAGATTCCGTTTCCGATATTGTTTTCTGTAAACTGCCAAATGCTGGTAATTACGATAAGTCCGGCGATAATAAGTTTGATATTCTTGTTTAACATGGTGGGTATATAATTTATGTTTGCAAAGATAGTAAAAGGATTTAAAAATATTTTTATAAAACTTCTTGCCAGAAAAAAAAGTCTTTGTATATTTGCACTCGGTTTCAGAATAACCACCATTCGAAAATAAAAGATACATATAAATAAGTTTTAAAGATACAAAGCAATGAGCAAAAGAACGTTTCAACCATCGAAAAGAAAAAGAAGAAATAAACACGGATTTATGGACAGAATGGCTTCTGCAAATGGAAGAAAAGTTCTTGCGCGTAGAAGAGCTAAAGGAAGACATAAATTAACTGTTTCTAGCGAACCTAGACACAAAAAATAATGTTTGTATAAGCATAAATAAGGGCGTTACTTTTTTTAGTACCGCCTTTTTTTATATCTTGTCGGTAAAATAAGACTCAAGATTAAGATTATTAGTGAGTTGCATCATTTTTAAACAACAGAATTGAGTAAAAAAAATTACTTCATTAAAACAATAATTATCATATAATGCCAAAAGACACTTCAATAAAATCAGTTTTAATTATAGGTTCAGGTCCTATTGTTATTGGTCAAGCCTGCGAATTTGATTACGCAGGATCACAATCAGCACGTTCTATTCGCGAAGAAGGAATTGAGGTTATTCTTATCAATTCGAACCCTGCTACAATTATGACCGACCCATCTATGGCGGATCATATTTATTTGAAGCCTTTAACAACAAAGTCGATTATCGAAATTCTAAAAGAGCACCCGCAAATTGATGCTGTATTGCCTACCATGGGTGGACAAACAGCGCTTAACTTGTGTTTGGAAGCACAGGACAAAGGAATTTGGGAAGATTTTGGAGTACGTTTGATAGGAGTTGATGTAAACGCCATTAATATTACTGAAGACAGAGATCAGTTTAAAGCATTGCTTAAAAAAATAGATGTACCTACAGCTCCTGCTGAAATTTGTACTTCTTACTTAAGAGGAAAAGAAATTGCTCAGGAATTTGGTTTCCCGCTTGTTATTCGTCCGTCATTTACTCTGGGAGGAACCGGAGCATCTATTGTGTACAAACCGGAAGATTTTGACAGATTATTAACTGCCGGTCTGGAAGCATCACCAATTCACGAAGTTTTAATTGATAAAGCTTTGATGGGATGGAAAGAATACGAATTAGAACTTTTAAGAGATAAAAATGACAATGTTGTAATTATTTGTTCTATCGAAAACATGGACCCAATGGGAATCCATACCGGAGATTCTATTACGGTTGCACCGGCGATGACCTTATCAGACACAACATTCCAAAAATTACGTGATTACGCTATCCTGATGATGCGTAGTATCGGTAACTTTGCCGGAGGTTGTAACGTACAGTTTGCAGTTTCACCGGATGATAAAGAAGATATCGTGGCAATCGAAATCAACCCTCGTGTATCCCGTTCTTCTGCATTAGCTTCTAAAGCTACCGGTTACCCGATTGCTAAAATTGCTTCAAAATTAGCTTTAGGCTATACTTTAGATGAATTACAAAACCAAATTACAAAATCTACTTCTGCTTTATTCGAGCCTACACTGGATTATGTAATTGTGAAAATACCACGTTGGAACTTTGATAAATTTGAAGGTTCTGACAGAACTTTAGGTCTTCAGATGAAGTCTGTAGGTGAGGTTATGGGTATTGGACGTTCGTTCCAGGAAGCTTTACACAAAGCTACTCAATCCTTAGAGATTAAACGTAATGGTTTAGGGGCAGATGGTAAAGGATACACCAACTACGAGCAAATTATTGAAAAACTTACTTACGCAAGCTGGGATAGAGTTTTTGTGATTTATGATGCTATCGCAATGGGAATTCCATTGAGCAGAATTCACGAAATCACTAAAATCGATATGTGGTTCTTAAAACAATACGAAGAATTACATACACTTGAGAAAGAGATTGCTAAATATACAATAACAACTTTACCAAAAGAATTTTTGCTTGAAGCAAAACAAAAAGGTTTTGCCGACAGACAAATCGCCCACATGATGGGTTGTCTGGAAAGTGAAGTACATGCTTTGCGTATGAACATGAACATCAACCGTGTGTTTAAACTGGTTGATACCTGTGCTGCAGAGTTTAAAGCAAAAACACCTTACTACTATTCTACTTTTGAAGCAGAAATTGAAAAAGCAGATGGAACCCGTTTTGTAGACAATGAAAGTGTGGTTACTGACAGAAAGAAAATCATCGTATTAGGTTCAGGACCTAACCGTATCGGGCAGGGAATCGAATTTGACTACTCTTGTGTACACGGAGTCCTGGCTTCTAAAGAGTGTGGATACGAAACGATCATGATTAACTGTAATCCTGAAACCGTTTCAACTGATTTTGATACAGCAGATAAATTATATTTTGAACCGGTATTCTGGGAACATATCTATGATATTATCCAGCACGAGAAACCGGAAGGGGTAATCGTTCAGTTGGGTGGACAAACAGCGCTTAAATTAGCTGAAAAATTATCTAAATACGGAGTGAAAATCATCGGAACCAGTTTTGATGCACTGGATTTAGCCGAAGACAGAGGACGTTTCTCTGATTTACTGACTGAATTAGAAATTCCTTTCCCTAAATTCGGAATCGCTGAAACCGCTGATGAAGCTTCTGAGCTTGCTGACCAGCTGGATTTCCCATTATTGATTCGTCCTTCTTATGTACTGGGGGGTCAGGGAATGAAAATTGTAATCAACAAGCAGGAGTTAGAAGAGCACGTAGTAAACCTGCTGAAAACTATTCCGGGTAACAAATTGCTTTTAGACCACTATCTTGATGGTGCCATTGAAGCAGAAGCAGATGCCATTTGCGACGGTGAAAATGTATACATCATCGGAATTATGGAGCATATTGAACCTTGTGGAGTACACTCCGGAGATTCTAACGCTACATTGCCTCCTTTTAACTTAGGAGAATTTGTGATGCAACAGATTAAAGACCATACTCAGAAAATTGCTATCGCTTTGAAAACAGTTGGTTTAATCAACATCCAGTTTGCTATTAAAGACGATACAGTTTACATTATCGAAGCGAATCCAAGAGCTTCCCGTACGGTTCCGTTTATTGCTAAAGCTTACGGAGAGCCTTATGTAAACTATGCTACTAAAGTAATGTTAGGACATAGTAAAGTAACGGACTTTGATTTCAATCCACAATTAAAAGGATATGCCATCAAGCAACCGGTATTCTCTTTCAGTAAGTTCCCGAATGTAAACAAAGCTTTAGGACCTGAAATGAAATCTACAGGAGAAAGCATCTTGTTTATTGATGACTTAAAAGACGACCAATTCTACGAATTGTACTCCAGAAGAAAAATGTACCTGAGTAAATAAGCACTTAGGTTTAAATATTGAAAAAGCCCCTTTTTGGGGCTTTTTTTTTGGTTATAATCTTGCTAAGTTTTAGCTGTTTCCAAGCGATTGGTTTTTAGTACAGTTCATTGCGAGGAACGAAGCAATCTCAGCCAGTAACTTTACAAACTAGTTTGTTATGTTTTGTATTGATTATTTGCTCATTGTTGCGGGCACGGAAAATATTTCCGCGCTATTGGGATTGGGGTTAAATTAAAACCTATTTCGGATTTGCCAAGTCTTCCAAATACAAAACCAACTTCAAATTAAACCTAATGCCCAAATCCGTTGTAGTGGCTGTTAGGCAAAGTACTTTTCTTTATATTCATTAATTTTATTTCTTGTTTGCTCACTTTTTAAACGTTTTCTAAAATTCTCATTAAATAAATCCAATACAAAACGTGCGATTCCGGGTTGTGCCCATTTGGTAAATCCTCCTTTATTCTCTAATAAATATTCTTTTTCAATATCTAAAAATTTTGGTTTAATTTTCTTCCAATGTCCACTTAATTCATCTAAAGTAATACCATAGTGAACCATTTGGTCGAGTAATTCTCCTGTAGAATCAAGATTCTTATGTCTTCTAGGAAAATTAGCATCCATAAAGGCTTGCAAAGTGTCTATATTTAATTCCAATTTATCGTCGGTCGTTTTCTTTACTTTTTCACTAACTTCAATTTGGTATTTTTTACTTTCAATTTTTAATTCTTCAAACTGCTCATCAGCTTCTTCTAATTTTGCGCTAATTCTATGAAGTTTTCTTCTAAATTTTATTGGAGTTTGAAGTTCAGTTTTATAAGCTAATGAATGTTCAATTTCAGCCCAAGCGTGCATCAAAATTGTTCTAATTTGAATTTCACACTTTAGATTAGAAAGGCCTCTGAAATTTGGTGTTTTTTCCCATTCTGAATTTACAGAAGCAATTAGATGATAGGAACGATAACCAAATTGATTGTAGTCAAGAGTTGTTTCTTTGTCTTCGGATTCAGAAACATTAAATTCCTTATTAATTATATTTGATATCTTTTCAATATCAGTTTGGTAATAACATATTATTCTAATTCCACAAATATCTTCAATTTCATCAAAAGGTTTTTCATATGATTTTCGAGTAATCTTTTCTAAAAAAGATTCAGAACTTTTAACTCTATAATAAATAGAAAGTGTCTGAATGTTTTCATTTTGCAACAAAATTTTAAGTGATTCAATCACATTTCTTCCCAAACTGTCATAAGAAGACTTTAAATTTTCGAATTGATTTTTTGTTTCTTGTATATTCATTCAGTTTTTTTGTATTTCGTCTAACTAGCTCATATGCGCATAAATTGAACTAGTTTTAAGCTTGATTGGCATGTTATGCGCCTATTTTGGTGGTTATTATTGTGTATTAATTTTTTTTCGTACACTTACAAATATAAAAATATTTCTTACAATGAAAAATCATTAATAGTATTTTAAAATAAGCTATTAACGTCCGTGAATGGTCTTGTATTGTAGCTAAGCTACTGCTTTAATTGTTTCCTGATATTGGCTGGAGTATTTTTTTTAGCTTATTAGAACTATTTTTATCCTCCACCCAGTAAAATAGAGCGTTCGAAATAAAAAAATGTCCTGATACGAACTCCGTGTCCCTGTTGGCAATAATTCAAAAGCTTAATAAAAAAACAAAAAGCACTATGTCACTAGTGCTTTTTGTTGTTGAAATTTTAAAAGATTCTTAATCCAGAATGCTTCGGGAGTCTAAACGGGTTAAATCAATGTTTTCCGGTGTGTGCAGTATCATCGGGAATTTTTCTATTTTCACCGAGCTACTGTCTAAACCAAAAGCGCTTTCTTCAGATAAACTCAGTTTTTTGATAAAGAAATACGAGTTCATAATGATGTTTTCGTGCCATTTTAAGTCGTTGTCATTCGATAAAAATTTCTCAGAAAGCACAAATTTAAAGTCACCAATGATGTTGTTTTTGTTCAGTGATTCGTAACGGCTTCTAATATCTACTTCACCGTTTTTAACCATGTCTCTGATTACTTCTTTGAACAAAAGATTGATTTTTGTGGGTTCTCTAAAACCTAAATTGAAGTCCACACGATACAAATCATCTTTCATTATCTCGGTAACGCGGTATTCTGTTTTGTAAGGTTCGGTTAAGATGTTCACGTGAACAAACCAGTAAATGTCGGCTCTTTTAGGTCTTTTTTGCAAAATAGAGTACATTACTTTTTCTTCTATTTCATCTGCACGGCCTGCATTGGTCATATAAACCAGATGCGTGGCGTATTTAGGAATACTTAAATCGGCACTTAATTCGCTCAATACTTTTTTGTAATCTCCAATTTTTACAATTTTAGTATAAATCTTGTTGATTTTTTTGGCTGAATTCCAGATAGACATGATACCTATCAAGATAATAGCAATCATTAAAGTTACATATCCGCCATCGGTAAACTTGGTAATATTTGCTGCTAAAAAGCTTAATTCGATTAAGAGGTAAATGGTTATTAACGGCACCATAAAATACAATTTTACTCTTTTCATAATCAAATAGAAATTAAGTAAAATGGTCGTCATAATCATACACAGAATGATCGCTAAACCGTAAGCATGCTCCATATTGCTTGATTCTTCAAAATGGAGAACGATTCCCACACAGCCAAAGAATAACAACCAGTTGATTGACGGAATATACAGTTGTCCCTGTAATTCGGTAGGGTATTTTATTTTTACCTTAGGCCAGAAATTCAGTCTCATGGCTTCGTTTATTAGCGTAAATGATCCGCTTATTAAAGCTTGTGAAGCAATTACGGCAGCCATTGTTGCAATTACAATTCCGAAAGGCTGGAACCAGTCTTCCATGATTAAGTAAAAAGGGTTTCCGTTTTTACCGCCCAAGCTCTGTAGTGTTTCACCACTATGATGAATCAGATAAGCTCCTTGTCCGAAATAATTCAGTACCAGTGTAGATTTAACAAAAATCCAGCTGATTCTGATATTTTTTCTCCCGCAATGTCCCATGTCAGAATACAAAGCTTCTGCTCCTGTTGTACATAAGAAAACGAAGCCCAATACGAAAAATCCATCCGGATGAATAGTCAGTAAATGGTAAGCATAATAAGGATTTATAGCTTTGAAAACTTCAGGATGATGTACAATCTGGATAATACCCAATATCCCCAGCATACTGAACCATACCAGCATCATCGGGGCAAAGAATCTTCCAACGAGTTTTGTTCCAAACTGCTGAATAGTAAACAGTACAAATAAGATTCCGATAACTATGGGAACGGTGTTTATTTCAGGATAATAGGTACGGATTCCTTCTACTGCCGAAGATACAGAAACGGGCGGAGTGATGATTCCATCCGCTAATAGCGCACTTCCTCCAATAATGGCGGGGACAATAAGCCATTTGATCTTTGTTTTTTTGACCAGAGCATACAAGGCAAAAATTCCGCCTTCACCATGATTGTCTGCATTTAAAGTAATGATTACATATTTTATAGTAGTTTGTAATGTTAATGTCCAGAACACTGCCGAAATTCCTCCAAGGACCACATCTGCATCGATGGTATGTTCTCCCAGTATTGCTTTCATTACATATAATGGAGAAGTTCCAATATCGCCATATATAATTCCTAGTGTAACTAATAAACCTCCTAATGTTAATTTGCTATGTAAGTTTTTATGTGATGCGCTCATGTATATTTTTGTAAACGCCCCAAATTTACTCATTTTTAAACAATTCGAAAGTTATTATTCTTAAAAAGCAAAAAAACACGACCAAATGATCGTGTTTTTAATAATCGCATTTTATTTTGTTATATTCTTCGGTTGTTACTTCCGGATGAGTTGTTGTTTCTCTGATTACCGCTTTTGTTTCTACCGGATTCAGCTCTTTGAGGAGCCGCTGACGGAGTAGCAGGTCTGGAAATTGTTCCCCGGTTCTGATTGCTGTTTCCGGATCTTTGTACTGCTCTTTGCGTACTGTTATCCTGTCTTGGAGTATAAGTTCGCGCGCTTTGTTGTTGCGGTGCTGTATTTTGTCTGGCACTATTAGCCCGGTTTTGATTGTAATCTCTGCCTGCTGTTCTTTGGGCTTTATTTTCAGATGCGCTGTTAGTTTTGTTCGGGGTATAAGTTCTGTTAGCTCTGTTTGAATTGTAATTTCTGCCAGGCGTTCTTTCGGCTGTATTGGTTCCTGAACTGTTAGCCTTGTTGGTGCTGTAGCTTCTGCTTGGAGTTCTTTTAGTTGAATTCTCCTTTGAACGGTTACTATTAGTCTGGCTGTAGTTTCTGGAAGGAATATTTCTGTCAGATGAATAATTTCTTCCTGAAGTGCTGTTGCTGTATCTTCTTCCGCTGGTGTTTCTGCTTGCGGTGCTGCTGTACCTTCTGTTTCTGTCTAAATCATAACGATTTGAATACTTCGTATTTCTTTTTGCGAAAGCATAGTTAGGATAACGTTTTTCATAGGCATTAGAGCGTCTGGAATTGTAAAGTGAAACAGCTATGTTGCTTCTTCTGTAGTTTACATAGTTGTATCTGTTATTGAAATTTAAACTGATATGAATATTGTTTCTGTATCGGTATACCGGATAAGGATTCCAGGCATAGAAATAAGATGGGTAATAATTCCAATACCAATTTGACACATAAGGACGGTAATTAGCGCTCCAGAAAGAAGCATAGATTACCGGTGTGGAATAATAAACCGGCTCGTAAATGTAATTGGCTCCGTATAGGTATTCATTCCCTACAAACTGTACCTGCACACTGTTGTTGTTTCTTTCAATATCTATGGTCGCTACATCCTGATAAACATCACGGTCTAATACCGACTGGATAATAACCACATGGGTGTTTTGTTCTACAGTTTCAATAACACGCAAATAATCGACTTCATTATCATTGTTTAAATCTAAATTAGAAATTTGTATTTCAGGATCGTTTAAACGTCTTTCAAAATCTTCCAGATTTTCAGAGTCACCAAAAATTGATGCAACAGCTCTTAAATCAAGATTGTCGCTAATTTCGTTACTCATTGCATTAACTGTAGTGCTGCTCTGGGCGTCTGCTTTTGTGATAAACAAAGCAGCTAAAAGGCTAAGGAATATAATTTTAGTTTTCATGGCAAACTGTTTTTTAGAGTGATAATTTGCAATATTCAATTACTGTGCCAATTCAATTATCAGTGGTGTCGTTTTATTTCAGGCTTGGAGTTAAAACGCATAAAATCAGTTTATAGTATTCAATAAAAATGCCGCTTCAATTTAATGAAGCGGCATTTGTGCTTTTAAAAAAAAAAATAATTATTTTTTCTTTCCCCGGTCACCGTATTGCTGGAGTAATTTTCGATAAAAATCGTCTTCTGCTTTTTTTAATTTTAAAATTTTTACAGCCGGTAAAACAGCTCTCACATTTTTACTGAATTTTTTTCGTAACAAGAATAGCTCTTCATCGGCAGCATCCATTTGGTATAATAAAGCAGCAGCATCTTTTTCGCTCATTTTGTTTAGCGCATCCCCGTGCATTTTGCTTTTAAAAAACTTCATCTTTTTATGTCTTATTTCAAATTGTTTGTCGTCATAAGCATTATAAAGGGGCCAGAATTTTGCTGATTCTTGTGAACTCAGGTCTAATTCAGAAGTGAAAAACGCTACTTTAAAGGATCTGATTTGCTCTTTCTTATCTTTTATGCTTTCCTGAGCATAAAAGCTGCAGGTAAATAACAGGATTATGGGTAATAATTTTCTAAAATTCATCTTCTCTCTATTTATGTACTATTATTCTAAAATATAATTTTCTAAATTATTGTTACTAATCAGCAGCTCTTCAATTGTATTGTCTTCCAGAGCAATATTTGGTTTGATATTGTTAATATCTTCTTCGTCAAGTGCGTTTATTAAATCATACTGATTTACATTCGACTGATAACTTAGGTAATTTTCCAGCGTTTCAGTATCAATTTCTTCTGAATGATTAGCCTGATTCATAAATACAGGTATTGTTAATGCTAATACAAGTACAGCAGCAACCATCATAATAATAGTTTTCCTTTTCCGGAACAGTGAAATTGTTTTAGGCTCTTTATGAGTTGTTTTCTCTAAAATGGTTTCAGAAAATTTCTCAAAATATAGATCTTCCGGAGTTTTTAATCCGGAATCAATTTTAGGGATGGTATTTAATTTAAATTCTTTCATGATAGCTATTAGACTGAATCAAATGGAAAAGGTTTAATTTGCTGTTAATTGAGATTCTATTTTTTTTACGGCATGATGGTAAGATGCTTTTAAGGCTCCTACGGATGTACCCAGAATTTCTGAAATTTCTTCGTATTTTAATTCTTCAAAATATTTCATTTTAAAGACCAGTTGTTGCTTCTCAGGAAGTGTAATAATGGCTTTATGCAAAGCAATTTGGATTTCATTTCCATCAAAATAAACATCAGATTTAAGATTGTCAATGGCTTTACTTTGTAAAGTTTCGGAGGAAATACCGCTTTTTCGGGCTTTTTGATTTAAAAAACTCAGTGCTTCATTAGTAGCTATGCGATACATCCAGGAAAATAATTTGCTCTCTCCTTTAAATTTTTTCAGATTTTCAAAAACTTTAATAAATGTGTTTTGTAAAACATCATCCGCATCATCATGATTCAGCACAATATTCCGAATATGATTGTACAATGGCTTTTGATAGGTATGCAACAATTTCTGAAAAGCTTCATTCTGCGTTTTCGGATTTAATAATTGTTGTATGAATTCCTTTTCGTCCAGCAAAGTTTTTTGTTGATTAGATATAAAAGTAAATGGATGGTTTAATTGATAAAAAATTAAAATTCAAATTCCTCATCTATTGCTTTTGGTTTTGACTCTTCAGCAGGTTTTGCTTTTAGCGGTGCCACTTTTACAGGAGCCGTTGTTGTTGGTGCAGTTGTGGTCGGAGCTGCTGTTGCAGGAGAATATGTTTTTACAGGAGGAATCTCCTTAGGCATTACAGGAATATAAATTTCGGTAACCCATTTTGACGGGTTTTTGACATCGTTTTTACTTAAACTATAAATTTCCAGATGTGAAAAAACAGGATTTGGAGTTAGTTTGTTTTGATTTAAATAATTAACAGTTTTGTTATAAGCTGTTTTTAAATGCGAATAATCTCCCGTTAAAGTTGTTTTTACACCTTCAAAAGCATCCAGTTGTCCGGAAACGATATCACTTCCGGCACTTAGAAATATGGCTTCACGAATGCCTATTCCGATAGTGATTTTAGTCAGTTCCTTAGCGGTATCATAAGTATGATAAATAATAAAAGGTTTGCCGCTAATTATAATGTCATTTTTTTTGCAAAAAGCAATCAGTTTCGGGATTACAATTTTGAAGTTTTTATTGACTTTGGCAAATTCACTTGTAAATGTTTGTCCAATATAATTTTGCATGGGTTTCTTAACGATTCCATTATCAATAGTAGAAAACGTATTGATTTCATAATCTAATGCCCGGTCTAAATTAACTAAGCTTTTTTCATAAATTGCTCCTATCACCCTGTCGGTACCACCATTTAAAGCAGCATAGATTTTAAAAAGAAAACTCATTTTTCCCTCAGTTTTCCAGGTTACTTTTGTTCCTCCGATAGTGTCTTTAAAATGCCAGTATACGGTTGAATGTGTTCCTTCAAATTTCATGGACTGTACTATACTATCGTTTTCCTTAATGCGGATAGTGCGCATTTCACCCTCACCATTTTTTCCTTCCCAGTTGTAAGAAGCTCCTTTGCCAATAGTATTTTGAGGGTAATTTACTTTAATTTCTGCATCATCATTTGTCCAGGAACCAAAATCACTCCAGTTTCTGTAATCATTTACATAATTATAAACAGAGGATTTGGGAGAATTAATAATCTTACTTCTTTCTACAAGGAAATCTCCTTTTTGAGTAGCTATAAATATCGATAGTGCCACGAGGCTTAGTAGTAATAAAAGAAAGATATATTTTAAAATTCTCATAATTAATTGATTATTTTATGATGTAAAGTTAGAAATTTTATCAATATGCAAGACTATGAGTCTGAAAATTAAAAAAAGCGGGACTTTGCACAGTATTCGGAAATCAAATAATTGTGTGTTTTTTAAAATTTGCATTTTTAACGGTATGCAATGAAAGTATTAATACAAATAAATAACAAAATCGTAACGGTTTGTCATTCTGTATTTTAATATTTGACCGGTTGTGTTATTTTGTGTTTTGGAAGTCATAAAAAAGAAACAGTTGCTGTACTTTTAATGTCTGAAAAATATTTTTATAACAAATAAAAGTCCAATAAAAATAAAGAATCCAATTAGGATTTTGTAGTTCCCTTTGTAGAATATCTTATGTGTCTGAATGTCTTTTCGGTAAGAAAAAATCATAACGATGATAAAAGCGATAAGAAAACAGACAGCAAATACGAATTGACCCTGGCTAAACATAATTTTAAAAATTTAGTACAAAAATAAGTAAATGTTTAGGATTAGTTGCTAATTTGCATTTCATTTAATTAATAATAAATTATGCAAAAGCAAATCAATTCCGTTAAAGAATTTCATACCGCATTTGGGATAGGACACAGTGAAGTTCCAGTTGCCGACTTAGGAGAGGCTAAAAAAATACTTCGTTATCATTTAATGAAAGAAGAAAATGAAGAATACCTCGAAGCCGTTAAAAATAATGATTTAGTAGAAATAGCTGATGCTTTGGGTGATATGATGTATATTTTATGCGGAACGATTATCGAACACGGACTTCAGGATAAAATTGAAGCCGTTTTTGATGAAATTCAACGAAGTAATATGAGTAAGCTGGGGGAAGATGGGCAGCCGGTTTATCGTGAAGACGGAAAAGTAATGAAAGGTCCTAATTATTTTAAACCGGATTTTTCAAAAATACTAACTGATATTTAAGCAAAAAAAGAAGCGATTCTCAAATCTGAAAATCGCTTCTTTCTGTCTTTTAAAGAAAAAATTATATTTTAACCGTCCAGCCAAATGGATCTTCGGTTAGTTTATGTTGAATATTTGTTAGCTTTTCTTTTAATTTTAATGCAATGGAATCTTCAATTTTAGGTAATTCAAAATATTCTTCTTTATAGGCAAATCCTTTTATAGGACTCACAACTGCTGCAGTTCCAGCTCCAAAAATTTCTTTTAAACTACCGTCTTTGATTCCTTCAATTAATTCAGAAATCAAAACAGGACGAACTTCTATGTTGATGCCTTCTTTTTTAGCCATATCAATAAGACTTTTTCGGGTTACACCGTCTAAAATTCTTTCGCTGGTTGGCGCGGTTACTAAGGTATCGTTGAATCTGAAAAACACATTCATTGTTCCTGCTTCTTCCAGTTTGGTATGTGTTGCGTCATCAGTCCAGATAATTTGTTGGTATCCTTCTTTATTCGCTAAGCTGGTAGGATAAAATTGTCCGGCATAATTTCCTGCGGTTTTTGCTGAACCAATTCCTCCATTAGCAGCTCTACTGTAGTGTTCAGCAACAAGAACCTTAACTTCTCCTGAATAATAAGCTTTTGCAGGAGATAAGATAATCATGAATTTATACTCATCAGAAGGATTTGCTACTACTCCAAAACCGGTTGCTATCATAAAAGGTCTGATGTAAAGCGTATTTCCTATTCCTTTTTTTATCCAGGCTTCGTCTAATTTTAATAACTGATTTAATCCTTCGGTAAATAAAGATTCCGGAACTTCAGGCATTGCCATTCTAACAGCAGAACTGTTAAAACGTTTTATGTTTTCATCCGGTCTGAAAAGCCAAATGTCATCATTATCATCTTTGTACGCTTTCATACCTTCAAAAATTGCCTGTCCATAATGAAAAACTCTTGAAGAAGGATCCATCATAAAAGGAGCATAAGGTTTGATAGTAGGAGTTTGCCATTCACCATTTTTGTAATCACACTCAAATAAATGATCAGTAAAGACTGAACCAAAATTAATGTTATCAAAATCTACTTCGTTAATTTTTGTATTTGGGGCTTTTAGAATTTCAATTTTGCTGGTTTGAGTGGTACTCATAATAATATGTTTTTATTTTTTTGAATGTATACTTAAGTATAAAATTTCACTTTATGATGAACTAAACTTTGATTAATGCAAAATTAAATAAAAAAGGACAAAATGCTTGCTAAAACTTTAATAATTGTTACTATTGAATATGATTTTCGTATATTCAAAAAAAAATAAAAAAAAACACAATCTTTTCTGTTAAATATGCAATAAATCAATGCTTTTTGCCATTTTAAACCGTATGTTTTAAGTAATTTTGGGAAACATTATCAGTCATTGTAAAAACAATTAATTTGAAGAGAGAAATTATACAAACAAAAGATGGTTCTACGACAATCCATTTAGAGGAATGGAATGAGAGCTATCATTCAAAACACGGAGCTATTCAGGAAGCATATCATGTTTTTATAAAAAACGGTCTTTCGTTGTTTGAAAACAAAGCTGTTTCCATTTTAGAAATTGGTTTTGGAACAGGGCTTAATAGTTTTATAAGTTTTTTAGAAGCACCTAAATACAAACAGACAATTGATTATACCGGTGTAGAAGCTTATCCTGTGCCACCCGAGGAAGTGGTGCTGATGAACTATGTGGGTGAACTGAATGCTGCTGATCGAATGCTGGAATTTGAACAAATGCATCAGTGCAAATGGGGAGAGAAAATTAAATTGAGCGATTCTTTCTCGCTGACTAAGAGGAAACAGTTTTTTCAGGATATTGATGATGTGGCACAATTTGATTTAATTTATTTTGATGCTTTTGGTTACAGAGTACAACCTGAATTATGGAGTACCGAAATTTTTAAAAAGATGTATGATGCATTAAAAGAAAACGGAGTTTTAGTCACTTATGCAGCACGTGGAGTAGTGAAAAGGAGTATGATAGAAGTAGGTTTCAGAGTTGAAAAACTGGCAGGTCCTCCGGGTAAAAGAGAAATGTTCAGAGCATTTAAGTGATGTTTAAAAATGTGGGAAATAATTTTTAACGAAAATAATATAAATCAAAAAAATACGTTAAAAAAATAAAAAACTGTCTTCAAAATGTATATTTTTACAAAGCCTTAAAATTGATGTTTAACCTAAAAATTATTGATGCATCATGTCAAAAATCATGTTTGATTATACAAAATCGATATTAGAAAGAGTTAGTTTTGATCCTGTTCTCTTTTGTAAAGAATTAGAAAAAGCCATAAAAACACTCTTGCCTTATGAATTAGAACAATTAAAAGAATGGTTAACATCTTTTATCATAGAAAAACCGGAACTTCAGCCTTCGTTAATGATTGTGAATATTTAAATTCAAGTGTTTGGTAATTTAAATAAAAACCAATTTTTTAGAAAATAATAATTCCGAATTATACTTGTTTTACAGGGTTGAATAAAAAACTTAAAGCTGTTTCACGAATTGATGAAACAGCTTTTTTTTTATGGCTGATGATGGTTGTGTATGTCGTTAAAAAAAATAAAAAATCAAACTGTAACTTTGTATCTTTTTTAACTATTTCAGGTTTCAGAAAAGGGCTTAATTTTTGTAAATTACGATATCTTAATTAACTATAACTTTAAACCCATTTCAAGATATGCAAAGAATGATATATGACTATACTAAATCGATACTGGAAAGAGTGAGTTATGCGCCTGACTTATTTGTCAAAGAGCTAAAAAAAGCTGTTAAGAATTTATTGCCTTATGAGTTAGAGCATCTTAAAAACTGGCTTAACTATTATACAAAAGAAAAGCCTGAATTGCAAAAATGCCTTTCTGTAGTGGAGAGAAATAAAAATTGTCAAACAGAGTCAAAAGTTTAAAATTTTTGACTCTGTTTTTTTTGAAGCGGACTAATAATCTGAACATTCTGAAAAACAATGGCTCCTTTTATTACCCCTGCAATAGTACTTCTCAAAGCTTCTATAATCTGAATTTTTAATTCGCTTTTTGGAAAAATCAAGCTCACTTCTCTGGCCGGTTTTGGCTCAGCAAAATGGCGAAGTTTAATTTTATCTGATTCCTTTAAATCTAAAGTATGCAAATAAGGTAGCAATGTGGTTCCCAGACCTTCATCAGCAAGTTTTATTAAGGTTTCAAAACTGCCGCTTTCTATTTGAAAATGATTCCCTTCGTTACGGCTGTTGTTTTTGCATAAATTTAAAATTCCGTCTCTAAAACAATGACCGTCCTGTAATAATAAAATTTCATCAATATTTAAATCCTCAACTTCAATCTCTTTTTTCTGAAAATGCTGGTGGCTTTCAGGGATGTAGGCTACAAAAGGTTCAAAATATAAAACGATTTCTTTTATTTTTTCTTCCATTAACGGAGTTGCAGCAATTGCCGCATCCAAATGACCGTTATTAAGTTTGGTAATAATTTCTTCGGTATTGAGTTCCTCAATAATAAGTTTTACTTTGGGATGTTTTTTTATAAAATTATTTAAAAACATCGGCAACAACGTGGGCATTATGGTAGGAATGATACCCAGCCTGAATTCACCGCCAATAAAACCTTTTTGTTGTTCTACAATATCCTGAATTCTATCGGCTTCATTTACAATGTTTTTAGCCTGAGTTACAATTTTTTGACCAATATCAGTAAGCTGGATGGGTTTTTTAGTACGGTCAAAAATTTGGATATTCAGTTCATCCTCAATTTTTTGAATTTGCATACTCAGTGTAGGTTGGGTTACAAAACACTTTTCAGCAGCAAGTGTAAAATTTTTATGTTCGGCTACAGCAAGTACATATTTAAGTTGGGTAATTGTCATAAATAGATGTTTTTGATACAAATATAAAAACAATCAATTTAATTTATGATTCAGAGGGGTGGCTTTTTTAATTTTATTGGTAAAAAAATGAATGTCTTATAATGTTATTTTTTTTGAAAAAATATTGTTTCATTGTAATTAATTTGTTTTTTTAAGTTTAATTTTACCACTATGAAATTAATAGCTCACATTTTTTTATTTATTTTCATTGCTTTTTTATCTACTCCCACTATTGTGAAATTGATAGAAAAGTCTACTGATACGACTATGTTTTATAGTCTGTCAGAGGAAGAGCATGTAAAAAAAGAAGTGAAAAATTTAGTTTGTGTAGAGACTTCTGCTATAGTGTTTGAATTCAAAAAAACACTTGTAAAAAGTTTAATTCTTTCTAAAAATCTATCGAAGCATGATAATGTTTCCAAAACCATATTTACTCCTCCTCCTGACAGAGCATAACACTTTTATTAAACATTAGAATTGTATTAAAAACTGTATTAGCTAATACAGTTTCAATTCATATTATAAATATAATTGTATTATGACAAAAAAAATTAATCTTTTTGCCAATCTTAAATCTGATTTTGCTTCAGGTTTAGTGGTTTTCTTGGTAGCACTACCGTTGTGTTTAGGTATTGCAATGGCTTCGGGTGCGCCACTTTTTTCAGGTATTATTGCCGGTATAGTAGGAGGGATAGTGGTAGGTTATTTGAGCCAGTCACATATTAGTGTTTCCGGACCTGCAGCCGGTTTGACAGCAATTGTTCTTACTGCCATTAGCGATTTAGGAGCGTTTAATATCTTTTTATCTGCCGTTTTTATAGCCGGAATCATTCAGTTAATATTAGGTTTTATTAAAGCCGGAAGTATTTCCAATTATTTCCCTACAAATGTAATCGAAGGTATGCTTGGAGGTATCGGAATTATAATTATTTTAAAACAGCTTCCGCATGCTTTTGGTTATGATGCAGATTTTGAAGGAGATCAGTCGTTTTCTCAAATGGATGGTGACAATACTTTTTCATCCTTATTCAGAGTTTTCGATCATTTTCAATTAGGAGCTATAGTAGTAACTATTGTCTCTTTAATAATACTCATTTCATGGGAAAAAGTAGCGTTTTTAAAGAAATTTAAATTAGTTCCCGGAGCACTTATCGCTGTTATCGCAGGTATAGGCTTAAATGAAATTTTTATTAGTGCAGGTAGTTCTTTAGCTATTGGGAATGAACATTTGGTTTCCTTGCCTGTTCCTGAGTCCATTGATGATTTTAAAGAAATTATCATACTTCCTGACTTCACACAATTTACTAATCCTAAAGTCTGGACCATTGCCGTAACTATAGCGGTAGTGGCTTCAATTGAAACTTTACTGTGTATTGAAGCCGCCGACAGATTAGATGCACAAAAAAGGTATACTAATACAAATGTGGAGTTAAAAGCGCAGGGAGTAGGGAATGTTATTAGTTCATTATTAGGAGGGTTGCCAATGACTTCAGTTGTTGTAAGAACATCAGCTAATAATAATGCTGGCGCAAAATCAAAAATGTCAACAATTATTCACGGGATTTTACTGGTAATAAGTGTGCTGACTATCCCGGTAATTTTAAATAAAATTCCGTTGGCAACTTTAGCAACAATATTAATCTTAATTGGATATAAACTGGCTAAACCCGCTACCATTAAACATTTTTGGGATAAAGGTAAATATCAGTTTGTTCCCTTTATAGCGACAATGATTGCTGTTGTTGCTACTGATTTATTAAAAGGAGTAATGCTGGGAATAATTATTAGTATCATATTTGTTTTAAAAGGAAATTTAAAAAGAGCTTATACTTTTAAAAAAGAAGAATATGCGGATGGTGATATCATTCATATTGATCTGGCACAAGAAGTTTCGTTTCTGAATAAAGCGGCAATTAAAAGTACGTTAAAATCAATTCCTGAAAATTCAAAAGTGGTAATTTCAGCTCATGATACTGTGTATATAGCTCATGATATTTTAGATTTAATTAATGAATTTAAATCGACCAGAGCTGTAGATGAAAATATTAAAGTCAAGCTGAAAGGTTTTAAGAAAGCATATCAGTTAGAAAATACTGAGGAAACTCCTAATCATGTTACTATTGAGCATTATTATGATGTAGCTAAAAGAGTTATTGTGAAGAAAGAAATTTTTTAAAATTCTGTCGAAAGCAGACAGAAAACAAGTTTAATAAAACCTATAAAATTAAAGTAAGATGGTCGATTTTTATAAAAAGATATTAGATAATAATAAAGAATGGGTTGAAAAAGCATTAGCGAAAGACCCTAATTATTTTGCGGATTTGGCTAAAGGACAAACACCTCCATTGCTATGGATTGGTTGTTCTGATAGCCGTGTGCCGGCTAATGAAATTATCGGAGCTAAACCAGGTGAAGTTTTTGTACACCGAAATATCGCGAATATGGTTGTTCATTCTGACATGAATATGTTGAGTGTACTGGATTATGCCGTGAATGTTTTAAAAGTAAAACACGTCATTGTTTGCGGACATTATGGCTGTGGAGGGATTAAAGCAGCGATGGGAAATCAATCAATAGGAATTATTGATAACTGGATCAGACATATAAAAGATGTTTATCGTATGCATAATGTGTATTTGAATTCAATCAAAGACGAAACAGAGCGTTTTAATGCTTTTGTTGAAATCAATGCGAAAGAACAGGTTTTTGATTTAGCTAAAACTTCAATCGTGCAGGCTGCCTGGAAAAACGGTCAGGATTTAACTTTACACGGTTGGGTTTACGGATTAAATTCAGGATTTGTTACAGATTTGAATGTCAATATTAGTTCTAATCTTGAACTGGATGAAGTTTATCAATTGACTTTATAATGAAAAAAAATCGCCATCAGGGCGATTTTTTTTTATTCATTATCTAAATTTTCGTTGAATGCTGAAGGAAGTAATGTAGGGATAAATTTTATAAGAATAGGAAGTAATAAACTTCCGCCGGGAAGTAAAAAAATAGTTAGGGATGGAATTGTTTTGCAAATATCCAATAATTGTTTTTTTACTTTCTTTTTTTCTTTTTCGTTCAAATCTCTACGGGTGGAATAAGCTAATAAAAGCATTAATTCCTTACTGCCTACTATTTCTTTGATTAATCTGTTTTTATTGCGACTAATGAGCGTAATCACATTTTGTGTCGTTTGATCATAAAAATGTTTTACCGGATTGGAGTAATTAAAATACGGAATTTCTTTTTGATATTGTTTTATAAAAGTATCTGTGTTTTTTATACTTTCAGATACAAAATCACCCGAAACCTTAGTGTTTTGAGCCAGTTTATGTAAAAAATAAATTTCTTCATTTTCAATTATACCATCACTCCATAAAGCCATTCCTGCCATATCAACCAGGTAATATTTTTCTAAATCAGCACTGAAATAGTCTAAATTTAGATCCTCTAAATTAAAGGCGTTAATTTTAGAAAACTTGCTGTAGCGTACTGAAGCTTCAAAGAGTTTGATTAATAAATCATCATAATTCGATTTATTAGTTTTTATTTTTAAAGCTAAGCTTACCACACTGATTACGGCTTCTTCAATTTTTTTCAGATATTTTTCAGGTATTTCACCATGGATTAAATATTGTCTGAAAGCTAAAACGTCTATAAAAAGAAGCGCATTAGTTACAATATGTGAAAAATTTTTATTGATAATATCAACATTCGTCTGAACACGGTTATCAATAATTTTTTCCAGATTTAAAGATGCGGAACCATTAGGTAAAACTTTTTTAAACAGATTGAAACCCTGAGGATGCATTTTATCATAAAAATCAAGACATTTTTTGATAAAAGTCTGGCAGTCCAAATCATGAGTAGTTAATACATAAATACCGTATAAAGTATTTAAAAGAGATACTTTAGGCTTTTCATTTTGTACCCATCCTGTGGTATCAATAGGATTAGGAGTTTCAAATGCAATAATATGCCCATAGATAAAGCCGGTTGCTCTGATTTTTTTATAAAATAAATCAGTATTCAGCAAAACATCTTGTTTTGTGAATTCCTGCGTGATAAAAAACTTATCAATCCAACCAGATGCAGAAGGGTTAATCATACTCTTATTTTGATGCTACAAAGCTATATGTTTTTCTCGTTTTATTTTAGAAGTTATCTTTAATTAATAATCAATTTTAGTTAATTTTTTATTGTATGTTTTCTGTAGCGAGAATTCTAATCTTTAAACTCTATTTTGATTTTTCTCCCACAAAATGGTTTGTAGGTGATTTGAATAAAATATTAAAAGAAGTTAAACTTCCGTAAATTCGGGTGATATACTG
This sequence comes from Flavobacterium plantiphilum, assembly GCF_046000495.1. NCBI lineage: Bacteria > Pseudomonadati > Bacteroidota > Flavobacteriia > Flavobacteriales > Flavobacteriaceae > Flavobacterium > Flavobacterium plantiphilum. The sequence continues at coordinate 286,839 of NZ_JBELQA010000004.1, forward strand.
TTGTAAGTCTATTTTTTCACTTTCTTCTAATTTACTGGAATTGATTTTTTGCTCCATTACCCGAATCCGGTCCCGAACCATTACAATTTTGTGAAAAAAGGTGTCAATAGGTATTTCCTTAGAAGCTAATCCGGCTTGTCCGGGTTCTAAAATCATTTTTCCGCCTTTCCACTTATCACCAATAGGTACAATTTCGGAAACATCCGACCATTTTTTCAGAAGATCACGTAAACTTTTTTCCACCTCGGAAAAACTCACTGTGTCAACTTCATTTTCAGCTGCTTCAATGATTTCAAAGTTATCATTTAGAGGAATTGTTTCTAAGCCGTTTTCTATAAATGTAACCCAATAATCGGTTGATGATACATTAGTAATTACTCCTTTTCCGTATTCTGAGTGTGCAATTCGGGAACCGATGCCTAATATTTTCATGCGTTTTTGTTTTTTTCTAAAATAGGAACAATTTTTGTTATTTCAAAAAAGTAAATTTTACTTTTTATAATGACAATTTATTTATTAGAAGTAGTACATTTATAAGTAATTTGAATGTTGTAAATCAGTATTTAAGGTATTGTGAAATTTAAAATCAGTAAATATGAAATCATATAAACATATAGTTTTTGTTGTTTTTTTCTTTAGTTTTTTTACTGTTTTTGCTCAGGAAAAAAGCAAAAAACAACTCAGAACTGAGCAAAAGCTGGAAAAGCAAAAAGGAATAGAAAAATTAATAGATGCTAAAGCATTTGAATTTGTAGCTCAAAATTCCAATTCACAAATTTTTAGATTTATTGATTTGACGGCAAATCCTAATTTTGTCCGATTTAGACCGGATTTTATAAAAAGCGAAATGCCTTTTTTTGGCAGAGGTTTTAGTGGTTTGGGATATGGAAGTAGTGATACCGGACTTAAATTTGAAGGAAAACCAGAAAAGTTTGAGGTGAAGAAAGTTAAAAAAGGCTATCAGATTGATGTTGAGGTCAAAGGGCAGCAGGATTTTTTTAACATGACACTTTCAGTTTCTTCTCAGGGAAGTGCTACTTTGTCAATTATAAGCAATAACCGAAGTCCTATTAATTATTTTGGCGCTATTTCAGCCATAGAAGAAGAAAAGAAAGAATAAATAGTATAAAAACAAAAACGTCTTAACAATAAAGTAAGACGTTTTTTTATGCTTTAATATGATGCTAAAACTTAAAAACAATATCTGTTTTCGGCAATTATTTTAGCACTAATAGTTCTTCTTATTTCTACAATATTAGGCATATTGGTGTATTTAGTATAACGTCTTAATCCCATTAACATCATGCGTTGTTCATCGCCTTCGGCAAAAGAAATAATACTTTCTTTCCCTTTTTGAGTGATGATATCAACAGCTTTATAAAGGTATAATTTAGCCATAGCAATTTGTTCTTTTATATTGTCTTCTCCGAGTTTCTTAGCTAACTTTTCTGTTCTCAGGATAGCAGATTCGGCCATATAAATTTCGATTAAAATATCAGCAGAAGCAATTAGTAATTGCTGTTCATTATCTAAATTGGGACCGTACTTTTGCACGGCTCCTCCGGCAACCATTAAAAATACTTTTTTTAATTTACTGATCATTTCTTTTTCTTCTGCAAATAATTCAGCATAATCAGGTGTGTCAAAAGATGGGATGCTCATTAAATCCTCCTGAATTTTAGAAGCAGGACCTAATAAATCTACATGACCTTTCATGGCTTTTTTTATTAACATTCCCACAGCAAGCATTCGGTTTATTTCATTTGTCCCTTCATAAATTCGGGTTATTCTCGCATCCCGCCAGGCACTTTCCATTGGTGTATCTTCTGAAAATCCCATCCCGCCAAAGATTTGAATTCCTTCGTCAGAGCAATTTTGAATATCTTCTGAAACGGCGACTTTTAAAATTGCACATTCTATGGCAAATTCTTCCACGCCTTTTAGTTCGGCTTCCTGATGTGAAGTTCCTTCGCTTTCGCGGATACTGATTCTTTCTTCAATACTTTTAGCAGCCCGGTAAACAGCACTTTCTCCCGCATAACAGCTCGTAGCCATTTCAGCCAGCTTGTATCGTATGGCTCCGAATTTTGCAATAGGAACATTAAACTGTACTCTTTCATTTGAATACTTGGCAGAACCAGTAATTATTCTTCGTTGGGAATCCAGGCAGGCTGCCGCCAATTTGATTCGTCCCACATTCAGTGCATTCATCGCTATTTTGAAACCATTACCTCTTTCTGAAAGCATATTTTCAACAGGAACCTTGGTTTCGTTAAAGAAAACCTGACGGGTCGATGAAGCACGAATTCCTAGTTTATGTTCTTCTTCATTGGTTGAAATTCCGTTTTCAGGATTGTTTTCTACAATAAAACCGGTAATGTTTTTGTCATCTTCAATTCGGGCAAAAACGATAAAAAGCGAACAAAATCCGGCATTGGTAATCCACATTTTTTGTCCTGTAATTTTATAATGTGTGCCATCTTCGGATAAAACAGCTTTTGTTTTTCCGGAATTAGCATCACTTCCTGCTCCTGGTTCCGTAAGGCAGTAAGCACCAAACCATTCACCGGAAGCTAGTTTGGGAACGTATTTTTGTTTTTGCTCTTCGGTTCCGTATAAAGTGATAGGTAATGTACCAATTCCGGTATGTGCACCAAAAGCACTGGAAAAGGATCCTGTTGCCCCTGAAATGTAATCACACACCAAAACCGTATCTACAAATCCCATTCCCATTCCGCCATAAGCTTCGGGTACAGAAATGCTTAATAATCCCAGTTCAGCTGCTTTTTGCATGCACTCAACTGTGAAAGCATAGTCCTTTTTTTCAAAGCGGTCTTTGTTAGGCCAAAGTTCTTTGTCAACAAACTCTCTGACCATGTCACGCATCATTTTTTGCTCCTCCGTGAAATCTTCCGGAATAAAAATGTCTTCGCATTTTGTTTCTTTTACAAGGAATTGTCCTCCTCTTGTTTTGTCGTCCATGGTTTTATTTTTTTTTTGATCAGAAAATAGAATAGAGAGAATAGAAAATAGATTTATTTAAGGTTATTTTGAAACGACATTGTCATTCGTTGAAATTCTTCTATTTTAATTTCTAATAGGTTAAAAGTTGTATCATTAATATATTTTCGGTGTTTTGCTATTATGAGCTGAGTATTTAATTCAAATGAAGAACCGAGAGAAATATCAATAAAATGACTAAATGATTTGTCAGTTCTGGCGGAACCTTCGGAAATATTACTTGGTATGGAAATGGAACATCGACTTATTTGGGAACTCAAATCGTATCTTTCATGCTTTGGAAAATCCAATAAAATATCAGAAATGTCATTTGCGATTTGTATACTTAATTGCCAAATTTTTAAATTCTTATAATTATGTCTTATCATCTTAAGTTTAGTCTATTTTCTATTCTCTCTATTCTATTCTCTTTCTAAAGTAACTCAAAAATCCCCGCAGCTCCTTGGCCGGTTCCTACACACATAGTGACCATTCCATATTTATTGCCACGGCGTTTCATTTCATCGAATAACTGAACGGATAATTTTGCTCCGGTACAACCTAGCGGATGTCCTAAGGCAATGGCACCTCCGTTTACATTTACAATATCCGGATTTAGTCCTAACTCTCTGATCACTGCCAGAGATTGAGACGCAAAAGCTTCGTTTAGTTCAATTAATTCAATATCTTTTAGTTGTAATCCCGCTTGTTTTAAAGCTTTTGGGATGGCTTTTACAGGTCCAATTCCCATAATTCTGGGTTCAACACCCGCCGAGGCATAGTTTACTAATCGGGCAATAGGTTTCAGATTCAGTTCTTTTACTAATTCTTCACTCATAATCAAAACAAAAGCTGCTCCATCACTCATTTGCGATGAGGTTCCCGCAGTTACACTTCCGTCAGCGGCAAAAACAGGTCTTAGTTTAGCTAATGCTTCCATTGAAGTATCCGCTCTTGGACCTTCGTCTTGGTTTACAGTATAGGATTTAGTTTCTTTTTTACCATCGGTATTCACAAAAGTCTGTTCAATCGTAATGGGAACAATCTGGCTGTCAAACTTCCCTTCGGCTTGCGCTTTTAAAGCTTTTTGGTGTGAATGAAAAGCAAATGCATCCTGATCTTCTCTGGATATGCTAAATTGTTTGGCCACAGCTTCGGCAGTGAGTCCCATTCCCCAGTAATAATCCTCGTGACCTGCTTTTGCAACAGCATAATCAGGAGTAGGACGGTAACCGCCCATTGGGATAAAACTCATACTTTCGGCACCTCCGGCAATAATACAATCTGCCATTCCCGACTGAATTCGGGCTGTAGCCATTCCGATGGTTTCTATTCCGGAAGCACAATATCTGTTCACTGTTACACCTGGAACATCATTAATTTCTAATCCCATTAATGAAATAAGTCGTCCAAAGTTTAAACCTTGCTCAGCTTCCGGCATAGCATTTCCTACCATGACGTCATCAATACGTTTTTTATCAAAATCAGGCAGTTCATTCATCATGTGCTGAATGGTTTCTGCCGCTAATTCATCAGGTCTTTTAAATCGGAACACGCCTTTAGGAGCTTTTCCCACTGCTGTTCGGTATGCTTTTACTATATAGGCTGTTTTCATTTTTTATTTAGATAATAGAAGAAAGAAAAAAGAGAAAAGATTACTGTGAGTAAATCTTGTTTCTTGTATCTTGCTTCTTGGTTCTTAGACTAATTTCTCAAAGGTTTTCCTGTTTTTAACATATGCTGAATGCGTTCTAATGTTTTTCTTTCGGTACAAAGAGATAAGAAAGCTTCTCTTTCCAGATTCAGTAGGTATTGTTCAGAAACCAGTGTAGGTTCTGATAAATCGCCACCAGCCATGACGTAAGCCAGTTTGTTAGCAATTTTTTTATCATGTTCAGAGATGTATTTTCCGGCCAGCATCTGGTCTGTTCCTACTAAAAACATTCCCAAAGCTTGTTTTCCTAAAACCTTGATATCATTTCTTCTGATGGGTTGTGTGTAGCCCGCTTCGGCCATTAATAAGGCGTGTTTTTTAGCTTCGGCAATTTGGCGGTCTTTATTCACTACAATAATATCTTTTCCATGTTGTAATAAACCGGTATCAAAGGCTTCATAACCCGAAGTAGAAACTTTTGCCATTGCAATAGTCAGGAAATATTCCTGTAAAGTATTTAATTCTACATCATTTTTACGGAATAAATCAGAAGCTCTTAAAGTTAATTCTTTAGAACCACCACCACCAGGAATCACACCAACACCAAACTCCACTAATCCCATATACGTTTCTGCGGCAGCAACCACTTTATCAGCATGTAAACTCATTTCGCAGCCACCACCAAAAGTCATTCCGTGAGGTGCTACAATTACCGGAATCGAAGAATAACGCACGCGCATCATGGTGTCCTGAAACTGCTTTATGGCCATATTCAGTTCGTCATATTCCTGTTCCACTGCCATCATGAAAATCATTCCAATATTGGCTCCCACCGAAAAATTAGCCGCCTGATTTCCAATAACTACACCTTCATATTCTTTTTCGGCTAGATCAATTCCTTTGTTGATGGCTTGTAACACATCTCCACCAATGGTATTCATTTTCGATTTGAATTCGATATTTAAAATTCCGTCACCTAAATCTTCGATAATTGCTCCGCTGTTACTCCAGACTTTTTTGCTTTCGCGAATGTTATTCAGAATAATAAAAGCATCTTGTCCGGGAACTTTAGTTTGCGATTTCTTTGCAATATCATAGAAATAAGTAGCGCCTTCTTTTATAGTGTAAAAACTGGTATTTCCTGAAGCCAGCATTTCATTTACCCATGGAGCAGGAGTGTGACCTTCGGCTTTGATGATTTCAATTCCTTTTTCAACTCCTATGGCGTTCCAGATTTCAAATGGTCCGTTTTCCCAGCCAAAGCCGGCTTTCATGGCATCATCAATTTTATATAATTCATCTGAGATTTCAGGAATTCGATTCGAAACATAAGCAAACAAGGCGGCAAAACTTTTTCTGTAAAATTCTCCTGCTTTGTCCGTTCCTTTCAATAAAATTTTAAAACGATCAATCGGTTTGTCGATGGTTTTTGTCAATTCTAAAGTAGCAAAAGAGGCTTTTTTAGCAGGACGATATTCGAGTGTATCTAAATCTAAAGAAAGGATGGCTGCATCCACTTTTTTATAAAAACCTTGTCCCGTTTTACTTCCAAACCATTTATTCTCCATCATTTTGGTAATAAATTCCGGAAGTTTAAATAATTCATGCGCTTCATCCTCAGGACAGTTTTCATAAATTCCATTGGCTACATGTACCAAAGTATCCAGACCTACTACATCGACTGTTCTAAAAGTAGCTGATTTTGGTCGTCCAATTACTGGCCCTGTTAGTTTATCCACTTCTTCAATGGTCAGATTCATTTCTTTGACCAAGTGAAACAAGCTCTGGATTCCGAAAACTCCAATTCGGTTTCCAATAAACGCCGGAGTATCTTTAGCCACAACCGAAGTTTTTCCTAAAAATTTTTCGCCATAATTATTGAGAAAATCCAATACTTCTGTTGAAGTTTTTGGACCCGGTATAATTTCGAATAATTTTAAATAACGCGCCGGATTAAAAAAGTGTGTTCCGCAGAAATGTTTCTGGAAATCTTCACTTCGTCCTTCGCTCATAAAATGGATAGGAATCCCCGAAGTATTTGAAGTAACCAATGTTCCCGGCGTTCGGTATTGATCAATTTGCTCGAAAACAACTTTTTTAATATCCAGTCGTTCTACAACAACTTCAATAACCCAATCCACAGCAGCAATTTTTGCCATATCATCAGTAGTATTTCCGGTGGTAATTCTGCTGGCAAATTTGGTGCTGTAAATAGGGGAAGGTTTTGACTTTAGCGAATTTGCCAAATGTTCGTTTACTATTCGGTTTCTTACCGATTTACTTTCCAGTGTAAGTCCTTTTTTCCTCTCGGCGTCGTTAACTTCTTTTGGAATAATATCCAAAAGCAAAACTTCGACACCAATATTGGCAAAATGACAAGCAATTCCTGAACCCATGATTCCTGAACCTATTACGGCAACTTTTCTAATGGTGCGTTTCATTTTCTATATTTTCAGATTGATTAAATATTTCTTTATCGTTTATTAGTTGTCCTATCGTTTCGGCAACTTCTGTAAAATGTTCCCATTTTTCATCAGAAATGTGTTTTCTGATACTCTCGTTAAATTGAATGACGGTGCTTTTTGACAAAGCTCTTTTTTCTTTACCCAGCTCGGTCAGGTAAATTAAAACCCCGCGACCATCATTAGGATTCTTTTTTTTGAGGATTAATCCTTTTTCTTCCATCGATTTCAAGGTGCGGGTCAGGCTGGTGGCCTCCATTCCCATTTTGGGACCTAAAGCCGTCGATGGTGTTCCTTTTTCTTTGTCTATACTCAATAATACAAATCCTGTTGCCATGGTAGCGCCATATTTAGCGGCTTCCTCGTTGTACATTCTGGAAACCGCCTGCCAGGTCGCTCTTAAAATGTAATCGATGGTCTTGTTTTTCATGTGGCAAGCGTATTAGGTTTCTCTCAAAAAGCGAAGTACATTTTTATCAAAATCATTTTATTTTCATATAATAATTATAGATAATAGTACTGTTCTTTCAAATATAAGAAAAAATGATATGCATGCATAACAAAAAAATGACATTTTTTTGTTAATTTTTTTTGATTCCTATATTAATTATCGAGAAGTTTTTTAATATTAATTTTTTCCTGGGCGTGTCCTTTCCTCGTCAAAAAAAGACGAGAAAAGGTCGGGCTGTCCGTTATATCTTTTTATTTTGTCATACTGAGCTTGTCGAAGTACAAAATAAAAAGGATGGCACTTCCATCCCTCACGCCAACCCAACTCCAAAAGACATCTCCGTTTAACGATTTTATGAGTTGATTGTAGAAAATATTTTTTTGTGGTTGTTTTTTTGTTAAATTTGAAAATAACAAGTTTAATTACGATTGCTATGGAAACTTGATAAAATTTTATGACTTTAATTTTAAAACTAAGTTGTGGCTAGAGATTTTGATTATTTATTAAAGAAGCATGGTAAAGAAGGCTCACGAAGTGTATTTGAAGATGCGTGCGCTAAAGCTTTTTCTGCAAAATATAAAGGTGCTTTTCCTATAAAATGTAATCCTGGAGACGAAGGTATTGATGTCTATATAGGTGATTTTAGCAAGCCCATTGACGTATATCAATGTAAATGTTTCTTTAATGAAATCGAAGAAGTTCAAAAAACACAAATTAGAGCATCTTTTAAGAAGGCGATAGAGTCTAAGTCCTACAAGATGAAAAAGTGGTGCTTATGCGTGCCTAAAAGCCTTACTATTGATGAGACCAATTGGTGGACTACTTGGAGTAATTCTATTGCCACAAAACATAAAATTGAAATCGAATTATTTGATCAAACAAAACTTCTTCGATTAATAAAAGAAACTGACATTCATTTAGAAATTTTTGATGAAAAGGAATTACAATTACTTACTGAAATTTTAACTATTCTTGAAACTAAGGAACAACGATTGAAAGAAATTTTTTCTGTTCCCGAAGAAATAGATTATAACGAGCGCATATTCAGTCTGAAATTAAAATCCGCTAATATCAATGAAAATCTAGATGTTTACAATAAACAATTTTTTAATGCTGAAATTTTAACAAAGGAAGTTCAAAGTAAAGGTATTGAAGATGAAATTAAAGAATTAATAAGCTTAAAGAATACAATTCAAGAACTATGGTTAACCCAATATTTAATGTATGATGATGAAACAGATGGTAATAAACTATTGGGAATGGTCAATATGAGAATTGAAGATCAAAATAATACAAATTTAAAAACCGTTTTATCTGTTGGAAGTACTGAAAAAAAAGGAATATTGCATCAACTCGCTGATGAATGTACAGTAGGTTGGGTAAAAAAATATAAGGAACGATTAAAAGATTTTATAGAACAAAATGATAGAACTACAGGGAAAGTATAAATACTTAATTGGAATAATGAGATTACTCACTCTATTAAGTGCCTTTGAAAAATCAAGAACTTATCAAATGACTTTTGATAAATTAATTCTTTTGGACTTCTACATGAGATTTCCAAAGACAATGATGGATTTAGATAATTACTCTTTTGATTTCGAAGAACTTTATTCATTTTATCATTCTTATCCTGATAGAGAATATTATCAAGAAATGTTACGAATATTAATTTCAAAAAAATTAATTGAAAAAGAAATTCAAAATTCTAGTTTTATATACAGGATTAAACCAATAGGAATTGATTTAGTTAATAGTATTGAGAACACATATTCGCATTCTTTGATTAGCACAGCTTTATTAATTAAGAAAAATATATCCAAATTAAGTGAGGCGAATATAAAAGAAGAAATTTATAGTAAAAGCTTAAACAACATCCATCTTTTGATATGAGAATAAAATTTAATCGACTAATACTTACTGGCAACGAAAGAACATATGAAGTAAACTTTAAAGATGGACTTAACTTTATTACAGGACCAATTTCTACTGGGAAATCGACAATTCTTGAGTTGATAGATTATTGCCTTGGAAAAAACGATCATAAAGACTATTCTGAAGTAAAATTAACATGCAAATATGTTTCTTTAGACTTATTTTTAGATGAACAACGCTTTCTTATTCAAAGACCTTTATTTTCTTTTGACCTGCCTGTAAAAGTATCTAAATGGAACTCTGAAAAAGAAGATTTTGATAAAGAATTTGAATACTACAATATTTCTCGTCCTAGTGAAGAAAAATCACTTTCTCGTTTTTTAAATGAAAGTATACAATTACCTGATTTTAAATTAGCAGGTCAAGCCTTTAGTTTTAGAGATTTGTATAAGTATTGTTACATAGGGCAAACAAAAATAGATAGTGAAGACATTTTAAACGAAAAAATACATTCAATAAGTTTCAAAAGAAAACCAACCTTTGAAATTATATTAAACTCATTAAATCAATTACTAAATGAGCTAAAAAATGATGAGAAAAACCTAAAGACTTCAATTGGAATACTCCTTGACAAAAAAGAAGCAATTGTAAAGTTTCTCAGAGATGTTGAGCTTTTTATTTCAAATGAAGAAAATGAAAAAAATAAGGTTTCTCTAATTATTAAGAAAAATGAATTGTTTAAGAGCTTAAATGAATTAAAAACAAACGGAAAAACTGAAAATGACAATACAAAATCAAAAGAAAGAGAGTTGTTTTTAAATCGAAATCTTTTATCCAAAATTAATACCGATATTGAAGAATTAAAAAAATATATAAATAAATTAAGCGTATTACGTAATCAATATTCAAATGAAATTATAAAGATTGACTACCTAATTATTTCAAATGGGAAATTACAAAATATTGAATTCCATACTTGCCCATCTTGTAATTATGAACTTGAAAAAAAAGATTTTGACATCTGTAATCTATGTGGAAATGATTTGACAGAATTCAATGATGAAGAAGAAAAAGCTATCAAAATGGAGCGAAAAAGATTGAATTCTAAGTTAAATTCTTTAATAGTATTTATTGATAGCCAAAAAAATAATTTAGAAAGTATTGAAAAAAGAAAAAATAAAATTGTAATAACAATTAGTCAAATAGAGAATGAAATTGATAGTATTCAAAAAGAATTTATAAGCCCTTACATTGAAAAAATAGAGTCTTTAAACAGACAAATTGGCGAAATTATAAAACAAATTGAAAATCTTGATTTAAGTTTAAATGTTCAAGCAGAGTTATTATCATTGGCAAATAATATACAGAGAGAAGAAAATAAACTTGATTTAATAAAAAAACAGATTAAAGATATAGAAGAGGAAGAAACAAATTTTGATGAGATAATAAAAAAAATAAGTTCTATCTTTCAGAATACCCTTAAAGACTTTAATTTTCCAAAACTATATAATGCTTATATTGATAGTAAAACCTATTTGCCTTATGTAAGAGGTATAAAATATGATAATATCGGAAGTTTAGGAGCGGTGACTTTAGTAAATATAGCATACTTTATGTCTATAATGGAAGTAAGTTTATCTTTAAAAAAATCATATCATCCAAAAGTAATATTATTTGATACTATTGGTAAAAATTTGGGAACTAGAGAATCGACAGATGAAGGAGATGAATTTAAGGATAGTATAATTTTTAAATCTGTTCTTAAATATTTCGATAATTTCTCTAAAAAATATAGAGATAAAGTTCAAATCATTATAGTAAACAATGACTATACCTCCGAAATTGATGAAAAAGATATTATCTTGAGATTTGACGGAGATGGAACGAAAGGTATCAAATACGGTTTAATTGATGATATCTTAAATTAAAATATTTACAATGAAATATTAAGTAACAAACCACGAAAGTTAGATTCGTGGTTTGTTTAATTTTAAAAACTATATATTTTCTGGTATAAATCCTGATATTTCTCCAATACATTTTTACGTTTTAATTTGAGAGTAGGAGTCAGCTCTCCGCCATCAATAGACCAAACGGTAGGAGTGAGTTCGAATTTTTTAATTTGTTCCCAGTGTCCAAATTTTGGATTAATGGAATCAATTTCCTGTTGGATGCGGGCAATCACTTTTTCGTTACTACTGATTTCTTTTGGAGTTGTTCCCACATTGATTTTGTTTTTCTTAGCCCATTCTTTTATAAAATCAAAATTTGGCTGGATAAAAGCCGCCGGCATTTTCTGGCCTTCGCCAATCACCATGATATTCTCAATAAAACGGGATTGTTTCATCGTGTTTTCAATCAGCTGAGGCGCAATGTATTTTCCGCCCGAAGTTTTAAACATTTCTTTTTTACGGTCGGTAATTTTTAGGAAACCGTCTTTATCCATGTTTCCAATATCTCCTGTGTGGAAATAACCATCGGTAATCACTTCGTTAGTTAAGGTTTCATTTTTATAATAACCCATCATTACATTAGGACCTTTGCAAAGAATTTCGCCGTCTTCGGCAATTTTTACTTCGACATTATCAATGACTTTTCCAACAGTTCCTATTCGGAATCCGTAGTTCCGCATATCATTTACGGCAATTACAGGCGAAGTTTCGGTTAGTCCATAACCTTCCATGACAGGAATTTCGGCAGCGGCAAAAATTCGGGATAAACGGGTTTGCAGTGCGGCACTTCCGGAAACCATAACTTCCAGTTTACCTCCCAATCCGTCTTTCCATTTGCTGAAGATAAGTTTTCGGGCAATTTTAAGTTGGAATTCATACCAGAATCCATTGGCTCCATAGGGTTCGTATCGCAATCCTAAATCGATCGCCCAGAAGAATAATTTCTTTTTAATACCGGTAAGTTCTGCTCCTTTAGCATAAATTCGGTCGTATACTTTTTCTATTAACCGGGGAACGGCTGTAATGACAGTAGGTTGGACTTCTCTGATATTGTCACCAATTTTTTCTATCGATTCTCCAAAATAAATCGATACCCCATAATATTGGTACAAATACAAAACCATTCGTTCAAAAATATGGCAAATAGGTAAAAAGCTCAAAGCTCTGCTTTTTCCTGCTTCAAAAGGAATTCTGGGAGCACTACCTAAAACATTTGAAACGATATTTTGGTGCGAAAGCATCACCCCTTTTGGATTTCCTGTTGTTCCTGAAGTATAGATAATGGTTGCCAGATCTTCGGTTTTGATGCTGTTTTTTATAGCTTCAACTTCGTCCTGATTGCTGTTGTCTTCTCCCAGAATAAGCAGTTCATTCCAATTTTTACAATTGGGAATCGTATTAAAACTATAAATTTCTTTAAGGTGTGGTAGTTTGTCTTTAACTGAATTTATTTTCTGCAATACCCCTTCGTCAGAAACAAAACAGTATTTTGCCTCACAATGGTTCAGGATGTATTGGTAATCTGCTTCGGAAATAGTAGGGTAGACCGGGACAGTTTGTGCTCCGGTTTGTAACACGCCAATATCTGTAATATGCCATTCCGTTCTGTTATTAGATGAAATAATGGCGATTTTGTCATCTTTTTTTACTCCCATTCGCAGCAAAGCTCTCGAAATAGTATTTGCCTGAGCAATGTATTCCCGAGTAGAAACTTTTATCCAGACACCATTTTGTTTAGATGTTAAAGCATCCGGAATTGTAGTAAATTCATCCTGTTGATGGTAAGGAAAATCAAAAATTCTGGTAATTGAAGTCATGTCTGCGTGTTTTGGAATCCTATGCAAATTATAAAAAAAATACTAAATTTTCTTTTTTTTAGCAATTTATTAAGCGAAAAATAATGATAATTCTAATCTGTTTAAAAAGAGTTTTTTTATTAAGTAAATTAATTAATGATACTTGTTATAAATTATTGTAAGTAAGATAATTATATTTCCCTATAGATTTTGTGTTTTTTATTTTGTAATTTAATGCCTCAAATTTTTTTTTAACGATATCGTATTATAAATTTTATCTATTAAAGTTTAATTTTTAATAGTTTTATATCGGTAACTTAGCCTTGCAGATTTTAAAAAATAAAAGAAAACATAATAATTATGGAAAACGCAAACAATTCAAACGGTGGTGGAAAATGTCCATTTTCAGGAAGTGCCCCAAAGCAAAGTGCCGGTAATGGAACGCAAAATCATAACTGGTGGCCTAATCAGTTAAAGGTTGATATTTTACGTCAACATTCATCAAAATCGAATCCTATGGATGAAGAATTTGATTATGCAGAGGCTTTCAAATCCTTAGATTTAGAAGCTGTAAAAAAAGATCTTCATGCTTTGATGACCGATTCTCAGGATTGGTGGCCGGCAGATTTTGGTCATTACGGACCATTTTTTATCCGTATGGCCTGGCATAGTGCAGGTACGTATCGTGTGCAGGACGGACGCGGTGGTGCTGGCTCAGGTCAGCAACGTTTTGCTCCGTTAAACTCCTGGCCTGATAATGTGTCTTTAGATAAAGCACGCCGTTTGATTTGGCCCATAAAACAAAAATATGGCAATAAAATTTCCTGGGCTGATTTGATTATTCTTACCGGAAATATCGCTTTAGAATCGATGGGATTCAAAACATTAGGCTTTGCCGGTGGACGCGCTGATGTTTGGGAACCGGATATGGATGTGTATTGGGGTTCTGAAAAAATCTGGCTGGGAGGCGACATCCGTTATGCACAAGGTTCTCATGGAGTTCCCGGAGAGGGTGTAGTGGCTTCTGACGATGATGCAGATGGCAAAGTTCATTCCCGTAAATTAGAAAATCCTCTGGCAGCAGTTCAAATGGGATTGATTTATGTTAATCCGGAAGGACCGGACGGAAATCCGGATCCTGTTTTAGCAGCTCATGATATACGAGATACTTTTGCCCGTATGGCAATGAATGATGAGGAAACGGTGGCATTAATTGCCGGTGGACATACCTTTGGTAAAGCACACGGGGCAGCTTCTACAGAACATGTGGGTAAAGAACCTGAAGCTTCAGGAATTGAAGAAATGGGTTTTGGATGGAATAATAGTTTTGGAACAGGAAAAGGCGCGGATACTATTAGTTCAGGTCTTGAAGTAACCTGGACCAGTAAACCAACGGAATGGAGCAACCTGTTTTTTGAATATTTATTAGATTTTGAGTGGGAATTGACAAAAAGTCCAGCCGGTGCGCATCAATGGGTAGCTAAAAATGTGGGTGCGATTACTCCGGATGCCCATGATCCGAATAAAATGCACCAACCAACCATGCTGACAACCGATTTATCTTTACGATTTGATCCTGAATATGCAAAAATATCCAAGAGATTTCGGGATAATCCGGATCAGTTTGCTGATGCTTTCGCAAAAGCATGGTTTAAATTAACGCATCGTGATATGGGACCTCTTTCCCGATATTTAGGTCCGGACGTTCCTCAGGAAGTATTTACCTGGCAAGACCCGCTTCCGGAAGCTAATTATGAATTAATTGATGCGGATGATATTGATGTTTTGAAATCTCAAATTTCAGAATTAGGATTTTCAGTATCAGAATTAGTATCGACAGCCTGGGCTTCAGCATCCACATTCAGAGGTTCCGATAAGCGTGGTGGGGCTAATGGGGCACGCATTCGATTAGAACCACAAAAAAACTGGGAAGTAAATAATCCGGCTCAGTTGAGTAAAATCTTAACGGCTTTAGAAAATATCCAAAGTCAGTTTAATGCTGCTAACGGATCTAAAAAAGTTTCTGTTGCAGACTTAATTGTATTAGCAGGAAATGTTGGCGTTGAAAAAGCTGCAGCAGCTGCCGGAACAGTAGTAACCGTAGCATTTTCAGCTGGTCGTACAGATGCAACTCAAGAGCAAACAGACGTCGAATCTATAGCGTTTTTAGAGCCTGTAGCTGATGGATTTAGAAATTACAGAAAAGACAAAAGTGCTGTTTCTACCGAAGAATTATTAATTGACAAAGCACAATTATTAACGCTGACCGCTCCTGAATTAACGGTGTTGATAGGTGGTTTGAGAGCTTTGAATGTTAATTATGACGGATCTGCAAATGGTGTGTTAACAAATCGTCCGGGGCAATTAACAGCAGATTTCTTTGTTAATTTATTAGATATGGGAATCGCCTGGAAAGCAATGGAAGAAAGTAAAGAGATTTATATGGGTACTGATCGTAAAACCGGTCAGCCAAAATGGACCGGAACCCGCGTGGATTTAGTATTTGGATCTAACTCTGAGTTGAGAGCTGTTGCTGAGGTTTATGCCAGTGCTGATGCTCACAATAAATTTGTGAAAGATTTTGTGGCTGCCTGGAATAAAGTCATGCATTTAGATCGTTTTGATTTGGTTAACTAAAATTGTTCTGCATTCATTGAAAAGCTCTCAAAAAGTTGAAAAACTGCTTGAGAGTTTTTTTTGAGGTAATGATTGTTTTATTGAAGTCAAGCCGGAAAATTAAATCAAATTATTTTTGATTACTATAATTTCGGATGCTTTAATTTAAAAATAGAAAATATGAATTTTACCGATATCCTGGGCTTTATTGCAGGAGTATGTGTGATGACTTCGGTTATTCCTCAGATTTTGAAAGTCTGGAGAACAAAAAAAGTAAAAGATATTTCGTTGTTAACCTTTAGTGTACTGACTTTTGGAGTGGCATTGTGGGTGGTGTATGGAATTTTAAAAAATGACCTTCCTATTGTTATTACTAATAGTATTTCTTTATTCTTAAACTTAATAATGGTTTATTTTATTATTTACTACGAAAAAGAGTGATTTTATAATTGAAAATATCTTTTTGATATACAAAAATCCAGTCTCATTTTGACCAATAAGACTGGATTTTTTATAATTTGAACTATGAAATAGTTGCTTAAGATATTTTATAAATTTTAGTAATATCCTTTAAAATTTCATCAAAATTGATTTTTAAGTCGATTAATTCTCCGGAATGAAGATCAAAAATCCAACCGTATACTTTTAAGTTTCTCTCGGTATTTGCTTTTTGGACTTCGGCAGTTTTAATTACATTAATACATTGTTCCTGTACGTTTAATTCAACCAGTCTTTTATATTTCTCTGCTTCGTCAGTAATAGCATCCAGTTCTTGCTGGTGAATTCTATATACATCTCTGATGTTTCTCAGCCAAGGATTTAAAATCCCTAAATCAGATTGTTGCATCGCAGCTAGAACCCCACCACATCCGTAATGTCCGCAAACAACAATGTGATTTACTTTTAGATGGCTCACCGCATAATTAATAACTGACATTGAATTCAAATCAGTATTAGGAACCATATTGGCAATGTTTCTGTGAACAAAAACTTCGCCCGGCTGTAAACCCATCACCTCTTCGGCAGTTACACGACTGTCAGAACAGCCAATGTATAGGATTTCAGGAGCTTGTCCCGCGCCTAATTTGTCAAAATAAGTTTCATCAGTTTGCAGTTGTTTAGCGATCCACTTTTTGTTGTTTTCAAAAATTTGTTTGATATCCATATTTTGTTTTTTTTTTTTCAAAGATAAGATGTAATTATAAATCTATAAAATACAATCCTGTTATCTAACAAAAAAGTCCTGGCTTTTTATATTGCAAATAAAAAGTCAGGACATTATAAATAGTTCGGGAATTAATTATCCTTCCATTTTAGCCGAAAGTTCAAACCAGCGTTCTTCTTTAGCTTCAATTTTGGCAATGATGTTTTCTAATTCTTTAGCTTTTTTCTCGATGTCGGCGTCGGAAACTTTACCATCTGAAAAAAGTTGTTCGATTTTAGCTTTGTCGATCTCTAAATCTTTGATTTCTTTCTCAATTTTTTGAAATTCTTTTTGCTCGTTGAATGTTAGATTTCCAGTTGGATTTTTTTGTTTCCATTCTTTCTTTTCGGCTTTGTTTTCTTCTTTTTGTGCTACATCAGCACTGTCTTCATAAGCTCTGAAATCCGAATAGTTTCCAGGGAAATTTTCAACTACACCCTGACCTCTAAAAATGAATAAGTGGTCTACAATTTTATCCATAAAATAACGGTCGTGCGAAACTACTAATAAGCATCCGGGATAATCTAAAAGGAAACTTTCCAGTACATTTAGGGTTACAATATCCAAATCGTTTGTAGGTTCATCCAGAATCAAGAAGTTAGGATTTTGAATCAAAACCGTACATAAATACAAACGTTTTAATTCGCCACCACTTAATTTATCTACAAAATCGTATTGTTTTTTAGCATCAAAAAGGAAACGCTCTAATAACTGAGAAGCCGAAATAATTCTTCCTTTTGCCAGAGGAATAAATTCGCCATATTCTTTTATGATATCGATGACACGTTGCCCTGGTTTTGGGTTGATTCCACTTTGTGTGTAGTATCCGATTTTTATAGTTTCTCCCTTAACCACTCTTCCAGAATCTAACGGCAGTGTTCCGGTAAGTAAGTTCAAGAAGGTTGATTTTCCAGTTCCGTTTTTTCCAATAATCCCAATGCGTTCGCCACGTTGAAAATCAAAACTAAAATCATCCAGAATAATACGGTCTTTGAATTTCTTAGAAATCTTATGAAGCTCGATAATCTTACTTCCCATACGTTCCATATTGATTTCCAGTTCCACTTTATTCTCTTTACGGCGACTTTGTGCTTTTTCTTTGATGATATAAAAATCATCCTGACGTGATTTAGATTTGGTTGTTCGCGCTTTTGGCTGGCGACGCATCCATTCTAATTCTTTAACGAATAAATTTTGAGCTTTATCAATACTGGCATTTTCTGAGGCAATACGCTCTTCTTTTTTTTCTAAATAATAAGAGTAATTTCCTTTGTATTGGTATAGTTTTCCGTTATCTAATTCTAAAATTTCATTACACACACGCTCTAAGAAAAAACGGTCGTGCGTAACCATAAACAAGGTGATGTTTTCTTTAGCAAAATAAGATTCTAACCATTCAATCATTTCTAAATCCAGATGATTGGTAGGTTCGTCTAAGATTAATAAATCTGGACGGTTAATCAGGATAATGGCAAGTGATAGACGTTTTTTTTGTCCACCGGAAAGATTTTTTACTTTTAGTTTAAAATCTTCCAGTTTTAATTTGAACAAAATTTGTTTGTATTGGGTTTCAAAATCCCAGGCATTGTGCTGATCCATGGCATCAAAAGCTTTTTGATAGGCTTCTTCGTCTTCAGGATTTTCTAATGCTTTTTCGTATTGTTCAATTACTTTCAGGGTTTCATTGTCTGATGCAAAAATGCTTTCTTCAATGGTTAATTCGTCTTGCAAATTATTGTCTTGCGAAAGAAACGCCATGCGGATGCCTTTTCTTAAAACTACTTGCCCCGTATCAGGTTCGTCTAAACCATTGATAATACTCATAATAGTGGTTTTCCCAGAACCGTTCTTGGCAATAAAGGCAATTTTTTGGTCTTTATTAATTCCGAAAGAAATGTTTTCAAACAGCGTTTTTTCTCCAAATGATTTGGATATATTTTCGACAGATAAATAATTCACAGTTGTAATTTTTTTGGCAAAAGTAAACTATTAAACGACTAATTACGAATTGTTTGTTTTAATCCTTTTTGAATTTATTCAAATAATGCGATAAATAGCTGTTCAAATCCAGCTGATGTAATTTTTGAGGGACATTGATAAATGGTTTTCTTTTAAAACTTTCATTGGTAAGGTAGTACTGTAATCCGTCTTGAGTGCTAATACCTTCTATTTGGTGAAAGCGGAGTTTTAATTTAATTTTTCTCTTATTTCCGGATAAAAAATCATGGTTTTTAAAGTCGTATAAAAGATAAATAAAGCTTTTTCCCGTTTTAGTATAGCCACAAAGTGCTATTAATTTTTTATCTTCCAGATAGCTTGCATCAGTAACGAGTCCTTTGATATTAAGAGTTTGTTTGTATTGAGCAATATATTTTCCGGGTTTTTTAGGCAGTACATAAATGTTTGATTTTTTATCACTCCACTGTTTACTGAACAGATAAATACTGTCTTTAGAAACTATGAAAGCTTCACAATCAAAGTTGGTTTTATTAGGAGTTACTTGTGAAAAATCAGTTTGATCAGCATAAGAAAAAAAGATGGTGTCAATCACCGGAGCATTCAGTAAGAACGATTTTTTTTCAATTCTTAAAATATGTAAATCGATGCGATTTCCCCTGTAATTATTTCCAAAATCGCCTATATATAAGTAGCTGCTGTCTTGCGAAATCGCCTCCCAATCTGTATTGTTTACTTTTTCGAGTTTGATTTGCTTTTTAATTTTTCCTAAGGTATCTAATCCGTATATGTGGGTATCGGTATCATCGTTATGAGTCCATAATAAAGTGTCAAAGACGATTAAACCTGATGTTTCTCCAATAGTATCACTGAGTTTTTTTGAAAAAAGAGGCTTTATTTTTTTATTCTTATACTGACAACTTCCATCATTAAGGGTCGCCTGTGGATTGTAATTTTTGGATAAAGGGTCTGTGCAACCGGAAATTTGAGATTGAATTTGGCTCATATAAAACAGAAACAGTAACAAGAATAATTTTTTCAACGGATACAATAATTTAAAAACAGATGCTTTATTATACTTCAAAAGTAAGCGATTTTAATGAATTGATTCTTTCATCATCTTAAGAGAAGCTTTCTCTTTTTTAAAAAAATGACTACTTTTAGAAATGAAAAAGAAAATAAAACATGGCTTTTTCCTCGGTCAATAGGGTGTTTAAGGTTAATTTATTGTAAAAAACAGCCGTTTACTTTACTGTGATTTTTATCGAATTTGTAAAAAACACAGTATTTACCAATTGATTTTTATTAATATGTATATTATTGGTTTGAAAATGAGTTGCTTGTTGTAATTAATACAGGAAAGCTACATTTAATATAATTTATGTTTTAAGAATTTAGTAATTTCGCAAACAGAAATTAAAAACTACCTTTTAGGTTAACAATATGGCAAGATTCGAATTAAAGCTTCCTAGAATGGGAGAAAGTGTCGCAGAAGCAACCATTACAAACTGGTTAAAGCAAGTAGGCGATAAAATTGAAGCCGATGAAGCAGTGCTAGAAGTTGCTACCGACAAAGTGGATAGTGAAGTTCCTAGTGAGGTTTCAGGTGTTTTAATAGAACAACTGTTTTCAAAAGATGATTTGGTTGAAGTAGGGCAAACTATTGCAATCATCGAAACAGCAGGAGAGAATGAAGAAGAAGAGGAGACCGAAACAACTATTGCTCCTGAAATAATTGAAGAAGTAACAAAAACAATAGAAACAGCAAAAGAAACCGTTGCTGTTCCGGAATCAATAACAAATTCAGGTTCTGAAAAATTCTTTTCTCCATTAGTGAAAAATATCGCTGCTGCCGAAGGAATTGCTGTTGAGGAGTTAGAACAAATTCCGGGGACAGGGAGCGAAGGCAGAGTCACTAAAAATGATATTTTAGAATATTTAAAAGACAGAAAATACAAACCTCAAAAAGCAGTTGTACAAGCGACTGATGTTCCTGATTCCTTTAGAACTACAGCGCCCGTTTCAGTAAACGGTGGAGATGAAATTATTGAAATGGACAGAATGCGCAAGCTTATTGCGGGATATATGATTTCTTCTCAACAGACATCGGCTCATGTGTATTCTTTTATAGAAGTAGATGTTACTAATATTGTAAAATGGCGTGACAAACATAAAAATGAATTTGAAAAAAGAGAAGGTGAAAAACTAACTTTTACGCCTATTTTTATGGAAGCTGTTGCTAAAGCATTGAAAGATTTTCCGGGGATGAATATTTCGGTTGATGGGGATTATATTGTCAAAAAGAAAAACATCAATTTAGGTATGGCGGCAGCTTTGCCTAATGGGAATTTGATTGTTCCGGTAATCAAAAATGCCGATCAGCTGAATTTAGTTGGAATGGCAAAAGCGGTGAATGATTTAGGAAATCGTGCTAAACAAGGCAAATTAAAACCCGATGATACCAACGGAGGAACGTATACCGTAACCAATGTAGGTTCTTTTGGCAGTGTATTTGGAACTCCTATTTTGAATCAGCCGGAAGTAGGTAGTCTGGCATTGGGGACAATTCGAAAAGTTCCTGCGGTTATTGAAACTCCTGAAGGAGATTTTATCGGAATCAGACAAAAAATGTTTTTAAGCCATGGTTATGATCACCGCGTTATTGATGGTGCTTTAGGTGGTATGTTTGTGAAAAGAGTAGCCGAATATTTAGAGGCTTTTGATATTACAAGAACAATTTGATATAAAATTACAGGAGTGAAATACCCGAAAGTTTTAAAATAACTTTCGGGTTTTCTTTTTTTAACTGTTGTTTATATCAGATTCAAAACTTTATATTTGTAATTATATATTTTTAAAATGGAATTAAAACTCAATAGACCGATTTGCTTTTTTGATCTTGAAACTACAGGAATTGACATTGGAAAGGATAGAATTGTAGAAATCTCAATTTTTAAAGTTTTTCCAAACGGAAACAAAGAAAGTAAAACCTGGCTGGTGAATCCTACGATTCCAATTCCACCGCAAACTACCGCTGTTCATGGAATTACAGATGAAAAAGTAGCTAATGAACCTACTTTTAAGGAGTTGGCGACTCAGGTTTATAATATGATAAAAGACAGCGATTTAGCTGGGTTTAATTCAGATCGTTTTGATATTCCGCTTCTGGCAGAAGAATTGCTTCGCGCCGGAGTCGATTTTGATATGAAAAACAGAGTTTCAGTTGATGTTCAGACTATATTTCATAAAAAAGAAGAGCGTACTTTGAGTGCTGCTTTAAAATTTTATTGTGGTCAGAGTTTAGAAAATGCCCATTCAGCTGAAGCAGATACGATGGCGACTTACGAAATATTAAAAGCACAATTAGAGCGTTATCCTGATTTGGAAAACGACATGAAATCATTGTCTGAGTTTACAACAAGAAAAAAAATAGCCGATTTTGCCGGAATGATTTCTTTTGATAAAGACGGAGATGAAATCTTTACTTTTGGAAAACATAAAGGGGTCAAGGTAGATGTAATTTTAGAAAGAGAACCTGGTTATTTTAGCTGGGTACAAAATGCTGATTTTCCTTTATATACTAAAAAAGTATTGACAGCTATAAAATTAAGAAAGTTAAATACAAAATAAAGTTTCTAAGTAACTAAGTTTCTAAATTGCTGAGTTTTTTTGCTCATTTTCTTAGAAGCTCAGTAACTCAGTGACTCAGTAACTTAAAAGAAATGAAAATAATTTGTATCGGACGGAATTATGCAAATCATATTGAAGAATTGCAAAATGAGCGTCCAACAGAACCTGTAATTTTTATTAAACCGGATTCGGCGGTATTGTTGAAGCAGTATCCTTTTGTGCTTCCTGAATTTTCAGAAGATGTACAGCATGAAGTAGAGGTAATTGTTAAAATTAATAAGGTAGGAAAGTATATTGATGCTAAGTTTGCACATAAATATTATGATGAAATGAGTGTTGGAATCGATTTTACGGCACGGGACTTACAAAATGAATTAAAATCCAAAGGCTTGCCATGGGAAAAGGCAAAAGCTTTCGATGGTTCGGCGGTAATTGGAGATTTTTTACCTAAATCACAATTTAGTTCATTAGAAAATCTTACTTTTGAATTAAGAAATAATAATGAAATCGTTCAGGAAGGGAATGTAAATATGATGTTGTGGAAAATAGATGAGTTAATAGCTTATATTTCACAATATTTTACTCTTAAAATTGGCGATATTATTTTTACAGGCACTCCAAAAGGAGTTGCAGCTGTGCAGCCAAATGATGTTTTGGAAGGATTTTTAGAAGGGAAAAAACTATTTAGAATACAAGTAAAATAATGGCTTTAAACTATAATTTATCAAAAGTATATGCGATTTCAGATAATGATTCTGAATTTGTAAATGAAATTCTGACTTTATTTGTGAATGATGTTCCGGAAGATTTGGCACAAATTAAGGAAGGCATCAAAAAGAAAGATCATAAGCACGCGTATGCTTATGCACATAAAATCAAACCTACATTAGATTTGTTGGGAATGACGGTAGCTTTTGAAGAAATTCTGGAAGTAGAAGCCTGGACCAAAGCAGAAGGTAAACGAAAAGATATTGAACATACTTTTGACAGTATAAAATCACAGGTAAAAGAAGCTATTAAAGAAATTAAAAAAGACTTTGATTTATAAAATGCTCTTTTTATAAATAAACATAAATAACAATAAGAATCAACATTCAATTTTTTTTGGGTGTTGATTTTATTTTATAAGAAACTCAAATTTTCAGCATACTAAAAATGAAAGCAACTATTGTTACTATAGGAGATGAGATTTTAATTGGACAAATTATTGATACCAATTCCGGTTTTATTGCAAAATCACTAGATAAAATAGGAATAGAAATTAATGAGATGATTTCCATAACTGATGACAAGCAGCATATACTGGATACTTTTGCAAAACTACAAAACAAGGTTGATCTTGTAATTATAACGGGAGGTCTTGGACCAACAAAAGATGATGTTACCAAAAAAACATTTTGTGATTATTTTGAAGATGAATTAATTGTGGATCAGGCAGTACTAAAGCATGTTACCCAATTAATAGAAGGTTTTTATAAACGTACGATTACCCAGATTAATAAAGATCAAGCTTTGGTTCCATCACGTTGTACTGTTTTACACAATCAGGTAGGAACTGCTCCGGGGATGTGGATGAAAAAAGAAAACACCGTCTTTGTTTCGTTACCGGGAGTTCCGTTTGAAATGAAATATTTGGTAGAAAATGAGATTATTCCAAAAGTAGTTCAGGAATACAACCGTCCGTATATTATGCATAAAACCATTTTAACCTATGGACAGGGGGAGAGTATGGTGGCGGAACGAATTGAAGAGTGGGAAAATAGTTTACCTGAATTTATTAAGTTAGCTTATTTACCTGCTCCGGGAAGAGTACGCTTGCGACTTACGGCAAGAGGGAAAGATAAGGAATTGTTAGAACAAGCAATTGAATCTTATGTAGCTTCTTTAGATGCAATAATCCATGATATAATTGTAGGGTTTGATGAGGATGAAACAATAGAGGTTGTGGTGGGCCGACTTTTGACAAAAGAGAGAAAAACAATTGCAACAGCCGAAAGCTGCACCGGCGGTCAGATAGCAGCAAGTTTAGCATCGGTGGCGGGAGCTTCAAAATATTTTAAAGGAAGTGTCGTTTCTTATGCGACTGAGACTAAGATAAATGTATTAGGAGTTTCTGAAAAAACAATAGAAGAACATACTGTTGTGAGTGCAGAAGTAGCATCTGAAATGGCATTGAATGTAAAAAAAATAATGAATACTGATTATGCTATCGCAACAACCGGTAATGCAGGTCCTTCAAAAGGAGTCGAAAAAGCCGAATTGGGAAGTGTTTTTATAGCATTAGCTACACCAAATGAGGTGATTGTAGAGGAGTTTAATTTTGGTCAACCCCGTGAAAAAGTGATAGATAGAGCATTAATTAAAAGCCTTGAAATGATAAAGAAAGAAATTTTTAAAAATGTATTGTGATTTTTTTGTTTGAACCGTTTATTTTTCTTTTCTTTGCACCCTGATTTTGAATAACGAATATAAAATATAAGTATAATGTCAAGAGTTTGTGACCTTACAGGTAAA
The DNA here is from genome assembly GCF_046000495.1 of Flavobacterium plantiphilum. Taxonomy (NCBI): domain Bacteria; kingdom Pseudomonadati; phylum Bacteroidota; class Flavobacteriia; order Flavobacteriales; family Flavobacteriaceae; genus Flavobacterium; species Flavobacterium plantiphilum. The sequence goes on from NZ_JBELQA010000004.1 coordinate 311,949, forward strand.
AGAGCGATGGTAGGAAATAACGTTTCTCACGCTATGAACAAAACTAAGAGAAAGTTTTCTGTAAACTTAGTTAAAAAGCGTTTTTATCTTCCAGAAGAAGATAGATGGATTACTCTTAGAGTAGCAGCATCTACGATAAAAACAATTAATAAAAATGGAATTGACGCTGTTTTGAAAAAAGCACAGTCTCAAGGATTTATTAAATAATCTTTATTTCCTAAATAAATATATAGCAAGATGGCAAAGAAAGGTAATAGAATCCAGGTAATTTTAGAATGTACTGAACACAAAACTTCAGGTGTTGCAGGTACTTCAAGATACATAACAACAAAGAACAAAAAAAATACTCCAGACAGATTGGAAATTAAAAAATTCAACCCTGTATTGAAGAGAGTAACTGTTCACAAAGAAATTAAATAATAAGAGATTTTAAAAATCTCAAATGGTAACATTTGAAGATTATTTAAAATTTAAATAAACAAATAATTAGTCATGGCAAAGAAAACCGTAGCATCGTTACAAACATCTTCTAAGAGATTATCAAAAGCCATCAAAATGGTAAAATCTCCAAAAACTGGCGCTTATACTTTCGTAGAAACGATATTAGCACCTGAACTAGTTGATGAATTCTTGAAAAAGAAATAATTCATAAAAGCATATATAGAAAAGCTACTTTCTTCAGGAAGTAGCTTTTTTATTTTCTATATTTACTCTTTAAAAGAATCAGGAGGGTTTATTTGTTAATCTTCTTGTTATTAATACTGTATATACGATGAGTTTTTTTAAAAGAATATTTTCTTCAGATAAAAAAGAGACCTTAGATAAAGGTTTAGAGAAAACAAAAACTACTTTCTTTTCAAAATTAAGCAAAGCTATTGTTGGAAAGTCTAAGGTTGATGACGATGTTTTAGATAACTTAGAAGAGATACTGGTTTCTTCGGATGTAGGGGTTGATACTACTTTAAAAATAATAACCCGTATAGAGAATCGTGTTGCTGAAGATAAATATTTGGGTACAGCAGAATTAAATCAGATTCTGCAGGAAGAAATTGCTGCTTTATTATCTGAAACCAATACCGGGGAAGCAACCGAATTTGTAATTCCGGTTAATGTAAAGCCTTATGTTTTAATGGTTGTAGGAGTTAACGGTGTTGGAAAAACCACTACTATTGGAAAACTGGCTTATCAGTTTAAAAAACAAGGTTACAAAGTAGTTCTGGGAGCAGCTGATACTTTTAGAGCAGCTGCAATTGACCAATTACAAATTTGGGCAGACAGAGTTGATGTGCCAATTGTAAGACAAAATATGGGTTCTGATCCTGCTTCTGTAGCTTTTGATACCTTACAATCAGCAGTGGCTCAGGATGCTGATATTGTAATTATTGATACCGCTGGACGTTTGCATAACAAAGTAAATTTAATGAATGAATTATCTAAAGTAAAAAGGGTAATGCAAAAAGTGGTAGCTGATGCTCCACATGATGTGTTATTGGTTTTAGATGGTTCTACCGGTCAAAATGCTTTTGAGCAGGCTAAACAATTTACTGCTGCAACTGAGGTAACTTCATTAGCAGTTACCAAATTAGACGGAACGGCTAAAGGTGGAGTTGTAATTGGGATTTCTGACCAATTTCAAATTCCTGTCAAATACATTGGAGTAGGAGAAGGAATTGAAGACTTGCAAGTCTTTAATAAATTTGAATTTATTGATAGTTTCTTTAAATAAAATAATATGTTTAAAAATATAGCTCCAATTTATCTGTACATGATAAGTGTGGTTTGTTTTGTAATAGCGAATCTGGTCAGAGATCGGTTCCTGATTTTATACTATATTTTATTGATTACAGGCATTTTATTATTTGTTTTAGGATTTAAAAAAAAGAATTAATAATAAATAGAATACTTTAGAAGTCTTTGTTTGTAAATGATGTTCTGTGAAAAAGACTGCTTTTAAATATGTTTTGAATATGAAAACTCCAAAGATAATATTGTGGTGTTATCTTATTTGGTATTTTTCTATGATGTCCATTTACTTCGAGCCATCTTTAAAACTTTGGGCAAGTGCCTTGGGAATTTCTTTTATTATAGGTTTTGCTCTTATTCTATCTACTTCTCAGCAAGGAATTCATCAGGATGTCTGGATCAAAATCAGACTTTTTTTATTTCCGTTTTGTGTTTCCAGCTATTCTGCTACAATCAAAGGGCATGATTTTATTCTTCTTTTTCCAAATAATAGAACACATGTATTAATTGGAATACTCAATTGTACCATGTTTGTAGTTCTAATCTGGATTATCAAACGATTGTATAAATTCTCTAAGAAAGAAGCTTTAAATCAATTGGCTAAATAATGATATTTTAATTATTGATACAAGATATTTATTTTTGCCAGATTAACTTTAATACGCTTAACTTTGTTTGAGAAACAAAATGTATTTTTGTTTTCGAATTTCCAGCCCTGATGGTAGCGGCATCCTTTTATGCCGGTGTTTGGCATGAAAGATCTAGCGAACAGCAGGTACATGCTTCTAAAAAATAAAATGATGATGAAAAATAGTTTTAGAATTCTTTTTGTATGCTTGTTTTTAGTGTCTTGCCAACAAAAAATCACTCCTGAAGATATTCATAAGTTAAATGGGTATTGGGAAATAGAGAAAGTGAGCTTTAAGGAAGGTGAAGACAAGGAGTATAAAATGAATGAGAATTTTGATTATTTTGAAATTGCAAATAACAAAGGAATTCGCCGAAAAGTAAGACCACAATTTAATGGGACATTTTTATTTAATGAAGATTTTGAAAATGTAAAGGTGAGGTTTGAAAAAGAGCAAGTTTTTCTGGATTATTCTACTCCTTATGCTAAATGGACCGAAGAGTTAGTTAAACTAACAGATGAGGAAATGTGTATTAAAAACGATCAAAACAAAGAATACGAGTATAAAAAAGCAGGACCTGTAAATTTATTGAAAGATGGCGAAGAGACTAAATAATGAAAGTACTGTAGGTGATGTTTTAAAGCAGATTATTCAGGTTAATAAACTACAATCCGGCATGGATGAGGTTAATGTGAAGGAAGCATGGCAAAACTTAATGGGAAATGGTGTGAATAGTTATACCAGGAATGTAGTTTTAAAAAATAGTACTCTTTATGTGGAATTAACATCATCTGTGTTGCGAGAAGAGTTAAGTCACGGGAAATCTAAAATCATAAGGATGATTAATGAAGAATTACGTAGAGATGTGGTGAAAGATGTGGTTTTGCGATAATAATTACTTATGGTTTCAAAGTTTAGATTTTTACCAGTTCTTGTTGCTGTTTTTATAACGAGTTTTGTTTTTATTTTAATTTATATTTGTTGGATTTCTTCTAATGTAAAAATAGTATTTCCTATTTTGTTTTTGTTATTCGTTGTTTACTTTTGGTTAACTGAATTTAGAACCAGAGCTCATAGTTTACGATTCAATAATAATTCAGTTTTTATTGCTAAATTTTTTCGTTTAGGGAAGACTAAATGTTTTGATTTTAAAGATTTAGAAGGTTTTGAAATATTAATTCAAACAGCAAAATCAATTGATTATGAGTATTTGTTTATTATTAAAGAGGGGGAAAGAGTAGCTTGTTTGTCACAGTTTTATCATACTAATTACGAGGAATTAAAGTTGATTGTAGTAGACAACTTAATTTATTTAGGTGATAGAAAATATGATTTTAAGTCAGAATTAATAGCTATGTTTAAATAAAAAATCCCGTTTCAAATTTTTGAAACGGGATTTCACATTTTATCTGTGATTTTAAATAGTGACTGACCACTAAAAGCTGCTCACTGAATACTAGAATTGCTCTCGTCCAGCAAAATGAAAATTACCTTCAATAGCTGCGTTTTCATCGCTATCAGAACCATGTACAGCATTCTGACTCATAGAAGTGGCGTATAGTTTTCTAATAGTTCCTTCGGCAGCATCGGCTGGATTAGTAGCTCCGATTAAAGTTCTGAAATCAGCAACAGCATTTTCTTTTTCTAAAATAGCTGCCACAATAGGTCCGCTGGACATAAATTCTACTAATTCTCCGTAAAAAGGTCTTGCTGCGTGAACGGCATAAAAAGCCTGTGCGTCGGCAACAGTAAGTTGAGTTAGTTTTAGAGATACAATTTTAAAGCCTGCATTTGTAATCATTGCAAGTATGTTTCCAATGTGTCCATTAGTGACAGCATCGGGTTTAATCATGGTAAAAGTTCTGTTGGTTGTCATTTTATTATTTCTTTTTTATAAAAGTAACTTTTTTTTAATGGTTACAGCTGTGAAATAACTATAAATTAAGGCTGAAATGGCTTTAATTTGTTAAATTTTATAATGAGATAATATCAAAACGTTGTTCAAGTGGTTGGAGTTGGTCTGTTAGTTTAGAAATTAGCTTATTTCCACTTTCAATATAAAATTCAGAAAAATTAGCCTGACGTTCCTGTAAACCTTGGTTGGGGAACAATTCATTTTGCAAATCGGCTATTCGGGTTAAAGTGTCTTTTAATTTTATTTTTTCAGCTTTAAGTAGTCGTTTTTCTAAATTTTCAAGTCCTTTTAGCTGTTTTACTTCTTGTGCTTTTACTGCTCCTGCAAATGAAGGATCTGTCTTTGTCGTGATTTCGTTCAGGATGCTGAATTGCGTCTGTAATTGCTTTTTTAGCATCGTTAAATCAATATCAAATTCGGATAGGATTTTAGCTTTGGTGTTAATAAGATCTTCTTGTTTTGAGAATAAATCACTCCAGCTTACATCTAATTTTTTGGCTTTTTTTATTTGTTTTTCGGTTACTAAAAGCACTGAATTTCGAACTAACAGGATTGGGAAACTAACTTGTGCTGCATCAAAAAATGATTTTAGTTCTAACCAATAGGCAATTTCACCTCCTCCGCCAATGTAACAAAGATTAGGTAAAATAACTTCTTGGTACAAAGGACGCATGATTACGTTTGGACTGAATTTTTCAGGATTACTTTCCAATAATGCTAAGATTTCGCTTTCTGAAAATTCAAGTTTAGTATTGTTGATTTTATATTTTGCATTTTCAAAAACAATACGTTCTCGTAAATTATCTTCAATATAAAATAAATTGATTTCACGAGGATTTACTTGGATGTTATATTCCGTAAGTTTTTCGGTAGTTGCAATTACATTTTTATAAGCCGTTTGCTGCAATAATTCTTCCTTAATATATGGAATGAAATTTTGCTTTAACTCAGCTTCATCGGCATCAATAATTACTAATCCTTCTGAGCCAAATAAACTATTAGCTAAAAAACGGGTAGCATCAGCAAGATTGTTATGATTCAAATAGGCTTCTTGAAATAATTTTTTTAAAGTTTCAGCATTGGTACTTGAACCTAGTTCCTGCGCAAATATTTCCAGAAAATCATCTAAGCCTTCAGTCGATAATCGTCCTACAGGTCCTGTACTTGTTCTGTTCCAACGGAATTTTTTACCTTTAAAATTAAAATAATTGATTTCTTCAAAATCATGATCTTCGGTAGCCATCCAGTAGATAGGTACAAAATTATAAGCAGGATATTTTACTTTTAACTCAGCGGTTAAATTAATAGTAGAAATGATTTTATACAGAAAATATAAAGGTCCTGAAAATAGATTTAATTGGTGTCCGGTTGTTACTGTAAAGGTGTTTTCTACTTTTAAGGCCTCAATATTTTGCTGGGTCAGATGGGAAATTTCTATTTCAGCATATTGTTTTTGCAACACAGCAACCAGATTTGTTCGGTTGTTATGATTAAAATTGGCATGTTTTTCGGCTATTTGAGCTTCAAAATTTTCAAGAGTAGGGAATCTGTTATAAAGGGATTTTAGTTTCGGATTTTGATCTAAATAATCATTCATCAAAGGAGAAAAATATCCTGATTTTTGATAGCTGATACAGTCGTTGGGCATGTTTATTTACTTTTGAGTAAAATTACCAAAAAATATTGGAACTAAATATTTGTAGCTTTCAAAAATAAGGGTGATTTTTGCTGGATTTTAACCCAGAATTTTTAAAAATGAAAGCAGTGTCAACAAAGGTCAACTCTTTAAAACATGTCCTTTTAGGAAGTTTAATTGGAACTACAATTGAGTTTTTTGATTTTTATATTTATGCTAATGCTGCGGTATTAGTTTTTCCTCAATTGTTTTTTCCGGGAGAAAACAGTACTGTCTCTACTTTAGAGTCCCTGGCTACTTTCTCAATTGCTTTTTTAGCAAGGCCTTTGGGGTCTGCAGTATTTGGACATTACGGAGATAAAGTAGGTAGGAAAGTTACTTTGGTTGTGGCTTTATTGACTATGGGAATTTCAACTGTAAGTATTGGTTTTTTACCTGGTTATGCAAGTATTGGGGTTTTGGCTCCCATATTACTAATGCTTTGTCGTTTTGGTCAGGGAGTAGGCTTAGGAGGTGAATGGGGAGGAGCTGTATTGCTGGCAATTGAAAATGCACCGCCACATAAACGTGCCTGGTACGGAATGTTCCCTCAATTAGGTGCGCCAATAGGTTTGTTGCTTTCAGGCGGAACTTTTTTATTATTAACGGATTCCATGAGTCCCGAAGCTTTTATGGATTATGGATGGAGAATTCCGTTTATAGCCAGTTCGTTATTAGTGTTGGTAGGTTTTTATATCCGATTAAAAATTTCAGAAACCCCTGCATTTGAAAATTCAAAAGAAGAACAAAAAGAGGTTAAAGTTCCTTTTGTAGCTGTCTTCAAACAGTATAAAAATCAGTTGATTTTTGGAACTCTTGCGGCTATTACCACTTTTTTAGTTTTTTATCTGATGACTGTTTTTATGCTGAATTGGAATACTAAAGGTTTGGGGTTTTCTAACAGAGATGCGCTTTTAATTCAGTTGTTCTCAGTGTTGTTTTTTGCTATTTTTATACCTGTTTCAGCTTTGGCAGCCGATAAAATTGGTCGTCGCAAAATGTTAATTTATACGACTATTGCAATTGCTGTTTTTGGATTTTTCTTTCCGTTGTTTTTAACATCAGCTAATATTGTAATGGTTACTTTTTTTGTGTGTTTAGGAATGTCATTGATGGGATTTATTTATGGTCCTCTGGGAACTTTTTTATCTGAATTATTTCCGACCACCGTTCGATATACAGGTGCTTCATTGACGTTTAATCTGGCCGGGATTTTAGGTGCTGCATTTGCACCAATGGTTGCAATTAAATTAGCTGAAAGCTATGGAATTGTAGCAGTAGGTATTTATCTGACTGTTGCTGCTGTTATTTCGTTAATTTCGTTGTTGGTGATTAGCAGGCAGGAACATAAGTTTTAAGATTATTTGAATATAAAGTTTATGGATATTTATACAAAGGGCTCAAAGTTTAAAACGTTGAGCCTTTTGTGTTTTAAGATTATATTTTTAAACTAAAATGACTTTTATGTTCTTTATGTAGTTAAATATTTACAGAACAAAAGTTCGAAATAATAAAACTAACATTGGAATCATTTTGCCAAAAATCCCCAAATAACTCCTATTTTTGCACAAAACAATTCCCTTTGAAAACCAAACTTTTCCTCATCACTCCGCCTTTTACACAGCTGAATACACCATATCCGGCAACAGCCTATATTAAAGGGTTTTTAAACACCAAAAATATCGATTCCGTTCAGGCTGATTTAGGTATTGAAGTGATTTTGAAATTGTTTTCGAAAGAAGGATTAACTGATTTGTTTCAGTCTAATAACCATCAACCAACAACTGACAACTGTAAAAGAATTTTCGCTCTTCAAGACGAATACATTAAAACCATCGATTCGGTTATTGCTTTTTTGCAGGGAAAAAATCCAACCTTGGCATTGCAAATTTGTCAGGAAGATTATTTGCCGGAAGCGTCCCGTTTTGCACAATTGGAAGAATTGGATTGGGCTTTTGGTACGATGGGAACTCAGGATAAGGCGAAACATTTGGCGACATTGTATCTCGAAGATATCTCTGATTTTATTGTAGAATGTGTCGATGCTAATTTTGGTTTCAGTCGTTATGCTGAACGTTTAGGTCGAAGTGCTAATTCTTTTGACGAATTGTACGATGCTTTACAACAAGAACCTACCTATATAGATCATATACTTCTTTCTATTTTAAAAGAAAGAATCGAAACTATTCAGCCGACATTATTTTTAATATCGGTTCCTTTTCCTGGAAATTTATATTCAGCATTTAGAAGTGCGCAATGGGTAAAAAAGCATTATCCTGAAGTTAAAGTTTCAATGGGAGGAGGCTTTCCTAATACCGAATTGCGTTCGCTTTCGGATGCCCGTGTTTTTGAATTTTTTGATTATATCACCTTAGATGATGGCGAAGTTCCCATTGAATTGATAGTTCAATCCGTTTGTCAGACTGATCCTGTCGAAGTCAGTTATAAGCGAACTTTTCTTTTAGAAGATGGTAAAGTCGTTTATAAAAACAATTCAACGAAGTCAGACTACAAACAATCTCAAGTAGGAACACCCGATTACTCAGATTTGTTATTGGACAAATACATTTCAGTTATCGAAATTGTGAATCCGATGCATCGTATGTGGAGCGACGGAAGATGGAATAAATTGACGATGGCTCACGGTTGTTATTGGGGAAAATGTACGTTTTGCGATATTTCATTAGACTATATTAAGGTATACGAGCCTGTAGCGGCTAGTTTATTGTGCGATAGAATGGAGGAAATGATAGCGCAAACGGGAGAAAACGGATTCCATTTTGTTGATGAAGCTGCTCCACCGGCTTTAATGCGCGCTTTGGCATTGGAAATTTTGAAAAGAAAATTGTCTGTTACCTGGTGGACGAACATTCGATTTGAGAAAAGTTTTACGCAGGATTTAGCTTCGTTATTAAAAGCTTCCGGATGTATAGCTGTTTCCGGCGGACTTGAAGTCGCCTCTGACCGATTGTTGAAATTAATAGATAAAGGGGTAACTGTGGAACAAGTAGCCCGTGTTACCCGGAATTTTACCGAAGCGGGTATTATGGTACATGCCTATTTAATGTATGGCTATCCTACACAAACCATACAAGAAACAGTGGATAGTCTTGAAATGGTGCGTCAATTGTTTGAAGCCGGAATTTTGCAATCGGGATTTTGGCATCAGTTTGCCATGACAGCACACAGTCCTGTTGGGTTATACCCGGAGAAATTTGGTGTAATTAAAGAAACTGAAACTATTGGGACTTTTGCTAATAATGATATTAATTATACAGATGCAACAGGGATTGACCACGATAAATTCAGTTTTGGACTTAAAAAATCACTCTTTAATTATATGCACGGCATTTGTTTTGATTTTGAACTACAGGAATGGTTTGATTTTAAAATTCCTAAAACTAAAATTCATCCGGATTTTATTTTTAATGCTTTACAGGAAACAGCTGATTTTTCTGTTAAGCCAAATGCCAAGGTAGTTTGGCTTGGAGGAAACCCTCTTGCGGAATATTTTACAAAATCTAAAAAAGGAAACAGTTGGGGAATGCTTGCGCTGACATTTCATGATAAGAAGGAAAGCTTCATTATTCAAACAAACCAGGATGAGGGTGAGTGGCTGATGGATATCTTGCAAAAGATTACTGTTTCGAGTGCTAAAATTTATACTTTTCAGGAAGTGAAAGCTGATTTTGAATTGTATTTAGAAGATTTTGAGTTATTCTGGTATTCAAAAGCTATTAATACACTACGCCAGTCAGGACTTTTAATCTTATAGCAGAAAAGTATTTTAGGTATTTTACATTTATTACTTTCAATTCCTCTAATCACGATACTTATTTTTATTTTTCAGTACAAAACCTCCTAAAAGGAGGTTTTGTTGTTTATATGCTTTTGTTTTTTTTGTTTTTTATATTTTGTTTTTGGGTATACCCCTGTTTTTTGAAGGGTATTTTGTTTTTGATTGTAGTTTATTTTAATGTTTTTAAGTTTTTTTAGCCTTATTTATGATTTTATGTCTGTTTTTTTAGGGGTTTGTCTTTTTTAAACATGAGAATAATCATTTTTTTGATATTGAAAAATAAGGAAAATGTATTTTTTTTTATTTGATTTGCGGTTTTTGATAATTCGACGTCAAAATCGGTAAAAAGTTATAATTTTTCATTTTTGTAAAAGTAAAAGTTGATAAATTTGCTTCAACAAAAAGGATAAAAACATGTTAAATGTTGAGAATAATGTGTTAATATCTCTTTTTAAGTAAAAATAATTTAAATAACCAAAACAAAATTCAACATGAAAAAAGTAATTTTTATTTTAGCTTTAGCGCTGACAGGAAGCATGACATTTGCACAAGACACACCTTTGGAAATCTCAGGTTCTGTTGATGCTTATTACAAGTATGATTTTGCAAAAACAGCAAATATTCCAACTAGTTTTGCAACAGATCATAATTCACTTTCTTTAGGTATGATTGATATTGCTTTAAAGAAAACTACAGGTAAAACTTCTTTCGTGGGTGAAGTGTCTTTTGGTCCAAGAGGGCAATACCAATCGATTCCGAATTCTGATAACACATATGATGAAGGAAATGGATTTAATTCATTCAATATTCAGAATTTATATGTTACTTATGCAGCTACTGATAAGTTAAGTTTTACTGCAGGGTATATGGGAACATTTGTAGGGTATGAAGTAATTTCTCCAGTAGCTAATTTCCACTATTCTACTTCTTATTTGTTTACTAATGGACCATTCCAAAATGCAGGGGTAAAAGCAAATTATTCATTCTCTGATAAAGTAGGTTTAATGGTAGGTTTGTTTAATAATACATGGAATAGTTATACTGCGGATCCTTTGAAAGGTTTAAATGCTGTGGGAGCTCAATTATCGTTAATGCCGACAGAATCTGTTTCAGCTTATTTGAACTTCATGGATGGAGCAGAAGCAGGTACAATAGTTGATTTAACAGCAACGTTTCAATTATCAGAGAAATTTAAATTAGGTTTGAATTCGGCAGATTTTTCAAATGGAGACAAAATCGGTTATACAGGAGTAGCTTTATACCCTTCTGTTGATGTAACTGAAAACTTTGGCTTAGGTTTACGTGGTGAATACTTTAAATTTAAAGAAAATTCAGGAGATGAGTCTGTAACAGCTTTTACATTATCAGCAAACTTAAAATCAGGTGGATTGACTGTAATTCCTGAATTTAGATTAGATACAGGTAAAGATGAGTATTTTATGGATTCAGATATGATGCCGACAAAATCTGCGACTCAAGCTTCTATCGCTTTAGTTTATGGATTCTAAGAATAACTAAATCTCAAATTTAGATTAAAATATAATTTTTTTTACTGCCAGGATTCTTTTAAAGGTCTTGGCAGTTTTTTGTTTGTTAAAATTGAAAAGTCTTTGAAGCTCAGCTTCAAAGACTTTTTTTTAATTTCTTTTTAAAACAACTTAATTACTGCTTCAGATAAATAGAGTAAATAGTATTGATGGTATTTTGATCTAAAACAGCATTCACTTCCTGGGGCATATAGTGTAATTTAAAAGCGGTGATGGCAGCATTGTAATTTTTAGTATCATAACCAATGATTCGCAAAGCTAATTCAGGATTAAAATCAAATGGTGCTAAGGGAAGTATATCATCTTTCCAGATTCCAAAACCATTTTCAGCTAAAACTTTCCATGGGAACTGAGCACTTGGATCTTTTTTTCGCGTTGGAGCAATATCCGAATGGCCTATAATGTTTTGAGGCGGAATATTATAGTCTTTTTTTAATTTGCTTAATAATGCCATAAGACTTGTAATTTGTGCCTCAGAAAAGGGTTCGATACCATTATTGTCTAATTCGATTCCGATAGAAGCTGAATTAATATCGGTGTTTTTTCCCCAGGAGCCTGCTCCGGCATGCCAGGCACGCAAATAGTCATTTAGCATTTGTATTACATGACCATCATCGGCGATTATATAATGGGCGCTTACTTGTGTAAATTCTTTTGTAAATGTATTAATTGTTTGTTGAACAGAATCCTGAGCAGTATGATGAATGATAATAAAGTTAGGCTTACGAAGATTAAAATTGACGGTGCTGATCCATTCGGTTTGGATTCCATTATTTAACTGTGTAGAGCCTATTTTAAATATACTGTCTTTAAAAGTATATAATTGCTTAGAATAAGCACTGTCAATACTTATTACAACTTTATCAACTGCAGGTAAAGGCTCAGGTTTTTTGACTGCCATTTCAACCTGTAAAGATTTTAATTTTGTAGAATATTCTTTCTCGCTCTTTTTATACGGATTCGTGGAGCAGGATGTAATAATCGCTGCAGTAATTAAATAACTAAGATGTTTATTCATTTTTTAAAGCTATTTTATTAAAAAAGGAAAACTAATTGTTTTCCTTTTTTGATTTTTTCTTTTTTTCTTTTTTGTTTGTTCCGCGTTCTTCTTTTAGTGCTTTGTATTTTTGTTTCTGCTCTTCGTTCAGGTATTCATTTACTTTTCTTTCGTTAACTTCAAAAAGAGCTTTTATTTCATTTGATTTGTCGGTCTGACTTAAATTTTCGTCTTTCATAATGGCAGTTTGCGATTTGATAATGTCGGTATAAACATTTCCAATAGCAATAGTTTGTAATTCATCCAGATTTAATTCAGGCTTTAGCTTTTCCATTATTTTGGCAACAGTAACTTCAACCGGAATTTCTTTAGGTTTTGATGGTGTCTGATCCATTTGGCTCATTCCCATGCTGTTTCTTCCCATTCCGTAACCGTTGCCATAACCATTACCATATCCGTTTCCGTAACCATATTGAGCAAAAGCTGTATTAATGGATAATAATATAAACGTTAATACAAAAATAAATTGTGTCTTGTTCATGTTTATTTTTTTTAAAGCTAAAATTAAATTTATGCTGGTTCTCCGTAAAGGTCAAATTCTGTTGCCTCAGTAATTTTAATCATTGCAAAATCACCTGTTTTTAAATAAAATTGAGAAGCATCTATCAATACTTCGTTATCTACATCAGGACTGTCAAATTCGGTGCGACCTACAAAATGTCCGCCTTCTTTTCTGTCAATGATACATTTAAATGTTTGTCCAATTTTCTCCTGATTTAAATCCCATGAAATTTGCGACTGTAATTCCATAATTTCATTAGCACGGGCTTGCTTTACATCATCCGGAACATCATCTTCCAGTAAGTAAGCATGTGTATTTTCCTCATGCGAATAAGCAAAACATCCCATTCGGTCAAATTTCATTTCCTGAACAAAATCTTTCAGAATTTCAAAATCTTCCTGTGTTTCTCCCGGATATCCTACAATCAAAGTGGTACGAATAGCCATTCCGGGAACAGCTGCTCTGAAATCTTTTAATAATTGGGTTGTTTTTGCCTGAGTTGTTCCGCGACGCATTGATTTTAAAATTGAATCAGAAATGTGTTGTAACGGAATATCAATATAATTACAAATCTTAGGTTCGCGCTTCATTAAATCTAAAACATCCATTGGGAAACCGGTTGGGAAGGCATAGTGTAAACGAATCCATTCAATTCCGTCAACAGCTGCCAGAGCTTCTAAAAGTTCGGCTAAATTTCTTTTTTTGTATATATCAAGACCATAATAGGTTAAATCCTGAGCAATCAGTATTAATTCTTTTACTCCATCCCGGGCTAATCCTTCGGCTTCTTTTACCAGTTTTTCAATAGGTTGCGAAACATGTTTTCCGCGCATAATAGGAATAGCGCAAAAACTGCACGGTCTGTCGCAGCCTTCAGCAATTTTTAAATAGGCATAATTTTTAGGAGTTGTTGTCAAACGTTCTCCCAATAATTCATGTTTATAATCGGCTCCCAGTGCTTTTAATAGTTGAGGAAGTTCTGTAGTTCCAAAAAACTGATCCACATTAGGGATTTCTTTTTCCAAGTCAGGGCGGTATCTTTCCGATAAACATCCTGTTACAAAAACTTTGTCAACCAGACCTTTTTCTTTCTTGTCGGCATATTCCAGAATCATATTTACTGATTCTGCTTTGGCATTATCAATAAATCCACAAGTATTGATCACAATAATATTTCCTTCTCTTTCAACAGGAGCTTCGTGTTCCACCTCTTTTTCATTGGCGCGAAGCTGTCCCATTAATACCTCGCTATCATATATGTTTTTTGAACACCCTAAGGTAATTACGTTTATTTTGTTCTTTTTTAAAGACTTGGTTCTCATAGATTTGTAAATTGGATGGCAAAATTACGTTTTTTTATTCAAAGAATATTACTTTGACGGTGTTTTAGTAAGGTTTTCAGAAGCTAATCCTGCTGTTCGCTGTATCTTTCCTGCCAAACACCGGCAGGAAAGGATGTCGCTGCCATCAGGGCTAAAAAAAACCGTCTTGTTTATCAGAGACAAGACGGTAATTCTTCAAATTATTTTGTCAGTAATTACAGTTCAAATAATAGGGATAAAGAAACGCTGTTGTTGATTGCATCGATACTGGCTCCGTCTTTAAAACCCTGACTAAAGAAACCTTGTTGCGAATTTCTTTTGGCGTAAGCATAAGAAAGATCAACTTTTGTGCCTCCGAAATTATAACCCAGACCTGCTGAAAATCCATTTAAATCACCCACAGTAGTTTTATCTTTATATGGACTTCCTTCAAAACGGTAACCGGCTCTCAGACTCAATCTTTCAATTTTGTATTCTCCACCCACTCTTATTTCAGAAGCTCCTCTTAATTGTTCTGAAATATCTGAATTAATATAAGTATTTCTGGTGTCTCTTTCCATGGAATATTCTATACTACTGTAATCTTTATAACCATAGTCCAAACTGATTAATCCTTTTTTGTTAAAAACATAAGCAATACTTCCTGTGATTTTACCGGGTGTTTTTAATTTATAAGTGTCGTATATTGTTGTTTGAAATGAATCTGGATTTATAACCTCTTCATTAGGATTATTGTTGTTTTCGTAATTTTGAATTGTAGAAAAAAGATTTTGTCTTATTTCATCATTAAATTTGTTCCAGGTAGGGGACTCGTAAGAAAGTCCTACACGTACTTCGTCATTTAATTTTGCTATAGCACCCAGTTGAAATGAAAATCCAGACCCATACGTATAAATTTCATTTTCAAATGAGGTGTTTAGTAAGTCTACTATATTGTTATTGGCATTATCGTTATCTTCGTAAAACAAGGTATTTTGTCTAAAATCAGTAAAATGAGAGTTTAAGGTTAGTCCCAGATACAGTTTGTCTTTGTATGAAGTGGCTGCGTTAAAAGAAAGTTTTCCATTATATCCTTCTGAAGTAATGGTATTTTTCTGATAGTAATTACCTCCTTGTGGTACATTGGAAATGTACACGGTATTTTCGTCAGTATCAGTTTCTGGGTTAATTAAATATCCTTGATATCCTAAAAAAGCTTGTTGATCAATGTAGTTTAGTTGTGAATAACTAGCACCATTATTAATGCTAATGTTACCTAGCGGAATTCCGCCCAGATTTCTGTCTGGATTTGCATTAGCATAATATAAAAAATAATCACCAACAGAATTGGTCGTATTGGTACCTGCAGAAATTATCGAGTTGTCATAATTGTTTGTTTGTTCGTAATTTATGGCTAATGCTATTTTTGTCCAATTACTTTGACTGCGATTATTGAAAACAAAAACAGCTCCGGCTTGATTGATGTTAAAGGAGTTGTCTTTTCCAGTCATGTTAGTACCAAAATAATTGGATTTATTTTTAGTGTCTGCGTTGCTAAAAGAAAAAGCAAGTTGGTTGTTGTTAAAAACAGCACTACCGGCCGGATTCACATTTAACGAAGATAAATCACCTCCTAATGCTCCAAAGGCACCGCTCATGGCTCTGTAACGTGCACTACCGTTGGGGGTATCCTGAGAATACCTTAAGGCATCTACTAATTCCTGAGATTGTACAGCGCTAAATGTAAACCCTGCTAAGATTAAATATAAGTATTTTTTCATTGTGTAGGTTTTAAATGGTTATTATCTTCTGCCACCTCCGGATGATCTTGAACCTCCGCCACCGCTGCTGCTTCCGCCATAAGAACGTCCGCTATTGCTGGATGGACTGCTGTAAGATCGGGAAGGAGTATAGCTTTCGTTTCTTGAATAGTTGCTTTGCTGTCTTGTCGTGGTGGTATTTTGGGTTGCAGATCTTCTTGTGGTAGTCTGATTGTTGCTGTTTGTGGGGTTGTTTCTGTTGTATGTTCTTGGGTTTGTAAATGTTGGTCTTCTGGAATTAACACGGTCTGTTGAGTAACTTCTGGTTGGAGTGTAAGTTCTATTTCCGGAAGAGTAATTAGCAGAGTTGCTTACAGATCTTCTTCTGGTTGGTGTATAAGTAGAGTAGTTGGGTCTGTTGTAGTAATAGTAATTGTTATTCCAGCCCCAATTATTATAACCCCAGTTGTTCCAGCCAAATCCATAGTTTATTCCCCAGTTATTCCAGCCCCAGTTATTCCAGCCAAAACCGTAGTTCATTCCCCAATTATTCCATCCCCAATTGTTCCATCCCCAGTTATTCCATCCAAATCCATAATTCATTCCCCAGTAATCTGGATAAATATTTACTATAGTTCCGGTTTGGTTGTCTCCCCAGCCGGCATAGCCGGTGTAAGAATCGTTATTAACAGAGTCGAAATCACTGTATTTGTCAATATCTGTAATGATTTCAGATTCACTGTCGCTTTGTAAGGAATTAAAATAGTCTTTGTAGTAATTATCAGAATTTGTATTTCTTCTTTCTATTCTTGGGTCAGTTGAGGTACTGTATATACCATCACTTTCGTAATAGGAGCTATTTTGATAGGAACCACAAGAGATCATAAAAAGACTTAGTAATCCAATATAAAGATAATTTTTTGCTTTTCTGAATGGAAAAATATTAGTTTTCATATCTATTGGGTTTTTTATTGTTGGACATTACAAAAATAGTTAGTTTTGCCAAACTATTTAGTTAAATAAAACAAAACAAAATTTGTGCCAAACTATTCAATATGAGTAAGAACCTTACTACGCGATCAGAAGATTATTCAAAATGGTATAATGAGCTGGTTGTAAAAGCTGATTTAGCCGAAAATTCAGGAGTTAGAGGCTGCATGGTTATTAAGCCTTATGGTTATGCTATCTGGGAAAAGATGCAAGCTGAATTAGACAGGATGTTTAAAGAAACAGGGCATCAGAATGCCTATTTTCCTTTGTTTGTTCCTAAAAGCATGTTTGAAGCCGAGGAGAAAAATGCCGAAGGTTTTGCTAAAGAATGTGCTGTGGTAACCCATTACAGATTAAAAAATGATCCTGAAAGACCAGGAAAATTAATGGTGGATCCTAATGCTAAACTGGAAGAAGAACTTATTGTTCGTCCTACCAGTGAGGCTATTATTTGGTCTACTTATAAAGGTTGGGTGCAATCTTATAGAGATTTACCTTTGTTAATTAACCAATGGGCCAATGTGGTGCGATGGGAAATGCGTACGCGTTTGTTTTTGAGAACTGCGGAGTTTTTATGGCAGGAAGGACATACGGCGCATGCAACAAGAAAGGAAGCTATTGAAGAATCAGAAAAAATGATGAATGTGTATGCTGATTTTGTTCAAAATTTTATGGCTATTCCGGTTGTTAAGGGATTAAAAACAGAAACAGAGCGTTTTGCTGGTGCTGAAGAGACCTATTGTATTGAAGCTTTGATGCAAGATGGGAAAGCGCTACAGGCGGGAACTTCTCATTTCTTAGGTCAGAATTTCGCTGAGGCATTTGATGTGAAGTTTGCCAATGCAGAAGGGAAACAAGAATATGTGTGGGGAACTTCTTGGGGGGTTTCTACAAGATTGATGGGGGCGTTGGTAATGACGCATTCTGACGATCAGGGATTGGTGTTGCCTCCAAATTTAGCTCCAATCCAAGTTGTTGTTGTTCCTATATATAAGACGGATGAACAATTGACTCAGATAACTGCTGAAGTAGATAAATTAATTGCTGATTTGCGAAAGCTGGGAATTTCGGTAAAATTTGATGACAGGACTACGCAAAAACCAGGTTTTAAATTTGCCGAATGGGAGTTAAAAGGGGTTCCGGTAAGAATTGCTGTGGGGCCAAAGGATCTTGAAAATGGAACTTATGAAGTGGCGAGAAGAGATACTTTGACTAAAGAAGTGAAATCTAAAGATGGCATTACAACATATATTAGCGAATTATTAGCGCAAATTCAGTCTGATTTGTTTAATAAGGCATTAAATTACAGAGAAACTCATATTACCGAGGTAAATAGTTTTGATGAGTTTAAAGAAGTTTTAGAGAACAAAGGTGGTTTTGTATCAGCGCATTGGGATGGAACTGCAGAAACAGAAGAGAAGATTAAAGAGTTAACTAAGGCTACTATCAGATGTATTCCTCTTGAGGCTGTTGAAGAAGCCGGATCCTGCGTGTTTACTGGGAATCCGTCTGCTAAAAGAGTGTTTTTTGCTAAAGCATATTAAAAAAAATAATTTTTTTTGTGTTAGCTATTGCGCAATTAAAAAACAGTTGTATCTTTGCAACCGCAATACAGAAATGCACTGCACAATGTAACGCAATGGTCCGTTCGTCTATCGGTTAGGACGCCAGGTTTTCATCCTGGTAAGGGGGGTTCGATTCCCCCACGGACTACAAGTTAATCTTAAAATAGATTGCAACTTACTTAGAGGAATATTGGTCCGTTCGTCTAGGGGTTAGGACGCCAAGATTTCGTCTTGGTAACAGGGGTTCGATTCCCTTACGGACTACAAGAAAAGATATAGTAAAAAAGATAAAAGATAAAATACAATGGCAAATCATAAGTCAGCTCTAAAAAGAATCAGAAGTAACGAAAAGAAAAGAGTGTTAAACAGATATCAACACAAAACTACTCGTAATGCTATTAAAGCATTGAGAATAGCTACTGATAAATCTGATGCTACTTCTAAATTGTCTAATGTTATTTCTATGATTGATAAGTTAGCTAAAAAGAATATTATTCATGATAATAAAGCGTCTAACTTAAAATCTAAGTTAACTAAATTTGTAAATAAGTTGTAATAAAATACAATTTTGAAAAATATTCATGAACCCTTTCTTTTAGAAAGGGTTTTTTGTTTATAAAAAGATTTTTGAAATCTAATGGGACCATGTTCAAAAGTTGGGGATTAACCAAAAAAATGTTAGATAATCTGAATAGAAAAAAAGTTGTACCCTTAAATATGTAATTGTATGATGTCTTTTTTGGTTTAAAAAAGAGAATATCAGATTGTGTATTACAGTTTAGAACTTAAATAAGTTAACATATCGGTTGTGATGGGCTTTGATAAGAAGTCAATTACCATAGGGTATTTTTTTGATTTTTCTAGGTCTTCAGGATCTATTGTTGAAGATAAAATAATTACTTTAGTGGTATTTACTTCTGAGTATTTATCGGTGCTGAAACTGTCAAGGAATTCCCAGCCATCCATTACCGGCATATTGAGGTCTAAGAAAATTAAATCTGGGAGTTTTGTCTCTTCTTTTTTTAGAACAGAATTGAAATATTCTAATGCTTCTTCTCCGTTTTTTGCAGTGATTATGGTGTTAGAAAAAGAAGCTTTTGCTATGACTTTTTTACATAACATAAGTGTTATCGGATCGTCATCGACGCATAAAATTAAATCTAACATGGGTGTTTTAGTTTTTAAATGTTAATGTGATTGTGGTTCCTTTATCTACCTCACTCGTGATGCTAATTGTGCCTTTCATGGCTTCTACTTGTGATTTGACTAAATAAAGTCCTAATCCTTTACTGTCAGGATAGTCATGAAATCTTTGATAAAGACCAAAAATTTTGTCTTTGTTTTTTACAAGATCAATCCCAATCCCATTGTCTTTAAAGTTAAGTTCTACGGTATTGTCATCAGTCTGACGGGCAGTTATTGTTATTTTTAAAATACGGTCATTGGATTTGTATTTTAAAGAATTTGTTAAAAGATTTAATAGAATGCTTTCAAGGTAGGCTTTATTAGTATTTATAATGCTTACTTTTTCCAAATCAAGTTTTAAGATTGGTTTGTGTATTTCTATTTGAGTTGTTACCTGATTAAAAACATTTTCAAAAACTTCTTTTAATGAAATACTTTCTTTTTGAACAACTGTATTGTCTTTGATAATCATTACTTTGGTTAGATCCTCTATAGTTTCATTTAATAAATGAGTGGATTTGTTAAAACCTTCAATGATTTCTTTAAGTTCAGAGTCTTCGATGTTAATGTCTTCAATGAGATTTAATAGTCCGGTCAGATTAGACATAGGAGCTCGTAGATTGTGAGAAGTGATATAAGAGAATTGTTTTAAATCTTTGTTATTCTGAGTTAATTCCTTAATAAGTTGTTCTTTTTCTTTTTCCTGATTTTTTTCTTCTGTAACGTCTCTTTGTATGGATACCCAGTTGGATATTTCGTTTTCAGCGTTGTAGATTGGAATTAAGGTAAAACGTAGCCAAAACTCGGTTTTGTCTTTTTTGTAGCATTTTATTTCCAGTATGCCTTCTTCTTTATTTTTAATAATTTGAGAAATCCTTTTTAAGACGCCTATATCTGTATTTTTGCCTCTGAGTAAACCAAGGGAGTTATTTATTATTTCTTCAGGCTTATAACCTGTCATGTTGGTAAAAGCAGGGTTTACATAAATAACTTTAGGTAAAAGGTTTTTATTAAAAGTAGCTTCGGTGATAACAATAGATTCTTTGGTTTGTAAGATTACTGTTTCAAGTAATTTTAAGCGTAGTTCTTCTTTTTTTTGTTTGGTTATGTCCTGAAGGGCACCAATCATCCGGATAGCTTTACCATTTTCATCTTTCAGAAGAAAACCTCTGTCTAAAACATACTTATAGGTGTTGTCAGCACATTTAAAGCGGTATTCATCCTGCCATTTTTCGGTTTTTTGTTCGAGAAAAGAATACAGCTTAATTGACATTTTGATGCTGTCTTCAGGATGGATGTTGCCAAACCACCAACTGGAATTATCTCCTACTTCGTTCTCTTCGTATCCAAAAACAGTTTTAATTCCTTTGCTCCAGCTGAGTTTGTCTTCCGGGATTTTCCAGTCCCAAATGGTATCGCTCGTTGCCTTAGCTACAATATCGTATTTTTGATTAGATTCTCTGATCTTGCTGTTAGTGTTTTCTAATCGTTCAAAAATGTTTTTGTTTCTATTTTCGTTTTTAGACAGAATATATTTGAAAACAAAGGCTGTTACAAAAATTAAAATCAAATCCTTTAAAAGATTGAAAATAAGGTAGTTTTCGGGTGAAAAAAATAAAGAAGTTGTCTTATATAGAAAAGTGGCCAAAACAACGGCAATAATTACGTATGTTATCGTTATTTGATTGGTTTTGCTTTTCATCGAATCAAATATAATTAATAATTGTTAATAGCAAAATATCTCAGATAACTTATTTTTGTTAGAGAATGATTAGTATATGTGTTAAACGTTTATTAATTGTAAAGTATTTGAGAAATATTTTTTATATCAAAATAAAGTGTACCTTTGCAGCCATTAAAAATCACAGATGGAATCTATTAGAAACATTGCAATTATTGCCCACGTCGATCACGGTAAAACCACTTTGGTTGATAAAATTATGTATCACTGTCAATTATTTCGTGACAACGAAAACACAGGTGATTTAATTCTTGATAACAACGATTTAGAGCGTGAGAGAGGTATTACTATTACTTCAAAAAACGTATCTGTTCAATATAAAGGAACAAAAATCAATATTATCGACACTCCTGGTCACGCTGATTTTGGAGGTGAAGTAGAACGTGTATTGAACATGGCCGATGGTGTATGTTTACTTGTAGATGCATTTGAAGGACCAATGCCTCAAACCCGTTTCGTTTTACAAAAAGCGATTGATTTAGGGCTAAAGCCATGTGTTGTTATCAATAAAGTAGACAAAGAAAACTGTACTCCTGAAGAAGTTCATGAAAAAGTTTTTGACTTAATGTTTGAACTGGGAGCCACTGAAGAACAATTAGACTTCCCAACAGTTTACGGTTCTGCTAAAAACAACTGGATGTCTGATGACTGGAAAAAGCAAACAGAAAACATAGAACCTTTGTTAGACATGGTTATTGCTAATGTCCCTGCTCCTAAGGTTTCTGAAGGAACACCACAAATGTTAATTACTTCTTTGGATTTCTCTTCATTTACTGGTCGTATTGCAATTGGTCGTTTAGAAAGAGGTGTTTTAAAAGAAGGTATGCCAATTTCTTTAGTAAAAAGAGATGGTAAAGTAATTAAATCCAGAATTAAAGAATTACACACTTTTGAAGGTCTTGGACGTAAAAAAGTAGCTGAAGTTATTGCAGGAGATATTTGTGCAATTGTGGGTGTAGAAGGTTTTGAAATTGGTGATACTATTGCTGATTTTGAAAATCCGGAAGCTTTGCAAACTATTGCTATCGATGAGCCAACAATGAGTATGTTATTTACCATTAATGATTCTCCTTTCTTTGGTAAAGAAGGTAAATTTGTTACTTCAAGACATATCAGAGAGAGATTAACAAAAGAATTAGAGAAAAACTTAGCAATGAAAGTTGGTGAGACTGATTCTGCGGATAAATTTATGGTTTTTGGTCGTGGTGTATTACACTTATCTGTTCTTATTGAGACTATGAGAAGAGAAGGTTATGAATTACAAATTGGTCAGCCACAAGTTATTATTAAGGAAATTGATGGTGTGAAATGTGAGCCAATTGAAGAATTAACTATTGATTTACCGGAAAATCTTTCTGGTAGAGCAGTAGAGTTCGTTTCAATCAGAAAAGGTGAAATGCTTTCTATGGAAGGTAAAGGAGAACGTATGGTAGTTAAATTTAATATTCCATCCCGTGGAATTATCGGTTTAAGAAACCAACTGCTTACTGCTACTGCTGGTGAGGCTATTATGTCACACCGTTTCATTGGATATGAGCCTTATAAAGGTGAAATCCCTGGACGTAACAATGGTTCGTTAATTTCTATGGAAAACGGAAAAGCAATTCCTTATTCTATTGATAAGCTACAGGACAGAGGTAAATTCTTTGTTGATCCTAACGAAGATATTTATGAAGGTCAGGTTATTGGTGAGAATACCCGTAGTGATGATATGACTGTGAATGTAACTAAAACTAAAAAATTATCTAACGTTCGTTCTTCAGGAGCTGATGATAAAGCAAGAATTATTCCTGCTGTCAAATTCTCACTTGAAGAGGCATTAGAGTACATTCAAAAAGATGAATATGTTGAAGTTACTCCTAAATCTTTACGTTTAAGAAAGATTTATTTATCTGAAACAGACAGAAAAAGATATAAAATCTAATTCTATAAAATTCCAATATTTTAAAATCCCAAATTCTAATAGGAATTTGGGATTTTTTTGTTCTAAATTTTAATAGTGATGGGAATGTGGATTTTAGAATATTGGAATTTTCTAAAAAGTTATCTTTTTAAGCTAAAATGCCCTTTTATTTCTTTTCCATTTTCCAGTTTGGCAGTATACCAATAATCATCTGAAGGTAATGGGTTTCCGTTAAAAGTACCATCCCATCCCTGACTTTGAGGGGTTATATCTTTTAAGAATTTGCCGTAGCGGTCAAAAATTCGGATAATTGTTTTTGAATTCAATTCAAAATTGATTCCTTCGATATTCCAATAATCATTATAACCGTCATTGTTTGGAGTAAAATATTTTGGGGCACCTAAAACAGCAACTGACTGATTCCTTATTCCGCAACCATTTTTATCTCTTATAAATACTTCATGTATTCCTGCGGGAACATTTTCAAAAAGTGCAGCGTCCTGATAAAACCCATTGCTGTCATCTAAGCTGTATTCATAATTCCCAATACCTTCAGTTAAAACTAAAATAGTATTATTATTGCTTAATTCACTCACTTCGATGTTGTTGATTTGTGCTATTTCAGAAGCTGTTACAGTTATCGTTCTGGTTCTGCTACAGCCTGAAGCTGAAGTAACTTTTACACTGTACTCACCGGCTGTATTTACTTGTAAAGTTGCATTTGTCTCGCTGTTTAAAATCTGATTGTCTTTAGACCAAATATAAGTGTAATTAGTTGTTGCATTGCCATCTGATATTCCTGCATCCAGATTTACATAAAAGTCAGGGAGGTTATTGCAAACATATACATCAGACTCATGATTTGCATTAATGTCAATATCAGGTTTCGGATTTACTTTTAAAGTAATATGCGTACCAATACCAAAACAACTGTTATCTGAATTATTGTCTACTCTCACCCATATTTTTTGTTCGTGTGGAGAAAGTATATTTCGATACGCTGTTGTGTTACTGATGGCATTTATTTCCGATAATGCATCCGCTTCTGTTTCATAATATTTTATGGAATAGGAGCTCACCGGTGGTGGAAGAAGTGCTAAAATACTATTCTCTGCACTGTTAAAATTAAACAATGAAATTCCATCATAATCATCATTAGCAGCATCAATATAATCATCGCAATTTTCGAATAAAAGATTAAAATTAGCCGGAATTTGTGTTGTTGAAACGGCTAAATCAATTTGTGCTACCGAAAAACAACTGTTGGTATTTTCAACACGTGTCCATACAGTTGTTCCGTTACTGGCAACATAAGCCTGAGGATTTGCAATTTTGTGGCTTAAATCATTCGCATTTGCTGCAGCTGAATTGTTAAAGTAGCTAAAATTTTCATTAGTATAATTAGCTGAAATTTCATTGTTTTTAACCGTTAAATTAAAAGCGGTTCTGCCGTCAGAATCGTCATCACATTGCGTAATAACAGTATTGTTTAGAACGGGTAAATTGTAAACGGTTAATTGTGTTTCATTGGAAATTAAACCACATGAGTTCCCTGTTTTGGTCAATTGTACTCGGTATTTGTAACCATTCATAGTTTGGCTAACTGAAGTAATATTCAGTTTATTTGTAGCTACTCCATTATAAGTGATGTCATTTGTTAGGTTATTCCAGTTTATTCCATCAATAGAAATTTGCCATTGATAGCTCATACCACCATTATCTGTCAGTGTAATAAAAGTATTTTGATTGATACAGGCAGGAATTGCGGTAGGTTGTGCAGTAATTACAATTGGAGCCGCTGTTATATAATTGGAGTGCGGAGTAGTATAAGTAGTTTCACTTGTAACCAGCCCATTTATATTTAATGAAAGCGGAGTATTTCCTCCTAGCATTCCATTGCCATTTGAATCTGTAAAACCTGCTTCGGTAACATCATAACATAAATCGTTGTCACTATCCAGATCTCTGTAGTTTTTTATTCCATCATTATCTGTATCAGTATTGTTGCTTCCTGTTTCAACTTCATCCAGAATTCCATCGTTGTCACTATCTAAATCAAGATAGTCAGGAATTCCATCATTGTCAGTGTCCACAATAGTTTTGGATTCAAATACATCATATATTCCATTATGATTTGTATCTGTAGTGGTTAATACAAAATTATTTTCCTGACTTTCTGTTAAATCAGGAATTCCATCATTATCGCTGTCGGTATCTAATTGGTCTGCTATTCCATCACCGTCTGAATCTTTGGGTACGCAAACAGCAAAAAACTGTAAAGTACTTTTGTTTAATTCTGTATCGGATAAATTTGTATGGGTAAAACTTATAGTATTTATTAAATAAGTTAAAAATTTAAAATTTGCTGAGCCTGCCGCTAAAGGAATAATTCCATTTAATTGAAAACGAATTTCAAAAGAAGAATATTCAGTCACACCACTTTCATAAATTCCATCATAATTGGTATCTATTAAGAGTTCGTTATTCGGGTTAAGAACTGTAATAGTTTTATCAACATCAGTAGAAATGGTATATTGTGCATTTAGATTTAATAAATCAGAAGGGTTAGCCGCGGTTACATACTCCATTCCGATACTTAGAGGTTTATTGAATGTTAGTGTATATTTGGTGAAATTCCCTTTTCCGGCGGGGATTTCAGAAATAAAACTTCCATTAGAATTTCCTGTAAAAGGAGTTGGACTCGAAATTGTTGAAGTAGCTATGTTAGCTGTAAATGAATTGGAATAATCCCCCACATCGATATTTCCCAAATTTAAATTCGAAATATTAAGGTTTTGATTTCCATAAGATTCGGTACAGTTGCTAATGCCGTCATTATCATTATCAAGATCTATATTATCATTCACAGTATCATTATCAATATCACCGGGACAGTTGCTAACCGGAATAATATCAGATACAATTGTTGTTCCACAACCGGAAATACTTCCCTGTACATAATAAAATCCGGGTTGGGCAGGAGCATATGAACTTTCAGTAGCATTAGGAATTGCGACATTATTAAAATACCATTGAAAAGTATCGTAATTTAAAATTGAGTTTACTTTCAATACCAGATTAGGAATACAGGAAGATATTCCTATATTGATTTTGTCAGAAGTAATTTCCGGCTTTGTGTCAAATCCGGAATAGTAACCGCCATAAGTAGCTGCGTCATTTGTGCCAAAATATGAGACATATACTTGTTTTGAAGATTTGACACTAATATTCCCTGTAAGATCATTTATGGTATAACGTTCATAGTCAGGGTTGCCGGGAATTGCAACGGGAATTGCATTAACAGGAGTGTTATTTATCAGTACAGTAGCTCCTTTTTCGGTTATAATATTTAGTTTTCCGGTATAAAATGTATCTCCTATAAACTGAATTTGCGGAATATTGTCCACAATATTTGGAGTTGCACAATTTAACGGTGGAACAAAAAACATATTTTGGTTAGCATTCGGATTGTTTCTTACGTTATTATCATCGAATGGAGGAAGTGTAGGTTTTAAACCTCCAATGGACTGATAAGCAAATACATTTTCGGTTGTTCTTACGTACAGGTTATCATTGACAAACTGAAAACCATCAATGGCAACATATTCTCCAGGCTGAAGAATATAATTAGGTGAAGTATTACCGTTGAGATAAATTTCGGTTTGTGGATTGTGAGCCACCAATAACACACGTTCTATTTCGTCTCCGCCTTCTCCTTTTACAAAAATATATTCTTTTCCTGTTTTTTCGAAGGGAACAATCTGATCAAAACCAATATCTCTTCCGGAAGGATTATTGTTCCTTATTTCGGTACTATTGCTTCCTCCAAAAGAGCCCGCATTGACAGCTATCGGTTTATCGGACTGGACTAATGCACCTATAAGTTTAGCACTGTTTGAAGGAGTGGTTTGAAAATTTAGATTGTTTTCTAAGGCAATTACATAACTTTCGTTTTTATTTAAATTTACAACAATAGAACCATTTATAACACTGCCATCTAATAGCTGGGTTCCCGGGGGAATATTAGAAACAGTTACTGTTGTGTTGTTTTCGGTTGCAAGAATTGATGCAAAATTGAGCAGTGTAGGATCACTTAAAGGATTGAGCATGCCCCCAAGTCTGAATGTTGTTCCCAAGGCGCTATTTCCTTTTGAGACTAATCCTCCACCATGATTATATCCTCCGTTATTATTTAATGAGGCATTTATTCTTACGCTAACATATATTAAATCGTCGGCTTCAATAATATATCCTTTATTATTTAATTTTCCGATTGCTGTTTTTGGAGTTAATAACTGTGTATTGTCTCCTCTTCCTATTTGATACACAAAAGGATTCGTATTGCTTACACTGGCATTAATGATTGGTCCGCCAATGCTAATAATTTTCAGTGCCACATTTTTAGTACTTGGCGTGGAAATATATAAATAATGATCCTCAGCCTCTAAATTTTCAGACTGGCTGGTTAATGGCGGGATATAATGTGTTTTACTAAACTGTGCCCAACAGTTTATTCCCATTAAGAGGAAAATCACAACAATTAACTTTCTCATTAGATAAATGTATAAAATCTTAACGATTATTTATCTTTTTAATGAAAAATGGCCTTTTATATTCTTACCATCTTCAAAAACAAGATTGAACCAGTAATCATCTGCAGGTAGTAAATGACCATTAAGCGTTCCGTTCCAGTGTAAATTTGTGGAATTGAATTGTTTTAATAATTTGCCAAAACGATCAAAAATAGTTATTGTAGCTGGGGCTAATAAATTTAAGTTTTTAATGGTCCAGGTGTCGTTAAATCCATCACCATTAGGTGTAAAATAACGGGAATAATCTAAGATAGTAAAAGAAAACGGATTTGATATTCCGCAGCCATTTTTTTCACGGACATAAGCAAAATAATTTCCGGCAGTAATATTTAAAAATCGAGGATTGTCCTGATAATGAATACCGTCTATAGAAAATTCATATTCACTGACGCCTGTATATTCAATTTCTACAGTATTTTCGTTTCCTGCAAAATCATTTGTTGTTACAGCTGTTATGGTTGCTACTCTATCCGGGATGCTCTCATTAGAAATTTCCAGTGTCAATAAACCATAATTAAAACAGCCATAACTGTTTATGGTTTTAGCAATGAGCGTTTGCGGATTGGATTGATTAATGTATCCCGTGCTGTTTAAAATGGGATTAATATTTGCCTGAGCATCAGCTAAATTTTCATAATAAATCAGCGTACTCAAACCGGAGTTGTTGTTTTGTATTTCAGTATCAGCCTGCGTTAAATCAAATAAAGATTTTCCGTCTTCATCAATATCACATTGAATTAAGGTAGCGTTATTCAGAATAATTTCCGGAGTATATTCTATCTTAATTTCGTTTGAAACACTGCAATCCGAAGGACTCAGAGTTACTTCGACTTTATAAATTCCGGGATTTTTAACCGTGTAAGAAGGATCTGTTTCTAAAGGTAATAAAACATCATTTTTATACCATTTATAAGTATAACTATTGGATAATTGTGTATCAATTATATAGTCTTCGCCAAAGCACACAGCATTGTTAGTAGCGAGTAATTTATCAGTTCCTAAATCTATTGCCGAGTTAAAACTGGCGGCTTCAATAAAAATTGCCGAATCATAGTAGTTAACAGCATCATCACCTATTACCAGTTTTATATGATAAGTGGTTCCGGGAGTTACAATAGCTTGTGCATTTAAAACTTTTGTTTGTCCGGCATAATTAATTGGACTGCTGTTGTTATTGTATTGTTCAAAATAGGTTTCGTTGACTGCATTACAGGTTTTAAGTACTCCATTGTCATTAAAACGAATAGCGGGGTGAATGTTTTGTGATGAAACTGCTACCGAAGTATTTGGAAGTACCGCTAAATTTTGATAAGCTGTTAAGCTTCCTTTTTCTTTTATTAGAAAAGCAAATCCGTCAGAATAGTTACAGGGGAAATCATCCTGATATTCATTGGATGCAAAAAAATAATTAAAACTTATTTTATTTGTTAACGCAATAAAATCAAATTCAAGAACTGTTGCATTAATAGAATTGATATTCAACGACTGATTTAAATCAGAATCGCCCAGCCAGGCATTGTTTCCGCCACCTAAATTTCTAACAAATGGTCCCACAGATTGCGTGCTGCTCCAGGTACTTAAAACTATTCCGGATTGAAAAGGGAAATTTGGATTGGTATTGTTAAAAATACCATAACTGTTTTTTCCTGAAGTAAATGAATCTCCGGAAACACTTTCATTTATTATTTGTAGACACGAACTATTATTGGTTAAGAGTGATACCAGTTCATTTGCAGTTTTTGTATCATCTACGCTAATCACTTGTGCTTTTATCGTGGTGAAAGCAGGAAGTAATACAAATAGAATTAAAATAAGTAACAGACTTTTCATAGTTTTACAAAGTTACTATAAATCGTTATTTTTTAGTTATTTGTATTTACCTATACTATAAAAAAAAATTAAATTTCATTTTCAATTAAAAGAGAGGTTCTCTTTATTTTTTCGGATGTCAGTGGCTTTATGATATAATTTTTAATAATTGGATAATTTTTTGTCTTTTCTAAATCAGAAGGGTCTATAGAAGAAGATACAATAAAAACTATTATTTTTTTTGCAAAAGTAATTAACTGAAATTCATCTAAAAATTGCCACCCATCAAGCACGGGCATGTTTAAATCCAGTAAAATAACATCCGGCAATTTAGACGAGTCAGAAGCATTAGTTTTAAGTTCGTCTAAAGCAGTCTGAGGATTATGAAACGAAACTATCTCTTCGCAAAAATTGTTTTTTGAAATGAGCATACTCATTAGCTTGATGGATAATTTGTCGTCGTCTATAAGGTAAGTCGTTTTATTTTTCATTGAAATATAATTTAAATGTACTGCCCATGCCTTTTTGGCTCTCAACTTCAATTTTACCCTTCATAACTTCAATTTGGTTTTTTACAATAAATAAATCAATTCCTTTTGCATCTTCATTTCCGTGAAAAGTTTTATACATGCCAAATAATTTTTGTTTATTTTTTTTAAGATCAATACCTAAACCATTATCCTTGAAATTGATAATATGAAATCCGTCTTTGTTCTCATAACTGATATTCAGTTGAGGTTCCCGATCGGGAGACTGATATTTTACTGCGTTACTTAAAAGACTTTGGATAATATTATCCAGATATGCCGGAATGATATTTAAAGTCAGGTCATTAGGGATATCATGGGAAAGCGTAATTTTATTTTTAAAAGGTTCTGCCAGTTTTTCGAGCTCTGTTTTTACATTAATTACCGTTTTTATAATGTGAACATTTTTTTTAATGGTAATCATCTCATTCAGATTTTCAATTGTATCAGATAATTTTTCGGTTGCCTCTTTAAACATATCGATTAACGCTATCTTTTCAAGAACATCTTCCGTACTTTCAATGACTTCTAAAACCATTAACAGATTGCTGGTATGAGACCTGATATTATGAGAAACGATATGAGCAAAATTCAGAAGTTTATTGTTTTGCTGACTGGTAACTTCCAGAATGTTGTTCAGTTCACTTTCTTTTTCTTTGGCAGCTGTAACATCTCTTCCTATAGCAATAAATTTATTGCAATTTCCATCGTTGTCAAATACCGGAGTTATATTCAGTTCTAACCAGTATTTTTGTTTTCGTTTATTACAATTTTGAAAAACAACTTTAATCTCTTCTTTGTTTTTTATTGCTTCTGTAATTTTATTTACCGTTTCTAAATTAGTACCGGGCTCAACAGATAGGTAGTTCGGTTCGTGGCCTATAATTTCTTCCAGTGTGGAATGCGTTAGTTTCATGTAAGCCTGATTTGCCCAGATAGCTTTTCCTTCGGCATTCGTTATAATTATGATATCGGTAGTTTCAGAAGCTACAAGTGATAACAAATTCAGATTTTCTTCAACTTCTTTTTTTCGGGTTATATTTCTAAAAAAACAAACCAGATACGTTCTGTTATCGATTACAAACTTTTTACCTGAGGCAGCCTGAACAGCAATTGTAGAACCATTCTTGTTTTTTATGTAAGTTTCTTTGATGAAATAGGTATTTTGTCTGATTTTTTCTTTCAGATAAAATTGAATTTCTTCTCTGTTGTCTTCAGGAAAAAAGAATGAATTATGAACACCAATTATTTCGGTGTCTTTATAACCGGTAAGTTCAAAAGTACGATTATTACAATCCGTAATGTTTCCGGTTTCGGTATCAATGATTACGATAGCATCGTTTGCACTGCTAAAAACGGAAGCATATTTCTCTGCTGCCGATTCTAATTGAGAAATTCTTTCTTCTTCAATGGTAACATCTCTGAAAGTACCATAAATACGACTATAATGTGTACCTATCGTATCCAGCTGACAAATACATTCCAAGTATTTAATGTTTTTTTTAGCGGTAATTATCTGGAACTTTCCATGACTCGGAATTTTGTTTTCAATGGTTTTCTTTAATAATTTTTTAAACTCAATTAGGTTTTTTCGGGTAAAAAATGAAAAAGTATTTTTATAATCAGGAATAAAATCATCTGAAACTTCAAAAAGAGATTTGGTTTTCGCATCCCAAAAAGCAGTGTTATCCTGTAAGTTAAGATCCCAGAGACCAATATTTAAAGTTTCTTCTGTTTGATTATAAATCACCTGTTTATTCATAGTAAAATAGTTCTAATAAGACACAAGTTGAGCTTATATTTTAGAAAGATGTTTGGTTTTTATGAAATAAAAAGGGGGTGTTTTTAATCTCAGTTTTCTCATTAAAAAGCATTGAAAAAATAAAAGTACTTAACAATGTCTCAACTCACAAATAAAATCGATGAACAGCAGCTTTTTCTTCAGTAGCTTTTTTTAGTCTGATAAGCGGTTTTGTTTTTATAGTCTGGGAACCAGTGTTTAAGCCTTTTTAATATTTTTTTAGCTGTAGACGAAGTAAGGCTTTTTCTCAACCGGCTTTAAAATAATTAATGTAAATTTGTAGAAATAATAATATTGAATGAGCGATATTTCTCCATTGTTTAAAAAGCCCAGCTATCCCATAAATCATTTTCTTTTTGATTATTTAGAACGATTTGACAGGGTTTCTAAGGTGCCCATTTCTTATGATGATTTGCTTCGGTTTTCAGGTTCAGTAAATGTGTATGATAATTTTGATCAGGATACTTTATGGGCCAGGGTTTTTTATAATGAATTTGAAAGAAATGAAATTGATCTGAATTTAAAGAAAATTTATTCTTTACTGCATTCCGATGGAAATTCTGATATAATTAAGTTTCTAAATGTGGATGCCATTGATTATTGCACTTTTGGTAATTCAAAACCTTTTAGAATCAAAGTGCGGAACGTGCTTAATGATAATTATGTTCATTTTTATATTAAGAAAGCCGATGCTTCCAGAATTTACGGCTTAGAATTAGAACATATTTTATCTCCGGATAAAATCAATTTTCTGGTTTATCAGGATACTTTAATTGAGGAACATATTATTGGAATTCCGGGAGATGTTTTCATGGAAACACTGTTGAAAAATTGTTCTGAAACAGAAAAATCTCAAATAGCCAAAGAATTTGTAAAGTTCAATGAACGCTGTATGATTAGGCTTTTAGGCGATATGCGTGCTTATAACTATGTTATAGTTCCCATTCATGATTTTGATCAGGTAGTCTATAAAATAAGAGCAATCGATTTTGATCAGCAATGCTATGAAGGAAATTTTAAAATTTACAGACCCCAGTTTTTTAAGGAGAATTTTCCAATGATTAAATTAATTAAAGAAAAATTACAGGACAGCTCGATTGAGCAATATAAAAATGAAGAACGTGCGGCCTTAGCGAAAAGAATTATATCGGCAGAAACCCGTATTCAGAAGATTCTTCGCATCATGGCTAATGATACAATAGCTCCCGAAGCACATATCAAACAATTAAAGACTGAATTGTATCGTTATACAAATGATTTAAACTTTAAAAACGCTGCTTCTATGGGCTATGTTTTAAGTGCTGCTTTTAAATTTGTTACCAGAAACTTCAAACATCCTGATTTGTTTAAACCAGGTTTTTAAAATTAATTTATACGATGAAAAAAATTCTACCCCTTGTTTTATTATCGTCTTTAGTAGCTTTTTGTCAAAGAGATTCCTCAGTTATTGAAGAATTATATGTTTTGCCAAAACAGCTTAAAGAAATTTCAGGAATTGTTTATACAAATAGTTTTCAATTAAGCTGGGTTTTGGAAGACAGCGGGAATGCTAATGAAATTTATGCAGTAGACCATAAAGGAAAACTTCAGAGAAAACTAACAATTACTGATGCTCAGAATATTGATTGGGAAGATATTACTAAAGATCAGGAAGAGAATTTATATATAGGTGATTTTGGTAACAATGCTAATGACAGAAAAGATCTGGGTATTTATAAAATTGCTAAGGATTCTTTGAACAATTCAGCTGCTTTACCCTCTTATAAAACAAGTTTTGCTTATCCTGAGCAAACTAAATTTCCACCTAAAAAAACAGCGCTTTTTTATGATGTAGAATCCTTTTTTGAATACCAAAACAACTTTTATTTATTTACAAAAAACAGAAGTAAAGATTTTGACGGAACTACTTTATTATACAAGGTGCCTAATAAAGCAGGATTTTACCAGGCCCAATTATTAGGGAAATTTAAAGCTGATGGTGATTATCAAAATGCGGCCATAACCAGTGCTGCTATCAGCCCGGACGCGACTAAAGTGGTTTTGTTGAGTCATAGCCAAATATGGGTTTTCGAAAATTTTCAATCCGACAATTTTTTTGAAGGAAATGTAAAGGCAATCCCTTTGGGGCATTTTTCTCAAAAAGAAGCGATTTGTTTCAAAGATTCAAAAACCCTTTTAATAGCCGATGAAAAGACGAAAAAAATAGGGGGCAAGGTTTATGAATTTCGTTTCAATTAAAACCCAAACCCCAGTCCAAAAGCAATTCTGGCTTTATCATCAGCACTTTTAAAGTAGCTTAATCTTGCCGTTACGGTATTAATCCCGTTGAGCCATAAACCACCACCTGCAGATTGATGCCATTTATTAGAATCTTCTCCGTCGAGCCAGACTCTTCCGTAATCATATCCGCCAAAAAGACCATAAGACATTGGGATAATGCTGTTTTTTATTTTTCCGATAGTAAAACGGATGTCACTACTTTGAAAAAAAGACTGATTTCCTATAAAACGTTGGTTTCTAAAACCTCTTAAATCATAATCGCCTCCTAATGCGGCCGCCTGATAAAATTCGAAATTATTGTTCAAAATAGCTTTTCCTTTTACTAATGTGGCAAATACAATATTGCCCTGATGATCAATTTTATGATTGAAATTGATTTTTGATTCTAATTTCGGAAAATTTTGTTTGTTATTATCAAGATTCATTGTCCAGTTAGCAGCAACCATAAATCCCATCCCCATAGAAGGAAGTGAAGCATTGTCATAATTTTCATATCCATATGCTACAGTTGCTCCTGCAAATTGTTGCTGTTTAAAAATTTCAGGATTTATAGTATTCGGAATGGCAATAAATCGGTTTCCTGTTTTTTCGACATCAAAATTTTCATAAGCAAACTGAAAATTAATATAACTTCCAAGGCGTCCTTTTTTTTCTATTTTTGGTGCAAATTTTAATATTCGAATGTGAACTCGGTTGTAATCCATTCCATTTAGTTCATCTGTATTGGCCGTATTATTTCCATAACCAAAATAATTGATGGCAAAATTGGGACTGGTAAACTGGCTGTCAAAACCAAAATTCCACTGACCAATTAGTTTTGGAATATCTAAATGATACCCTAATTCAAAACCGTCAGTAGCAAAATAATAATTTGCATTTAAAGTATGTTTGAAAGTATAGGGGTTTTGTTTAAAGTGATTCACTGTGTAATTCGCGATAATCCCAAGTTTGACACCGTCATCAGGATTAAAACCTATTGAGGGTAAACCGGAAAAAGCATTGTATTTAGGTTTTTCATAATTATAAAAGTTTGTCTTATAATCATCAGTCAGTAAAATTCGGGTTCTTGAATCAGTATCAAAAGTGTTCTTTTTTGATTTAAAATCAACGATATGAATGTTTTTACCATTAGTTATTGTGTATTGGTCATTATTTTGTCCCCCAATCATTTTTATCTTTATGGGTGTTTTTTGAGAACCCTGAAAATCAAAAAGATCATCATCATCTAAACCGTAAATCCAGATGTTTTTTGTTTCATGACGGTTAAATGTTTTTTGGAAAACCAGTTCTCTTCCATCTTTTTTAATTCGGTTTACAGTTATTTCAACTTCATTTTTAGAAGGAGAATGGATCAGGAATTCATCTTCTTTGTTTGTTCCCACGATAAGAGCCGTTTTTTGTAATACTTTATTGTATTGACCGGCATAAGTAATTAATTGTTTTTTTCGGTGTTTTAATTTTTCTTGAATCGAAGCAATAGTTTCATCCCGGACTTCTTCGGGTAAATTCCTAAAAGCCGCATCAATGCTTTCGTCACTTAAGTGATCCTGAATAAATTGAGCTTGTGCTGTCCATTCTTTTTCTCCGGATTCTTTTAATAAAGCTAAATCCAGAGGATAAGGTTCTCTGTTGAACCATTTTACATTTTTAATATCATTTTTAAAACTTTGCATATGACGAAGCGCCGGAATATTCATTAAAAGGGATAGCAATGTTCCGTCATATTTAGAAAATGCCTGATCGCGGTCGCGGGGAATAGGTTTGTAAATTATTTTATCACCTGCTTTATACTCAGCCCAGCGCCATTGGTCATAATGCCTGTCCCAGTCACCAATGAGCATGTCAAACAACCTTGCTTTGATATATTCGTTTTCATCAACAGTATATTTTTCATCCTTTTGCAGGTTTTTTAATAAATCATCTGTTCCTATTATAGCTTCTGATTTACCAAAACTGCTGAGTTCTTTTTGACTGTCTGAAGGCCTTTCTTCTACAAAATATAATTCATCACCAAAATCGGTATTGAATTCACCTAATCTGTTTTGTTTCGGAATATAAACAAGTTTAGGATTGCTATGGAAAACTCCGATTTCATCTGCTAAATTGCCTACTGCCAGAGTAGTGTAAGGGTGAGAGGTAGTGTAAAAATCATATAGAAAGTTTTCCGCAAACGTATTGGTAAACTCCTCTTCAACATATTGATCTTTAAAAGCAACACTTTGTAAAAAACGGCTTACGCTCTTTTTTAAAGCACGCATTACATATTCTTTTCCCTTAGCATCTTCAAGACGTAATGATCTTGACTGATGCCCTCCTCCGGCTCTTACGGGAATTAAGCCTCCATGGAGAGTATCTAAGGTCACCACAGGAACGTCAATCAAACGGCTGTAATATCCCCGATAATGTTTGCCAAAAAGAAAATTATGAAATCCGCTTTTAGTGGTCATTTTTTCGGTATAAACAGCAGCTTTTGTACGGTTTGAAAAAGTCTCCGGGTATTGTTCCGTAATCTTGTTTTCTGGTTTACTTACTGTTTTTTCAAAAAGTACTTTGGTTTGATTGTTTTCTATGCCATAATAGGTAACTACGGATGTACCATTTTTGTAAACTGTTAAAACAGCATATCCATTTTTACCATAAGAAAAATCATTTGGATAAACAGCTCTTGCAGCTTCGGATTTTGATCCCGCACCACTGATAATCTGTTTGATATTTTCATTTTCGATGTATTGTAAATTATGATCGTGTCCAGAAACTACGATTACATTATTTTGGTTTTGTAAAAGTGTTTTAACTCTTTTTACTAAAGTCTGATATTGTTTGTTCTGTAAATCCTGTGGACTAATTCCGGATGTTTTTCTTAAAAAATTAATAAACGAACCCACAACAGGCAAAGGGATTTTTTGCTCTAAGGGGAATAGCTGTTTTTCAAGAGAAAACTGTCCTCCGTGAGTTCCATTACTCATTAACGGATGATGAATAGCTATTACTATAGTTTTGTCCTGATTTTTATTTAAAATACTTTCTAACTCTTCAAAAAAACCTTCACGCGTTTTTATCGTGCAATTATCATTTATAGTTGGTATTTTATCCCAGTTTTCTAAAAACCATTGACTGTCAATAGTAATAAGACACAGCTGATCGTTTATTTTTTTATCATCAATAGGGCAGCCGTCTGCCGGAAGGAATGCTTTTTTTTCATCAAGGTAGCTGTTGACTATATCTTCCTGACGTTTTAATCCTTTAATACCGGAATACCAGTCGTGATTACCGGGAATAAAAATAGTTTTACCTTTAAAGTTTTTAGAAATATTCAGTTGGTCAGTTAATTTACCTATTGCGGTAGCATAGTCTTTTTTATCTTTTTTATCAGGAATTCCTTTTGGATAAATATTATCGCCAAGAAACAATAATGTAGCATTTTTATCAGATTCCTGTAATTGCTGATTTAAAGAATTTAGAATTTTCTGAGCTTTTTCCTGATCAGCGTTTCCGGCATCACCAATTAAAAAAAAGCGGTGTGCAATTTCAGACAGGTGTTTGTCGTTTATACCTGGATTTTCTTTTATATCACTTCCCAATTGCATCTTATGTGTGGCACAGGATGTAATAATTAAAGAAGCGATGATTGCATAAAAAAATATTTTAATTTTGAAGAAATGCATATCCAAAAACAATTTCATAATTTAGTAGTATAAAAATTCACTTATGGGCTTTATTGAAGAAGTACAAGATTTTGTTTCTAATTTACTCAAAGATAAACTATCTGATTCATTTATTTACCATAATTTTAACCATACTTTTGATGTGGTTAAGGCTGTAAAAATACTTTCTGAAAAAGAAAAATGCAATAATGAAGAGATTGAAATCCTTATAGTAGCAGCCTGGTTTCATGACACAGGCTATGTGTATGGCTTTGAAAATCATGAGGATAATAGTATTGTTATTGCTGCTGAATTTTTAAAAAACAAACAAAAAACACCTGAATATATCGCTCAGGTAAGTGCTCTTATCAGGGCGACATTGTATCATTATGAGCCTAAAAATACTCTTGAAAAAATAATAAAAGATGCCGATTTTTATCATTTTACCACTAAAAATTATTGCGACAGATGCGAACTTTTAAGAACAGAATGGAAGTATGTAAGAGGTAAAAATGTTTCAGATTTAGAATGGGCTAAAGAAAATTTAGATATGCTTACGCAATGCCACCGCTATTATACTGATTATGCAAAAGAAAAATGGGAAGCATTGAAAGAAAAAAATGTAAATTTGATACGTGCACGAATAGAAAATATGGAAAAAAACAGCGAAGAAATTACTCCAAAAAAAGATAAGAAAAACAAAAATAAAATTGCAAAACCGGATCGTGGGATTGATACACTGTTTAGAATTACATTAAGTAATCATACCCGTTTAAGTGGGATTGCAGACAGTAAAGCCAATATTTTATTATCTGTAAATGCCATTATTATTTCAATCGCATTGTCTACTATTGTTCCTAAATTAGACAGCCCCAGTAATGCACATTTAGTAATTCCTACTTTTATTATGCT
Organism: Flavobacterium plantiphilum; assembly: GCF_046000495.1. Lineage (NCBI taxonomy): Bacteria > Pseudomonadati > Bacteroidota > Flavobacteriia > Flavobacteriales > Flavobacteriaceae > Flavobacterium > Flavobacterium plantiphilum. Next base: position 350,826 of record NZ_JBELQA010000004.1, read on the forward strand.
TACTTTTAGTGTAGTATCTATCATTTTTGCGATACTTTCTACCCGCCCAAAAGTTACCAGCGGTACATTTACCAGAAAAGATATCGAAGACCGAAAAGTTAATTTATTATTTTTTGGTAATTTTTACAAAATGCCTTTGGACGAATATGAATGGGCGATGAATGAAATGATGAAAGACAATCAGTATTTATACAATTCCATGATTAAGGATTTATACTTTTTAGGAATTGTTCTGGAAAAAAAATATAAACTACTACGTATAACTTATAATATTTTTATGGTAGGAATCATTATTTCATTCTTTGCCTTTTTTCTTGCATTTAATGCAACCAGAGTCTAGTGTAACGTTTCCAGTAATTCTTTGTATGAATATTGACTGTCTAAATTTGCATCGGTATTCATCACTTTTATTCGGATAGCTTTTAGACCATAAACGCCTTGTAGTTGTTCCACTTCAAATTGTTCAATTGTGGGTTCCAGTATTTGTTTGAATTGTAGAAATTTAATGTATTTTAAATATTCCGTTTCTTCAGACTGATGTGAATAAACAATAGTGATTTTTTCTTGTTGGGTTATTCTTTCCCGGGTTCCCTTAATATGCGCTTTGTCAATGCGTTTTTTTACCACTTCGTAACGTGCATTGTAGGTTCCGTCAACATCAAAACGCTTTTCATCCATTCTGAATCTGATAGAAATAGGGGAGCTGAAAACCAGTATTAACGAACTTACATCTAACTCATAAGGCAACGTTTTTTTCAGGCGGTGATGCTCTAACTCCATTTTGCACAAAGTTTGCAGCTGCCATAATCTCAAGTTGTTTAAATATAAGGTGTTAAATGGTTGTTTAGGAGCAATTGAAGCACCAATGTATAAGTTATGTTCCACACCATCCGTCTTAAAACGTTCGTAATAATGCGGAAAAATGCTTTGAGCCTCCATTTGTTCGTAATCTAAAACTACTGCCATCTTTTTATTGATCATTCCCATTGCATCATCAAACTTTTTTCGGGCATGGTAAAAAAGTTTGGTTTTAGGGTCTAAATCTTCAAAATAGGCATTTATAAATTCCTGGTCGCTGTCACTAACTCTGGAATTCATCAATATAGGATGAATTTCTTTTTCAATATAATTTTGAATTTGTTGTTCGGTATCCGCTTTTAATTCTTTCTCTAATTCTTTTACGTAAGAATGTAATTCAAATTTTCGTTGCTCAGACAGCGGCAGTTTGTTAAGAAAAGCTGAATTTTCGAAAATTGAAATAATACTGAATAACTGATTTTTTAAATCCTCTTTTACAGTATTATTTCGGTGTTCAGAAGAACCTTTAATGTCTATCTGGCCATATAAAGGATATACTTCTTTAAAAACAATTTCTTTAAAAGTATGTTCCTTGTTAGAGGTCCCGACATATAAATATTTTTGGGCTTCGGCTTTAAATTTCCAGTAAACGCTGGAATGAATTGCAGTATACTCTCTTTGAATAATGGCTTCTATCTGATTTTGTAACTCAGTATTGTAGCGTTCCAGTGTGTTAATGATACTAGGCAGAATTAATTTTAAATTATTAGCATTTATACTGTTTAATTGCCGGGGTGTAGCCGAAACCAGTTCTATAATTCCTAATAATTTAGAGTCTTTAACAACAGGAGTAAAAATACAGCTTTGAATGTTTTGCTCTGATAATAGTTTTGCAAAATTTTCGTTGCCGGGAATTGTGCCAAAAGCAGTTACATTTGAAATAGAAATCGTTTCTTTTTCCTTCAGCAGTTTGTCCAGAGAAAATCCCAGAACGGTACTACAGCACTCCATTTCATCTTTATTCTGAAGAATAAAACTTCCGATATTGGCTTTTTCAAAAGGCAGTTTAGTAAACTTGTTCTCTTCTTCATTATAAATACTGATTCCTATTCTTAAATCGGGAATTTTAAAAAAAGATTTAAAAATACTTTCAGAAGTAATGTTGTCTTTCGGTTCCTTGTATCGCTTTAAAAGATTCGTTTTTAGGTTAGAAATAGCACTTTCTTTAGTAGCATCAAATAAGCTGATGATTCCGAATCCTTTTAAAATCCAGCTTTCTGGAGGAAATTTTTCTTTCCATAAAGCCAAATTGTCAAAATTATCCATTAGTTCATCAATTTCTTCAGGACTTAACGGAAGCGCTTTTTCCGAAGGATAAATTTCTATAAAATCAGCATTGTAAAGAATTCGGTAATGCTTTATGATTCCGTTTGCGTCCGGAATATCATAAAATAAGGGTTTATTATAATCAAATTTTTGATTGTAATATTCATTTAAAATTAAAATACAGCTTAGAACATAAAAATGCTCTTCATTAAAATCCTGTATGGTCAGGTCAAATTCTCCTGCATTTTTAATTATTTTTTTAAATCGTCTGGTATAATTAAAAGTGATATTCTGAAACGGAATGGTAACGGCTTTAATTTCATTATTAGTTAATGCTGTGGGAAATAAATCAGCGAGTAGGTTTCTAATAATTTTTTTATTATTCTGAATGATTGAAAAATCTTCAATTCCGGTTTTTAACTCCGGAACAGCATCAATTTCTTTTAGTAATGATTTAGCATAATTTGAGCGGTAGTCAACGTCTGACAGTGCAATTTCTTCTAAGGACTCAATGAGTTTGTGAAAAGAAATGATGGTTTTAAAAGGACTCTCTTTAAATAAAAGATGATTCATTTTTTTTGTTTTATTTAGTATACAAAAATAGTGAATTAACTTATTTGAAAAGCTTTTAAAAACCTATTATTTAGTGTTGTTTAAGAGAGAGCTTTTTTTGACAGAAAGTTTCTAACGCATCATTTATTTCTTTTAGTTCAGGAGTCAGGAAGGTAATACCGCCTTTTTCATCATTCGTTAATTCCATTTTGCAAGTGGTGCACCGGTATTCCTTTAAATGACTGGTAATCTTTTTTGAAGTAATAATTTTGTGTCCAAATACGGCGCATAAAATTCTTTTACTGATAAAAGCTTTTTTTATTTCCATAAATACATAAGTAGATTAGCTTAATTTCTATTTAGGATGATAAAAATATCTAATTATAGGTAAAACTACTTAAAAAGTCGATAAAATGCATTTATTTTATGTATTTGTAAGTTTTTAGCTTTTGTTTTTGAGTAAAAAAATCTCCAACTATTGAAATAATTGGAGATAATGAATGGTCTGTGACAAATTAAGATTTTTGTTCTTTATTAAAATAAACTAAGTAATAATACATTTGTTTTTCTTCGTCCCAGCCTTTTTCTACAAATTTTTCCGCACTTTCCGGATTGATAAAATCCATTTTAATCTGGATATTAGTATCAAGATTGATGACGTTTTTGATTGATTTTCGGGCATCACTAACAGCAGCATTGGCAATTGGGAATGAAGTTACGTCCTCAATACTGTATTTTTCCCCTTTGTCTACTTTATAATTTTTAAATTCAGGAATTAAATCAGGATTGTCTAAAACCTCATTTAAAAAGTTTTGTTCTTCAAACTGATCATTTTTTGCAAAGTAATTCACAGAGCGGTTCATAAACATGACTTCTTCTTTTTTGTCTTCAGCAGGAAAAACAACATCTTTGGCAAAATTTTGACAGAATTTCAAATATTTTTTTGTGATAAAATTTTCATCTTCAAAAGCATCAACAGATAAGAAATGTTCTAACCAGTAACGGGCATCATAGCGGTTGCTGTCAACAGTAAGTATTTTGTATCCTTCTTCTTTTTTATGATTAAAAATCAAGCAGCCTTTGTCTAATTTATTCAGGTTGATTCCTTGTTGCAGAATCATTTCCAGATTAGATCCTTTTTCTTCAAATTGTAAAAAATCACTTTGCAGCTCACTTTTAAAAACACCAATAGCATCAACTACATTGTTATCAATATTGATATTGGTTAAATAAGTAACATAAACTTCTCCGTTTTTAATGTGCGGATGATTAGACTGCTCAAATAAATGCTTCGTAATATTTTTAGAAACCTCATGCAAATTGCCGGGATTATCAAAAATTTCAGTTGCATACTTATACATGTCATTATAATCCAAATCAACTTCGTGAGCAAATTGAAAATAATTTTCTTCTTTTTCTCTAAAAGGTTTAAAGAAAAATTCTTTTATAAGCGGAACAATTTCATCTTGTAAGCTGTAAGGTTGCTCAGATAAAAAGATAGCTTCATTTCGGCTTTTGTTTCCTACTCTGTGAATAGAAAGCGTCTCGATGTGCGTGTTGAATAAGTTGATCATTTTTTTTAGAGTTTCTAAGAGACTAAGTTTCTAAGTTTCTAAGATTTTAGTTGCTTCCTTTTATTTTTTTCAGAAATGCAATTAACATTCTTTCTACTTCTCGGCTATCCTCATATAAGTTGTTAAATTTTTCTTCGCTTAAATAGCTGATGTTTTTTGCAATCTCTAGTTGAGTCTGTAATTCAAATAAAGAACCTACAGCAATATTAAGAAATCTAATGAGTTCATTGTTGCTATCCCTTCCAAGTCCTTCGGCAATATTGCTAGGAATTGAAATACTACTTCTTCTTAATTGAGAGGTTAAACCAAAAACTTCTTCTTTTGGAAATTTTTTTGTTTCAGTGTAAATTTTTGTTGTTAACAACATGGCTTTTTGCCAAACTAATAGTTTTCTAAAGTTGCTCATTTTTATTGAAGTTTCTAAGTTGTAAGTTTCTGAGTTTCTAAGTTATTGTTTTTGTCTAGTTAAAACTTAGATACTTAGTTTCTCAGCAACTTAGTGACTCAAAAAAAACTAATTCCAATTTTCTTCAAAGCCATAATCTTCATAACTGTCGTCTCCTTCAAACATATCCATGTCATCTTCGTCAAGACCATCTTCAAATTCGTCATAAAAATCATCTGCATTTTCTGCTTCGAAGTTTTTTTCTAAAGCTTCGTCGGGCATTTCTCCGTGCGAAAATAATGTTTCAGGATAAATAGCTCCTGCTGTTTGTTCTTCAATTGCGGCAAGTTCCACTAAAAAAGTCCACATATTAATAAAATCATACACATAAATGATTTTAGTGTTTTCTTCATCCAGAATATCCGAAAGTTTATAATCACTCATGATTTTTTGTTCGCCGGGAACATCACCGGTGTCAAAAAGCGAAATTTCATCTTCCTGATTCCAGGTTTCATCACAGGTGTAAAAAGAAGCGACTTCCATACCGTCAAACCCAAAGGAATTGAAGATAGCATTGTGTAAATCTTCTAAAGTATCATCATCTAATATCGCGATATCTCTGAAAATATCTTCTTCTGCGTCTAAGATTACTCTAAATTTATAAACCATAATCGTTGTTTTTATAAAAATCAAAGGTACATTTAATCCTTTTTAATCCCAATGCGATTTGTGAATTTTTATAAACAAACCACGATAGTTTTGATTGTGAATTACTTATTTCGTCTGAGGCGCTGAATGATTCTCTGGTATCGCTTATGGTAAGTGCTGTGAGCAGGATACTTACGGCTGGAGGTCATGTTGTTAAAAATCAAAGCAGTAAAAAACAGGATTAAAACACCGGTTAATACAGGAGATACTACGTACCAATAGCCCAATTCTTTAATTTTATCCGTTCCAATAATAGCAATTAAGGCAGTTGCACCTCCGGGTGGATGCAATGTTTTAGTTATCTGCATGAATACGATGGATAGCGAAACAGCTAATGGAGCAGCGATATAAATGGCATCCGGAAATAAAAGATTTACTGAGACACCAATGAAAGCCGAAATTACGTGACCTCCAATAAGATTTCGGGGTTGCGAAAACGGACTTTCAATAATTCCATAAACCAAAACGCTTGACGCTCCAAAAGAACCAATAAGATAAATAACGTCCTGATGAGAGAAACTCAGGTTTTGAAAATAAGAGATAAGACCGATACCTATGAAAGAGCCCAGAAAAGACCAAAATTGCTCTTTGTAATCTATCAGGGTTTCTTTGTATAAAATGTATCGGGTTTTGCGGTATCCGCGTTTAATTTTGCGAGTAGGCATGAGTTGTAAATTTAAATACTTGGAACAAATGTATAGACCGTGTCAGGGTAAATCATTTTGGCGGTATATTTAGAGATTAAGCACGCAGCTAATATTGGAAAAAACAAGGTGTAATTATTGGTGAGTCCGCAAACCAAAAAGATAGCGGTAAACGGAGCATGGATACTGGCACTTAAAACAGCTGCCATACCAATAATCATAAAATTAACCGGAATGATTTGGGTGTCAAAAAAAGTATTTAATACCGAAGCGACTAAAATACCTAAAAAAGCACCAATAAATAAGCTGGGTGCAAAAACACCGCCATCACCTCCAGATGCAAGTGTAATCGAAGTTACAATTGGTTTTAAAAGTAAAATGCTTAAAAATGTAAAAGCCAATGTAAAAGTCAGAGGGATTTCATTATTAGAATTCATGATTTCTTTTATGGCATGATATCCTTCACCATACAATTGAGGAAATATAAAAAGTGAAATGCTTAAAATAGCTGAACCAATTATGATTTTGTAGTAATGTGTTTCGATTTTTGCAAATCGGGATTTAAAAAACAACACACATTTTGTTAAATAAACCGAATTGATTCCTGCCAGAATTCCAAGTAAAATAAAGTAAGGAATGGCTCTTAAATGCCAGGTTGTAACAGCAACTGAAAATAAAGGTTCTTCTTTTAAAAGAGTTAATAACCCAAAAGCGATGGAAACTGCAATCAGATTTGCAATAACAAAGGCACGGGTTACTTTTCGGGAAATTACTTCGAGTGCAAATAAAATCCCTGCGATTGGACTGCTGAATAAAGCGGTAATTCCTGCTGCAACTCCGGCACAAATTAACTCTGTTTTGTACTGACGAAAAACATTCTCTTTTTGATGTGCTACTGATCCTATTGTAGCTGTAGCAACTACGGTAGAAACTTCTATTCCGGTTGATCCGCCAAAAATAACTGTCAGTAATCCGTTTATCGTGTGGGACGGAATTTTATAAGAGGGTAAATTTTTTGTTTTTGAATGAGTACTTTCAAAAACTTCTTTAATCCCTTTGTTTTCTTTTTTCTTAAATAAATACAGTCTTAAAAAGTAAATTACAGATAAACCAAATATGGGAAATAAAAGTAAGAATAACGGATTGCTATCAGCCTGATGAAAGAATATCTCTTCATAATATTCGGTCATTTTTTTTAAACTTATTCCTAAAAGAGCAGAGAGAAAACCAATTAAAAGAGAAACGATTACAAGTTTTTGGAATTTAATAAGTTGATAGTTTTTTTTAATTTGTGCGGTAGTTTTCATTACTTGAAATCTTTATTGAACGGCAAAATTATGTAAAAAAAACAAAAACCTGCGTTTTCGCAACAAAAAACAAGTTTTTTTTAACTATAGAAAAACATCTAATATCTGTTTTTTGATTGGTATTAATGATAAGATTTTACAATGAGAGAGTTCATTAATCTGAGTTTTTTCAGGTTTAGAAATGAACTAAATTAAGAAGTTAAAGCTCGTAAAATTCAATAGGTAAAAGGTCAGGGTCGGCTATGAATGTAAATCGTTTACCCGTAAATTCATCTGTGCGAATGGTTTCTGAAGTAATGTCTTTTGATTTGAGAAAAGCAACAGTCTGTTCGAGATTTTTTACGGCAAAAGCCAAATGGCGTAATCCGCATGCTTCCGGCATTGAAGGTCTGGCAGGCGGATTAGGAAAAGAAAATAATTCAATGCAATAATTGTCATTCAGTGCTAAATCCAGTTTGTAGGATTGCCGTTCGTGGCGGAATACTTCCCTGATAACTTTTAATCCGAGAATCTCAGTATAAAATTGTTTTGATTTTTTATAATCAGAACAAATGATAGCAATGTGATGTATGTGTTTTAATTGCAGCATTTTTTGTTATTGATTTAATTTCCGAATTACTTTAGCGGGATTGCCAACAGCAAGTGAGTTGTCAGGGATGTTTTTGGTTACAACTGAACCAGCTCCGATGACGCACCCTTTACCAATAGTTACACCGGGACAAATTACCGAATTGCCACCTATCCAGCAATCGTCTCCTATGGTTATAGGTAATGCATTTTCAAGTGTTTTTCTAAGCTCAGCATCGAGCGGGTGAGTGGCGGTATAAAGTTGTACGGCGGGAGCAAAAAATACATTTGAACCAATGGTGACTGTGCTGCAATCCAGCACCACACAATTGACATTGAAATACACATTTTCTCCGCAAAAAATGTTGTATCCGTAATCGCAATGAAAAGGAGGTTCTATATATAAATTGGAACCTGCATTTGGAATCAGTTCTTTTAAAATTTCTTTTGCTTTTTTGGTTAATCGGTATTCGGTTACGTTTAGTCTGTGTAATAAATTTTTAGCTCTTCTTCGGTCTTTTACAAGTGTAGAATCACCTGCTAAATAATAGTCTCCGTCAATCATTTTTTCTTTCTCCGTTTTCATGCTTTTTGATGTGTTTTTTTAACGTTGTTTAATGTGGTTTTTGAGTGTTTATTTTGATCAAAAAGGGGGCTTCTTTTTCTTTGGTTTTTTAATGCAAAGTGTATTGAAAAAAGGGCTGGGTTAGTTCTCTTTTTTAAAGTGATTTTGCTTCTTGTAAATATAGAATAAAAATGTAAATGTGTTCTAATGCTGCGAAGACTATTTCTTTTTATAAATAAAGTGTAAGTGCAAAATGGTTTTTTTTAAACTAAAATTTGGTAGTAAAAAAAGGAGTGAAATGTAGGTGTTTTTGATGAAAGAAAAAGCTTTGTTTTATATTTAAAGTTTTAGTTTAAGTAAATAGTATTATTTGAATTTACTAACAAAGGTTTTTTTGTGGATTTGTTGGTTGCTGGTTTGGTTTTATGTTCTTGAAGACGAAAATTGCAGGTATTAATTCTTTGGTTTAAATGTTTTTATATAAAAGTCTGGAATTTAATTTTTTGAATTAATTGTATAGATTATTTCTATGGTTCTTTTTTCTGTATTTTAAAGTGTTTTTATAAGGTTTTGTTGGTGAATCTGAAAATGTTTGACATTTTTTGAAGAACTTAAAATTCTTGTTTATTTTTAAAGTTATGATTTGTAAAAATATGTTTTGTTGTTTGTAATAACAAGCTTTTTTATAGTTTTATTTCGAGTGAATTTTTACTTCAAAAAAGGTGTTTTTTTGCAGACTTAAAATGAAATCAGATTTTTTTTAATTAAGGATTTTTGTTGCTGAAATTTTCGATTTAGTTTTTTTGAATTTTAGTTTTAATTCCAATTTTGAAAAAGATTTTATTTTTTATGGGATGGAAAATCTGAAAAAACAAGAGTATTTTTGGGTAGTTTTTTTGAAGTTTTTTGGGGTTGTTTTTTTTGATGTTTTTTCGATGTTTTTGGAGTGTGTTTTTGGAATGAATTCCACCTGTGAAAACGCTCAGGATTTGGTTCGTTTTTTGGATGCTTTTCAGGCTGAATTTCGGGTCTTAATAATGACGTTTTTGACTTATTAAAAAGACTCTTTTTTACCATAAGGATAAACTTTTTTCCGTAAGACTCAGTAATAATTTTATGTTAATTGAGAGAGGAAAACAGTTTAAAGATTGTAAATTCGTTCGATTGATAATTTAAAAAATAACTAATATGAAATGGTATATTTTAGGAGCTTTTATGTTTCTTTTTTCTGTTCAGGTACAGGCTCAGAAAGTAGCAGTTTTTGATCGTTATGCTGATATCGAAAAGACAGTTTTGAATGATGAAAACACGACTTATGTGGTTAATTTTTGGGCTACCTGGTGTGCTCCATGTGTGCAGGAATTACCGCATTTTGAACAACTCAATTCAGAAAATAAAAAGGTAAAAGTAGTGCTTGTCAGTCTGGATTTTAAGAATCAATATGAATCAAAATTGTTGCCTTTTATAAAAAAGAAAGCTATCAAGTCAGAGGTGGTTTTACTAACGGATAAGGATTATAATAGTTGGTTGCCCACTGTGGATAAAGACTGGTCAGGTTCTATACCGGCAACTTTGATTGTGAAAAATGGTAAAAAAGTATTTGTAGAAAAGATGTTTACCAGCTATGAAGAATTAAACCAATTTGTGAATTCGAATATTAACTAACAATTTTGAACTATGAAAATTTTATCTCCTATTCTGTTATTTGTCGCTGTCTTTTGTATGGCAGCTTTTACTTCAAAAGCACCATCCGCATATAAAATTGGGGACACTGCTACTGATTTTAAGTTAAAGTCAGTTGATGGCAAAATGTATAGCATGTCTGATTATAAAAATGCCAAAGGTTATATAGTGGTTTTTACCTGTAATCATTGTCCTTTTGCTGTAAAGTATGAAGACAGAATTAATGATTTGGCTAAAAAATACAAATCAAAAGGCTACATTTTGCTGGCAATTAATCCTAATGATCCGGTTGCTCAACCGGAAGACAGCTTTGAATTAATGAAAGTAAGAGCTAAGGAGAAAGGATTTGCATTTCCTTATATGTTTGATGAGGGACAAAAGATTTATCCACAATACGGAGCTACAAAGACGCCTCATGTCTTTTTACTGGATAAAAACCGTGTTGTAAAATATATTGGAGCGATAGATGATAATGTAGACAGTGCGGCTGATGTAAAAGAAAAATACCTTGAAAATGCTATTGCTGCATTAGAAAAAGGAGAAACACCATCACCGGAAGTTACAAAAGCAATAGGTTGTTCAATTAAAACAAAAAAATAATACAAGTTGTAATTGTGTAAAAAAGAGTAAAAGCATGCCGTTTTTACTCTTTTTTTATTTAATGTAAATTCTGCGGATTCCGATTAGAACAAAAATCAATAAGGAATAACTAATAAAAAAGGGAATGATTATTTCTATCCAGCCTAATGGTAATAATACAGCAATCAGTAATAATTGAAACCCTAGTCCGTACAGGGAAACGAATGTCATGAACCAGTTAGGGAAGGTTTTTACTTTGTAAGCCTCGGGATCTAAAGCATGGATGATTTTGTCAAAAATTCCGTAAACTAAAGTGTAAATCTGAAAGAGGAAATCAACGGATTTCTGGCTTTCTCCCGGAAGCGCCTTAGGTGATTTGTATTCGAAAATTTTACTTGTCGAATCACCACCAATTGATTTGGTTCTTAAAATTACATAATAATAATTGTATAAAGTGCCTTGTAACTGGATGCAACAAAAAGATACTAGGGTTAACCATAAAGAGGTAGCAGAAACGTAGCAAATAGTTATGAAAAACAAAAAGTTCAGGATGATGTCAAAAATACTGTCCAGATACCTTCCACTGTAGGACGGCGTGTTTTTTATTCGGGCTAATTCTCCGTCGGCTGCATCAATAATAGATTTTAATAGGATAAAAAATCCTGCCAGAACATAATGATTGTTTAATATACAATAAATTCCTAAAACGCCAGAAATACCAAATAAAACAGTGACATGAATAGGGGTAAACCGGGTATTTTTTAATGAAATGGCAAGCAATTTTCCCAGAGGTCTTCCGTAATCGGATAAATCTATAAATTTATCTTGGGCAGCGAGTTTAGACATTATAAAAAAGAAACAGGAAATAGGACAATATAGTCGGGGTAAATATAATCAAATTTTCCTCTTTATTTAGATAATCTGTGCAAACTATATACCATTGCTGATAACAGGAAAAAAGCATTCACCTGATGGATTAGTCCAAGCCATAACGGTACTCCGTAAAGTAAAGTAAATACTCCAAGGGCAAATTGTACAAAAACAAGAAAAACTAATAATAGGATACCTTTTTTCTGATTGAAATCTAAAATATATTTTCTGCTTTCAATGTATAAGTACAACATCATTCCCACTACAACATATGCCAGTGTCCGGTGGACAAACTGCACACCACTCTTGCCTTCGGTAAAACTCAAAAGAAGGTTATCCTGTTCCAGAAAAACACTGTCGTGTATGAATTGGCCATCACTCATCAAAGGCCAGTGATTGTGAATCAATCCAGCATTTAATCCTGCAACAAAACCACCGTAAATAATTTGTAATAACAGAAAAAATAAAGCGTATCGGGCTATTTTGCGAAGCGATTTTTCAATATTTCTTTTAACAGGATAAATTAAATCTAAGGCTATCCAAAAGGTATAAGCAAATGTAATAAATGCAGTAGTAAGATGTAATGCCAGTCTGAAATGACTGACATCCGGATTATCGATTAGTCCGCTTTTTACCATAAACCATCCAAAAAAACCTTGTAATCCTCCCAATAAAAGTAGAATGATACATTTTTTAATAGTGCTTTTATCCAGTCTTTTTTTGATTAAAAAATAGATAAAAGGAATGATAAATACCATTCCGATGGCACGGCCTATAAAACGGTGAAACCATTCCCAGAAATAAATGTATTTATAGTCATCGATGGTAAAATCATTGTGAATATTGATTTTTTGATACTCGGGGAATTTTTTATATTGCTCAAAAGCTTCGTGCCATTTAGCTTCTGTAAGCGGTGGAAGTGTATCAGTAATCAGATGCCAGTCGGTCATAGATAAGCCGGAATTGGTCAATCTGGTAATGCCGCCTACTATTACCATTATAAAAATTAATACACAGCCGGAAAGTAGCCAGATAATAACGGGTTTATTCTCTTTTCTCATTTTGTACTTTACATTTTGAACATTCGGTTTTGTTTAGTTAAACGAACGGAATGTTTTTTTATTCTTTAAACTTTGTAATTTAGCTATTTTGTGACTTTTTCCAGTCCGAGCTTTTTAGCTCTTTTTAGCACAAACTCATAAGCGGCATCATATTCATTTGGGATTTCACCTTCTAAAATAGCTTCTTTTACAGCTTCTTTTAAAATACCAATTTCCCGGGATGGTTTAATATCAAAAATTTCCATAATTTCTTCTCCCGAAATAGGCGGTTGAAAATTTCGAACAGAATCTTTCTCTTCTACTTCAACGATTTTTCTTCGGACAATTTCGAAGTTTTTATGGTATTTTCTGAATTTTGCAGGGTTTTTAGTGGTAATGTCAGCCTCACAGAGTGTCATTAAGTTTTCAACATCTTCACCGGCGTCAAAAACCAGTCTGCGAACCGCCGAATCAGTTACAATATCTTGAGATAAAACAATAGGGCGTGAACTCATGACTACCATTTTTTGTACAAATTTCATTTTTTGGTTCAAAGGCATGTGTAATCGTTCAAATAGTTTTTTGACCATTTTTCCACCTAAAAATTCATGCCCGTGAAAAGTCCATCCTTGTTTTTTGTTGAAACGCTTAGTGGGTGCTTTACCAATATCGTGCAAGAGTGCAGCCCAGCGTAGCCAGACATCATCTGTATTAGGGCAAATATTGTCAACAACCTCAAGGGTGTGGTAAAAATTATTTTTGTGGGTTTGTCCTTCAATTTCTTCTACCTGGTTTAAAGCAGTTAATTCAGGGATTAATAGGTCTAAAAGACCTGTTTTGTATAAATGTAAAAAACCTGTCGACGGTTTATCTGTAGCCAGGATTTTATGCAGTTCATCAACAATACGTTCTCCGGAAATGATTTTGATACGCTCTGCGTTTTTTGCAATAGACTGAAGCGAATTTTCGTCTATTTCAAAATTTAATTGTGTTGCAAATCTTATGGCGCGCATCATTCGTAAAGGATCATCAGAAAAAGTAATATCCGGATCCAGTGGTGTTTTCAGAATTTTATTTTTCATATCCTGCAGACCATTGAAAGGATCCAGTAATTCACCAAAATTGTTTTCACTTAGTGATAATGCTAATGCATTAATGGTAAAATCACGTCGGTTCTGATCGTCTTCCAGCGTTCCGTTTTCCACAATTGGATTTCTGCTGTCCTGTGTATAAGATTCTTTTCGGGCACCTACAAATTCGATTTCAGTATCTTCAAATCGGAGCATGGCCGTTCCATAGGTTTTAAAAACCTGAACTTTTGGTTTTTTAGGCAGTAAATCAGATACTTTTAAGGCTAATTCGATTCCGCTGCCTACAGCAACGATGTCGATATCTTTTTTAAAATCACGTTCTAAAATTAAATCTCTCACAAAACCGCCAATGACATAGCTGTCAACATTCAATTCTTTTGAAGCTTGAGAGATGATTTCGAAAATTGGATTATGTAAGGATTCTTTGTAGTTCATTTTTTTGCTGCTGTAGTAGCATTTGTAAACAGGGTATTTAAAATTTACCGCAAATTCGCAAATTAGTTTTTTGAATTAATAATACGTTTATATTCTAATGATATTAGGTTGAAATTAGCTAATATAGCTAATTTGTTTTTAGAGATTTTCAGGTAATTCAAGCACTGATTGTAGTGATTGTTGTTGAAACAGTCAACAGTTTTTATTTCAAGAATAATTTTATCATAAACGACAAAATCAGCATAAAATTTATGGTTTAGGGTGGTGTTTTTGTATTGCACTGAAAATTCTTTTTCTCTCTCGTAAGGAATATTATTTTGCTGAAATTCATATTCGATAGCATCTTTATATACAATTTCAGAAAATCCTTTCCCAAGATTTTTATGAACTTCAAATAGAATTCCTACTATCGTAAAATTTTCATTTTTGTAGATATATTCTTCTTTCATAATGTATATAAAATAATTTGCGAATTTGCGGTCAATAAAAAGTAATGTGCTATTTTCGAATAACCTTTACCTGACAATCATTGGTCAATTTAATAATAGTTGACGGATTCTGGCAAATTTTTTCGCGATGCAAATTTACAACATAGTCTACACCTTTTATAATTTCAGGACTGATTTCTTTGAAGGATTTTGGAGTAGGCTGCCCTGAAATATTAGCCGAAGTGGAAACCAAAGGTTTTTTCATACGCTCTAATAATTTAAAACAAAAAGGTTCTTTAATTAATCTGATTCCTAGTGTTTTATCTGATGCGATTAAATTAGGAGCAACATTTCGGGGGTTGTCCAGAATTAGTGTTGTAGGTTTTTCAGATAAATCCATGATTTGCCAGGCCACTTCAGGGATTTCTTTAAAAACGTTGTACAGCATTTTTTCACCATTCATCAAAACAATCATACTCTTGGTTTCTTCGCGTTGTTTTAAGGCGTAGATTTTAGCTATGGCTTCAGGATTAGTAGCATCGCATCCTATTCCCCAAACGGTGTCTGTAGGATAGAGGATGATTCCCCCTTCTTTAATTATTTCAAAAGCTTTATGAACTTCTTCGTTTAAATTTTCCATTTTGATATATGAATACAGATAATAAATTTATAATTGCAAAGGAACAAAAAAAAATGTCAAATTTTCACGAATTAGCAGGCGTTTCGCCAATGATAGGAGATGAAAAATAATGATAAAGAAGAAAATAATATTGAAGCTTAGTCAAAAAATCTGAGCATAAAAATATAGTATAAGAAGGAGATATTTCAAAGGTACTTATCTGTAAGTTTATTCACTTTGAGTTGTTAGCTTTAAAACTATTTTAATTTTATCTTTGTGCCCAAAAATATTACTAAAAATAATATTATAGAATAGTTTTCTATCTAAAGTAATTCAATGAAAAATTTCAAACGCTTTTTAAAGTATTTAATACCCCACAGGAAAAATTTAATAATCAGCATCATTTTTAACGTTTTATATGCCTTTTTTTCGGCTATTTCGATGCTTTCACTGTTTCCATTAATGAAAGTATTGTTTTCTGATGGTGAAAAAGTTCGTGTAAAACCGGTTTATGAAGGTTTTAAAAGTTTAGACAAAAGTTATTTAGAAAATTTATTAAATTATTTTATTACACACAATACTGAAACCAAAGGAGCTTTAAGTACTTTAATATGGATGGTGGTATTTGTATTGACAACATTTTTATTAAAAAATCTTTTCAATTTTATTTCGATAGTTTACATGACTTATCTGAATAACGGGATTTTAAAAGATTTGAGAAATGATGTGTATCAAAAAGTGATCAGTCTGCCGGTTTCTTTTTTCTCGAATGAAAGAAAAGGCGATTTGATTTCGAGAATGACCTCTGATATTAATACGATAAAAAGTGCTTTTCTAAGTATTCTGATGATGGTAAGTGAGCCTTTAACTATTGTGTTTACGTTAGCATCTATGTTTTTTATAAGTTGGAAGCTGACTGTTTTTGTATTTCTTTTTCTTCCTGTTTCAGGATTTTTAATATCCAGAATGAGTAAGTCTATCAAAAGTCAGTCAGGAGACATTTTTTCATTAGAAGGTCATTTATTATCCGATATCGAAGAAACTTTGGGTGGGATAAAAGTGATTAAAAACTTTACATCAGAGAATTTTTTTATACGCCGTTACTATAATTCTACTGAGTATATTAATAATCTGAATAATAAAATGGGAGCTCGTATGAGTTTAGCTGGTCCCATGAGTGAGTTTTTAGGGATTTTTGTGATTTCTATTTTGTTAGTTTATGGAGGATCTTTGGTGTTAATTGATGGATCTATGAGCGGGAGTGCTTTTATAGCTTATATGGGTTTAGCTTATCAGATATTAACACCTGCCAAATCAATTACGAAGGCCAATCAGGCTTTAATGGGAGGAAATGCAGCTTATGAAAGAGTTTCTTTTATTTTAGACGCAACCAATCCCTTACAAGACAATCTTGATGCTATAGAGATTACCGAATTTAAAAGTGAAATTAAGTTTACTAATGTTTCTTTTAAATACGATTCAGAGTATGTTTTAAGAGATTTTAATTTAACGGTTCCAAAAGGAAAAAGAGTAGCATTGGTAGGAGAATCGGGTAGTGGGAAATCGACTTTAGCAAATTTAGTAACCAGACTTTACGATGTTACCGAAGGAAGTATCACTTTTGATGGTGTCAATATCAAGGATGTTAGTACTAATTCGCTCAGAAAACAAATGGGAATTGTAGCCCAGGATTCTATTTTGTTTAATGATACTATTGCGAATAATATTTCGTTAAGTATAGATAATCCTGATATGGAGGCAATTGTAAGCGCTGCAAAAGTAGCGAATGCTCATAATTTTATTTCAGAATTTCCAGAGCAATACAATAGTCCAGTAGGAGATGGAGGCGGAATGTTATCTGGAGGACAACGCCAGCGTGTGGCAATTGCCAGAGCAGTGATGAAGAATCCTCCTATTATGATTCTGGATGAAGCCACATCAGCATTAGATACCGAATCGGAAAAATTAGTACAGGTGGGATTAGAAAACATGATGGAGAATAGAACATCTATTGTAATTGCACACCGTTTATCCACCATTCAAAATGCCGATTTAATAGTGGTAATGAGTAAAGGAAGAATTGTTGAACAGGGTACTCATGAAGAATTACTCAGAATGAATGGTAATTATGCTAATCTGGTGAGTTTACAGTCGTTAGAGGTGAATTAGAATACAAAAAAAATTATGAAAATTATTTTAGATCCTCAGATTTTTAATATGCAAACTTATGGAGGTATTTCTAGGTATTACACTGAAGTTTTTAGCCGTTTAAAAAAAAATAAAAGACTTTCAATCACATTACCTATTGATAGCTCAAATAATGTTTATATAGCTAATAGTGGTTTATTATTGAAAGAAAAGAAAATAGTCACTTCTTTGATTAAAACTTTAAATGCTTTAGGTGTAAGTACTCGTTCGTTAAATAGGAAAATTAGTAAGAAACAAACAGAAAGACCATTAAGGAGTACCAAATTTGATTTATTTATACCTACTTATTATGACCCATATTTTTTGGATATTATTGGTAATAAGCCTTTTGTATTAACTGTTTACGATATGATTCATGAGCTAATGCCTCAGTATTTTGTAGGTGACCCATGGAATGTTGCGATTAATAAAAAGATATTAATTGAGAAAGCAACTAAAATTATTGCTGTTTCAAATAATACTAAAAAGGATATTATTAAAGTTTATCCACATATTGATGAATCTAAAATTGAAGTTATTTATCACGGAAATTCAATTCAGATTAATGAAAATGTAGTTGTTGATTTACCTGATAATTATATATTATTTGTTGGTTCTAGAGATAATTACAAAAACTTTTATTTTTTAGTTGAGGCAATAAAAGACTTACTAATTAAGGACTCTACACTAAAATTAATTTGTGCAGGAGGAGGAAAATTCAAAGAAGAAGAAATTGAGTTTATAAAAAGCATAGGTTTACAAGAGAAAGTAGAACAAAGGTATTTTGAAGAAGAACAATTAGGTTTGTTTTATAAAAATGCTAAGTGTTTTGTTTTTCCTTCCATGTACGAAGGCTTTGGAATTCCTGTTTTAGAATCTATGGCTTGTGGATGTCCAATTGTTTTGTCTAATACGAGTTCTTTTCCTGAAGTTGCAGGAAATGCAGGTATATACTTTGAAGTTAATAATAAAGAAGATTTAAAAAGTAAAATAGAAAAGGTCTTAGATGACGAAAAATATAGAGATTTTTATATTAGAAAAGGATTTGAGCAAGCAAAACAATTTAATTGGGATGTTGCTTCTTTCCAGTGTTTGGAACTTTACAAAAAAATAATAATATAAATTTGGAGAATGCAGAAGGAAGATGTTTTAATATCAAATAATACAGACTCAATTAATATTACTATAATAACAATAAATTATAATAATAATGAAGGATTGAGAAAAACTATAGAAAGTGTAGTTAATCAAGATTCTCAAAATTTCGAATATATAGTAATTGATGGAGGTAGTACGGATGGGAGTAGAGAAACTATAGAAAAGTTCTCGAAAAAAATAGATTATTGGGTTAGTGAAAAAGATTCCGGTATCTATAATGCGATGAATAAGGGGATAAAAATTGCAAAAGGCGATTTTATATTGTTTTTAAATAGTGGTGATTGGTTATTTGAAGAAAGCACTTTATCTAAAGTAAATTTACTCATCAATAATAAAAGCGATATATTTTATTGTAATACTATTTTTAAGTATGATAAGAAAGATGTAATAGTTAAATATGATAAAAAAATATCGTTTAAGTTTTTTATAGAAGATAATTTTTGCCATCAAGCTACTTTTATTAGGAAAAAACTATTTTATGATATTTTCTTCTATAATGAAAAATTAAAGATTGCTTCTGATTGGGAATTTTTTATTTATGCAATATGTATTAAAAATGTTTCTCACCAGTATCTTGACATTGTGGTTTCTAATTATGATCTTAGGGGAATTTCTTCTAGGCCTGAGTTTAGAGATTTGAGTTTGGGAGAAAGACAGCAAGTATTGAATACACATTTCCCAATGTTTATTTCCGATTTAGAAATGAGTCCTCAATTAAAAGATAAAAGGATTCCACAATTATTACATATAAAAAAATTTAAGCTAGCCTGGAAAATATTGAAAGGATTTATTAATTTTTTATTGTTTTTTCTCCCTAAACAAGGACATAAAAAGAGTTAAAATGACTTTTTAAATCTTTGGTTTGTAGATTTCTATTTTACAACAAATAAGCATTATTCATTTAGCCAAAAAGGGAATTCTATTCTTAAAAATTGATTTTATATGAGTGACGAAACTAATCATAAAATAATAAAAAATGAAACCAGTTTAAGACCTATGGATATAAATGAAAACTATTCTAAACTATCAATCATAACCATTAATTACAATAATAACATTGGTTTAATTAAGACAATTGAAAGTGTAATTAATCAAACATGGAAGGATTTTGAGTTTATAGTAATTGACGGAGGAAGTACTGATGAAAGCTTAGAAACAATAAAAAAGTATGATAAATATATTAATTATTGGGTTTCAGAAAAAGATAAAGGTGTTTATGATGCTATGAACAAAGGGATTCAATTAGCAAAAGGTACTTTTGTTAATTTTATGAATAGTGGTGATTGTTTTCATACTAATTCTATTTTGGAAGAAATTCATACTGATTTTGACGTAAAATACAGTGTGTTATTTGGTGAAGCATTCTATCTTGGTGGTGGATTTGATAGAATAGAAAAAGTTCCATCAAAATTGACTTTTTCTCATTTTTATACCTATGGAATTAATCATCAAGCGAGTTTTATTAAAAGAGATTTATTTTTTAAGTATTTTATGTATAATCTAGAATACAAAATTTGTTCAGACTGGGAATTTTTTATTTATGTACTATGTAAAAAGAATGAACCTTATAAACATTTACAGAAAACAATTTGTTACTATGATTTTTCTGGAATTTCAGCAATTCCAGAAAATTTGCACATATATAACCAAGAAAGAGAAATAATATTAAAAAAACATTTTCGGTCTTTTTATGAAGATTTTCAGGATTACAATATTGTAATTGATAGAAGAATTAGAAAAGTGTTTAGGATAAAAAATAATAGATTGTTATGGTGGGTTTTAAAGGCTCATATATCCATTTTTCTATTTTTTCTACCTAAACCTAATCTAAAAAATATTTTTTCTTAATAATTTGCTTTTTTATATTGTTACAGGTTATATATTATAGAGTAAAATATTTATAAAATTAAAGACAAAAAATGCCTCAAAAAATTTCGATAATTACTATAAATTATAATAATAAAAAAGGCTTAGAAAAAACTATACAAAGTGTCGTATGTCAGACTGAAATGGATTATGAGTTCATTGTAATTGATGGAGGTAGTACAGATGGGAGCAAGGAATTATTAGAAAGTTATTTAGAAAAATTAGATTATTGGGTGTCTGAATCTGATACTGGAGTATATAACGCCATGAATAAAGGTATTAAAGTAGCAAAAGGAGATTTTATTATTTTTATGAATAGTGGAGACTGTTTTTATGCAAATACCGTTTTGGAAAATGTAAAACCATTATTGGTTGATGAATATGATATATATTACGGAGATAATTATAAAATAAAACCTTATTCAAAAAGAAAAAAAACATATCCAGAGCGATTGTCTTTTACTTTTTTTTATTCAAGTTGTATTAACCATCAGTCAACGTTTATTAGAAGACAATTATTTTTTGATTATTTTCTGTACAATGAAAATCTTAAAATTGTAGCTGATTGGGAATTTTTCATCTATACTATTTGTGTAGAAAACCGACCTTATAAGTATTTAAAAATGACTATATCTAATTATGATTTTACAGGTATGTCATCTTTAAAATCAAATAAATCCTTAGTAGATTCGGAAAAATCTATAGTGTTTAATACTTATTTTTCGTTATTCTTAGAAGATTGTAAATTAATAGATTTGATAAAATCTAAGAGAATTCAACAAATTCTATATATAAGAGAATTTAAAATTCCTTGGAAACTTTTTAAAGGAATTATTAATTTTTTAGCATTTTTTCAGTCCAAAAAAAGCATATAATTGTGAAAAAAAAAGTAATCTGAGAAGTGAGTAATTTTTATGTTTTTATAACTAGGTAAAATTAGTTTTATATTATTTTATTAAGATTTTTTTAGCAAGAATTTATTTCATATTTTTGCTAAATATGTTTGTTTAAATATAATGAACATTTTTGAAGCAACCTTTTTTAAAAGTGTTATCTTAATAATAAAACTTTTTCAAAGCTTTTAAAAAAATAAGAATAAGATTTAGTTCCATTATCTTTAAAATTAATTAATGAAAAAAATTCATGTAGGTTTTTTACTTTCATACGATTATGAAAAGTTAAAACAATCCATACCACCCGTATATCATGCTGCTGATAGAATTTTTATAGCTGAGGATAGTAATAAAATAACTTGGTCTGGAAATAAGTTTAACGTAGATGAGTCTTTTTACCAATGGATTATAGAATTTGATGTTGACAACAAGATTGAATTTTACAGGGATAATTTTTATATACCTGAATTGTCAGCTATTGAAAACGATACTAGAGAGCGTCATTTACTTTCCTTAAAAATGGGAATTGGAAATTGGCTAATTCAAGTAGATAGTGATGAGTATTTTATTGATTTTAAAAGTTTTGTTCAAAATCTAAGAAAGTACGACCATTACCTCGATGATCCTGAAAAAAATAAGGTACAGTTTGCCTGCTTTTGGTTGATTATTTACAAGTATACAAAAGAGGGGATTTTATATGTTGATAAACCTATGAAGTCTGTTTTTGCTACCAATTATCCTAATTATAAATATGCGAGACGAACGAATGAACGGACTGTATATTTTGATAATTTGGTTTTACATGAATCGATTGCCCGTACCGAAGAAGAACTGCTGTGTAAACTAAAAAATTGGGGACATAGTAGTGAAGTTGATAAAAATTTTCTAAAAAAATGGAAAATGATTGATGAAAATAATTATGATCAATTTGAAGATTTTTATTATATAAAACCAAATCGCTGGAAAAAATTAGATTATTTACCAACTCGAAAAATAGGGGAATTTAAAAAAATAATGGTTTCAAAATCTAAACTCAGGATTTCAAAAAGTTATCTTATGTCTAAAAACTTTGGACAATGGTTTAAGTTTCTTTGGAAGAAAACTGATGCTGGTTTTCAAGAATATTTTTAATTATAAGCTAAGTAAACTAAAACTAAAGTAAAGATTTATAATTTTATTGATATATTTAAATTACTAAATTTTGAACCAATAAAGAGTGTTTATTATAAAAATTTTGTATTGTTTTTTTATTACATTTGGTGTCTTGAATCGAAATTTAAAGGATTTTAACCATTGTCGATTAATATAGACTCATGCTTTATAATGAAAACAGCTTTATTGATATCAACTTATAATTGGCCCGAGGCACTTGAATTAGTTTTGAAAAGTATTTTGTTGCAAACTAAACTACCTGATGAAATTATTATTGCTGATGATGGTTCAAATGAAAATACGAAATTTATTGTTAATGAATTTGAACAAAAAAGCGATATTCCAATTTATCATATTTGGCAAGAGGATATTGGTTTTAGAAAATCAAAAATTTTAAATAAAGCTATAGCGCAAACGTCTACCGATTACATAATTCAAATTGATGGGGACTGTATTTTGCAAGAAAATTTTATTAAAAATCATTTAAATGAGGCTCAAAAAGGAGTTTATCTTTATGGTTCAAGAGTAAATATTTTACCAGATTTTGTGCCTGATATTTTTTCAAACAAGAAAATTATTTTTAGTTTTTTTTCAAAAGAGATCAAAAATAGAACACGAAACTTATACTTTCCTTTTTTATCTAAATTTTATAAAAAACATACATGTATTTCCAAGAATTTTAGAGGTTGCAATGTGTCTTATTGGCGTAAAGATTTTATTGCTATTAATGGTTATAATGAAGATTTTGAAGGTTGGGGTAGAGAAGATTCTGATTTAGTCATTCGGATGGGAAATAATGGAGTTAGAGCTAAAAGGTTGCGTTATGCAGGGATATTGTTTCATATTTATCATAAAGTTAATTCAAAAGAAAAGTTGGCTTTGAATAATAAAATACAAGATGAAACAGTTTCACAGAAAATAATCGGAATTAGTAATGGAGTTAATAAGTATTTGAACCCCATATAAATTTATTAATAATTATGTCAAGATTTTAGCTTTTCAAGTAAGTTAACACTAAACTCAATATTTATTTTTGTTGAATACCTTTTATGAAATATACTATAAATCATTTTTTTGAAAAGAAAAAAAATGAAATCATTGAAATTATTAATAACTTCGATTCACAAGGAATCCTTTTTGGTAGCGGAAAAAGAAATAAAATTAAGTTATTTGAACTTGAAGGAAAAACAATCAATATTAAATCCTTTAAAATTCCACATTTAATTAATAAAATCGCCTACAAGTATTTCAGAAAAACAAAAGCGAGACGTTCTTATGAGTACGCTACAGTTTTACTGGAAAAAGGAATCGGGACACCACAACCAATCGCTTATTTCGAGAATTATGATGGTATAGGGTTAAAAGAAAGTTATTATGTGAGTGAACATCTTGTAACCGAATTGACTTTTAGAGAATTAGTTACTAATCCAAATTATCCAGATTATTCTAATATTTTAAGACAATTTACTCAATTCACGTTTCAGCTTCATGAAAAAGGAATAGAATTTTTAGATCACTCTCCCGGGAACACTTTAATTAAAAAAGGTAGTGAGGGGCAGTATCTGTTTTTCCTGGTTGATTTGAACAGAATGAATTTTCATCAAAGTATGAATTTTCATCAAAGAATGAATAATTTTAGGCGATTGACTCCGCAAAAAGGAATGATTACTGTTATGAGTAATGAATATTCAAAATTGTATACAGAAAAAACTGAGGCTGAAATTTTCAATAAAATGTGGGAATTAACGAATAATTTTCAAGAGGAATTTTACAGAAAAAAACGATTAAAGAAGAAACTTAAATTCTGGAAATCTTAGTTTAAAAATTTGTAATGAAGCAAAAGCCAATAATTAATTTCAAATAATTATTGGCTTTTTTCTTAAAAATATTTTTGGAAATAATACATTTTAAAATGTTTTCTGATTTTCCATTTTCTCAAAAAATTAAAAGGTTTGTTCTTTAAATAGGAGCGGTCTTTATTTAAGAAATCAAGGGCTGCTTTTACTATGCGCTCACTGGATTTTCCATCAGAATAGGGATGGGTAATTTTGACGTATTGTTCAATTTCTAATAATAAATCATCAGGGTAACTAAGGGCATGATCAATATTTTTCTCTAAGTCGACGGTTTCCGTTACATTGATAAGATGAGACATTATTTTGTTAGTTCTAAAAGTAACCACAGGTTTTTTTTGCAATAAAAATTCAACAATTGCAGAAGTAGTATCCGAGAGCATAATGTCAGCCTGTTTGAATAATGGAACTAAATCGGTAGTGTCATAATATTGAAAATTTTCACCATTTAATGATTCAAATTTATCTTTTGTTGCCTGATCTAATTTGGGGTGAAGTACGCAAATGAACCGGTATTTTCCGCTTTGTACCATCCTTTTTATTTCGTTAAAAACATCATCATTTAAAGCTAAACTCAATCGAGTTGTAAATGTTGAAGAAATCATGATAACAGGTTTGTGGTTTTGTTTTCTGTTCTCAATAGGAAATAAAGGATCGACTTTAGACCAGCCAGTTTCAACCACTTCAAAAAAACCAAGTTTTTGAGAAAGTTCTTTAAATACAGAAGTAGTTGACGGACCTTGAGTTAAATACAAATCAAAGAAACCTCTAATTCTAAAATGTGATTTCATTTCTTCTCGTTTGTTAGAAAGAAAACCGTGAAAAATTTGCACTTTAATTCCAGGAAAAAAATCAGGAACAACATCTGTAGCGGTTAGTACAATGTCAGGTTTGTAAGTCATAACTTCCTGCACTGAATTTAGAACCGGTTCGTTATTTTTAAAATAGCGTTTTGTTTCTTCTAAATCAGAAAACCAGTAAATTTGATGTCCCTGACGTTCAATTTCTTTTTGTATTGGGGCTCCGATAGGGATACTGTAAGGATATGAAATATAAATAAGGAATTTATACATTGCTATTTATATGTTTGTTAATAAAAAGAATCATTTCGTCTTGAAACAATACTGGTTTTAGTTTTTGGTAGAATTGCTGGTATTCTTTTTTTAGTTGTTTTCTTGAAAATTTAGTGAAAATTTCAGGTTGAAAATCTTTCAAATGTACCGCTTTGTGAAAAATACCATCTTCAAAGATACTCCAGCTGTCTTTATCAATCCATGGAGAGAAAAGGGTAAATGTAGGTTTATTCAAAGCCTTGGCTATATTTACAGCTCCGCCATCATTTCCAATTAATATAGTACAGTGATAAAGAATTTTCACAAGCGAACGAAGATCATTGCCTATAAGATCTAAGTTGATATTTTTTTTAGCTTCAGCATTGCATTGAGAAACAATATCTTCAATTTTGTTCTTCTGACTAGGCAGATAGTTTAGTAAAATTACTGAATGTGGATGATGAGCAGCGATGGCATTGAGTAATTCAATTAAATAGGGAATAGGATAGGTTTTATTTTCTTCGCTACCAAAAGCACTAATCATGATGATTTTTGTACTTGCAATATTTATATTATGATTTTCAAAAAATAATGCACCTTCAGCTATTTCATGTGGAGTTAAAAATAAGTGCGGATAAGAATCAATTTCCTGACCTTGCATTAAAAAAGAAAATAAATTCAACCTGCGTTCTATTGCTAGCCCTTGGTAAGTTTCTTTTTTATCAGGATGCGCTACTTTTTTATTATAAGCAAAAAATTTGTCTTTTTCTCTGTAACCTATTCTTTGAGGAGCTCCTGAAAAATAAGTAATCAAGCAGCTTTCAAGCTTTCCGTAAGCATCTATTACAATGTCGTATTTTTCTTTTCTGATTTCTAAAATGAATTTAAAAAAAGACAGTTTGTTTTTTCTGTATTTGTCAGAAAATTGAATAATATTCGAAATGCTTTTATTGTTAATAATAACAGGAACGGTAAATGAATTTACTAAGTAATCAATTTGAGCATTTGGATACGCTTTTCTCAGATTATTACAAATAATAGAACTGATGAGTACGTCGCCAATCATTTTCTGCTGAATTACAAGTATCTTCATATAACAAAAGTATTCTTTTTTTAATAATTACAAATGGATATAAAAAAATCAATTTTAGAGATGGGTTCTTAAAATAAAAATTCCAAATCCCAATGATTAATTGAAATTTGGAATTTTATATATTGAAAAATCAGTATTTATACTGCTACATCATATTCTCTTAACGCATTGTTCAATGACGTTTTCAAATCAGTAGAAGGTTTACGGGTACCGATGATTAAAGCACATGGAACCTGGTATTCACCTGCAGCAAATTTTTTAGTATAACTTCCTGGAATAACTACTGAACGGGCAGGTACAAAACCTTTCATTTCTACTGGAGTATCCCCGGTAACATCAATAATTTTTGTCGAAGCAGTCAAACATACGTTAGCACCCAAAACCGCTTCTTTTCCTACGTGAACTCCTTCAACCACAATACAACGGGAACCTACAAATACTCCGTCTTCAATGATTACCGGAGCCGCTTGTAATGGTTCTAAAACCCCACCAATACCAACACCACCACTTAAGTGAACGTCTTTACCAATTTGAGCACAGCTACCTACAGTTGCCCAGGTATCTACCATTGTTCCGGCATCAACATAAGCGCCAATGTTTACATAACTTGGCATCATGATTACACCACTGGAAATAAATGAACCGTAACGGGCAGAAGCGCCAGGAACTACACGAACTCCTTTTTCAGCGTAGTCTTTTTTCAATTCCATTTTGTCATGGTATTCGAAAATTCCGGCTTCCCAGGTTTCCATTTTTTGAATAGGAAAGTACATCACTACTGCTTTTTTAACCCATTCATTTACCTGCCATCCGTCCCCTTTTGGTTCAGCAACACGTAATTTTCCTGAATCTAATAATTCAATAACTTCTCTAATTGCGTTTGTAGTTGTTTCTTCCTGCAACAAAGCTCTGTTTTCCCAAGCTTGTTCTATAATTGTTTGTAATGCGTTCATGTTTAAAAAATTTTTGCACAAATATAATTCGATTTTTTTAATCCGCTCTGTTTTTAAAATAATTTGGTGGGATACTTTTAAAAATAATAGGCAGAATTCCTTTCAGGTTCTGATACAATCCGTTGTATATTTGCAATATTAAATTTTGATTATGCCAAGAATTCTCGCCATAGATTACGGACAAAAACGTACCGGAATCGCTGTTACTGACGAAATGCAAATCATAGCTTCGGGATTAACTACTATTCCCAGTGCTACCGCTATTGCTTTTTTGAAAGATTATTTTTCTAAAGAAAAGGTAGAGTTAGTACTCATTGGTGAACCCAAACAAATGAACGGCGAACCTTCGCAGAGTGCTTCCATTATTAAAGGATTTGTAACGCATTTTACGAATCATTTTCCGGATATGAAAGTCGTTCGGGTAGATGAACGTTTTACTTCTAAAATGGCATTCCAAACCATGATTGACAGCGGTTTGAATAAAAAACAACGTCAAAACAAAGCCTTGATTGATGAAATTTCGGCTACTATAATGCTTCAGGATTATTTGTCCCGTAAAACATTTTAATTATTTATCAAATAGAAGTTGTTTAGTGATAAATGTAACTTTTTGGAGGTGAATTAGCCTTTTAATTGTAATAATATTAAAGTATCTTTGCGCTTTATAAAAAAATACAATTATGTCTGATACAACCATACGCTCAAATAGTGATGTAGTTCTTATTGGAGCTGGAATTATGAGTGCTACCTTAGGTTTGATTCTGAAAGAATTGCAGCCTGATATTACCATTGATATTTATGAAAGATTAGATAGTGCAGCAGCCGAAAGCTCTGATGCATGGAATAATGCCGGAACGGGGCATTCTGCATTTTGCGAATTAAATTATACTCCCGAAGGAGCTGATGGAAGTATTGATACTAAAAAAGCGATCAGTATTGCAGAATCTTTTGAGGTTTCCCGTCAATTTTGGGCTTATTTAGTGCAGCAGGAAAAAGTATCGGCTCCGGAAAATTTTATTAAAAGAATTCCGCATATCAGTTTTGTATGGGGAGATAAAAATGTTGAGTATCTTACAAAACGTTTTAAAGCCCTTCAGGCTAATCCGCTTTTTGAAGAAATGCAATTCAGTACTGATTTTGCTGAACTGAAAAAATGGATGCCTCTGGTGATGGAAGGCAGAAAAGATTCGGATAAAGTTGCAGGAACTTCTATGGCTATAGGAACCGATGTGAATTTTGGGGAATTAACCCGAAATATGTTTGGTTACCTGACAAAAATGGAAGGAGTAAATATGTATTTTCATCATGAAGTTAGAAAATTAAAACAACGGGAGGATAAATCCTGGAGGATAAAAATAAAAAATCTGAGTGATGATTCCGTACGAAAAGCCTATACTAAATTTGTATTTATTGGTGCTGGTGGAGGATCTTTACCTTTATTAGAAAAAGCAGATATACCTGAAGGAAAAGGTTTTGGAGGTTTCCCGGTAAGCGGACAATGGTTAAGATGTACCAATCCTGATGTAATTGCACAACACGAATCAAAAGTATATGGAAAAGCAAGTGTAGGAGCTCCGCCAATGTCTGTTCCTCATATCGATTCCCGAATGATTAATGGAGAGAAACAATTATTATTTGGACCTTTTGCAGGGTTCTCCACTCGTTTTTTGAAAAATGGTAAATATTCTGATTTGCCAAAATCAATTCAACTCGATAATATTGTGCCAATGGTTATGGCTGGGATAAAAAACATTCCTTTGACTAAATATTTAATTGAGCAGGTACGTCAGTCTCCGGCTGACAGAATGAAAGCTTTAAGAGAGTATGTTCCGGGAGCTAAGTCTAAAGACTGGGTTTTGGAACGTGCCGGACAACGCGTTCAGGTGATTAAAAAAGATGAAAAAGAAGGTGGTAAATTAGAATTTGGTACTGAGGTTATTACTTCCGGAGATGGAACTTTATCCGTTTTATTAGGTGCTTCTCCTGGAGCTTCAACAGCAGTTTCTATTATGATTGATGTAATAGGCAGGTGTTATAAAGACCAAATGAAAACTCCGGAATGGCAGGCAAAGTTTAAAAAAATGATTCCTTCTTACGGACAAAAATTAAACGAAAATCCTGAATTATTGAAAGAAGTCAGAGCTAATACTGCAGAAGTTTTAAAATTAAAATAATTTAAAAAAAAAGTGATTTTATAGTAATCCCGGCATGAATAATGCCGGGATTTTTTTATGTATGATTTTTATGCAGAAGAAGGTGGTATTCATGATGTGGAAATATGATAACTATTTAGTGAAATATCGAAATAAGCTTTTTTTTTATTATTCTTAAATTTGGAAGGATAACTAAAAAGCAGTCTCGTGAAAAATCAAAATACATTTTCAAAATCGTGGAACCTACTAAAAGATACTTTTTTAGAATTTATGGATGATAATGCAATTAAATTAAGCGCTGCGTTATCCTATTACACCATCTTTGCATTACCGCCTTTGTTGATAATAATTATAACGATATGTGGTTTCTTTTTTGGAGAAGAAGCGGTTACGGGTGAGCTTTATGGACAAATAAACAGGATGGTAGGTGATGATGCTGCAATCCAGATTCAGGAAGCTATAAAAAACGTCCAATTAGCAGATAGTAATATTTTTGTCAGCATCTTTGGAGTAGTGATGCTGCTTATAGGTGCATCCGGTGTTTTTGCCGAAATTCAAAGTTCTATAAATTTTATTTGGGGATTAAAAGCCAAGCCGGATAAAGGTTTGAAAAAATTTATTCAAAACCGGCTTATGTCATTCTCAATGATTGTATCTGTGGGTTTTTTGATGCTTGTAAGTTTGATTTTAAATGCTACTTTAGATGTTTTGAATGCCAGATTAAAGCTATACTTACCTGAGAGCACTATCTACCTTTTTTATGTGATTAATTTAGTAATTGTTTTTGCGAGTATCACTTTGCTTTTTGCTATTATTTTCAGAACCCTTCCTGATGGAATCATAAAATGGAAAGATGCTTTTATTGGAGCTTCTTCTACTGCCGTTCTTTTTATGGTAGGTAAATTTGCAATTGGATTTTATTTAGGAAACTCTACTATTGGTAGTGTGTATGGAGCTGCAGGATCTGTTATTATAATATTAGTATGGGTCTATTATTCGGCTATAATTTTGTATTTTGGAGCTGAGTTTACAAAGGTGTATGCCAGATCATATGGTGGAGCCATTACTCCAAATGCATATTCAGTAAAAATAAAAAAAGAAATTTTCGAAGAAAAAGAGTAAAATCTAATACAGATAGTTATGAAAATAATCGCTTTTGGCGGAAGCCCAAGTAAAAATTCCATCAATAAAAAATTAGCCACCTATGCTGCTTCGTTGTTTGAAAATGCAGAAGTAGAAGTTTTGGATTTAAATGATTACCAAATGCCGCTTTTTAGTGTGGATATTGAGACTGAAATTGGTCAGCCTGAATTAGCTAAAACTTTTTTGGCTAAAATAGAGTCTGCTGATTTTTTAGTAGTTTCATTAGCAGAAAACAACGGAAATTATTCGGCGGCTTTCAAGAATCTTTTTGACTGGTGTAGTCGGATTCAAAAAGAAATTTTTCAACAGAAGCCTATGCTTTTAATGGCAACTTCTCCTGGAGGAAGAGGCGGAGCATCTGTTTTAGAAATTGCTGAAAATGCTTTCCCTCGCTATGGTGCCAATGTTAAAGCTACTTTTTCGTTGCCTTCTTTTAATGATAATTTTAATGTTAAAAAGGTAGAAATTTCTAATTCAGAATTGGATTATCAACTGAAAAAAATAGTCGAAAGTATCAAACTTAATTTTAAAAATACTTAATCTTTAAATCTTAAGTTTCATTGTCAATATCATTATTGATAACTTTGACCACAAGCCCTTTTAAAATAGGGTGAGATATGCTATATTAGCAAAAAATCCACAAAATTTAATGTCAGATCAAAGTAAATATACCGAAGATAATATTCGGTCACTGGACTGGAAAGAACATATTCGTATGCGTCCCGGTATGTATATTGGGAAACTGGGAGACGGTTCTTCGCCAGATGATGGTATCTATATTTTATTAAAAGAAGTACTCGATAACTGTATCGATGAGTTTGTCATGGGTGCCGGTAAAACGATTGAAGTATCTATAAAAGACAAAACGGTGGCCGTGAGAGATTATGGCCGTGGAATTCCGCTGGGAAAAGTGGTTGATGTAGTTTCTAAGATGAATACCGGAGGAAAGTACGATTCCTTAGCCTTTAAGAAATCCGTAGGTTTGAACGGGGTAGGTACTAAGGCAGTAAATGCCTTGTCTAATTTCTTTCGTGTAGAATCAGTTAGAGAGGATAAACAAAAAGCAGCGGAGTTTTCTGCTGGAAATTTAGTGCTGGAAGAAGATGTAATTGATACGACCAAAAGAAAAGGAACCAAAGTTACTTTTACACCCGATGAAGCTATTTTTAAAAACTACAAATTCAGAAATGAGTATGTGGTAAAAATGCTAAAGAATTATTGCTATCTGAATACAGGATTAACGATAATTTACAATGGGGAAAAATTCTTTTCAGATTACGGATTAAAAGATTTATTAAACGAAAATATAGCCGAAGAAGATAAGGTTTACGATATCATTCACTTAAAAGGAGATGATATCGAAATTGCGATGACTCACAGTAAATCCCAATACAGTGAAGAATACCATTCGTTTGTAAACGGACAAAATACAACGCAGGGAGGAACACATTTAGTAGCCTTTCGCGAGGCAATTGTAAAAACAGTAAGAGAGTTTTACAATAAAGGTTTTGAGCCTTCGGATATTAGAAAATCTATTGTGGGTGCGGTGAGTATTAAGGTTATGGAACCGGTTTTTGAATCGCAAACCAAAACTAAATTAGGTTCTACTGAAATAGGTTCGGAACCGGGAATGCCATCCGTTAGAACTTTTGTCAATGATTTTGTCAAAAATAATCTGGACAATTATTTGCATAAAAATCCGGAGACTGCCGATTTGTTGTTACGCAAAATTTTGCAGGCAGAAAGGGAGCGAAAAGAACTTTCGGGTATTCGAAAATTAGCTAAAGACCGGGCTAAAAAGGCGAGTTTGCATAACAAAAAATTGCGTGACTGTCGTGTGCATTTACCGGATGTTAAAAATCCAAGATATTTAGAAAGTACGTTGTTTATTACCGAAGGAGATTCGGCTTCGGGTTCAATTACCAAATCACGAGATGTGAATACACAGGCGGTTTTTAGTTTACGTGGTAAGCCTTTGAACTCGTATGGTATGAGCAAAAAAATTGTGTACGAGAACGAAGAGTTTAATCTTTTGCAAGCTGCTTTAGACATTGAAGACGACATGGAAAACCTGCGTTACAACAACATTGTAATCGCAACCGATGCCGATGTTGATGGAATGCACATTCGCTTATTGCTGATTACTTTTTTTCTGCAATTTTTCCCCGAATTAATCAAGGAAGGACATTTGTATATTTTGCAAACACCATTGTTTAGGGTTCGAAATAAAAAAGAAACTATTTATTGCTATTCTGAAGAAGAGCGAAAAGCAGCTATAGAAAAATTAAAACCAAAACCGGAAATCACCCGATTTAAAGGTTTGGGAGAGATTTCTCCAAATGAGTTTCAGTTTTTTATTGGAGAAGACATTCGTTTGGATCCTATCATGATGGACAAGAATACTTCGGTAGAGCAATTGTTGTCTTTTTATATGGGAAAAAATACCCCAGACCGACAAGAATTTATCATTAAAAATTTAAAAGTAGAATTAGATACTCTGGAGGAAGCTTAATGATTGTTAAACTATAAAATTTGCCTAAAGACCTTCAAAATATAGTTTTGTTTCAGCAAGTTGTTGCGCTATTGCAAAGCGCCCGACAACAAGTTTTGCGTACTGTAAACTCAACAATGGTATATACTTATTTTGAAATAGGCAAAATGATTGTTGAAGAAGAACAAAGCGGAAAAGAAAGAGCTGAATATGGAAAACAGTTATTAAAAGAACTTTCGCAGCAATTGACAAAAGAATTTGGAAAAGGGTTTTCTGTAGATAATTTGCAAAATATGAGGAAGTTGTATTTGGTATATTCAATTTCCGATTCAGTGTCTAATATTTCTAAAGAAGTGAATCGAAAATACGAGACAGTGTCTAGTATTTTTCAAAATGAAAGTAAAGAAAAGCTTTCTAAATTCACTGCAAACTTCCTATTGTCATGGTCTCATTATATTTTCTTGATGAGTATAGAGGACGTAAAAGAGAGGGGATTTTATGAAATAGAGTCAATTAGGTACAGATGGAGTTTAAGAGAATTAAAAAGACAATACGATTCAGCACTTTATACCAGATTGGCTTTAAGCCGGGATAGGGAAGGTATAAAGAAACTTTCTGAGAGAGGTCAAATTATAGAAAAACCAAAAGATATAATTAAGGATCCATACATTTTAGAGTTTTTGGGACTACCCGAATTGAATCAATATTCTGAATCTGATTTAGAAGAAGAAATCATTAATAAATTAGAACACTTTCTGTTGGAACTTGGTCATGGATTTACGTTTGTTGCCCGACAGGATCGAATTACATTTGATGATAAACATTTTAGAATAGATTTGGTTTTTTACAATCGAATCTTAAAGTGTTTTGTCCTTATTGATTTAAAAATAGGAGAATTAAAACATCAGGATTTAGGTCAAATGCAAATGTACGTGAACTATTATGATCGGGAAAAACGTATTGAAGGAGAAAACAAAACGATAGGCATTATACTTTGTCAAAACAAAAGTAACTTGGTAGTAGAATATACTTTGCCTGAGAATAATGAACAAATTTTCGCCAGTAAATACAAAACAGTTTTACCAAGTAAAGAAGATTTAATAAAATTAATTTCGTAATCAAAATATGAAAGACGAAGAAGACGATAACATCATTCCTGATAACGAAGAAAATAATTCAGAAGAAAATTCTATTGATGCGAATCAAGAAGGAGAAGACAGCGAAGAAATTATTAAAGTAGAAGCTCATTCTTTTGAAGGAGAGCATTTTTATGATCATCAGGAAGAAAGTGACGGCAGTGATACCATAACCAAAGTTACCGGTATGTACAAAGACTGGTTTTTGGATTATGCTTCTTATGTAATTTTAGAACGTGCAGTTCCGGCTATTGAGGATGGTTTTAAACCTGTTCAGCGCCGAATTATGCATTCGCTGAAAGAATTGGATGATGGTCGTTACAACAAAGTGGCCAATGTAGTAGGACACACGATGCAGTATCATCCGCATGGAGATGCGAGTATTGGTGATGCCATGGTTCAAATAGGTCAGAAAGATTTATTGATTGATTGCCAGGGAAACTGGGGAAATATTTTAACAGGTGACGGTGCTGCGGCTTCCCGTTACATCGAGGCGCGTTTGTCTAAGTTTGCTTTGGAGGTTTTGTATTCGCCTAAAATTACCGATTGGGGTGTTTCTTATGACGGTCGTCGTGCGGAACCCAACAATCTTCCGGTAAAGTTTCCATTGCTTTTAGCACAAGGAGCAGAAGGAATTGCAGTGGGGCTTTCTACTAAAGTGTTGCCGCACAATTTCAATGAATTAATTGATGCTTCTATTAAAATCTTAAAAGGAAAATCGTTTACGCTGTATCCTGATTTTATGACAGCCGGTATTGCCGACGTGTCTAATTATAATGATGGTATGCGTGGTGGCCGTGTGCGTGTGCGTGCTAAAATTGCGCAAATAGACAAGAATACCTTAGCGATTACACAAATCCCTTTTTCGACCAATACGACTACTTTGATTGACAGTATTTTGAAAGCCAATGATAAAGGTAAAATCAAAATCAAGAAAATTGAAGACAATACCGCTGCTGAGGTTGAAATTTTAATTCATCTGTATCCGGGCGTTTCGCCGGATAAAACCATTGATGCACTGTTTGCCTTTACGGCCTGTGAAACTTCGGTAGCGCCTTTAGGTTGTGTGATTGAGGATAATAAACCTTTGTTTATCGGTGTTTCGGAAATGTTGAAAATTTCCACCCACAGAACAGTTGATTTATTGCGACAAGAGTTGGAAATTCAGTTAGAGGAATTAAAAAATAAATGGCATTTTGCCACACTGGAAAAAATCTTCATTCGTGAAGAAATGTATATTGATTTCAAATTGTATTCAGACAAAGAAGCTTTATTTAAGTACATGTACGACCGATTTGAACCTTTCAAAAAATCATTTGTCAGAGCAATCAATGACGACGATTTACAGCGATTGACACAAATCCCGATGATTCGTATTACCCGTTTTGACTCTGATAAAGCAGATGATTTCATTTCTAGATTAGAAGAAGAAATGAAAGAGGTGGAATACAATTTAGAACACATTATTGATTTTGCTGTTTCTTATTTTACCAAATTAAAAGAGAAATACGGAAAAGGCCGCGAACGCCAAACCGAGTTGCGTATTTTTGATGACATTGAAGCGACTAAAGTAGTCTTAAGAAATACGAAATTGTATGTGGACAGAGCCGAAGGTTTTGTGGGTACCAGCTTGAAAAAAGACGAATATGTTACAGATTGTTCCGATATTGATGATGTAATTGTTTTTCTGCGTGACGGAAGTATGATGGTAACTAAAGTGGATGCCAAGACTTTTGTAGGGAAAGATATTATTCATGTGGCTGTTTTTGACAAAAGTGATAAACGTACCATTTACAACTTGGTTTACCGCGATGGAAAATCAGGACCTTCCTATATCAAACGTTTTAATGTTTCCGGTGTTACCAGAGATAAATTATACGATTTGACTAATGGAACAAAAGGTTCTATGGTGTTGTATTTTACCTGTAATCCAAATGGTGAAGCTGAGGTAATTACAATATTATTACGTCAAATAAGTAGCATTAAGAAATTAAAATTTGATTTGGATTTTGCTAAATTGGCAATCAAAGGTCGTGCTTCTAAAGGAAATTTGGTAACCAAATATCCAATAAAGAAAATCGAAATTAAAGAGAAAGGAATTTCTACTTTACTGCCAAGAAAAATTTGGTACGATGATACCGTTCAGCGTTTGAATGTAGATGGAAGAGGAGAGCTGCTGGGCGAATTCAGACCAAATGATAAAATTTTAATTGTTCAGCAAACAGGGAAATTAAAAGTTGTTATCCCGGAACTATCGACTCATTTTGAACCCGATATGATTGTTTTGGAAAAATGGATTCCTAAGAAACCAATTTCAGCGATTTATTATGATGGTGAAAAAGAGCGTTATTATC
Source organism: Flavobacterium plantiphilum (assembly GCF_046000495.1). Lineage (NCBI taxonomy): Bacteria > Pseudomonadati > Bacteroidota > Flavobacteriia > Flavobacteriales > Flavobacteriaceae > Flavobacterium > Flavobacterium plantiphilum. The sequence goes on from NZ_JBELQA010000004.1 coordinate 387,481, forward strand.
TGAAACGCTTTTTAGTAGAAAACGAAGGAAAAGAAGATAGTTTTATTACAGAACACCCAAAATCCCAATTAGAATTAGTTTCAACGGATTATCGTCCGGTTGTGGAATTAGTGTTTCCTAGAATAAAAGGAGTTCAAAAGGAAAGTGTAACAATTGATGTAGAGAATTTTATTGCTGTAAAAGGCTTTAAAGCGCTCGGAAATCAATTAACTACCGATAAGCTAAAACAGGTCAACAATTTGGAACCATTGCCTTATGAAGCTCCTGAAGAAGTAATTCCCGAAGAACTGGAAGTAAAAGGCGAATTGAATGCTGATGATACCAGTGTTAAACTTGATGATGATGGTCAGATAGGTCTTATTTTAGAATAAAACGATTGGTCTAAAATTATATACCCCAAAAAAAAGCAATTCTTTTTGGGGTATTTTTATGAACTGTTATTTCCATTCGGCATTAATTTCATTAATCATGGTCTGCGAGCCACCGTTATAAAGTATTCCAAAACTACCGGAAGAATCAGGGGCAATAGTTGCTTTTAAAAAAGCCTGAGGATAAACCCCGTCCGGAGTCGCTTTTTTTATTTCCGAATCCCCGTTTGATATTTTTGCAGTTAATTCATTAGCTTTTACTTCCAGTGTAATAGTGCATTTGCCCTTAAAAGCATTGGTAGAAAATGCCTGGCTTATTTCAGTAGCAATTCCGTTTTTATAGGCTAATAAAACACCATCTATTGCATCGTGGTGTTTTGTGGTTCTGATTAAACGTAATGCATAACCGGTCTGTGTTTCAGGCTTGTATTTTATAAGTATGTCCATATACATGTGCGCTACACTAAAACCCTGACCGGCCGTTTTAAAAGGCGTAACATCAAGTCTGATTTTCATGTCGCTGTAATCTCTTTTAATTGCATTATAAATTAGTTTTGCACTGCGTCCTGTCTGTAAAAGTCCCACTTGATTATTTGCACCATCAACCCCTTCTCCATAAAACCAGGCATCTTTAGTATTAGGAGCATCGTTATTCTGTATAAATGGTGCTAATGTCCAGAATCCCGGAATAATGGCAAGTTGATTTATGGTCGAATTATTTTTAAAATTAGTGGAAAGCCTGTTTTTTTCAGTTGTAATATCCTCGACTGAAACAGGATTTTTTGTGATTACAGTAAAACTTTTTCCGGCATCACTCCGAATGTGTTTTGGAGCTACTGTAGCCATAATGTAATAGCCGGTATCATTTATGGTAAGCGGATAATTAACAAGAGGGATATTGTTTCTACTCACTAAAATTTCAATAGCATTTTTTCCATTGCGGTCTGAACAGCGATACCATTTTATTTGAGATTCGTCTTTGAAAGAACTGTCAATCTGGTACTTCAGATTAATTGTTCCATTCTTTGGTTCCGAAAGTTGTGGTGCTTCTGCAAATGAAGGACTGGTTAATTTTGGCGGAGCCACATCAATTACAGTAACGGCTTCTAAACCGGAAGCTGTTTTAGCAGTAATGAGTATTGTTTTTACAGAATCATTGTAGTTATTAGGAGTTACTTCGCATTCGCTTCCATCTTCATTTGGTTTCAAACTTACAAAGGGTTTGTCTTTATCTTCTACTGACCAGATTATTTTTTCACCTTTTAATTCATAATTGCCAAAACGGTTTACTATTGTTTTTAAAACGGCTTTATTTTTGTTCGTTTCTATCGAAATCTGATCAGGAGTAATCAAAAGTTGGGTGGGTAGCTGTGTATATTTTTTCTGATTTGCTTTCTCAGCAGCTAAAACAGTGTTTTTTATCTGCATTGGATCCCAATTGTCATTGCCAGACAGCAGGTTATAAGTATTGTAAATGGTTTTTCTATTATAATTAAAACAGTAAGCATCCAGAACAGCAAGGGTATCCATGTTTACTGTGGAAGCAGGATTGTTTTTTTCGATAAAAACCGGCTTGTTATTGAGTCTTAGCTGGTATTGGTAATTACGGGTTTGATCAGGCAGGTTATCGTTCCATCCAAGATAAATATCATTTTTAGCTACAAAACGAGTGTCAATAACTGCAAGCTGACCGTTAGCTTTTGTAAAAAACTGATTTCCGGAAGTCAATGATTGGATATCACAATTCAGGAACACCGCTCCCGTACCGCGTGTCCAGTAAAAGGGTTTAGAACTGTAAAAATCCAGCGTACAGTTGAGGTAAACAGCGGTTCCGCATAAAGCATCGTCTGTAGATTCAAAATGGCATCTGTCGAAAAGTACTCTTTTACCACCAACAAACGGACAAAGATTGAGGCGACTGATAAAACGCGTATTGCGGGCTAAAATTTTATCACCGTCACAATGAATCAATTGTGCCTGGACAATAGCCGAAGCCCGTTTTGTTCTGTTTAATGCTGGTTTTAATGGATATTCTAAATCTACATTACAATAATTACCAAAAGTAACATTCTCTGAACCGGTTCCCTGTCCGGAGAATTTAAACAGTGTAAAATTGCCAATTGCACCAATGGTTTGCCCGCGATTAGCTGCCAGTACCACATTCTCAGGATTGTCAGTAAGTCCATAGAATTTTAACCATTCACATTTTATAATTAAACCATAAGGAACACTGCCGTCTCCTTCCGGTTTTCTGATTTCAGGATCATCAGGATTGTCAATCCAGTACACATTTGGAGCTATATACAATGTCATTGGTGCACTTTCCGTTCCGTCACTAAGATGTTTTACAGCTTCATTTACAGAATTATAGATGTAAGGATATTTGGCAGTCTGAGCATCAGTGAGTTCCCTGTCAATAAAAAAAGATTTTGGACCTAACACAATCGTTTTTCCTTTATACACAATGGTTTTTCCTGTAAATAAAACAGGATTTTTATGATCTAATGATTGATAGTTTGTTTTTTCCTGAGCATTTAAAACAATACAGAAGAATAAAGACAGGTAGTAAAAATATTTTTCTTTCATAAGCCATAATTATTAATGGAATAAAACCTCTTTTTGGAGAATAGTAAATATAATGGATTTTTAATAAACCTTGTGTTTTCAAAATTGTAGTATAAAAAAATCCCACCGAAGCGGGATTTTAAAGTACTTTTAATTTTTTATTTATTATCACTTTGACTGTAGTAATTGTTTTCTTCATCTTCTGATCCTATTTCTTCCTGGGCATCATCGAGTTCGCTACCCGGTACGTCCAAATCATCCCCGGGTTTATTTTCTTTTTCGGTATTAAAATTATTTTCGATCCCTGTATCCTCTTTTGTGTCCCTGTCATTTTCAGTAGTAATAGCATCTAAATTAATATTTTTAACCTTTTCTTCCTGATTGTAAATATCCTCATTTGCAGGATAATTTAATTCATTTAAATTTTTCTCAATTTTATTTTCAGTAGTTTCTTTTTTATCTTCAGAATTTTTCATGGTATCTATCTTTAATTATACTTTGTTTTTTAGCATAAGTTAAAGGTATAAAGTGTTTGTTACTTGTGTGTTATATTTTAGTGTGGGATTGTTTTAGTATTCGCATGTTCTATTTGCTTTTAAAAAATCTATATTAATCTAATTTTTTAAAATTACTGTTAAAAGTTATAAATGTTTAGGTCGTTTAATAAAAAACTCCTCTTTTGATCTAAATTCGAAAGAGGAGTTTCATTTATTTAAAATGTTTTTCAGAAGAGCTTTTCCCAAGGATTGTCGGTTCTAAAAGGAACAGCAGGAAGTCCTTCTTTATTGATAAAATTTGACTGTGCAGCTTCATTCCAGTTAAAACGGACATAATAGGGATGTGGAACTCCGGGAGCAGAAACCATTACTTTGTCCCCTTGCTGAATAGCTTTTGCAGCAACAAATTTTTTATCAGCTCCGGCAATAGTAAATCCGGTCAGAGGTTTTTCATCGCGACTTGCTATGCCGCTTCCCGTATGGGTAAAAGAAATTTCGATGCTGTTATTTTCAAGTTTCATTTTTTGGAAACGCGGTCCGGAATAAACTACATTTTGCATTCCGTAAGTTTTGTTAGTGGCGGTTAAGCTCAGTCTGCGGCCTACTTCCCATTTGTAACCGGGATGCAATTCGGTTATAGTATCTGTTAAATCAGTAATTGTGACTAATTCAGTGTTTTTTAACTTTAAATTTAAAGCCTGAGCTTCCCAGAATTCAGGAAGACTTTTAACGGTAAGTGGTCTGTCTTTTGAAGCAGAATAATTGTATGGGGCTATCTGAACAAAATAAAAAGGCAGCTGTTTGTCCTTCCAGTCGTTACGCCAGCTTTGTATTAAAGTTTTTAGTTTGTAGGCATATCTGATGTTTTCACCCAAAAAGCAATTGGATTCTCCCTGATACCATAAGATTCCTTTTATACTGTATGGAAGGAGTGGTTCTATCATCGTGTCATAAAATTTTCCGGCATCGCCACCATCATTGCTTAATTTGCCCAGAATTTGTCCGTTTTTTAGTTTGGGTTCTATTTCCATTTTTGAAGCCTGAATCCAGGGTTCAATGCGACTTCCGGGTACCGCAGCAGAAATCATTCCTATTGGTACATGTAATTTAGCGTATAAATCTTTTGCAAAATAATAACCAACAGCCGAAAAGTCCACCAATGCTTTTCCCATTGCATTGTCCCATCCCAAATGTTCAGGACTTGGATCCATGTATTTTCTTCGGTCCAGAAAAATGCGAATGTTTGTATTGTCAGCGTTATTCAAATCATCTTCCGGCGGATGATAGCCTTTGGTTTTAGTTTGATAGTCGCTGTATTTACGCATAGCGTATTCCATGTTTGATTGTCCGGAACAAAGCCAAACTTCACCCACTAATATATTTTTAAGAACAATAGTATTTGTACCCTGAATGCTCATTTCTCGTGCTTGAAAGGATGCTTTCAGAGGATTGAGTTTTATCATCCAGTTTCCTGATTGATCAGCAACGGTATTCTTCCTTTGTCCTGCAAAAGTTACTGTAATTTTCTCGCCGGCAGCAGCTGTTCCCCAAACAGGAATTTTTTTCTGCTGTTGTAAGACCATATTATGTCCCAGTATTTTAGGGAGAGTTATTTGTCCCGAAATATTAGAAATACATAACAATAATAGAGTCAGTGATAATAAGATGTGTTTTTTTAAATACATTTTTTTTGTTTTTAAAAAGTCAAGGGGCGGCTAGAAAGCCTCCCCTTGAATAATGATTATTTAAATTTTGTTCTACGATTTCGACTAAGCAGTAATGAGAACAGAGGAAATTCATGTTGGATATTATTTATTCCAGATTTCCCAAGCTTTTTCAGCCTGAAAAATAAGCATGTCTAATCCATTTTTTATTTGTGCTCCTTTTTCTTTGGCATTTTTTAGAAATTGTGTTTCAGCCGGATTGTAAATTAAATCGTAAGCAATATGTTGCTCTGTAAAGAATTCATAAGGAATCTCAGGACAGGCTTCAATATTTGGGCTTGTTCCAATAGGTGTTGAGTTGATTACGATCTGGTATTCTTTAAAAACATCTGCATTCAGCTGACTGTAATCAATGGCTTTTTCAGAGGCTTTTCTGGAAACAAAAGTATACTCAATTCCCAGTTCCTCTAATGCAAAAGCAACTCCTTTAGAAGCACCGCCTGTTCCCAGGATTAATGCTTTTTTATGATGCGGCTGCAATAAGGGTTTTAGAGATTTTAAAAAACCGAAATAATCAGTATTGTATCCTTTAAGTTTTCCTTTTTTAGTAATTTTAATGGTGTTTACAGCACCAATTTTAGTTGCTTTTTTAGATAATTTGTCTAAATAGGGAATAACTTCCTCTTTGTAAGGGATGGTAACATTCAGACCTTTTAAATGTTCTGTGTTTTTAATGATTTCAGGAAATGCTGATATTTCCTGAATATCAAAGTTTTCATAGGTATATCCCTGGTATTTTTCTTTTTCAAATTTAGTTGTAAAATGTCCTTTAGAAAAGGAATAACTGATATTACGCCCCAGTAAACCGAAGCGCTTTCTTGAATTTTGGGTCATTATTATTTTTTATGTTTTTCGATATAATTTTGCACCATTTTTTTTGACCAAACCACTGGAAATAAATCCTCAATGAGGATGTAATTGTCAAAATTCAAACGGAGTGCATTACTTAAGTGGAATTTAGCTTTTCTGTTGTCCTGAATCATAAAATAAAGACCAGCCAGACGGTATTCTATTTCATTTTCTTCCGGGAAATAATCAGCTGCCTGCAACAGCGTATGGATAGCACTTTCAAATTCGCCTAAAAATTGTAAAATATCAACCCAAAACAACCAGGTGTCTAGTTCAGTATCTCCAAATTCGACTGCTTTTCTGAAACCAAATTCAGCTTCTTCAAAAAAGTTCATATGCCTGTTGATACTAGCATATCTTTTCCAGTAAAAACGATTTTGATTGTCAATTGCTAAGGCTTTATTGACATAGAAAAGCGCTTTTTGGTAATTTTGCTCTCGCAAATAAAAATCCGTAATAGCTATCCATCCTTTATCCAATAACGGATCCTCATGCACTGTTTCGTTGTAGAATTTAAGAGCTAATACTTTATTTCCTAACTTTTCATAACATTTACCTATTCGAAGCAAAGCATACGAAGTCGCATCGTCTAATTCGATAGTTCTTTTGTAACTTTCTATAGCTTCATCATATTTTTCTAAACGTTCTAATGCCTTTGCTTTTTCCATAAAAGCTCCTAAGAATTCGTCGTCAATGAGTGTAGCATAATCAAAGGCACGAATAGCATTTTCATAATCTTTAAGTCCGTAATGCAAGCGTCCTTTTTGATGCCAGGCAATTTCACTATAAGGATTTTTATCAATATAATGATCCAGATAGGTTATGGCTTCTTCATTTTGATCTAAGAATTCAAAGCAGTACACAACATTGTATAAAGCAGATTGATCCTCAATATCTTCTTCAAGACATTTGATAAAACTTTCTTTAGCTAATTCAAGGTTGTCCATGAAAAGATATTCCATACCTATCAGATTATACACATCGGCATAATCATCAGTGTATTGCAAAGCTATTTTTAGTAATTCAACGGCTTTTTCATGTTGGTCTCTTTTAGAGTAGATGTTAGCCTTTTGAATATAAATTTCTTCGTTGTTCGGTTCAATGGCATATAGCTCGTTGAGTAATTTCTCAGCTATATCCAATTTGTCATCATAAACCAGCATTTCAACCTGAACGAGTTTTAAGCCTGTAGACTTAGGGTGTTGGTCTAATGCTAATTTAAGCGCTTTTTTAGCTAAAGCGGCCTTACCTGTATCTAAATAATGAAGTATAATTTCTTCAAACTCTTCAGAGTCAAAAAAGAGTACTTTGTTGGTTTTCAACATGGACTCAAATTTGGATAGCGATAAGTTATAATCTTCTTCTTCGTTGCTTAGTTGCATACTTTCTGTTTTTAGAATTTGGCCTAGCTTAAAGTTAGGCATCCTTAGTGTTATTTTTGAAGAAAAAAATGAATTATTGTGAACAATTTAATTAACAAAAGCAATTTAGTTAATCGAAGTATTGAGTTTATTTTTTAGCTGAAGCCATAACTTCGTCCATTACTTCTAGTATTATAGCGCATCCTTCACGTATTTCTTCTTTAGAAATGGTTAAAGGAGGTGTAATTCTGATGGCGCATCCTTCAAAGAGGAGCCAGAATAAAATAAGTCCTCTGTCCTGACATTTTAATATCACTTCATTTGTGATTGTTGCATCAGCCGTCATTGCAGCAAGCATCAATCCTTTTCCTCTGATTTCCTGTATCAAAGGGTGTACCAAAAGTGTTCTGAAGAGCTTTTCTTTTTCTAAAGCTTCCTGCATCAGGTTAGTTTGGATCAATTCTTTTAAAGTTGCCAGACAGGCTGCCGCAATGACAGGATGTCCGCCAAAGGTCGTGATATGGCCTAACTTAGGATTTTCGGTTAATAAATCCATCATCGCTGATGAGGCTGTAAAAGCGCCTACAGGCATTCCGCCGCCCATTCCTTTTCCCATAACAACTATATCAGGAACAACATCGTAATTCTGGAAACCAAAAAGCTTACCTGTTCTTCCAAAACCGGGCTGAATTTCGTCGAGAATCATCATCGCACCAACTTCGTTGCAGCGGGCACGTACTTTTTTCAGAAAATCATTGTGCGGTGTTATAAATCCGGCACCACCCTGAATAGTTTCGAGTAAAATACCCGCTGTTTTAGTGGTTATTTTTTCTAAATCGGATTCCTTATTAAAAGTGATATAATCTACATCAGGTATTAAAGGACGAAACGCCTGCTTACGTTCTTCAAATCCCATAACGCTCATAGAGCCCATGGTGTTTCCGTGATAGGCATTAAGGCAGGAAATTAACTGGCTTCTGCCGGTAACTCTTCTGGCTAATTTTAACGAACCTTCAATGGCTTCAGTACCTGAATTTACTAAATAGGTCTTGTCTAATGGAGCGGGTAGAAGGGAAGCCATCAGTTTGCAATATTCTACGGCTGGGCTTTGCGAATATTCTCCATAAACCATCACATGCGAATATTTGTCTAATTGGTCTTTTATCGCCTGATTAACTCCCGGATGCTGATGCCCTAAGGTACAAGCCGAAACTCCGGCTACAAAATCTAAATACTTTTTATTATTGATGTCGTAGATATAAGAACCTATGGCATGTGAAACTTCCATTCCTAAAGGGTATGGAGAAGTTTGTGCCTGATATTTTATAAAATCTGAGTTCATTTTTTATTTCTTAAGTTCTTAATCGCCAGTCATTAGTTTCTAAGCTTTAAAAACTATTAAATTTAAAACTGAAAAGACTAATAACCAAGTTTTGAAAACTAAGGACTAGATACTAACTAGCTATTTCTTTTTCTTCTTTTTATCGTAGTCTAAAGTTTCTTTTCTGACTTTCATTGGAACATTTTCTTCAGCGGCTTCTTTTTTAGTCTCTTCAATCATCTTGTCGTTGTATTGATTTTCCTCTTCGGGAAAGATATCATCTTTTGATTTTATTCTTTCGTCTCCACGCCAATTAAAACCCCTGAATTTCCTGTCATGCTCGTCTAATTCGTCTTCAGGGAAAATATCACCGTCTACCTGTTGGAAAAAAGTGATGGTCTCAATGGCGTTTTTATCAAAAAGAATGTTGATTTTACTACTTACATTTTTATTGATTCCAATGAGTTCCTGATCGTCATTTCGCATATAATAAATCACTTCGGCATTCTTAACAATATCAACATCATGGAGTTTTCCTTCGAGGAATTTACCATAAAGATTCAAACCTTTTATTTGATTGTAGCCTGTTCCCAGTGTATCCTTAGAAATAATAAAAGTATTGTTGAGTACTTTGAGCGAGTCTAGTTTTTGTGTTTTATTATCTCCAATAAGATGCATGATATCTCCGGTTATCTGGCTTTCACCGTTCCAGAGAATAGGGTTTCCAATGAGTTTTGTGAGTGCTGTTTTGGAACTCGAATGAATGGAATCACATTTTCCGCTCATGTCAACTTTAAAAAAACGGACATTATTAAAAGCCCGGATAATTCGGTTTCCTTCTTTTCCGGTTACCATCAGTTTTTTTCCATGGATATAAACAGAGTCATTTTCGACAAAATTAACAGCAACGGCTCTTTTGGTTACATACATCGAATCTTTCTTTTGGAAAATTTCGGCATAATGGCCTTTTACAACGCCTCTGTTAATAGAATCGGTAATTTTTACATTTCGCGTAGCCGATGCAAATTCCTGATTTCTGTCATAATACAAACTGTCTCCTTCTATAAGTCGGTTGTCATATTTAATATACGATTTCCGAAGAAAATGGGCGAGATTTTTTTTAGAGTCATAAAATCCTTTTTCAGTATAAATAAAGTTGGCTGCACTTGTTATCGTTGAAGGGCCAAAAAGATAAGAATGCCCGGAATTGCTGTAATAATCTAAATGATTCGATTTGATGACATATTTTGGATTTGTTACCACAACTTCGGTTAAAAATTTGAATTTTTTTTCGGCAACAAAATACCTGCCGGATTTACTTACCAGTGTATTTTCTTTGTTTACAATGGTTCCTTTAGTATTGTAAAAAACTTCCTGAACATTACGGTCAAAATTTATGGTGTCTGTACTTAAAGTCGCATCAGGAGAAGTCATCACGGCATCACCTGTGGCAAATGCTTTTTTTACGTTTCCGTTATATTCGGCATATTTACTATTTAAATAAAGAGTATCCCCTTGTACTAATTGTACATTTCCAAAGGCTTTAATGTAATTTTCTTTTTGAAAATAATAGGCTTTATTACAGGTTAAAACGACTCCGTCATGGTTTACAACTACATTTCCGGTCAGTAAAAAAGCATCGGGCATTTCGGCCTGATTTACATCGGCAAAATCAGAATGCTCAACGATTATTTTTTTAGGTGTTTGCGCACTTACATTCATAAAAGTAAGTAAAAACAGAGCAAAACAGATGACAAACAGTGATTTATTCAAGGGTATATATTTTTGTCAAATTTATGAAAAAGGAAACAATCCCAATAAATATTACTATTTATTTATGATTTTAAAAGTAGAAGCGGGGGAATTATTCGCTTTGATTTAATTGAAAAAAGCTGATGAAATACTCATCAGCTTTAAGTTTATAGAATTAAAGAATTTGCTAGTACCTTTTTCTGATAAAAGTATTGCGATAGTTTTCATTTACTTTTTCCCAATTGATAACATTAAAAAAGGATTCTATATAACTTCTTCGGCGGTATTGATGTCCCAAATAATACGCATGCTCCCAAAGATCTAAAGCTAAAATAGGGGTGCCTGGTACAGCAGCATTTTTCATCAGAGGATTATCCTGGTTTTGAGAACTGGTAATTTTAAGTTTACCTGCTTTATCTACAATTAACCAAACCCAGGCTGAGCCAAATTGTTTTGTCGCTTCCTGTTTAAACGCGGTTTTAAAATTATTATAAGAACCAAAATCTCTGTTTATAACAGCTGCAATTGTATCTGTAGGATTTCCACCGGCATTAGGTGCCATTGATTTCCAATACAGGGAATGGTTATAAAAACCTCCGGCATTGTTTCTTAGTTCTGTATCATTGATATCAAGTTTGGTCAGAATTTCTTCTATAGTTAAATTCTCATATTCTGTTCCTGCAATTGCCGTATTAAGATTATTAGTGTAAGTCAGATAATGTTTGGAATAATGCATTTCTAAAGTAAGCGGAGAAATTGTGGGTGCTAATGCATCATAAGAATAAGGTAGTTTTTCTAATAAAAAAGAACCGGGAGCTGCTTTTACATCATCAGGAAACCCAATAGTTACTTTTTCCTGAGCTGTGGGTAACGGAACTTCAACCACTTCAATTAGTTTTTTCTTATTACATGAAATAAAAAAACTAAAAAATAAGAGAGATGTTGCTGTTAAAAAAAGTTTTTTCATTGTATTGCTTCTTATGTTTCAAAGAGAATTAATAATTGCTATGTAGTTTTCTTTGGCTTCTTCGGCAGAAATATGACTGATTTGCATCCAGGCATTTATTTTAAAAGCATCTCTTAAATGAAAATTGGAAGTTTGCCTAATTTCCATTGTGCCAATGGTTGCCTGTTTGTAAAAAGCATATAGTCTTAATTGGACATCCTGAGGGAGAGATGCCTGAGTCATTTTAGAAGCTTTTTTTACAGCTTCATTAAAACGGGTATCTAAATCTTTTTCAGTCATTACTTTTTTATTGCAATAATAGTTTTTCCTCCAATTACTTTTTGATTTAAAACTACATTAACCGGAGTACCTAAAGGTAAAAATAAATCGACTCTGGAACCAAATTTTATAAAACCGGCATCTGTACCCTGAACTACCTGCATCCCTTCCTGTGCATAATTAACAATTCTTTTAGCTAAGGCTCCCGCAATCTGGCGGTATAAAACAGCACCAAAAGTATTGTTTTCTATAACCACCGTTGTTCTTTCATTTTCTTCGCTTGCTTTCGGGTGCCAGGCAACTAAAAATTTCCCAGGATGGTATTTGCTGAATTTTATAATTCCGCTCATCGCATATCGGGTTACGTGAACATTTATAGGAGACATAAAAATAGAAACCTGTAACCGTTTGTCTTTAAAATATTCTCCTTCATATACTTCTTCAATTACCACAACTTTTCCATCTACAGGAGCGAGAATCTGGGTTTCGTTAATATCTACAGCTCTTTTTGGATTTCTGAAGAATTGTAAAATGATAACAAGAATAAAAAAAGCAAAAATTTGTAATCCTTTTTTAAGCCAGATTATATCAACAAAATAGTCAGAAATTAATAGTACTAAAGCAGTAAAAATAATTCCCAGTAAAATAGTCTTGGTTCCTTCTTTATGAAACATAATTTAAAATTTGATAAAATAAAAATATAATTGGTGCTACAAATATAACACTATCTAGTCTATCTAGTACACCTCCGTGCCCAGGCATAATATTTCCGCTGTCTTTAACCCCGGCAATTCTTTTGAATTTGGATTCTACCAAGTCGCCAATGGTTCCAAAAACACCTACAATTGCAGCAATCGAAGTCCAGATTAAAATAGACTGGCTGCTGAATTGAGGGTTAGGGCGAATGTAATATTTTGAAATCAAATAACCCGCTAATATGGCAAAAAGAATCCCGCCAATGAAGCCTTCAATCGTTTTTTTAGGAGAAATACGTTCAAAAAGTTTATGTTTACCAATAGATTTTCCAACAATATATGCAAAAGTATCGTTGGTCCAAATTATTAAAAACAATCCGATTATGATTTTAGGATTATAATCTTTAATTCCAAATGAAATTTTAGTAATAAAAATAAAAGGAAGTATGATGTATCCAAAAAGATATAGGTATTTTGAAGAAGTACTTATTTTTTGAATGTTATCATAAAACAGAAAAAGAATGCATTTAACCGATACCACTAAAGTTATAGCTAATAATACAATATTGAGTTGTTGTACATTGACTGTAATCTGAATATTAGTATCAAAAAAATCATTAATCGTTGTGGTAGTGATTTTATTGTAATGACTGATTAAAGTAACAGTTCCATACAATAATACTCCTGTAATTAGCGGGAGTATTCTGTTGACTTGGGTCAGATTGCAAAATTCGGCTATGGCTATCACCAAAAATATACCAAAAAGTATAAAGAAACTTTCGGTAGAATATAATATGGAAGCTATCAACAATAGGATATAGATGGCACCCGATATTGATCTTTTAAGGGTTTCATTCATTTTAAAGATCTTCTAAAAGCAACAAATAAAGATTTTTTGCCGAACTTCCGTACTGGGTAAAGTCTTCTTCTTTTGCTTTTTCAAAATATTTTATAGCTGTAATATTTGTAGGATAGTCTCTTTCGTATTTCTTTTTTATAGCACTAAGTCCATCACTTTTCATAGCTAAAATTTGACTGGTTGTCGCCAATACTACTATGTTAACAGGTAATTCATTAGGTTTAAGCTGCTTGATTTGTTTAGAGGAAAAAAGGATAGATCCTTCTTCTGCAATCAAGTTTTCACAGCTGGAAAATAAAAATTTAGGGTTTGCCGGTTTCGTATAATTGAGTTTGTTTTCTTCTAACAGGTCAAAAAGTTTTGGATCATAACTAAGGACTTCGCTTTCAAACCAGTCATTTTCTTCGAGGATGTTTTCAAATTGGTCCTTTACTTCCTGAGTATTTTCGCAGTATAAAAATTTACCTCCGTTTTTCTTGAAATTATAGATAAATTGTTCGTCCACAGATATATTACTCTCAGGAAAGAAATTGCTATTCTGGTTTTCTTTTTCCTCATCTGATGCCGAAATACTAGATCCGAAAATTTTTCTAAAAAGACTCATATTTTGTAGGGTACTTTATATATTATTTGTAACCGTTCAAAGATAAAAAAATCTTAATTCAAAACGCGGTTTTGAATTAAGATTTTAAATAATTTATGTCAATAGTCTAATTAAGAGACTACTTCTTCCAGATTTTTATCGAAGCTTCTTTTTCCAAAAATGGCTTCTAAATCGTCTTTAAAAATGACTTCTTTTTCGATAAGAATATTAGCCAGTTGATTTAGCTTATCTTTATTTTCCTCTAATATCTGAATTGCTCTTTGATACTGACTTTCTATAAGTGCCGATATTTCAGTGTCTATCACTTTTGCAGTCTCATCTGAATAAGGTTTTGAAAAACTGTATTCGCTTTGTCCGGATGAGTCATAATAAGTTACATTTCCTATTTTATCATTCAAACCATAGATGGTAACCATGGCTCGGGCTTGTTTGGTTACTTTTTCCAAATCACTCAAGGCACCGGTTGAAATCCGGTCAAAAGTTACTTTTTCAGCAGCACGACCTCCCATAGTAGCGCACATTTCATCAAGCATTTGGTCAGGGCGAACAATTTGACGTTCTTCAGGTAAATACCATGCAGCTCCTAAGCTCTGTCCGCGAGGAACAATGGTTACTTTAATTAACGGTGCAGCATGTTCCAGCATCCAGCTTACAGTTGCGTGACCGGCTTCGTGAATTGCAATTGCTTTTTTCTCTTCGGGTGTAATGATCTTATTTTTCTTTTCTAATCCGCCTACGATTCGGTCTACTGCATCAAGGAAATCTTGTTTGTCAACAGCCGTTTTGTTATTACGTGCAGCAATTAGAGCAGCCTCATTACATACATTGGCAATATCTGCACCGGAAAAACCGGGAGTTTGTTTTGCTAAAAAGTCTAAGTCTAAACCTTCTACTTTTTTTAATGGAGCTAAATGAACCTGAAAAATTTCTGCACGTTCGCGTACATCCGGCAAGTCTACAAAAATTTGTCTGTCAAATCGACCGGCACGCATTAAAGCTTTGTCTAATACATCGGCTCTGTTTGTAGCTGCCAGAACAATGACATTAGTCTGACTGCCAAAACCATCCATTTCTGTCAGCAATTGATTTAAAGTGTTTTCTCTCTCATCATTACCACCTGACATATTGTTTTTTCCGCGGGCTCTACCTACAGCGTCAATTTCGTCTATAAAAATAATTGCTGGTGATTTTTCTTTAGCCTGTTTGAATAAATCGCGTACACGTGAAGCTCCAACACCTACAAACATTTCAACAAAATCAGAACCTGATAAGGAGAAAAAAGGAACCTGTGCTTCACCTGCAACCGCTTTAGCCAATAAGGTTTTTCCGGTTCCCGGAGGCCCTACAAGTAAAGCTCCTTTAGGAATTTTACCTCCAAGATTAGTGAATTTTTCCGGGTTTTTAAGGAATTCTACAATTTCCTGAATTTCTTCTTTTGCACCTTCCAGTCCGGCTACATCTTTAAACGTGGTTTTAACATCATTTTTTTCATCAAAAAGTCTGGCTTTAGATTTTCCGATATTGAAAATTTGTCCTCCACCGCCTGCGCCACCACCTGACATTTTACGCATAATAAAAATCCATACCCCAATTATAATAATTACCGGAAGTAAACTGATAATAATATCTGACCAGTTACTGGCTTCTTTGAAATCGTAATCAACAAGTTTTTTTTCAGCTTTAGCAGCATCCAGTTTTTCCTGAAAAGATTTTAAATCACCAAATTTAGTGGTGTAATGCGGTCCTTTATTTGGTCTGTCAAATATGTCTTTAGCGACTTTTTTATTTGCAGGATCTTTTAATCCTTTTTCCGAAAGGTATATTTCAGCATCTTTATTGTTAAAAATGATAACATTTTTAATTTCGCCTTTGGTTAACATACTATCTATGTTAGACGATTTTAACTGAGCCGGTTCCTGTAAACTGGAACTTCCTGTTATGAAGCTGATAAACAGAAAAATAAGTAAAATGGCAGTGTATACTAACCATGGACTTATTTTGAATTTATTAGGATTTGGATTATTGTCTTTTGCCATTATCTTTTATCTTACTTTAATATTTATTTGCAATTGTAGTAATTTTTGCATCACCCCACAAGCTTTCGATATTGTAATATTCTCTAATTTGTTTTTGAAAAACGTGAACAACGATATTAACATAGTCCATAAGTACCCATTCAGCATTATCAGTTCCTTCAACATGCCAGGGTTTATCTTTAATTTCTTTTGAAACTACTTTTTGAATGGAGTTAACAATTGCGTTAACCTGCGTATTTGAATTTCCGTTGCAGATAACAAAATAGTCGCAAACTGCGCTGTCAATTTCTCTAAGATCGAGAATATCTATATCATTTCCTTTTACTTCTTCTATTCCTTTGATAATGTTTGCCAGTAGGTCATCATTATTTACAGTCTTTTTTGCCATGAATTATTTTTATAATAAGGGTGTAAAGTTACCATTTTTTGTGATTATTTTTGAACCTTAACATAATATTAAATTATGTTACAAAAATAATTGCTAATGAAACTAATCAAACTCAATGCCATAGATTCTACAAACGATTTCCTAAAAGGGCTGTCACTTACGCAGGAATTACAAAATTTCACCGTAGTCAGTGCTGAAAATCAAACTAAAGGGCGAGGTCAAATGGGATCGGTTTGGAATACCGAGGCATCTAAAAACTTAATAATGAGTGTTTTTTTGAAAGATGTTGTTTTAAATCCAAATGGTATTTATCAACTTAACATTGCAACAGCATTAGCAATCGTTCAGGTACTGAAAACTTTCGATATTAAAAATTTAAGTGTAAAATGGCCAAACGACATTATGTCAGCTAATTTTAAAATTGGCGGTATTTTGATAGAAAATACTTTTAAAACCGGCGGTCATATATCTTCAATAATAGGGATAGGTTTAAACGTTAATCAGACTAATTTTGATGATTTGCCTAAAGCTTCTTCAATGGCTGTAGTTGCTGATGCTGTTTTTAATAAAGAAGAATTATTAGTTCTAATCGTTGAACAATTAAAAGAAAATTTATTAGAAATTCATTCAAATTCTCAGGAATTATGGAGTAATTACTTAAGAATTTTGTTTAAAAAGGGTGTTCCAATGCCTTTTAAAGTTAAAGAAAAATCTTTTATGGGAATCATTACAGGAGTTTCTGCAGCAGGAAAATTAATTCTGTTATTAGAAGATGATAGTTTTGCTGAATATGGTATAAAAGAAGTCCAAATGCTTTATTAGTATCTGATTATAAAGGATGTTTAAAGTGTCTTATTTAATTTGATTTTTCGAAAAAGCATCGTATTAATATTCATTTTACAGGGATAATTAGAAAATATACGAATAATTTTTATTGTGTAAATTATTGTTTTACAGTGTTTTATTTTTGGTGTGGTTTACAAATGTTTTTTTAACACTTAAAAAAATGATGGAAATAAGTTTTTTTATTTTACTTTTGGATTTCGTTTTTCGTAAAAAATAGTTCTTATTAAAATATATGCGCTATTTAATATTTGGAATTTTAAAGGAATTCTAAAGTTTTAAAAGATTTATGAATCGAAACTGTTATGAGAAAAATTAATATTCTATAAACTATCATTAACCAACTAAAAAACAAATTTCTTATGAGCTCAAGTCTCGAATTTGCAGATTATGCAGTATTTATAATCTATTTTTTAATTGTATCGATTTAC